>NZ_LSLK01000058.1 GCF_002257705.1 Sporomusa silvacetica DSM 10669
TGGTGATAACAGCCAATGTGAACACCTCCGTATGATTGGGTTTGGTCGCTTTTATCATACATGAGTTCTCACATTGGTTGTTCTTTTTTATTCATTGGGAGTGTTGCATTTCATTTTACAATGAACCGATAATAATTAAAATATAAAAAAGACTTTACTTTTCCCTAGTGTGATAGTATAATAAAAAATGTCCCTATAGGCACAAGGAATATTTCCATTAGTCCTTCTCATTTAGAGAAGCCCAATGAGTAAATCTTCTAAAGTTAAGCCAGGGTAATCTTTATGAGGAGGTCATATAACATGGCCGAAGACAAAACATTAACATGCCGCGATTGCGGCGCTGAGTTCGTATTCTCAGCATCAGAACAAGATTTCTTTGCAGAGAAAGGGTTCACCAATGAACCTGGCCGTTGCCCGGATTGCCGTGCAGCTCGCAAACAACAAAACCGTGGTGGTTTTGGTGGTGGCCGCAGTTCCAACTTCCAACAACGCGAAATGCATGACGTAACCTGCGCAGCTTGTGGTTGCCAAACCCAAGTACCGTTCCGTCCAAGCAGCGATCGTCCTGTATATTGCAGAGACTGCTTTAGCCAACAAAACAACAGACGTTACTAGGATACAAACCCCCTTGCTCCTGCAAGGGGGTTTCCTTATTTTTACCCTAATAGAAAGTTTAACTTTCTTAAAACAGGATAAAAGCAACATCACATCGGCTTGCGCCAAAAACTTGGCGCAAGCCGTGTTTTCTTTGAAGAAGCGTTTGATTGAATACTTCGTTGCCTTGCGCATTATAGAATATTTGATCACAAAACATTTTCATCATCATAATTCCCCGGCCTCGCTCTGACAAGCCAATTGCTCAAACTCATTGTCTACGTCCTTTACGCCTGGGGCGTTTCTCGCCCAAATTTTTCTGCCTACTTACTCCAAATATTTCGAGCAAGTCAGAGGCGCCATCGCTCATCATGCAATATACTTCTCCCGGTTGAAAAATAGTAAACCCGCCATTGTTTACTATTTTTCCGTGCTTCACTCCCCCAGGCGTATACCAAAAACCAACCTTATTTCCACAAAATATACATGCTAAATAAATTGAGCAATAGCATCATCGGTATACCGATGACAAAACTTTTATGTAAAGTCTTATGACGATAAACATACATCCCTAGGAGTATACCGGCCGCACCAAACAATAATGCTATCCAGAAGAATGTCCTTTCGCGAACTCTTCTAGCTCCTTTACGGGCAAAATGCTTATCCAGCCAAACCATTAAAAATGCGGCTAGGTTCCAACTACCATACAGCACTAACCAAATTAGCATATCTAGATAAGCTTGGTGGGCAGACTATTCACTTTAACTTCATTGGGAATAACAATCTTATCTACATTATTAAATTTAGAAAAAACTACAGTTGTAGCCAGTCTAGTATTGCTAAATACGCCCTGAATGATCGACTTCTGTTCGGCAGGAACCACCTTATCATTAGCAATATTATTACCAATCGCAGCTAAAATTCCCGACATATCTATATCACTTTTGACAATAGTAGCCGTTTCTTTGTTAATCGTTACCTGGTATGTAAAATCACCTAAATTCTTAAAAAGTTCGTCTGAGAAGCTTACTTTTTTCATATTGGTAGAATTCATAGCCCGTTCCAAATTTTCCTTTAAATAACTTCCATCCATAGTAACCGCAAAGACCGCTACCTCAGCAGTCTCCTCAACTGGAATCACACTGGTAATGGCTTTAGAATAGTTAGCATATTCATCAAGCGGGTTATACTGGGGTATAGACTGTTTCTCCCAATGACCATTCATATTGGAGTATATCGCAAATTGCCCTTTAGTTTCTTCAATATATTGCACAATCTTTTGCTCATTTTTAGCAGAGGCATCGCCTACGGTAATGGTCATAACATTTTTGGCCACCATCGGTTTTACTTGCGCATCACATTCGCCGTTCATAACCATGTTCATGGTTTGACCTAAGAAAGACATAGAACCGGTAGTTTCTAATGTCATATGGTAACTTTTAAGTGCAAACAATTTCTCATAGGCCTTAACCACAAGTTCCTTGTGATCGTCATTTATTGCCGCTATGGCATTACCGATACTGCAAACAGAAAATAACATTGTCATTAGACAAACCATTATTATTTTTGACAAAAATTTTACTCTACTCATCTAATCGCTCCTTTTCTGGTAAGCCGAGGAATTTAAGGATTCTATTCTAATTTTATCTTTTTCTATCAGCCAAAAGAAATATCCTCCATTTCCAAAAATAAAGTTGGAGATTATTTCCTTGTAGATGCTGCTTTACATCAAGGACTATGGCTACGCCGTTACTACAATATTGGCAGCACCATTAAGGGTGCGGAAATTAAATAACTTACTGTGGAGCAACGATAATCTTTACTGGTAAGTTCGATCCACCTGGCGGACTGAAGGTAAACGACAGTGGATCACCGCTTTCAAAAGTACCTAAGAACGCAAAATCCTGCTGTTTATTACTCCCGAAATACAACCTATCACGTGGTATTGCCAGTGGACTCCAATATACCGCAGGATGGTTTATCTTTATAGCACCAGCATAGTGCCCACCTATCGGCACAAGATAACATGCAATTCTACTGCCTTTTTTAGAAGGAAGCAGCACTTGATAGACGACGCCATAGTTTCCATAATTGACAACCTCGCTGCCATCAGTAGCATCAAAACCCTGCAAGTAAGCATCTACGCGATTGTCTGCTAAGGTTATGCCTATTGCCCCATCATGAACTGGATCATAATCATCAAGCGGAGAAATTTCCCGGTTGGCCCCCTCAAATGTACCCCGTAAATGGCATTGATCTGCCGGTAGTACCTTCAAGGTTTTGGAAAAATTCACACTATCTTCATTGACGGGTAGCATCACGACTTTCACATTGATCGGGCCATCGACTGAAAAATCATAAATACCATTAATCAGCATATTAGGCATCATCATGGATTCTATACCTGCTGCTAATTGCTTCACGCCCCCTGGAGGAATATTTATCTGGTAAGAAGCGCTCTTGTTTTCCGAAAAATATTGTGTCTGTGCTTCCTTTCCTACCGCCATCCAGTTGTATCCCGGTCCACCAAGGCTAGCTTGACTGACAGTAACATACACAGTTTTTTTCCCCTTATTTTCTAATAGTACTGCCATCTTTTTAACATCACTTGAGGCGTTAACATGGTAGAAGAATAAACGCACCTTTCCTGCTACCATGTCTTGATACAAAATACCATCATGTTCAACCATCTCCGGACTATCTGAGAATAGAAGTTTACCACCTGCTGAGCTACTTTTCACTTCCAACTCTGGAAGATTATCAACATCTAAACCACTAGGCCCTAAGGCGGCAAATGTAGCCCCACCTCCCCAGTTTCCGATCACCATCACAACCAAAATCAGCATCAGTACTTGTTTCATAGTGTCCCCCTACGGATAATATAAGATAAGAATTGGCTTGTGCCAAGTCCTTTAGGACGGCCGATTTGCTGTGCCATCCATGGCGCAATCGGCACTAGCGCCATCCGGGCGCGTCGCCGGCAGAAGCCTTAGTCGTTCTATCCAGGGAAAGTTATGCTTTCCCTCTGGATAAAGAAAAAATAAACAACTCTTTTAAATTCTGCTAAACTATGAAATATCCTGCAACAATTTGTATTTTTAAGTCAGATAATAAGGCATAAGAAAAAACCACGATTTTCCTACCATATCAGGAAGATCGCGGTTTTATCATTTACAATTTTCAAAACATTGTCCCTATCATACATTTTTCCCTTTAATATAATTAGTAGGAATATATTCAGTATAGCCCTGGGTGTGACCGGCATTTATCTCGTCAAAATCCACGATGAAGAGTTCCGGGTTTTTCTCCAAATCAAGTTCAATAAGCTTGTTGACTTCGGTACCATCCTCGCTGGAGATAATGCGAACCACAGGAGTATTTTTACTCTTTATGCCAACTCCTAGAATCAAGGCACTTTGCCGGTTATTAAGCCGTACCGTTTTGCCCATGGGATAGATGGCCACATTCTGGTTAAATTTATCGACAAGCTCAGGATTAAAATATTCTCCTGCCGCCTTGTTCAAAATAGCAGCCGCATAATACACAGGAGTAGGACGGCGATGCGGCATTCCCGCAATCAACCGGTCATACACATCGGCAATACTGATAATTTGCGCATACTCGGAAATGGCATCTCCCTTAAGCCCCATAGGATAACCGCTGCCATTCCAGCGTTCATGATGTTGAAAACAAGCATTGATAATATCAATAGATAAGTTCTTATTTTGCCGCAAAATCTCTAATGAGTAAAAAGTATGCTGCTTGTATTCCTCCATACCTTCATTGGTTAAATAATTAGGATATTGCAGCGCTAAGTTTCTGGAAAATTTAATCTTGCCAACATCGTGAAACATAGCCGCCAAGCCCAATTCATACAGCTGCTTATTATCATATCCTTTGGCAAGACCGGTCATGACCGACAAAATGCACGTATTTACCGCATGTGAAAACATATATTCTTCCTTACGGCGTATATCCAAAAGATGAATCATATTTTCCGGCTTTTGGTCAAGCTGGTTGACCAAGTCGCTGACAATGTTTTTTATTCGATCAAGCTTTACCCCTTTGCCGAGACGAAAGTGGTTAATAACCTCACGTGCAGCTATCATTGCCTGCTGCCGCTGTTTGGGGTCATCGCGGTCCTCTTCTATTCCCTTAGCAATCTCTGGGATTTGGGGATCTCCAACAAACAAAGATATAATCCCCTTATCGCGAAGATACTGAATATATCTTTCCTTTATTTCTATGCCCTCATGCAATAAAACGGTACCATCGGCTGCCATGAGCGGCTTTGATAAATACATACCTGGCTGTATTTCATCTAATGATATGCTCTGCATAAAACCACCTCTTACAATAAGTATTATGTTGCCACCCTATTATATATATCGAGAATAGTAACAAAATACTTAAAGCTGAATGGCCAACAAAATTCGACAACGTCAGGACACGGTACTATTTTCTTATTTATCCTATACTTACTTTGACAAATTTTACAATTTCATACCACAATACAGCAACGCAAGCAATTCCTGCTGCTAATAGCAACTGACTAATAGATAACGGCGCCAACTTTAAAAATACAGTGAGCATTCTTAAGATAGCACCTAAAGGCTGCTTCCTAATACCATACTTTCTCTGCACTCATTTTTCCTAATTTCAATAGACTTTTCACTTACCATATACAAAGAAAGCAACATCGTTTTACCGCCAAAACGGTTAAACGATGCTGCTACATACGGACCTAGCCTTCATAAGATAAAGTTATCCTAGTTATTCTGCTTAAGAACTGCTCAACGCCATTCGACGTTGTAATAACCGAGCATAGGTTGATAGTGCATAATTTAATATGAAATAAGTGACGGCAATCATCCCAAAGAGAGTAAACACTTGAGCCGTCGTACCATATTTACCCATAATAATCATACCTTTACCGGTTAGTTCTTCAATACCGACAGCCCAAACAAAAGATGTATCTTTTATAACCGTAGTCCCCTGCGAAACAAGGGGTGGAATCATATTTTTCAGCGCCTGGGGCAGCACAATATACCGAAGAACCTGGACATAATTCAAACCTTGAGATTTGCCCGCCTCCCATTGTCCACGTGGGATAGAGTTCAATCCACCACGAACTATTTCCGCAACAATAGCCGATGTAAATACCGTCATAGCAGCGATCCCTGCCTGCACTGGCGGTAAATTGGTCATAAACCTAAATCCGAGAATGAACAATAAGGTTGGGGTATTTCGCACTATTTCCACATATACGGCTGCAATTGGTGAAAAAAAACGCTGACCTGAAAACCGAGCTACACCCAAAACAATACCCAGCGCTAGACTAAGCACAATGGATGAGATAGCAATTTCAAGCGTAATTAGCAATCCATCAGCTAAAAATAAGAGAATTTCAGGTTTAAAAAGATCACTAATCATGCATTCACCTCCGCCTTTTGCTCCAGTTTTCTAGCATAAGCTGCCAGTGGCAGGCAAAGAATAATATACAGTACCCCTGTCGCAACATAGGCTGGGCCGTAGTACAGGTTAGTAGACGACCAGGAATCAGCATGATACATAAGTTCTCCCCCTGCCACCATCGCCAATACAGAAGTATTTTTTATCAGACTTACTGCTTGATTTGTCAGCGGAGGAAGAGCCATCCGTTTCGCCTGTGGAAGAATAATATGGCGCATAGCACTCCAGAAGGAAAAGCCTTGTGAATATGCGGCCTCAAGCTGCCCTCTCGGAACAGCTTGGATGCCAGCACGTACAACCTCGGAGATATATGCTCCATGATAAATGCCTACCCCTAATACACCTACCGCGAAGACAGGCAGCATCACACCAAGGTGAGGCAACCCATGATAAAGAAAAAACACCTGAATTACCAACGGGGTATTTTGAATGCTTTCTACATACACCCGCGTAATCACTTGAAAAGACTTAAGCTTAGAACTGCCTAATACACCAAACAGAACACCTAACGCCAAGGCCAACACGAGCGCAAAAAACGATACCAGCACCGTATTAGCAAAACCTTCTCCAAATACGGCCCAATCGTGAGCTAATGCGACCCACTTATAGTCCGCAAAAGGTCCGTTCACTATTTAATACCCCACTTTTGAATTAATTTATCTAATTCACCATTTTGTTTCATTTCAGCAATCACTTCATCTACGGCTTTAGCCAATGCAGTGTTAGATTTTTTAGAAGCCACACCATACTCCTGGGGCGCAAAGCGATCGTTTAAGATGGTAGTGCTGTCATCAAGATAACCGGCTAAGATTGATCCATCAACTGAGAATACATCAACACGGCCTGAGTCTAGAGCAGTCTTAATTTCAGGATAGGTACCAAACTCAAGGAACTGAACCTTAGCGCCAGCCTTATCGGCTTCTTCCTGCAGTGCTTTACGACTAGTCGCGCTTTGTGCCACACCGATTTTCTTCCCATTCATATCTTTAACAGACTGAATACCCGAACTTTTCTTAACCATCATGGCAACGCCATCCTTAAAGTATGGCTCGGAAAAATTATAACTTTGTTTGCGTTCATCAGTAATGGTAAATGTGGCAATTACCAAATCAATTTCACCATTATCAAGTAAAGGGCCTCGTGTCTTAGCAGTTACGCCTTGGACATCAACCTTAGTAGGGTCACCAAGAATTTTTTTAGCAACAGCCCGGGCAATATCAATTTCTAAGCCGTCAATCTTATTCGTTTGCGGATCTTTAAAACCGAACTTTGGTACATCAACCTTAACGCCAACTTTTAGTGCGCCGCGGTCTTTAATCGCTTTAATATCAGCTGCACCATCACCCTGCGCACTTTGTGCCGGCTTATTTGTGCCACAGCCGACTACCAGAAGCCCAAATATCATTACTATACATAATAAAAAAGCACTAAAACGTTTCATACTCACCATTCCTCTTTTTATAATAGTTTACTTATCAGTGGGAACGAAGAATCTTGCTCAAAAACAACTTGGTCCTATCATTCTCTGGATTAACAAAAAAGTGTTCTGGTGTACCTTCTTCCACAATTCGGCCCGCATCCATAAAAATTACACGATCAGCAACCTGGCGGGCAAATCCCATTTCATGAGTAACCACGACCATGGTAATGCCCTCTTTTGCTAAATCCACCATAACGTCCAGTACTTCTTGTATCATCTCAGGATCAAGCGCCGAGGTAGGTTCGTCAAAAAGCATGACCCGAGGTTTCATCGTAAGAGCACGAGCGATTGCTACCCGTTGCTGCTGTCCACCTGACAATTGAGCTGGATAGGCATTCGCTTTTTCCTTAAGACCAACCCGGTCTAAATAGGCCATTCCTGTTTCTTCAGCCTCAGCCTTAGCTACTTTTTTTATTAATATTGGTGCCAATGTTAGATTTTCCAAGACTGTCTTATGGGGATAAAGATTAAATTGCTGAAAAACCATCGCAACTGATTCTCGCACTTTGGCTACATTAGCTTTAGGCGCTGTCAATTCTACTCCATCGACAAAAATTTTGCCGCTTGACGGTGTTTCAAGGAGGTTCATGGAACGAATTAGTGTACTCTTACCAGAGCCGCTTGGCCCAATCACTACAACCTTTTCACCTGCAGCCACCTTCAAATCAATGTCCCTAAGAACATGATTTGTGCCAAAGTGTTTCTGTACCCCTTCCATTGTAATCAAGTTTTTCCCTCCTCTCTCAACCAAATAAAAAAACACCTGTCTCTTAATAGAGAACAGGCGTCTTTGCCATCAAATATAATATTAACCATCATTAGTATTATGTTGATAGTATAATTGAAACAAAACATACTGTCAACATATGAGTTAAGTATATTAATCTGTTGATAGAGTCCGAAGACAGTGGATCTTTGGATATTATTCTTCTCCTTAGAGGCATTATTGAGTTTTTTGACAAAAAGTTTAACTAAAAAATCATCGTGTCAAGGACACGATAACTCTGCAAGGTCAATACAGAGAATGTGCCATCAATGTCCCACAGGGAAAAACAAGCCGTTCTTCACAAAGGTTTCGAGTTCTTTCTGCTCGTACCACCCGGAGCGGGGCGACGACAGTGACTTCCGTTCTAAACCTTTTCCTTAATACCGGACAAGGGGCGTTGAAATATAGTATCTGCTTTAATTTGTAGATTTACTTCTACTCCAGCCTTAATCACGGCTTCTTTTCCTTTTATAAATACACCACCCAAGGAATATCTTACTAAAATATTTGGTTTATCACCACGCAGATAAATTCTCCCGTCCACAGGTAACGAATAACCATCCTTCGTTTTAACTTCAGAAAAGACAACTTCAATCTGCCCATCTCTGTCCCAGGATCTGGCCTTCTTTACTTTTGTGATGATGCCCTCAACATCAGTATTAGCTGGAACTATTGTATCGTCTCCAACCATTATGTCCTCTTTAACTTTAAAATGTACTTTCTCATTGTGCTTGTTTTTTTGCGAACTTATGCTATCCACTGCTTGAATTTTAATGATTGTTCCTTTGGCAATTAATAGTTCTTGCGGCATATTTGCTGTAGCTGTTTCAGTAGCTGACGCAGATGAAACGCTAGCCGTTACCATCATAATGATTAGAATAGCCACTACACTATACGATTTTAGATTCATGCTAAACCCGCCTCCAAATAATTAGTCATGTTAATTATTAGTTTCACCTAACTAACTTTAAGTTTAAATTTTTATTTATTAAACTCAGTAACGATTTTTTTCAAGACATCTGTGAATTGTTTTTTCTCCTCATCAGCAAGACACTTTGTCATCTTGTGCGCAAAATGAAAATAACCCCTGCTCTCCATCTCTAAAAGCTCTTTCCCTTTTTCCGCTAAGTATACATGGAAAACTCGTAAATCTTCTTCTGACTGCTGCTTGTAAACCATATTACGCTTGATCAATCTATTAACGATGTCCGTGACAGTTGATTTTTGGACATTAAACTTTTCTACCAACTGTTTGAATGTAGGCGCATCCATTTCATTAATTGCATGAAGATAATGCAGTTGTGTTATCGTTAGATTTAATAACTCTCCGCGGTCTGATTCTTCCTTATAATTCCGCATCGACTGCCGCATAGATTTTGATAGAATATCAATGTATTTTACAATAAGAGCTTCCGTTTCCATCATATCTCCTTCAATCCTTATAGCACTCTGTATTTACATAACAATTATTTTAGACACAGGCATACGTAAACTGACTGGTTGCATATATTTTTTAATATAGCCTATCCTTATTACAAACTGTATATTTCCACTATGACCAAGTTCTTTAGTCATTTCCATCCGCCAAGGTTCTTCCTCTAATATCTGGGTCATGGGATGAAAAGCAATCAACTTCTCGTGCGCACGCAGCCAAGCTGACTGTAGTACTCTCCCCGCATTTATCAAGTCAGTTACAGTAGAACTATCGCTTTTCACAACAAGCCATCCGGCACAATTTTGCACCTGTTCCTCAACTAACTTTATCGTCTCATTTTTAAACGTCTTACCCAATACATCATCTTTACTAAAGAAGTGTTGTGCATACCAACGAACAATCCCTTCCATTTCCATACTTTCAGGAGTAAGGCCATTACAATATTCGCTTGCCTCCCGCTTACTCCATCGGATCCATTGAGCTAACTCAGTCTGAGTATCTTCCCTGTATACTTGAGCTTTATTTGCCAGCAAGTTTGCTTGCCTAACATATGACCCTTCGTTAGAATTCAGCGGATAATAAAATACTGCGTTTTTATTATTTCCTACGAGATGATTTATATCTTCCTCCCTTATCGGAGTTTTCAGCAAATGTTTTCTTACCGTCCTCCGTTCTTTAATCACTTTCTCAGAAATACTTATCTGTTTCCCTTTAATTAATCTTACTTCTGCTATCTCAGCGCTAAAGTTATCTTTTCCTAAAATGTCAATTTCCGCCTCATATCCTAGTATTCCCGCCGCCACTGACAGATTTTCTATAAAAGCTCCAATGGATAACATCATTTCTCTATTATCAGGATCAACAGCTGGAAGCCATCGTTTCCTATCTGATCCTACCACCCATCGTTTCGGACCTTTAATTGTTATCATCCAGGGCTGCGTATTGTGACCACTAGGAGCAAGGGATGCCAAATATATTATATTAAATTCATCTTCGCTTAACCCCGATATCTTTTCTAAGGGGTAGCCAATCCTCATTGTAGCTTCATCCTCCATCTGCAGCCAGGAGTATGAAACTGATCCAACCCCAAGTGCAATTCCCCCGGCACAAATAGTTCTTATGAATTCCCGCCTGTTCAAATAGCACTCCCCTTCGCCCATTCTATTTATTTTATTAGTTAGTTCAAACTAACTATATTAAAGCATATTTTCTTACCTTTGTAAATGCCCGCTAAACTATTTTGTTTTTTCTTTTGGATTCTGGAAAGGCTTGCGGAAAAGATACTGCCCTTTTGGATTATCCGTACATACTTTCCCGTTTTTTACCACATGTTGGCCTCTGAGAAAAACATGAATAGCCTGCCCCTGCTGCTTCATTCCTTCATAGGGACTATAATCCACCTTATGAGCATGAGTGGCAGCACCAATGGTACTCTGCCGTTGCTCGTCCCAAATCACCAAATCCGCATCACTGCCTGGAGCTATCGTGCCTTTTTTGGGGAAAATCCCAAATAGTTTCGCCGGCTGGGTTGCTACTTTGTCAACAAACTGGGTAAGGCTAATTTTCCCGGCCTTGACGCCATAGGTATATAAGAGCCCCAACCGATGCTCCACGCCAGGTGCACCATTGGGTATTTTGCTAAAATCCCCTCTGCCCACTTCTTTCTGACCATGGAAGTTAAAAGAGCAATGGTCGGTAGCAACAGTATCCAATATACCGGCTTTCAGCCCATTCCACAAGTACTCCTGGTTTTCCTTTCCTCGCAGCGGAGGCGAGATGACATATTTGGCACAGGAAAAACTAGTGTCCTGATACATACTATCATCAAGCACTAAGTATTGAGGACAGGTTTCAGCAAACACCTGGACGCCCCGGTCCTTGGCCTTAGCTACTGTCTCCAAGGCCTCCCGGCAACTTAAATGGACTACCAAAACGGGCGCATCGGCCGTCTCAGAGAGCACCATCAGCCGGTTTACCGCTTCCTGTTCCACCCGCGGTGGGCGGGATAAGGGATGATAGGCAGGAGTTGTTTTCCCTTGCTGGCGAAACTTTCTGATCAGATTATCAACAATATCACCGTTTTCACAGTGAACACAGGTTAGAATACTACATTCCCGGCTACGTTCTAGCACTTGAAATAGGGCACTGTCATCTACCTGCATTACATTTTTATAAGCCATGTACAGCTTTACTGAAGATACACCAGCCTCCCGGCTAAGCCAGGGTATTTCCCGGGAAACGTTGTCATTCCAATCGGTAATAGCCATATGAAAGCCATAATCTGCATAACATTTGCCGCCTGCCCGCTGATGCCAGTTTTCCAGACCTTGTTTCAAGGTTTCTCCTTTAAACTGGGTGGCATAATCGATAATAGTAGTAGTGCCGCCGAGGATGGCAGCCTTGGTACCACTGGCAAAATCATCAGCAGTGGACATGGCACCTACCGGCAAATCAAAATGGGTATGAGCATCAATACCTCCAGGAAATATATAACACCCTTCTGCCGATAGCACCGTATCGCCCGCCTGCGCCACTTGACTGCCAACAGCAGCAATAATCTCCCCTTGGATACGAATATCGGCTTGATAACAAACAGTATCTGTGACAATCTTTCCATCACGCAAAACAATTCCCATAAACTGCCCCCTCACCTGGTAGCTATCAGCTGTGTTCACCGAACATGATATGCTGCTTACTATACAGATACAGACACCAGTTGAAAAGTCGTAACGTCTACCAGACCTTCATCTGTTAGCTTTAAGGCTGGTATGACCGGCAGACTTAAAAAAGATAAGGTCATAAAGGGATCGTATTCCTCCTTTACCCCTAGATTACGGGCAATTTTGTGCAGCTCTGCCAGTTTTCCCTGTACCTCGCCAATACCCCGATCAGTCATCAGCCCGGCCAATGGCAAAGGCAGGTTGCCAAGAATATCCCCCTGACCGGCAATTACCAGTCCGCCCTGAATATGTTCAATTTCCTTTATGGCCAGCATAATATCTTCATCTGTTGCTCCCACCACCACCAGATTATGAGAGTCATGGGCAATGGTCGATGCTATGGCTCCCTGCTTAAGGCCTAACCCCTGTAGCAGTCCCACACCTACTTTACCAGTGCCTTTATGGCGCTCCCACACCACCAGTTTCAGTATATCACGGGTGATATCGGGAACAAATTCTCCCTGAACTATTGGCATCGGTAGTTCTAAAGCAGTGGTTACCAACTGGTGTGGCACTAAACCAATCACTCTGGCGTGGGCAGACCGGGAAGGAAGCCGCAGCTTATCCCGACTGAGTTCTCCTAGATGCAAAGTATTGCGAACCCATTTATCGTCCACGAAAGAGTTCATAACAAGTGGTTTTCCGTTTTCCGCTGTCAACTGTCCATCTTTAAAAACCATAGACGGGCGCCAGTCTTCCAGATTGTCAAACACCAGCAAGTCAGCCCGGTATCCGGGAGCAACCGCGCCCAAATCACTAAGTCGAAAGTAACTAGCCGCATTTATGGTAGCCATTTGCAGTACCCAAGCCAAATCTGTACCTGCAGCTACAGCCAGCTTAACCATATGATTAATGTGACCCTGTTCAATTAAATCATCCGGATGACGGTCATCGGTAGCAAACAGACAGCGTCCTACCGTGTACTGATTTACCGCTGGCAACAGCTTAAGCAAATTATGGGCCGCCGAACCTTCCCTGAGCATGACATGCATACCTTGCGCCAGCCGTTCTGTTGCTTCTTCCGCAGTAACACATTCATGATCAGAACAAATCCCGGCGGCAATATAACCAGTTAACTCTTTTCCTGCTAAGCCGGGGGCATGGCCGTCAACCAGCTTACCCTGGGCCAGACGAATTTTTTCGAATACGTCTTCAGAGTTATGGATTACTCCGGGATAATTCATCATTTCTCCTAAACCCAGTACCCGGGGATGGTGAATAAACTCGGCTAACTCCTTTGCCGTCAATGTAGCGCCGGCATTCTCCAACTGAGTAGCCGGTACACAAGAAGGCAACATGATATACACGTTTAAGGCCAGCTGTTCAGTGGCACTCAACATATAGCGAAGGCCTTCCACTCCTGCCACATTGGCAATTTCGTGGGGATCAGCAATAACCGTTGTCGTGCCACTAGGCACTACGGCACAGGCAAATTGTGCAGGACTTACCATAGCACTTTCGATATGAACATGGCCATCAATAAAACCCGGAGTTATGTATTTTCCTGTTACATCTATTTCCCTGCGGCCACTATACTCGCCAACCCCGGCAATATAACCATTGACAACAGCCACATCACCCTTAGTAAACCGGCCTGTAAATACATTAAATACATTGGCATTTTTCAGCACCAAATCGGCAGCAGAGTTTCCTAAAGCCGTATCTACCAATTCTTGTACCCGCTTCATGTTACACCTCCCTGTAATCTGGCGACCTTTCCCTAATAAAGCCCGAATTAGTACAGAGTTTCTTCTATTTCATGTAACTTCCGATACAATGTGGCAATACCAATTCCCAGTTGCCTGGCAGCAGCCACTTTCCCCTGGGTAGTATCCTCAAATTGCCGCAGAACTTGCTTGATATGTTCCTGTTCTACCTGCCGCAATGACTTGAACTCCCTTGCTCGCTGTTCGTCTAATTGAAAATCCTGACTGTCAAAAAAGTTGCGTGGCAGAGTATCCCGAGTCAAACAACCGTTTTCATCTGCCATATTAATCATAAATTCAATCGTATTTTCCAGTTCCCGAATATTGCCCGGCCAACTGTATTGCGTTAATAACCCCATGGTTTCCCGGTCAATACCGCGAATTTTTTTGTTAAACAAACCGCCGTATTTTTCCATCATGGAATCCACCAGCGGCTCAATATCCTCCACTCGTTTACGCAGTGGAGGTATCTCTAAGGGGATTACATTTAACCGGTAATATAAATCTTCCCGAAACTTTTTTTCTTTGATCAGTTCTTTCAAGTCTTTGTTAGTAGCGGCCAGGATTCGTACATCCAAAGATAGTAACTGGTTAGAGCCTATGCGCACCAGTTTACGTTCCTGCAGTACCCGCAGTAGTTTGACTTGCAAATACAAGGGCATATCTCCAATTTCATCTAAGAAGATAACCCCTCGATTGGCCAGTTCAAATTTGCCGATTTTCCCCCGGGGATCTGCCCCGGTGAAGGCTCCTTTAACATAACCGAATAACTCACTTTCCAACAGAGTGTCAGGTATAGCGGCACAGTTGATGCAAATAAACGGCTTGTCACTACGATTGCCGACAGCATGAATAGCCCTGGCAACAACCTCCTTGCCTGTGCCACTTTCTCCGGTTATGAGCACAGTGGAGTTGGAGTCGGCAATTTTCGTCAGCCTCCCCTTAAGCTGTTGCGTTATCAGGGAACAACCGACAATATTATCTAAGGTAACTGGTATTGCTACCTTGGTTAAGTCATAAATACCGGATTTTACATTTTTTATTTCATCAAAGATAAAAATCCGGTCATAGGAAGCCAAGCCTGACGATACAGATAATAAATTACCCATAAGAAAATAGGTTCTATTGTCAATAACTACCTTATATTCCTCCACTCCCAGCATGGAGTCACTGGTAGCAACCATAGCAATTTGTTTTTGCAAACAATCGGCAGTAAGATGGAGTTGTTTGCGGGCACTGTCATTAATCTGAACAATTTTGCTACTGCCATCCAGCACCAGCACCCCTTTGTCCACATTATCAATGACTTGCAGCAATATCTCCATCATATGCTGATTACGTTCACTTTCCTGCCGTTCATAAGCTTTAACACTGATAAAATCAGCAATCTGCTCCATAAACAGCTGGTAAAAGTTTAAATCCTGCAACAGTTGCTTCTTTTGCGCTTCTTCAAAGCAAATCAGACCGATAACCCCGATTATCTCTTCACCCAAGGTAATGGGGGTGCACAATTCCAGTTTTTCCTCACAACATCCCTGTTTGGGACAGACACTGCATAATTCATGTTTACCCGGCTCCTCGATAAACTGGGATTTTCCTGTAGCCAACACATGTTTATAGACAAAGCCCTCCTGGGACATATCTTCATTAAGGCTCTGATCATAGATACCTGTACCAGCAATGCGGAATAAGTTAGTATCAACAATTTCAACATCGACGCGAATAACATGGGCAATAACTTTGGCATATTGAATAACAGCGTCTTGGATTTCCTGTAAAATTGATTTTTTCATTTTCTTTGGTTCCGTTGCCTTTACTGATTTATGGCTGCAACCTGATTCGCAACTGATCTATGGGTTTCAAAACATGGCTCTTCCGGCCAGCCGCCTAACATAAAAAGTGCCTCCATCACACCCCCGCCCACAGACCGGGCTTTATCTGATATGGCATAGCAATGCTCAGGTACACAGCGGGGATCAATATCACCGACTTTTAGTCCTGGAGTTACAGTAAGTCCGTCCCGAAGCAACCCACGCAAAACACCTGAAATAGTAGCTCGCACCGGCAATCCGTTTACCTGCGCCACAATCTCTCCAGCCTCTACCTGCTGGGTAATCCGGCACAATGATTGAAAAATACCTTTACCGGGAGCCCGCAAAATACGTTCTTGTGTATAGCCGTCAATTTCGCCGGGAATACCGGTATCAGGTAAAGCTTGTCCATGAGTAATAACCTGACCCAAATAATGGCCGCGTTTGGTTTCCACAACCGCATGCACATCAACGCCGGCTGTAAAGCCAGGCCCCACACCTATAACCACCGGGGCATCCCCTAGTTGGGTTCCTAGATTTCGTTTGGCCAAAATGGCATCAACTACCCCCCAGGGCTTACATAATTCAACAACTGTAGCCGACTCATCAATAACCACAGCAATTTTTCCCTCATTCACTATCTGCACAGCCTTATTGATCTCGGTTTTTACCGCTGTTACCCCTTCTACTACTGCTACTCCGTTAAAGACTGCTTCCGCAAAAGACACCGTCCGTCGAATCACTGTAGGTTGGGCTAACTCGGTCATAATGATCTGAAAACCGCTGCGAAATAACCGGTGAGCAATCCCTGTTGCCAAGTCACCTGCACCTTTTATTACGATTAATCGGTCCATAACATCCTCCAAATCCGCCCTCTCGACGATATTACATAATAAAAATTCGCTTGCCCCTGCTTTTTCACCTTCCTATTGCTGTGAATATTGCTCATTATTCTCTATATTTTTCATAATGAACAGCAGTTCTTATACGGGAAAAGTGGTTATCCAGTTATTTCCAGTGTACTGTCACGCACTATTTTCATAAATCCAAATGGAGCTAGTCTTATAGATACCATTGCCTCCACATATTCACCGTAACCTTTACGGCAGCTTATCCATGTTATCCCACAAACGCTGAGCAGCCTTACGGGCTTTATCGTAAATAGGGCTGACGTCAAAAGCAAACTGTCTGTTTTCCAGCACAACTTTGCCGTTGATGATAACGGTAGTCACATCACGGGAGTCCATGCCAAAAGCAATGTGACCGCCAATGTTGCCAGGTACAAGCGGCGTAGGAGATTGGTAATCAAGCACAGTCAAATCAGCTTTGCAGCCGGGAGCCACACGGCCGAAATCAGCAGCAAAGTAACGCTTCAATATCTCGTTTCCGTTGTACAGAAACTTCAGGTAACTGTCAGGCCACATCGAGCCGATAGCATCTTTATGTTTGAAGTACGCAAACTTCATTTCTTCCCACATATCACTACCCATGCCGTCAGTTCCCAATACCAGATTTTTATACAGCGGCAGTTTGCTGCTGTAGCCCACATTATTGTTCATGTTGGAACGGGCATTGTGAGCCAGAAAAGCATCTTTGGCGTTGATAATTTCAATATCCTGGTCTGACAGGTGTACGCCATGCACCAAGAGTGCCTTGTCATTAATCAAATCATAGTCGTTAAGCCGGACAATAAGATCTTTGCCATACAGATGGTGGCTATGGGACACGTCATAACGGTCTTCGGCCACATGCACATGCACACCGCGTCCAGTTTCGCGTACAGCATCAGCCATAAGTTTGAGGGCAGCGTCAGGCAAAGTAACAGGTGCATGGCCGCCAATCATAGCCTCCACCAAGTGATTGCCGTCGGTTGCCTGTTTATCACTTTCGCACAATTTGGCAAAATCAACATTTTCCTGAACACCAGCTTCAACTTCTTTCAGTCCCTCGTTGCGGTCGGTGGTCTCATAGCAGGTAATACCGCGCAACCCGGTTTCTTCAAAGGCTTGCTTGAGGGTTTTTAGCGAGCCTTTGAGAAAGGCTGGTGAGGCATGGTGGTCAATAACCGAAGTGGTCCCGCAGCGAATGGCTTCCAGTGAGCATACCATACCGCTGTAATAGAGGATTTCCTCGTCAATGGCCAGGTCAAGCCGCCACCAGAGGTTTTTGAGTACCGAAATGAAGTCAGAGCTGGGAGCAATAGTGGCGGTAATACCCCGGGACAAACCGGAATAAAAATGATTGTGGCTGCAGACAAGGCCTGGCATGACAAGCTTCCCTTGCATATCCAGCACGAAGTCGGCCTGATAATTGGCCGCAATACCTGCGCCGACGGCAGCGATTTTGCTGCCGTCAATAACAATATCAACACTGGATTGTATGGAAGCCGGATGAAATTCAACAACTGTGGCGTTCTTTAGTACTAACACAATATCCCCCCTTATTCATCCACAGGACCGAACAGCGCCGGCCGATTGGTGTGCAGATAATTAAATACTTGGGCCATCCTGTCAAAGGCTTCATTGCCTGTTGCCTCAAGCTGGCCGTTTACCAGGCGGTGGGTAGTTACCTCACCCTTAACGCGAACCGTCATTGCCTCGCTTCCTACTAGAAAACCACTGTTTTGGCTATGGTCAAAGTCGTCACGCCGGCTAAATATGGTAAGCTTATCGGTGAATGGACGGCCTTCCCACGGACAGAAGCTGGCACAGTTGCCACATTCGTTACAGAAGGCGTCCAGGTGGATAATCTGGTTATAGTTAGCAAAACCATTGCCTACGCGAACAGCCAAGTTAGCGCGGTTGGGGCAAACTTCCACACATTTGTTGCAAACATAGTTACACTCTAAACAGCGGCTGAATTCTTGCTCACCTATAGCCACTTCGACTTTACCCGGACCTTCGGCAGTCAGCTGGGAAGCCGTTGTCAGGCCAATTTTCCTGGCAGTAATTTCTTGGGCCTGTTCAGCTGCAGCTTTACCAGTCTTGTCGACTTTACCTGCAAAACCGGCTATTTCTTTTTGACAGATGGCATCAGCAGCTTTGCGGCCTTCGGCAATACATTTTACGATAGAAGAAGCGCCTTGACGGGCATCACCGGCTAAGTACACATTCTCCTGATTCGTTACTTGCTGACCTTGGGTGGTAATCCCCAGTTTGGCAAGCAACCCTGTATTGATATCTTCACCAATTGAGATGATGATGGTATCGGCTTTAAAGCTCTTATACTCACCGGTAGGTTCCGGCTGACGCCGTCCACTGGCATCCGGTCTGCCAAGCTGCATGACCTGACAGACAAGGTTACCCTGGTCATCTATTTTTTCCGGGTTAACCAGAAAGTCAAAATCAACATTGTCAGCAACAGCCAGGTTGTATTCAACGCGGTCGGCAGGCATTTCGTTGATGGAACGGCGATACACAATAGCACTTGTTTCCACACCTTTTATCCGCAAAGCCGTACGGCTGGCATCCATCGCCGTATTACCGGCACCAATGGTCACAACGGTTTTACCTAAGTGCAGAGCAGTCACGTCTTTATTATATTGAGCCAGGAATTTCAGTGCCGGAATGATTTGTGGCGTTTTACCACCTTCGACTTTAAGATTGAACGGTTTTTCGGCACCTGCACCTACGGCTACGATTACGTACTTGTAGCCTTTTTGTTTCAGGTCTGCCGGGGTAAGGTCCGGGCTGGAGTTAAAGACAAACTCAACACCATGTTCTTTGATAAAATTGATATCACCCTCAATGGTTTCGCGACTAATACGGAAATTAGGAATAACGTGCTGCACAGTACCGCCGGCGCTTGCGCGGGTTTCGTATACTGTCACACTAAAGCCGTGGCGAACTAAGAAATAAGCTGAGGCCAGGCCAGCCGGGCCTGCGCCCATAACAGCAACCTTGATGCCATTTTTACTTTGCGGTAATTTATAGTTTTTGCAGTACTCTTCCCAGCCTTGTTCAACAGCCAGACGCTTGACTTCGCGAATATGCACACAGCCTTCATAATCCAGACGGGTACAATTATGCTGACAGACATGATCGCAGATGGTGCCTGTAATGCCAGGCAAAGCATTCTTTTCATAGATAAGCGCCAAGGCCTCGGCATAGCGTTTTTGGCCTACCAGTCGAATGTATTCAGGAATATCCTGATTAATGGGACAAGCCATTTTACAAGGGGCAGCGGCACAGTCATATAGCGGCAGCGGGCTCTTGATAGCAGCTTTTGCATCGCCCCGAAAATCCTTTTGCGAGTAATCGGCGGTCAGGGCTTTTTGGGCTAATGCTTGCAGTTTGACAACATCAATCTGGTCATATTCCCAGCCCGCAGCTGTTTCCAGTTTGGTGGCAATAGCAGACATCCGGGCATAACCACCTGGTTTGAGCATTTCGGTAGCCATGGTAACAGGCTTAATCCCGGTGGCAAATACAGCTAATACATTGTGTTCAGTAATACCACCGGAGAATGAAATAGGCATTTTCCCATTGAACTCTGCCGATATTTTTGCAGCAAGATTGACAGATAGCGGGAATAAGGCCCGGCCTGACATGTACATTTCACCACCAGGTAGTTTCCCTTTAAAGTTGACTGATCCCAGCGTGTTCGTCAGCTTAACGCCAAAGAAGCGATCATGCTCGTTAGCCAGCTTTTTCAGCCTTGCCAGCATGGGGATAGCGTCCTTGTATTGCAAGTCATGGTCAAAAGCTTCTGCTGACAACTCAACATAACCAAATCCGGTACTATCAAGGATAGAACGCACGCCTTGATAAGTCAGCAGTGTCGGATTAAGTTTAACATACATACCGATCTTCTTTTCGGTCAGCATATATACGCAAATTCTCTCAATTTCAGCAGGCGGACAGCCGTGCATAGTGGACAGGGTAATCGACTGGCAGACATTGCCCGAAATACGTTTAGATAAACCTTTGAGCACAGGCAGACGGTCTTCTAACCCTGTGCCTTTAAGGAAACCGCCATCAGTAATTAGGTCTTCTACTTCTGCCAGACATTGTTTAAAGTACGGCTGTTTAGAAGCATCCATCAAGTTGTTCAGATAGGCATCCATGCGCGGCGACTGGATACCTTCCAGGTTGTAGCCTGCGCTCATATTGAAGATAAAGGAGCGTTTGCCGCTTTTACTAAGTCCCAGCGTTTCTTCGATAACATGTAGTAACACCCAGGCTTTGATATACTCTTCATAGGCTTTTTCTACTGTGTATTCGCTTGACCACTCGGTGTTAAAGCCTTCATCCTCGGCATCAATACAAGGTTTGGCAACAGGCGGCTCCTGTTCCTGCACTGTCTTGAGTTCAATAAAGCGGGCACCAGCCAGGTAGGAAACAGCAATGTTCTGGGCTAATTGGGTGTGAGGCCCGGCAGCCGGGCCTACGGCTGTCTCAATGGTTTCACCAAACAGCGAAAAGGTTTTATCGCTTTGCTTATGAAAAAAATGGCTGGCCGGATAGCCGAAGATGGCACACTCTGCCGCGTATTCCTCGAAAACCCGCGCAATAAGTGTAAGCAGGGGAACAGGTCTCATCAAGTCGCCCATTATTTATTCCTCCCAGTTATTTAATTTATTTTGCACACAGCAATGGCTTCTACTTCTACCAGCGCGTCTTTAGGCAGGCGAGCTACTTCGACGCAGGCGCGGGCAGGAAACTCTTTGGTAAAGTATTGCGCATAAATTGCATTGACAGCAGCAAAATCATTCATATCTTTCAGGAAAACAGTTGTTTTAACAACAGCTTCCGCACCCAGTCCATCGCTGACCAAAATAGCCATTACGTTTTCCAGTGATTGTTTGGCCTGATCTTCTACCTTAACCGGAATGGTGCCGTCAGCTGGATTTACCGGTAATTGTCCGGATATGAACAGCAGGCCGTTGGCCTTGATGGCTTGCGAGTAGGGACCAATAGCGGCAGGAGCCTTATCGGTGTTAACAATAGTTTTCATAGTTGAATAACCTCCAAGATTAATTTATTTTAAAATTATTTGCGGCTATATGGTGTATGGGCTAGCGGCAGTTCTGGGCGTACTTTGCCGTCCAGCCGGAGATAAGCACCGGCAACGGCCGGAGCAGTGGGGACGGAAGTAATTTCGCCTACACCTTTGGCACCATACGCCAATTCGGCTTGGTTCTTTTCCACGATTATACTTTCTATATCAGGAATACTGCTGGCCCGGAGCAAACCTAGTGTTCCGAATTTGACCTGCGGTATGCCAGCCTTAAGTGGTAAGTTTTCGGTCAAAGCATAGCCTAAGCCCATGACCACGCCGCCTTCAATTTGGCCCTCAACCCCCAGCGGGTTAATGGCTTTGCCAACATCATGGGCGGCAACTACTTTGACTAGCCTGCCGGCGTCATCAAGAATAACTACCTGACTGGCGTAACCATAAGCAACATGGCTGACCGGATTTGGTTTGTCACATCCCATAGGATCAGTTACACCAGAGTATTCTCCATAAAATTCGCAGCCTTCCAGTTCAGACAGTGAGGCTGTTGCCAACGCTTCCTGGAGCTTAAGCGCTGCCTGGCGGGTGGCCTCGCCGGTGAATACTGTCTGCCGGGAGGCTGTGGTGGTGCCGGAATCAGGAGTAAGGTAGGTGTCAGGCTCAACAGCCATGATTTGAGAGGATTCTAGTCCTGTTGTTTCACATAAAATCTGGGTCATAACAGTGACTAATCCCTGTCCTATGCAGGCAGCACCGGTAAGAATAACGACTGTGCCGTTTTCGATTTTTAGCTTGACCCGACCAATGTCAGGCAGGCCGACACCGATGCCGGCGTTTTTCATAGCGCAGGCCAGACCGGCGTAGGGACTGGATTCAAACGCTTCCTTAACAGCTAGCAGCGTTTCTTTGAGAGCCGTACCTTGGTCGGCAATTTGGCCGTTGGGCAGTACCTTGCCTGGTTCGATGGCATTGCGCCAGCGTATCTCCCATTGGGAAATACCCACTTTTTCTGCCAGCATGTTGATATTATTCTCCATGGGAAAGCAGGACTGCGTTACACCGAAACCCCGGAAAGCCCCACCTGGTGGATTATTGGTATAGACGCCTAAACCAACTATATCCACATTGGGGATTTGGTAGGGTCCGGCGGCGTGGGTACAGGCCCGTTGCAATACCGGCCCGCCGAGCGAGGCATAGGCTCCGGTATCGGCAATAAGTTCAGCTTTCATGGCTGTAATGATCCCATTTTCATCACATGCGGTCGTAAATTCCATTTCCATGGCATGACGCTTAGGATGAACATTAATACTTTCCTGGCGATTCAGCGTATTTTTGACCGGTTTATTAGTGTGCCAGGCGAGCAAGGCGGCATGATGTTGTACCGATAAATCTTCTTTGCCGCCAAAGCCACCACCCACCATTTTACTGATAATGCGTACTTCATTTTCTTCTACACCCAGAAGTGAGACAATGCCATGGTGATCATCATATACATTCTGACTGGCAGTGTACACCGTTAAAGTGCCGTCAATATTGGGGACTGCCAGAGCGCTCTCTGGTTCGAGAAAAGCATGTTCAGTAGCCGGAGTGGTGTAACGCTGGGTTACAACATATTTGGCCTTATCAATGGCTTCCTCGACATTACCACGTTTAAGTACTGTTCTGGCTAATAGATTACCCTTAGGGTGAAGCTGGGGGGCATCGTCTGCCAGCGCTTGGCGGGGCACAAGCAGCGGGGTTAATTCTTCATAATCTACCTGTATTAATTTAATAGC
This sequence comes from Sporomusa silvacetica DSM 10669, assembly GCF_002257705.1. Taxonomy (GTDB): domain Bacteria; phylum Bacillota; class Negativicutes; order Sporomusales; family Sporomusaceae; genus Sporomusa; species Sporomusa silvacetica. Next base: position 23,715 of record NZ_LSLK01000058.1, read on the forward strand.
CTCTTTTGCTATTTTTTTGCTTGTGGCAGCGACAGCGGCTAGTGCATCACCGATATAGCGGGTTTCTTCCCCTTCAGCGATAAAGGCCGGCCAGTCGGGAATAATATGACCCTGGTTACGGCGTCCGGGAATATCCTTCGCAGTAATTACGGCTTCGACACCAGGCAGTGCCTGAGCTGCTGCTGTATCAATTTTTTTAATGAAGGCGCGGGCGCTGGGTGCGCGGAGGATAGCAGCGTATAGCATACCGTCCACAATCATATCATCAACATATTCGGCAGTACCTAAGGTTTTAGCTTTAGCATCGACCCGTGGCATTCTGTCGCCTACTTTATAAGTACTATTACCGGACGGTGTGAAGCCCTCACGCAGAGCTTTGGCCGCCTTCAGCACAGCTTGTTCAATTTTAACATAACCGGTACAGCGGCAGATATTGCCGTGCAGCGCTCTTTTCACTTCGTCACAAGTAGGATCAGGGTTTTTTTCAAGTAAAGCTTTCGCACTGATAACCATGCCGGGAATGCAGAAACCGCACTGTACAGCACCTGCTGTGGCAAACGCCCAGCTATAGATGTCTTTTTCCTGTTTAGATAAGCCTTCAACAGTCAGCACTGTTTTGCCGCTGATTTTGGCGGTTGTCAACACACAAGCCCGCGTAGCCTTGCCGTCCAGCAGCACCATACAAGCCCCGCAGGCCCCTTCGGCGCAGCCGTTTTTTACGGAAGTGAGACGGGCATAGTCTCTTAAATACTCTAACAGATTTATATCGTGACCAACATCGACCTGCTGGCCGTTCAGTACGAAATTATACACACTCATCCCTCCTGTCTAGGAAAGGTTTGCGGCTTTATGCCTGGTGACAATCAGCATTTTCTTCGCAGATATCGCTAGCTTCTTTTTTACCATACTCATTGAAAAAGTAATTGAGAACAAGAGCAACAATGCTGCCGGCGGTAATACCGCTATGAAGAATTAACTGAGCGAATTGGGGCAAATTATGGTAAAATCCGGGCACAGCCAGCGGAATAAGACCAACCCCAAGACTAATGGCTACAATCATTGCATTTTGATTGCCCTCAAACTCTACTGTTGTCAAAGCACGGATCCCGCTGGTGGCTACCATACCAAACATAGCGATGCCTGCACCGCCCAGCACCGGATTAGGAATGGCTGCAACTACAGCGGCTGCTTTGGGGAATAAGCCAAGAGAGGCCAGAATGATACCAGCAGCGACTACCACATAACGACTTTTAATGCCAGACAAGGTCAATAGACCGATGTTTTGAGCAAAAGCCGAGTGTGGGAAGGTGTTCATGATACCACCAAGCAAAGTAGAAAATGAATCGGCCTTAAGCCCTTTGGCCAAATCATCGCGATTTACTGGTTTGCCGACAATCTCGCCTATGGCGATAATATCACCGGTGGTTTCGGTCATGATAACCAGAAACGCCAGTGTCATAGCAAAAATAGAAGAACCATCAAATATGGGCATACCAAAAGTCAGCGGAGTAACAACGGAAAACCAGGCAGCTGTAGCTACTTGTGAGAAATTAGTCATGCCGAGTGGAATGGCAATCAATGTACCTATCACCAGCCCAATCAGTACGGCAATATTACTCCAAAAACCTTTGAGCATACGATATAGGACAATAATAATGGTTAGTACAGTAAAGGCCACACCAATACTCTGCAAATCAGCAAAACTCGCTGCAGCCGGGTTCCCACCTCCTGCCCAGCGCACAGCTACAGGCAGAAGCGACACACCAATTAACGTAATGATCGTCCCTGTTACTACTTTGGGAAAAAAACGGATGAGTTTACTGAAAACAGGACTCAAAAGATAACCAATCATCCCAGCGGCAATAGTAGAGCCAAAAATACCAGGTAGCCCATACGTTTTACCCACCAAAATCATCGGCGCAACAGCAGCAAACGATACGCCTTGCATAATCGGAGCTTTTACCCCCATATTCATAAAGCCCAGTGCCTGAATCAGGGTGGCAACCCCACCCACTAGTAAGTCGCATTGAATGAGGTATATCACTTGCTCACGCGGCAGGCCTAATGCATTTGCAATAATAAGCGGTACTGCCACCGCACCGGCATACATAGCCATAACATGCTGTAGTCCATAGGTAAATAACTGGCCTTTGGGCAGCATTTCATCAACTGGAGCTACTTCCTTTTCCATATTTTGCACCTCTTTTAAATATTCGCAATTTTTTTGTTACTGTTATTTGTATTTGCAAAGTACTTAGCCTGCCAGCACTTTATGATATTGACCTTCTCTACCACTACCATTGATGAAACAAGCTCAATGCCTCACCGATACTGAACAGGGTCTTGGAAAAACGACAGAGATACTCCCTGCCGGGAGCATCTCTGTCGTCTGTTACCGATACACATGCGTTCCGGTTTTTCCGGCTATCGCCTCTTCCAGAGACTCAGGATTAGTGATAATCGCCTTGCTTCCGCCATTTTCCAGGAAGCTGATCACTGCCTGAATTTTAGGCAGCATGCTGCCAGGCGCAAAGTGATTTTGTTTTACATATTCTTTTAGCTCGGCAAGCGTCACCTTATCTAACGCTTGCTCGTCAGGGTTACCGTAATTCAAATAAACTTTGGGCACGCCTGTGGAAATGATCAATTCATCGGCTTGAACTTGCGCGGCCAGCAGGCTGGAAGCAAAGTCTTTGTCAATAACTGCATCCACACCTTTAAAACTGCCATCCCTCTGCCGGATAACCGGAATACCACCGCCACCCACAGCAATCATGCAGTAGCCTTCCCGTACTAATTTACTAATAACATCTTTCTCCACTATCTCCTGCGGCTGCGGCGAAGCGACTACCCGGCGGTACCCCCGCCCGGAATCATTGACCATCACCCAGTCGGGATTATTCTTTTGAATTTTTTCCGCCTGCTCCTGGGAGAAGAAAGAGCCAATAGGTTTTGTCGGTCTTGTAAAAGCCGGGTCACTGGCGTCCACCACTACCTGCGTAACCAGAGTAATGGCTGATTTGTCCATGCCTCTTTTCTTAAACTCATTATCCATAGCCTGCTGAATCTGATAGCCGATGGCGCCTTGGGTATCGGCACCACAAGCTACCAGGGGCACACTATGCATACCGGCTGTTTCACAGGCAATTTCAGATCTTCTCAGAATAAAGCCTACCTGTGGTCCATTGCCATGCGTAATAATGACATCATAACCTTGTTCGATCATGCCAACTATGTGTTTAGCGGTCTCACAAACAGCATCATATTGGTCTTCCACCGTCTGACGCATGTTATCTCGAATTAAGGAGTTGCCCCCAATGGCGATAACAGCTAACTTGGCCATGCTTATCTGCCACCCATTAATAATGTCATAACACCTTTGGCTGTATGCAAACGATTTTCAGCTTCATCATATACGACAGAATGCGGTCCATCGATAACGGAATCTTCGACTTCGTTGTTACGGTCAGCCGGCAATGCATGCATATACAGCACATTTTTGTCGGCTGTAGCCATTTTGGCTTCCGTACACTTCCAGGATTTTTGAGCTTTTAGCTTGTCATCCACTACCGCTACCGCACCGGAAGCAGCCACGCCGGTTTGGTCGGTTACCCAGTTGCCCCAGTTTTTCGGAATAACGATATGTGCGCCTTCGTAGGCCTCAGCTTCGTTATCGGTAACAGTAACGCTGCCGCCGTATTTTTCCGCATTGGCTTTAGCCTGGGCAATCACCCAATCAGGCAGTTCCCAGCCTTTGGGATGCGCCAGCACGACGTCCATACCATAGCGAGGGAAAAGTAGAACTTGCGATACAGGTACAGATATCGGTTTTTTGTGGCTTTCGGCATAAGCCCAGATGATGGATACTTTTACCCGTTTCAAGTCGCCGATTTTTTCTTTCATGGTCATAAGATCAGCCAGGGCCTGGAACGGATGATACAAATCGCATTGCAGGTTCATGATGGGTTTTGTAGACCATTTAGCCATTTCGGTAAGGTATTTGTTGCCATAACCCCAGTTGCAATACCGGCAGGCAATGGCATGGCCGAAGCGGGACAGGATGATAGCCGTGTCTTTGGCACTTTCGCCATGCGCGATTTGCATACTGCTGGAATCCAAGAATCCAGCATGGCCGCCTAATTGGGCAAAACCGGCTTCCATCGAATTTCTGGTACGGGTAGATTGTTCAAAGAACATAAGAAACATGGATTGATGTAATAAATAAGGAGTTGGCGTTCCCATGGCAAATTTTTTCTTTAGATCTAACGAAACCTCCAACATGGTATCTACTTCTTCTTTGGTGAAATCTTCCAGATTAATAAAATGTCTTCCTCTAAAAATAGTTTGCATTGTCATTTCCCCCAATATTTTTGTTTTATATAGATACCCAACTTACTATACTAAGTTTTCCGTGCGCTCAGTCATTTTGTCTGCATATTCGTTAACATACATCAGCGGAATGGCCGCATACATGGCCGCACAGTTTACCAGCTCCTTTTTCCAGGTGCGTTCGTTAGGCGCATGGGCTTGATCTTCGTGACCGGGACCAAAACCGATACAAGGAATACCAAAGCGCCCCATAATGGAAACACCATTAGTGGAGAAGGTCCACTTGTCGACTTCGGGATCTTTTTTGAATAAACCTTTATAGCTATCCACTAAGGTATGGCATACAGGATGCTCATTTTCGATAAGCCAGGTCGGAAAATAGCACTCAGTCGGATAGACTAAACCAGTATAAGCCGGTCTCTCATAGGTGTACATGATTACTTCAGCATTAGCAGCTTTTACGGAAGGAAGATTTTTAATCTGCTGCAAAGCATATTCGCCGGTTTCGCCGGCTGTTAACCGCCTGTCAATGGAAATCCGGCAGCTATCGGCTACGGCACAGCGCGAAGGCGAGGTGTGGAAGATTTCCGAAACTGTCAGACTGCCTTTTCCCAGGAAACCATCATCGATTAAATTTTCATGTAGTGCTTTTAAATCGCTTAAAATAGGACCCATTTTATAGATAGCATTATCTCCCCGTTCCGGTGCTGAACCATGGCAGCTTACCCCGGTTGTCTTTACCTGAATTTCCATCCGGCCGCGTTGTCCACGGTAGATTTTGCCATCTGTTGGTTCGGTGCTTATCACAAATTCAGGACGCAGCTTATCTTCCTGGATAATATACTGCCAGCAAAGGCCGTCACAGTCTTCTTCCTGTACTGAACCAACCACCACCAGGGTATAGTCGTCTTCTAAGCCAAGTTCTTTTATGATTTTTCCGGCATATACCATGGAAGCCATACCGCCTTCCTGGTCGCTGGCACCCCGGCCAATGATGATTTCCTCATCTTCATATCCTTTATAAGGATCATACTTCCAGTTTTCCGGGTTGCCAATCCCTACTGTATCGATATGAGCATCCATAGCGATAAGATGCTTACCATGACCGATGTAGCCGAGGATATTGCCCATCGGGTCAATTTCCACTTTATCAAAGCCTACTTTTTCCATTTCTTCTTTTATCCGCAAAACGACTTTTTCTTCCTGGCAGCTTTCGCTGGGAATAGCAATCATATCGCGTAAAAATTTACTGATTTCGGGTTCATACTTTTTGGCAAGTTCCACTATTTGTTCAAATTTTATTTTCAAAATATTAGCCCCTTTCACTTGTTTGCTTATATTTTATCCTCCCTGTCATTTGGAAGGAGAGGGAGGTCTTATCTAGCTGGAACAGGATATTCTCCATTCCAGGTAATACTGCGATATTTCACCGGGTCGGTATCGCCTTCGGTGCTGAACAGGAGGACTCTTGAATTTTCATTTAACCCTAGTTTAGCTTTGGCTTCCGCCATATCCGGGTTAGTCATAAGCTCTGCCACCAGCCCGGCAGTAACAGCTCCCGATTCACCGGAAATCACTCTGGCATCTTTGCCTAACGGATTACCTAGCAGCCGCATTCCCTTTGCTGCCACCCAGTCAGGACAGGAAGCAAACATATAGCTGTAATCCCTAAGCACATTCCAGGCAATTGTATTAGGCTCACCACAGGCTAAACCGGCCATAATGGTGGTTAAATCCCCGCTAACAATTCTTGGCTTGCCATCATTAGCCAAGGCCGCTTTATATAAACAATCGGCCTGATCGGATTCTACAATCACCGTTATTGGACGATCACCTTTGCAGGCTGAAGCAAAAAATCCCTGCACCGCACCGGCTAACGACCCTACCCCGGCCTGAACAAACACATGGGTTGGTTTTTCCACGCCTGTGGCCTGCATTTGTTCCAAAGCTTCCAAGGCCATGGTGCCATAACCCTGCATAATCCAGGCAGGAATCTCTTCATAGCCCTCCCAGGCGGTATCCTGAACAACCACCCAGCCATACTTTTTAGCATTTTCTGTTGCCAGGCGTACCGCATCATCATAGTTCAGATCTGTTATCGAAGCCTCGGCGCCTTCAGCCCGGATATTTTCCAGCCGGGTAAGCGAAGATCCCTTCGGCATATATACCACAGATTTTTGCTTTAAGCGGTTGGCTGTCCATGCAACGCCCCGGCCATGATTACCATCAGTAGCTGTAGTAAAAGTAATTTTTCCCAGTTGTTGGCGAATTTCCGGCGATGTCAGCTGTGCATAGTCCAGCTCACTGATATCTTTACCCAGGCGCTGCGCTAAGTACTTGGCCATTGCAAAAGAACCACCCAGTACCTTGAAAGCCTTTAAGCCAAACCGATAGGATTCATCTTTTACATACACACCAGCTACGCCCAAGTAACCAGCCAGTTCATTCAGCTGACACAGTGGGGTTGTGCTGTATTCCGGGAAGCTTTTATGGAATTGCCTCACCTTGCCAATTTCCTGACAACTCAGAAAATCAATCGCAGCCTTTTCTTGGTTTTCCATCATTTGATTTTTAACCCATTTAATTTTCTGGTCCATTGCTAGTACCTCACTTCTGGTTTTTATGGTTTCCGTCACTAATTATTTAAGCAAAAACCATGCCAGGTTTGGCTATTCTAAAAAATTATTGTGCAATTGGTTCAGAGCTCCTTACATATGGCATAAATCCAGCGAAATTTGACTTCAACTATTTTTCTTCTCTTCATACTAAAAAAAATCTGGCTAGTATTCACTGGAATTGTCTGATTTTTATTTTATCAAATTGATAACTTTATCATTTTGATAATACAGCTTGGTGAAACCTCGGTATCGCCGTTCGCTATGAAAAAAGCGCGCTTTCCGGTTTTCGTTCTTTCTGTATCACACCTATTATTTATCAAATTGATAAATAATAAAATATAGGCTTGCTACCCTTCGGTGTCCGAAGATAGCAAGCCTATATTTTACTTGCCATACCCGTGTTAGTAACGCTCACTACCAATAAAAAAAACACAGGGACATAAGATATGTTTCTTGAAACAATATCCCTGTCCCCTGTAAGATAGAAAACTAATCTTTTTACTTTCATGTACTTGCAATTTATGTAAAAGAGTACTAATATTAGTAATAGGTGGAAATTAAAAAGTAAGGTCGCCGTGTCCTATAGGTGCGGGAACACCTATAGGCACGAGCAGGTGAACAGGCACCTACACGTAACAGCGAATAACCACTTTCTGGCTAGTATCTGCTGGTAGATGTTCTATCCTTTGCTCTACCTGCTTTGAGGGGGACGGGGGGACAGGTACCTAGTCCCAGCTACAATCTATCAATCACACTTTTTGAAAATCCTGTAATTCTTGCTAATTGTCTTATCGTAATGCTTTCTATTTTTTTCACCTTACATATTACTTCATCACGCTGTTCTTTATTTAGCTGTTGTAACTGACTAATGCTTGTAATTCCCATTTCACTTAAATAATCCATTACAGCTTTGTCTGATACAGCTACTTTTTCTGTATAGTCTAAGCATTTATCACTATTGTTCTCATTGTTATAATCCTTAAATAATT
>NZ_LSLK01000059.1 GCF_002257705.1 Sporomusa silvacetica DSM 10669
ACATTGGGGTTTCTCAGAAGGATGTGTTGATCCGATTCGCTATAGAATATATTACTCACTAAAATTCCGCCTCCGGTAATTAATAATTTCATTATAGACATTTATTCGCTCTATGAACATACAAAAAACCCGATACGGACTTTTTAATAGTGTCCATTATCGGGGTACCGGTTCACGCTCAAACAGTACGGATTTTTTAACGGAATACCGCCCGGCTTTTCAGCTTTTGGAGGCTTCAGGCCTAGACTTTTTGTTACTTTTGTGGCAATGACAAAAGTAAAATTTCCCGCCTTGTATTCCAATGACTCAATTTAAGACAGTATCATCGTCCTCTGTCTATGTACATAAATGGCTATAATCCTAGAAGCTCCACCGGCAGCCGGCGTTGACCTGCCAGTTGCTGCGGACATCGCCGCCGAAGAGTTTTTCCACATTGAAATAGCCATTGCTGTGATCGCTGAGCTTGGCGGTCATTCCCAGGATAAATTCATACCAGGTGCCGCCCATATCCTGGCTGTAGGCAAGTGTATCGGCCTGGATATTTTCTTTGCCGTTAAACTCATGCAGCACTGACAAAGACGAATACAAGTGATTGCCGTTGGTTAGCTGTTTGCCGATACCCAGACCCAAACGTCCGGTCAGGGAATTAATACCGTTTTGGCTGACATTCATGCCCGAACTTGTGGTGTAATCTACACCGTTGATATGGGCGTAGGTCAGTTCGGCCTGCGGCTCCAGATACCAGCCGTTTTTCAGTTGTTGGCGGTAGCCGTATTCGACAGATAAGCTGCTTGTCCAGGTTTTATAATCGGCAGTCGAGTAGTTGTCGCTTAAGTCGGTCACATGATAGTCGCTGGTTAACCGTCCGTGTTTGGCGATAATATCGTAATAATGGCCGTCCTTGCCGATCCAGGTTTTGTACAAGGCAAGATCAGAGGCCTTGCTGTTGCCGCCGCCCCGGCTAAAGCTGTTGTCGGCAGTGGTATAGCTGAGCGCGCCGCCAGTATAGACTTTGCCGTCACTCACCTGTCTGCCGGTGTCATAGCCTAGCTGTATGCCCTTGTAATCAGATTCCACTTCACTGTATTTGGTATTGCTGACATTGCCGGCATAAAGCCTTGCCCAGACACCTTCCTTAGTATCCGGGACTGTTCGCCAAGGCGTTTTCTGAGGTGGTTGACACTTGTCTGCATCAACTCAGCCTGGCTGCTGGCGGAACTTGCGGCAGCTTTGGTATTCATGCTGACGCCGAGATTGAAGCCGGTGACAGTTGAACCGTCAAAAACAGGTACATAGGAATACGCCTTACGTTCGCTGGTAACTCCGGTCAGCGTCAAACTGCCGGAACTAAGCGGTGAATAGCCGCTGCCAATATTGTGATAGCCTAGCCCGGAAAGACTGTCCATAACCGGGTCATAGGTAATGGCTACTCCCAGCCTGGTGATGCCGGTTGTAGACGAAATGGCAAGTGTATCACCGGTATTGTTATTGAGGTCAGTGTTGATTTTAACCGTGCCGCCGCTACCGCTCAAACTGCCGATAGTCAGCGTCCGGTAAGAAGTCCTGGTGGTATTATCCCAGGTCAGGTCGATGATGCCGCCGTCAAGGGTGAGGGCGCTGATGTAGTCGCTGCTCGAAGTGTACGAGGAGTAGTTGGTGTAACCTGCATTCTCCGGGTTTTGCGTGCCGTTACTATTATCGTAGACCGGCTGCCATACTGCGCCGTTGGCCAGGGTCAGATTGACTGTGCCAGTGCTGTTGGTTAGCACATTGCCGCGCAGGTAGGAACTGTTGTTGTTAAGCGTCAGGGAGATGGTGGCATCGTTAGACGCTGCCACATCGCCGGTGAGACGGACAATATGAGAACCGGACTGATTGATGCTGATGGTGCTGTTGGCAGCGTACAGCGCATAGGCATAGGCATCGTCAGCAGCAGTGCCGTTTGCCGTGCCGCCAGTTGCTGTGGCGGTAATGATGGCATCACCATATAAATTAACAGTTGAACTGTCGCTGGCATAGATTCCGTAGGCCTTGGCATTGGCATTCGCTGATGTGCCTGTCGCTATGCCGCCGGTTGCAGTAGTCGTTATAGTGGTATTGCCGTTGATTATTGTGGATCCATATAATCCATACGCATACGCAGACGCAGAAGTAGATGCATCCGTAGAAGTTGCGCTGCCGCCGGTTGCTGTTACCGATATATTTGCATCGCCGTTTATAGTTGTATTACTAGTCCAGTTATTATATATTCCATACGCAGACGCATACCCATACACATTTGCAGACGCCTGCGCATACGCATCCGCAGATGCATCAGTATCTGCAGATACTGATGCATCTGCGGATGTTCCCCTGCCGCCTGTTGCTGTTACCAATATATTTGCATTTCCGTTTATAGTTGTACTACTAGTGTTCTCATTAGATATTCCACACGCATGCGCACTCACATCCACATCCGCAGACACATCCGCAGACGCATTCGCAGACGCATTCGCAAACACAGACGCATCTGTAGAAGTTGCGCTACCGCCTGTTGCTGTTACCAATATATTTGTATCGCCGCTTATAGTTGTATTACTAGTGCTTGTATTAGATATTCCATACGCAAACGCAGATGCAGCCGCATCCGCATACGCATGCGCAGCCGCACCCGCATTCCCATACGCAGACGCATACGCAGAAGTGGAAGTTGCGCTACCGCCTATTGCTGTTACCGATATATTTGCATCGCCGCTTATAGTTGTATTACTAGTGCTTGTATTAGATATTCCATACGCGTGCGCATACGCATACGCATACGCACGCGCAGACGCAACCACATTCCCAGGCGCAGGCGCAGACGCAGACACAGACGCAGAAGTGGAAGTTGCGCTACCGCCTATTGCTGTTACCAATATATTTGCATCGCCGCTTATAGTTGTATTACTAGTGTCTGTATTAGATATTCCATATGCAGCCGCAGACGCATTCGCATTCGCAGACGCAGCCGCATACGCAGACACAGACGCAGAAGTGGAAGTTGCGCTACCGCCTATTGCCGTTACCGATATATTTGCATCGCCGCTTATAGTTGTATTACTAGTGTTGTCTGTATTAGATATTCCATCCGCAGCCGCATACGCATATGCAGACGCATCTGCAGCCGCAGAAAAAACAGTGCCGCCAATTGCTGTAGCCGTTATCGGAAGATAGCTGCCTGCCAGGTTCTGCAAAGTTATTCCCGTGTAGCCGGAGTTATAAAATCCATACGCTGTTGCGTTGGCACCTCCGCTTGGTGACCATTTGCTATTATCCGCTATTCCGGTAATACTTGTTGCAGTGATTGTCGTATAAGTTCCGTCAACCTGATAACCATAAGCCTTACTGGTTGTAGCCGTTTTGGTATCAGACGCGTTGCCGATATTGATTTCTGCCGCGTACCCGGATGCAGCACAGGACATGCCGAGACAGAGACCCAGAATAATTTTCTTGGTTAATTGTTTTTTTCGCAATAGTTTCAGCATTATATTACCTCCTGATATGTCCGAACACGCCAAAGTACTTGCGTCGGTTGGCGATTAACAATGATATATATATTTTAGCAAAGCAGGAAAAAAATACTACTGTACTAAAGTACAGGTAAGGAATTTTTACAGGGTGAATTGGGGTTGGAAGACAAGTGACGGTTCCTCGACTCATAATACGCCTTCCAATCTATACCATTGTTTACTATTCTAGCTAAATCTGACAATCTCCTTGTGCTTAAACATCATTGTCGTTTTTTTGATTTAAAATCATATTCTTGTTCGCCTCCACCGCCTACACTCCCAATAAAGCAAAAAACCCGCGAAATTCGCGTGACTTTAACCATAAACTCGCCAAGAGTACAAATTATAAGCATAAAGTTGCCAGAAGTTCAAAGTCAGTATGCCTGTAACCCAAAAATAGAGGTTAATGGATGATTGTCCGTTAACCTCTATTCGTTATTTACCCGCTATTTTCTTCAATACATTGTCCGTAATATCCTGACCGCCGTAGATAGTAGAATTCTTATCTACCACCATAGCTAGTTTCTTAGCCTCTGCTACTGCTTTCACCGCGGCATTTACCTTTTTCCTTATGCCATTTAACAGTTCCTGCTTCTTTTGCTACAGTCCTTGGTTAAGCTGCTGCGAATAAGCTTTTTTCTCATCTTCTGCCTTTAGCATAGCTGATATGATACATAAAAGCCTATTATAATTTCAGATTGATAATGTTTCCATTTAAACAACTTCTCTGCCATTAACTCTTACCTCGTATTTCATAATTACGGAAAGAGTATATCATTGTTTTATTTTTTGCACCAGAACCTTTAATTCCAAATGAAGCAGAAAAGCCCTGCCAAATTTTCGAAATTTGACAAAGTCTCTGCTGTTTCTCCCACTTCGGTAATCATTATTACCACAAAATGGATTTTTTCCCAGATATAAATCACGCAGCGCCAATATCGCAAAACTCCGGCGGCGCCTGCAACACATCAACAGCTGATGCTGCCATTCCGCTCAAATCGATAGTTGCGTCAGCGGCAAAACCATTGTCGGACAGAGAGGCCAGTATGGCAGCCCGCGCCTTTACAACCGAATCTGACATAATGCTGTTCATTAGATCGGCCAACGGATTTTGGCTTGAAGCCGTGTTGGCCGGAGGAGTGAGATTAGCCCACAGGCATTCACGTTCAATCGGTTCACTACAGAGCACCCCTGCATTGGGTAGACTCAATTCGTAATATGTGACGGGTGCAGGTCTAACAGATATGCCGACAGGCACATTCTTAATTGTTCCGGCACTCGGTCCTTTGACCTCCTGTTGGCTCCACAAAGCCTCGGGGACGCCGGTCGTCACAACTTCAGCCGTTAAATATCCGGCCGGTACAACCTGCCAGCTTTGTTCCTCTGCCTGCCGTTCGACAACGACCACATGAGTAGCGGTCAACTGAGCTACTCCCATCGGACGTATGCCGACAGCCGTACCGTACGCGCCAGTGTCAAGTCCCGTCCCGTTAAATTCTACGGCGGTAGCAGGAATAGACGTATTGGTAACCAGGCAGAATTCCTCCGGGTTAATAATCCAACAGCCCCCTTCACCCGCCGCAGACACGTCCTTGATCAAGCCGCCTCCGACTCGCGTGCGGCACACCGTTGGTAAAGACGCTACATCCCGCACCGCTTTTAGGGACTGTTTTTCATTTCCAGCGGATAAATTATGCAAAAATGACTGGGAAAACTCCTCCCATGTCAAAACTCGTGGGTTTACATTAGCGGTATTGCCAAAGGAAATGGTGAACGAAATAATCCACCAATTGATTCTGGCTTTACAGGCAAAATCAGGGCCCCATATATGCAATTTAGCACCTAGTTCCACCTTGAATGTTTTAGAACAGCCGAAAATCGAAATCCGGTACGAGGCGCCTACCGACACGCCTAACTGTATATCGTAATGGAAGGGTTCCCATTCAATGAGAAAATCGGCGTCTGCCGTGAGCCAAGCCTTTAAGTTGCCGTCATGGAATTCGAGATTAAGACGGCCCCCGGCCATCACACACGACGGGGTGATAGCGAAATACCCAGTACCCGTCAAGCTGAGACAACTGGACATCATCCAGTTGATACCTAGCCGCGCCACAGCCGGATAATGCTGCGGTTTGATAAATTGCGGATGATAGCCGCCGACGCTTACCACAAAATCACCGGTGTGTTCACCGGCAAACCACATGTAAAATGCGGCCTCACCAATCAAATGACAAGCTTTATCCAAGATGTAGGACGCCGAGGTCAGAGCGGCCGTAATGGACAACGCTCCTTCCGCCGGTGAAAAAATAGCAGCAAGCGCTAGTTCCACATGGGCGATAGTCCTTGGTGTCTTGGCCGGCACATCCAAAATGGATAGCCCGAGCAAGGCCACTTCAAAGGTAGTGCCGAACTTGGCAACCACCATTGCAAAAGAATTCAACAATTCAAAGGTGGTAAACCGAATACCCGCCGCCAGCCAATACTCACCGACAGATGGATATATACTTGCACTCATAGCTTGGAGTGCCTGGGCGGGTGAACTTTGCGGGGTTAAATCGCCCTGGCCCATCACCGCCTGTATCAAGGGGAAGGTTGCCACATCTTTAGCAAGCGGTATGCTAAGTCCCCGATTATAGCCAAAACCGCCCGCCACGCCGGTCACAAAGAAACAGGGAACCCCACCTATCGGAGCGGCCAACATGGCGTAAATAAACATCGAAGGTTCTCCGCTCCGGTATACCGCATACGATCCCAAGCCGGTTATGGCGAAGTCTTCAAACCGAATGACAGCCATACCATTGAACTCGTACTGCAATTCAGCCGGACAAGGCTTGCTATTTTCAAACCCGCCTGTTAACACTACCGGTCCTTGCTTAAACGAAATATCCATTCCATCCAGAGAAAATCCTATATCCGCCGGATCGGCAATTGCCATTCCCAGCGACAAGCCCTCTAGATCCACCGCCAGCGCAGCTGCGCTTAATCCGGCGTCAATCATAACCCAAAACTTGCCCTGGCTATAGGTAAAACCCAATCGCCGAAATGAAATCGGTCCAAAAGTGCGCTGAATGTTGATCCATACCCCGCCACTACCAGGCGCTTGCTCATCCCGGACAGCTATGGTGTCAACCAGAGCATCCGCGCGCGCCTGATAGGCGGCCGCATGTCCTACTGGTAACGTCACTGTCTTGACTTCATCCACCAATTGAATTGTCGCCTTAAACGTAACACCTTTGGTCACGGCAAATGGTTTACTATCCGCCGTAGAAACTGATTGAACCGCGCCGGGAAGCGACGGCAAATCCGGGACTTGGAAGTTATCAAAAGCGGCGCTGGCCACGAAAATGCGAATTTCCTGCAGTGTGACGCAATCCACACAGTGCAGTTGCTGCCCGATCACCGGCAAATCCGATAGATTCAGATCTCCGCGATAGTCCACGCCTAAAACAGCGCCGCGCACGTTATCTCGCGTATTGGCCGTAACGAAAAACGCCTCGCCATAGTTGACCGACTGCGCTGCTAGCACCATACGGCTCGGTTTAGCAGTAGCGGCCGGATAATAATAAAAGGCAGCGCTCTTTAGGGCCAAATCTAATTCCGGCGGCGGCGAGTCCACCGTCAGCCCGAACACTCCGGCCAGATCGGCGACGCCCAATGACTCACCCTCTTTGCATTGCCAACTCCCGCAAAACACATTTTGATCTTGTCCCATATCATAGCGGACAGTAAAGACAGATGAACCGATATTCAAATCTCCTTCAACATAGCCGGTCATCTTGCGGACATTGTCAATTACTTCCGAACAAATATCCACCGTTCCCTGTATGCTGAACTCAATACCTGCGCCGGACGTATTCGTTTCACTTACCACCGTCTCGCCGTGAAAGGTAAATTTCAGCGTCTTGGTATTAAAAGATACGGCCAGATTGGTGATGATAATAGCCGGAACGGCAGCGGGCAGCGCTGGTAAGCCTAACAACTCAAGCAATTCATCGGTCAACACGGTTAGCGAAATCTCCTGCCCCGCGCCGCTCCCTGAAAAGGTCCAACCGTCATCTTGGGAGGCCTGCTCCGCCGTCACCAGAATATCCATCCCTGCAAGGTTAATCTTACCCGTAATAGACCCAGTAACTCCGCTCTCAGCCCCACCCGTATAGGTCAGATACGCCAGCACTTGTTCAATAGCCAATACCTTATCGCCATAGATGCTTAAATTCCAGTCATCCGTCACTTCTATACCTAAGCTGTAGGAGCAGTCTTGAGGGTAAGCGCTCAGCGTCAGCATGGTAATATCAGTATCTGGAAAGTTATCGGCGAAGCCAAAGTAAGTTATAAACAAGGACTTAAAGCTAATGGTATTGCCGGGCGCCAGACTTCCGCCAAATTGAAAGTCCGGCAGCCTGGTGGACAAATTAAAACGTAAGCCATGTAAAGTCACATGACTATTCATCAAAATATCGTTTAATTTTTTTGCCGACAGATCAAAGCCGATTATAACCCCATCTATAGCGATTTCGTCAATGCCCAGCGTTTGCAGACCGGACTGTACGCTTTGTTGGAGCTCTCTCCCCCCCGCCAGACCGGCCAACGCCCCCAATCCCGGCAGGATATTGCCGTCTGTGGGCAACAGCCTTGCTTCCCAGTTATTCTGGTCCTGCAAGGCGATAATGATTGTATAGTCATTACCCGCCACGCCAACTACGCCGTGGATATTGCCGCCGTAACAAACAATCACTTGCTGGTCAGATGCAACCGAATACTGCGCCTGCACGGTAAAACCCATCTGCTCTATCGCGGCGATGCCTGAAATAATTGTCCAATCGCCGTTGATATTGGAAGAAAGCGTCACCTGCGTCGCCACGGCAGGAGAAAAACCAAAGCTCACCTGCATTCCTGACAAGGGAACGATCTCAAAGGGATCACCCGTCGGCAAAAAACCGCCCAGCCGTTGCCCTGATACAAAACCGACCAACTCTGCCAAGGAATACTTGTCTTCCACCACCCCAGATAGACTAAAATCCAACGCCGAAGCATCTGTCAGCCTTCCCATCACCGCAATTTGCTTATCCTGTATAAGAAGATATCCGATTACCTGCAGTCCGGCGCTAATCGGATCCGTCCCAGCTTGCGAAAACTGCAGAGTGCAGACGATGCTGGTAAGCTGCTCTCCGCCAAACCCTTGCACGGGCCAAGCATCCTCCACGCTCCCCGTTACCACCAACATGTCTGTCTGCGAATCGTCAAAATTCACATTCTGCAGCAACAACTTTCCTTGCGGCAACGCAGCCAGAAAGCTATTGACGGGTTCTATCGGCAATAGCGCCGGAGTTGCGGTCAAATTCCCCTGATCCACAGCCTGCTTTAGACTCGCCTGTAATGCCGCTAAATCATGTATGTCATCGCCAAGCATAGTACACCTGCCTTCCTGTTATTCGGGCTAACTACTCAAGAGAGCATTACTCAGACAGCAACCTTTATAACTCCACATGTTTATTCCCTTCATCCACGACCCATGGATGTTGAGAGCTATAATAAAAAATTACCCTAAAGTGCGTGGCAGCGGTAAGCGGTCTTTTCGATTCTTCTTCACTAACAGTCAAGACAATATCTCCGGCCGGCTCATGCCTCGTATTGTCCGGCCCGCTCCACTTACCACCAACCACAACCTTGTTCGAGTTGTATTGCGCATAATCTCTCCAACTCTCCGTATTTCTGTCTTCTGTCAAAAAACATAACCGCACATCGCTATTTTGTAATGTATCAATTACGCGCTGACTTGGAAGATACTCATCGCCATACTTTTTATCACATCCTGTTGATATAAACGCTACGGCTGGCTTTAGCCGATTTACAAACTGCTGTGATGTCGATTTAGCAGACCCGTGGTGGCTGACTTTAAATGCAAGCACGCGCCCTTCTGCATTCCCCTGCGGATTTAGATACTGCATGATGCCGGGAGTATTGTCTTTTCCATCTTCCTGAGCGCTTTCAATATCTCCCCCCAGATAATAACGGAAATTATTAAATTGCACTACAAAAGCCAAGCTTTTTTCATTTGCACTATCCGTAAGAACCCCGCTTTGTAATCGCGCTGTAGTTCCGTCACTTTGTAATACATATTGATTTGCCGCAATGCAAGTCATGCGAGGCGCGCCGTCTGGAATAACTCCGTCGACACCATCCCATAGAATATCCTTACCAACCAGCCAGTCCGGTTGCTGCAAGCCGACCATCTCCATATCTTCTTGGTTACCCGTTGCAATCAAATCCAATGAACTGACAACATTCTCTGTTACACGCAGCCTATTGTAAATACTATCTTCGTACAGTTTATAACCTGAGTCTCCTGCAGCAATGGACTTCAGGTATTTAACATCTCCTTCTGCTGTTCGTTTTTTTGTGATCCTAACGGTATTAGGTATGCCCTGATCATAAATGCGAGTATTCAAGTAATGATCATCACCTAGCAATAGCAACCCACGTAATCCATTAAGATGATCCTCATCATAATGGGTGGCAACCATTACATCTAATTTATTGCATTGCGTTATATTATGAACATCCTGTGTTGCATCTAACAGCCCTCCATCAACTAAAACCGACCTTACCTTAGGCTCAGCGACGCCTACCTCTCTAGCTACGATTAGCGTAGAATCACCCCGACCGACATCAATATGATGAATTTTCAATTGCCAAGCCACTTTTCCCCCTCCAGTCTCCTAATTCATCTATTCCCAAGGATTCCATACATTCACTGTCAGCGTGCTCCTCACCGGATCTCCGACCCCTGTACAAGTCAGCGTATAGTCGGTAGTCTTCATAGGAAAAAACTGCACGCTACCTTGCGCTTTGACCAGTCCGCCCCCCGGATCAATCGAAACAGTAGCAGCGTGCAGTACATTCCACTGTAGTGTTGCCGGCTGACCATGCGTAATGTATTGGTCTGGACTCATATTAGATGTAAATGATTGTATAATAGGCAGATTGAGTTGTATTGTCACTGGCTGGCTCACCACTCCTCCATCTCCGGTGGCAGTCAGCCTATAGGTAGTATCCTTTGTGGGAATCACCGTAGTACTCCCCTGACCTGCTACTTGCCCAATCCCCTAATCGATTATTACCGTTTCGGCGTACAAAACATCCCATTGTAAAGTTACCCGTGTACCATAATCGATCGGTCCCGGAACATTTGTTGTAAACAACTGTACTACCGGTGGAGACAGATATGCGGCTACATCCTGGCGAATCTGCTGGGTACCGCGCTGGGCTGAAAGAGAAAAAGCCGTTGCACTGTCTATGATGAATTTTTGATTCCCCTGCAAGGCAACCAGCTGATTGCCAGGATCTAATGTACAAAAGTCGGCGTTCTCAACCTCCCAGCTTACCAAAACACTCCTGCCCTTGACGACTACAGACGGTTGGGCTGTAAAGGAAATAATTTCAAAATCTTGCGCCTGTTTTAAAACGGCTACCTCCTGGATTCCGTCGGTATACCCCGTAATATTGCAATTTTTTACGAACATGTAGCTTTGACCGATTCTTGCCGTAGAGATAATTTGATCAAGCACAAACTGAATGCTGTCACTGGTAACTAACTGACCGCTGACCTTGGGAAATAAAATCCAGTAAGTGCCGACATTCGCATCGCTTTTTCTTGCACAATACCAATTGGCATTGTTGGGTCCTGGTGAAACGGCAATATTCACCGACTCCGCAGCACTGACAAAGCCCTTTTCGGTGTCAGTTTCCCAGGGAAACCATATGTAAATTCTCGACAGATTATATTCTACGGCATTTAACCCCGGTAAATCATCGTCAGGCGTTAATCTCTGCGAATTGACAAACCCGGGCTGAACCGACTCATCCGGAAAAGAAATATCAAGCGACAACTGATTGACAATCGGATGTTTAGGGTCGGTCGTAATAGTGATGGCATTGGGGTATACCCCGTAAAGCAAATTCATATTCACTCCTCCTACTTAGGACCTATTTATTCTAACAACTGCCTGT
Source organism: Sporomusa silvacetica DSM 10669 (assembly GCF_002257705.1). Classification (GTDB taxonomy): domain Bacteria; phylum Bacillota; class Negativicutes; order Sporomusales; family Sporomusaceae; genus Sporomusa; species Sporomusa silvacetica. Next base: position 11,538 of record NZ_LSLK01000059.1, read on the forward strand.
CCGGCCTCTTATCAATTTGAATAATGACCTTGTGAGGAATGAGGTTCGGAAGAAATATTTCTACAAAACGAAATTTGTTTAGACAAAGTTCCTCCCGATCCGCTGCAGGTTATGGTCGCCTTGTAAGCAATCGCTGCTCGTTCGCCGTCATTAATTATCGCCTGTAAATTTCCAGAAACTCCGCTTGGCTGAGAATAAGAATAGGTACAACCATTACCACTCTGAATCTGCACACTACACGTACTTGCATTTTCCGTATTCCAGTGCACTTGGAAGAATCCAGCAGCATAATCCGCCTCAAATTGGGTAATGCCCACACAATGATTCACCGGCAAAGACAGCTCATTTGAAACTTCGCCATTAGGCCCCTGGCAAACCAGCCGATATCCTTTTGAAAGACTGGGGGTTACTGTACATTGACCATTGGGCAAAGAAACATTACTACTAATTAATTCCGGAGCCGACCACTCGGCAAGGCCTGTTATGACATTAGCGGCCAAAATCTTTCCGGTCGCACCTTTTTCATAAACGCTCGTCCAACTCAATACCGCCGCTTGTCCTGTATCTATCGCCGGTGGATTGGCGCTAAAAGACGTAATCGCGATGGAATTAACTTTTATCGTCAGATTTTGGGTTACCGGATCGCCCGCCCCAGTACATTTTAGAGTATAGGTGGTATCTTTTTGAGGAACGACCTGAACACTGCCCTGACTCGACGCAACCGTTCCTATCCCCTGGTCAATCGACGCGGCGGCGGCGCACCACACATCCCACTGCAAGGTGACTGTCGTACCGTAATCCACAGGACCTGTGACATCAGCCGTAAACGATTGTATGGTGGGTGGATTAACATATACCGTAACATCCTGCGAACAGCTTTGTCCGGCGTCATTTTGGGCAGTCAGCGTAAAATCCGTCGTGCTGTTAAGAATTACCTGCTTTTGTCCGGTTAGCGCAACTGCATAGCCACCAGGGTACAGAGTGCAGGAACTTGCCCCGGCTACATCCCATGACAAAGTGGAATATGCACCTTTGGCAATAGTGGAAGGTAATGCCCTAAAGGAATGTATGGCCAGCCCCTGCGCCTGTTTCATAATAGGAAACGGTTGTACTCCGTCGGTATAGCCCGTTATGCAGCAATTTTTAACAAATATATAACTTTGCCCGGATTTTGCCGTAGAGATGATTTGGTCAAGCACAAAAGTAAGGCTGTCGCTAGTAGCCAGCTGGCCGCTATGCTTCGGAAATAGAATCCAAAAACGTCCAACCTCATCGTCTTCTTGCGCTACACAATACCAGTCACTGTTGTTCGGACCAGGAGAAACCGCAATTTTCTCCGATTCTTCATTGCTGGCAAAACCCTTTTCACTATCAGTTCCCCAGGGAAACCATATATAAATTCTGGATAGATTATACCCCACCGCATTTCGTCCCGGCAAATCATTATCAGGCGTCAATCCCTGCGGATTGACAAGACCTGGTACAGGTTCGTCCGGAAAAGAAATTCCAAGCGTCACTTGGTTGACCAGAGGATACTGCGGATTAGCGGTCACGGTTATAGAGTTTGGATATAATGCGCAAAGCAAATTCATATTGGCGCCTCCTTTATTCTTTCTCCTTTGTACTTTGTAGCTTCAACCATCCTTCAAAAATATGCGGCCAACCAGGCGAAAAAACTGCATTGCCCGGAGCCTTACCGATATCGCTGTTTTCTTGCCAACTTCCGTCTGGCTGAACACAATTCCATGACCAGCTTCCTTCGTTGGTTGTCGGTAGCGGCAAACCAAATTCCGTGGAACTACCAATTACGGGTCCCGTGTAAAAGGTCGCCGCCAGTGCCGCCAAGGATTTCCGGATATGAGCAGGCGGCAGCTGTGCATATCCCGTCGGCAAAATGCCTGAAGTAATATGCACCCCGGCGCGCGGATCAAGCAGCAGCGTAATAGCAGTCGACGGCTGCTTGGAATCGCAGGATAGCGGGACAGAGTGCTGATACTGTACATATCCGTCGGCATCGTCCTGTTTGCCACTCCCGTAGGCGGCGTAACAAGTCCGGTAGGTTTGCTCGCCGTCCTGGACAAAATAACCGATTAGTCCGTCATGTAACTGCCGGGTGTCACCAAGACGCAACGGAAACTCCACTTTTTCAAAACCTGCGGTGTCATTTTTCCCTAGCGATTCCCAAGTCTGATTCCAAGCAGGATTTCCTTCCAGCTCAAGTTTCAATGAAGCCTTCACCAGTGCCAGCGGTCTACCAATCAACGCCGACAAGCTGATGTCTTTGCGCTCGCCTAACGGATCAATGGTCCATAAGCTTTCGTCAATCATAGCTAAAAAGTCTATAAACTCCTGACTGTTCCTGCAAGCCAACAACCCGGCGACAAAGTTCTGCAATTCGGCATTTTCGATATCAGACAACGCTACCTTCGTACCGGGGGAAGACAGCCAGCGCACATTTACTGCCTCTGTTCCGCTATAACTTGGCTGCAACGAACCAAGCGACGTGCCATTCGCGGCATATACCTGCAGACTGCGATCCAGGTGATTAGGCAATATCCACCCGCAAACAGGGCTGGTGGAGGGGTCGGAATTGGTCTCGGTATCCGCCTGATCAGCGGCTTGCCAGCGAAATAGCAGGCGACTAGGCTGAACAACACGCGGTTGCACGGTAATCCAGTCAGCGAATGCCGCGCTGTCGGTAACCAAGCTTTCGGCCAACACTGGTCGCGGATTGACTACCTCGACAGTTTTTATACGACCGAACGCATCGACGATCCAGAGATTGAGGAGCTGCATAAAGCCAGCCATAATTGGGTTGAAGACTACACTGGCGTCATCTGCTTTCATTACTTGAGGGGCAACGTGATTTTGGTCGCCAATCCAATCAGCGACTTGCTGCGCCAATTTCTGATTGCCGTAGTCTTCATCGGGAATATCAAAAACAGGGAATTGCAAGGTCTGTTTGCGCATAATGAGCGAGTTATTTAGTCCGCTCAATGTTTGCGATAAAATATTTAGATTGCCGACTTTGGCGCTAATGTCTTGTAAAATCGAATAATCCGGGTCATCCGGGCTCAAGTAGGCCAACGATTTATCCAGCATTTGCTTTACATTAACTGCAGCCTGGGGAGTGAGTAATATCTGTCCCGCAAACACATGCTGCCGCTGCACCTGAGGCAGTGCCGCTGCGGCACATTCATAATCCGTATCACCCATGCTCCATTGCTGTAAAATGCCAGTCAGGTCGGGTTGCCCATCTATGTACTGCAGATAATTCACCTTCCAGGACATAAATAACGGCGTCCACGGAGCGTCCCAAAACGCAACGCCTACCTTGGAAGGCACAAGTCCAGAAAAGCCGAGAGTCTCGGCCAAAAGCCCGGCCTTTAATTCCCTGTGCACACTGGCGTTCCATATTCCAGTCTGCAGATTTGTGACAGTAGTTCGCAATGCTTGCAACTGGTCGGCGGACGGAGATGCAATACCCGCTTGTCGCAAGGCAGCGGCAGCTATGACCCCTGCCTGACTAGTATCCAGCAGCAAGCTTTCGATGAATAGTTCTCCCACTGCATCCGGAATAGTTGCGCCCACTGGAAACTGTTGATAAAACGGCAGCAATTGCGCCTCGCCAACCGTCACCATCTGATCCCCGACCGTCAAGGTAAGACCTGTCAATACTTGCCCGCTTACCCGGCAAGCCAGCGTTCCGTCCTCGGAAAATCGCCCATCCTCACCATGTTTAAAAGAACGTCCCACCCCTTCACCGGCCAACAGGATCACAGGTTCATTGGGCTGCCAAAAGCGGGTCTGAGTATCCTGACACAGTATATATCCGGAAAGCCGCACGGCAACGTCATTGGCCAAAGCATCGGCCTGCTGCTGCAAAGCGGCGGCCAACGAAGCGATCTGTCCTTGTACAGCAGCGATTTCCTTAGCTTGCGTTCCAATCAAATCCATAATGGGTTTGAGCTTGTCGCTAGGCGGATTAGGCGGCTCGCCTCGCTCACAAATAAACTTATACCACGTGGCGTACAATTCCCACTGCAGCGAAACAAGCACAGCCTGTACATCTTCGTATTGTTTCTGACTTTTATTCAAAACGTCAAGCGCAGACCCCATGCCGGCGGGGAAGTCGCTGGGCGCGTCTTGTTCGCCTTCTACTTCACTACCTCGCTGTTGTATCTTCCAAATAACACCGCCATTCTGATAAGAGAAAGACTTTTCATGCAGCGTTTGTTCCAACTGTACGATTCCGTCCGGCTGATCTAAAACTGATAGCATATCATATTGAAATGCTTCCATAACGCGTTCAATGTTTTGTTCCTCCGGCAATTTTTGCTGCAATAAAGCGGCCAAAGCTTCCGCTGAAGTTTTACCAATGGCAATATCCGGCTGAGCTACGGGAATACCCGAAGGATATGAGGCATTTGCGCCCGCCCAGACAAGCTGACATACCATGCCATGACAAATAGTGAGGGTAGGACAGCTATCATCCGTATCCGAAACACCCCATTGTAATGCGGCAAGACAATTGTTCCACAAATCTGAGCTAGTCTGCCCATATAACGGATCTTGCCCGGCTTGCGCATACCAGCCGCAAACAACATATGTCAGATTACCGCTTGTAATGTCGGCTAGAGAGTCATGAAAGCCGAATACGCTTTTGCAACTAGGATAGTAGGCAGCAAAAGCCGGATCGCCCGGTCCTACAGCAGCGAGCTTATCCAGATATTCCGTATGATTTCCCGGCTGCCAATCGGCATAATTAAAACATTGCCCCAAATAACGAAAATCCAACACTTTAGCCGCCGAATTCCATACGGGAATGGTACTACCATCCGAAACTTCACTCCCGTCATCCAAGCCGCCAAATAGATAATCGCTCTCCACCACCCAGGATTTCAACGAAAGGACGGGAACAGCCGGATTTGTCTCATCAGTATGCATTCTTGTAATAAACCATCTGTTGGGAACGGCGGGATACTCAACCTGCCCGCCCTGCAGCGCATTTTGCAAAACCGCACAGACTGCCTCTTCCCACTGCTGATAAACTGCAGTCAGTCCTAAGGTAAAATCAGGATGATCCGGCGTAAATTGGGCGGTAATTTGCCCCTGCTGATCCAGAATATTGTTGGTTTCTAACTGTTGATACAGTTCGGCAGAATCTTGCTGCGATACTCCGGCGATGCCGGTATTTGATTCATTTTCCGCAAAAGCACCCGCGGTAATGACAGCCGTTTGCCGACCGTGGGTCAAAGCATCCGGCAATGCCCAGTGGAGGTGAACACCAGGTTGAAGTCTATCCGTCGTGACAAAAGGGTCGGCAATCAAGTCATCCCCAAATACCAAACAATTATTTAATCGATCATAGTGCGCTGTCCGATCAGCGTACATTGCGCTATCTTGTTGGCCGACAACCAATGCCTCAATCGCAATCGGTACAAGCAAATTTGCATTGCCTTTTTCTTGCGTTTCGTTATTTTGCCGCATGTTTTTCACCTGCATCTCCCGTTTCATGATAGAACACTCCCATTTGCGCGCTTTCCACCATCTCTACGGCAAATTCAGCTGCCGTAAAATGCGGCCCCAGTGCCTTTGCCTTAGACAGTCCGTCTTGCAACACGCCTACCAGCTTATCAATATCCAGCACACGCCCCGCACCCTCCCTGAAGGGAACAGTTACAGACTGGGCATAATCAAGCGGTGTTCCCAGCGGGTAATTGCCGACATCAAGACCGCGCAGCATTTTAGTATACGAGCCATCTGCCTGCTCATCTGCCCCAAAATGCAATTCTTCCGCAGGTTCCTTGAGCTCTACGCACTCGACGATCCCGGCAAACAAACACAATAAGACATTATCAGCGACTCGCTCCAACCGTAATATGGGTAGCGGAGTTTGCGATTCTTCAGTAGAAGCAAATCCTTGCACCTCCAGGCCAGACCAACCCTCTACGATAGCCGAGCGCAGCAAAAAACCACTTATATTCTGACTTAGATTTTCGTTCTGCAACGAGGATTGAAGTTTCAATATTCGCCGGACTTTCACCCTCTCTCGCCCAACCTGTGTGCATACAAACTGACTCCAGGCTTGGTCGTGAGCCGTCGCCGCACTGGTATTACGCCCAATGCTTAGCGCCCCATCCTGCAGATAAAAAGCCCAATTGGAATCAACCTGAAAAAACCGCATGGCTTCCAGCGGCAACATTCGGTTATCTGGAACAAGATAGGAAAACGGCACGCCGTAAAATAGTCCGAGCTTTGCCAGCCATATACTCATTTCTTCCGGCATAGGGTTACCATCCTTTTCTTGTCCCGTCAGACCTGTTTCCACAACCGCCTTAATACGTTCCGTGTGCCCTTCATAAGAATGCCAAGTTTTCATAGGGTCTCTCCTTTAATAATTTGTTGCTTAATCATGGCGTACCTATCATTCTCACTAAGATCCTTCCATGCTTCCAACTGTTTTTTGCTTAGCAATCCAGGAAACTTATCCGGCTTGTTCTTAATCCCTGTTATATCCGGATGCTCCCCTAGCAGCGGTATAACACCAACCTGCCGGGGCACCACCCCCCCCCCTATCGCAGCTATCAAATGTACACCCAGATTTGTTTTAAAATTGCCGTATTCTTCTGTATGAGACTTGGCCTCTTGCAGCAACTGCGGCAACCGGCTTGATAAATACGAGCGGGTTACCCGACAAACGGCGTCAGTGGTATTTTGCCGCCGCCAATTAACGGCTGCCACGGCAAAATGCTGGTTTTGCAAGGCAAGCAGCCGTCCCAATTGCCACGCGGCCGCATAGGAAACATCAAACAATCCTGTCTGCGGGCTATATTTAACCAGTTCATCCGCACAACTGGCGCTTTGTCCGGTACCTGCCGACAAAGCTAACGGAACCAGCGGGCTCCTGTACCAAGATACCGTTTGCCCACCACTCCGCAGATGATGAGGTAAACCCACATAACCCATCTGCACGGCAGTGCCCACGGTCGCCTCGGCATCGCTTTTGACCGGCGCAGCTAGCGCTCCAATGGAAAGACCGTCAATAAGTTGGGCAAAATGCAATTGTTGCGTTTGCGCCCGAAACTTCCAATGATATAACACAATCAAACGCACGTATTGAATCGAAGAATCTATCGTCTTATCACCGCCGGGCAAGTAATCTCCCCACCCTTCCAGCGACACTAGAAAAACTCCATTATCCGCCCCACCGTCAGAAGTCTCCGGCAAGCGATTACCTAGTATACAAGACGTCCAACCGTCACCCTCAATCGCCTTGTTATCCGTCGCCGCATAGCGAGCGTGCGCCAAATACCGCAGCTCGCATAGACTCGGTATGATCATGGTAAAAAGTGCTGTTGGAATATCAATCATGCAACAGGGGTCGGATCCTGTTTCACCCGCCTTTTGATCTAGGATAAGCGAAGGCCCCATCACCCCTGCTGGGGGGTGAAGTAAATTGTCAACCGTACCTTGCTTGATCTCAATACCCTCGGCTGCGGAAAACGACAGCAGCGTCATCCACGGTACAGGTGGATCGTTGGTATCCCCGGCGGGCCGTTGAGGCAAGAAACCGGTTATAGTCCGTTCCCAGGGTAAAGTCCGCCGATTGAGAATAATATGCGGCAGACAATTACCAAAACTACCTTGCTGGTTGGGCGGCGGAAATGTGGAATATACATCAGTTGCGGCCAATGAAAAACGCGGCCCCCGCACGATAAAAAAATCAATGCTTTCCGGTAAATTCTCGGAGCCGGCGACACTCAACTCCTGTTTTACCCTTATCCGGTAATCCCCGGCCTCCATTGGAGGCGGGCACGCCTGTAAAAACTTCACACTCTCGTTCAATTCCGCTGACATTATCATCTCTCCCTCTTCATACTCAGCAAACCACGAACCAAACCTAACTCATCCTTCTTATATGAAATCAAAAATCAAATGGATATATCTCTGCCATATTACTCAGAGTCATGAATTATTCAATTATTGCTTAGACACCAAGCCTGCCCGACACCCTTTTTTCTATCCGGAATGAACTCTGATAAACACCACCTAACCTTAGTCTTGTGGCACCCATTGCAAAGTTGGCGCAGTTGCTGAAATTAACATCTGTTGCAAACTCAACCCTTGTGCTTGGTTAGCGGAAACAGTCATGCCATTGGGGCATATGAAATCATCTGCTAACCAAACAAGATCAAAGCCCTTAGTAGCCTGGTAATTTAGCGGCATAAAATCCGGCGGTTCCGGAGTCTGATTGCCTTGGTCATCACGATATCGAACCGCTAAGGTACCTTTAGTTTCTTCCACAGCTGCATCAGTAAAGTTAACTGCCGCTAACTTGGCACCAGTAAAATCTGCCCCCTGCAAGCAAGTATGACTCATCGAACCACAGATACTGCCCGACAGGTGTCGTCTCAATTTGCTGGAAAGTATACAGAATTTCATACTGTAACGTGTCAACATCAACTTTATCATAACAAAAACTCCTTATTTTCACACTGTACTTTAGTACAGGGGGAGGAAAATAATTGCGAACCGGGTCGATGCCGGCCAGCAGGCAGATGAAAGACAGCAGGGACATTCCTTGTTTGGCAACTTTTTAGTGACAAAAAACGAATGTCTCCAGCTGTCCACCGCTTCAGTTTGCTATGAAACCCGCCAAGGCCGCTACCGCAAGTATGTAATTGGCCGAAACACGCCGTGAGATGGCTAAGACTGCACTGACAGCCGTAATGACCAGTAGGCTGATTTCAAGGCCATTACTTTTCAGCATCTCTGCCAGAACAAGAACGCTAAAGCTGACAATCACTAGCACCACACCGTCCAGCACCCCTTGCGTCGCTTCATGACCGGCAATGCGGGAATAGCCGTACTGCACAAGCAAAATGAGCTGCGGCGGCAACATGAGGGCGATGCATGACAAGAGAGCACCTGGCAGCCCCGCCACAAGATAGCACAGGCTTACCACCCACAGACCGCTAGGCCCTGGCGTAAGCTGGCCGATAGCCAGCGCTTCCGTAAATTCTTTTTCCGTCGCCCAGCCATAGGCAATAAAATCATTATGCAGACTAGGCAACGGCCCCATCCCGCCTGTAGAAAATAACACCGCCTTCAAAACAACGGCAAAAAACAGCAGCCAGTGCATGGCTATTCCCCCTCATCCCTTTCCTTTGCCGTACGCCAATACACCGCCGCGCCCAACAGACCACCCAGTATATATAGGATAGCCACCGGAGGCTTACACACCATATAAAAGGCGGCGCTGCCCGCCAACAGTCCCAGCGTAAAGGAAAATCGCCACCGCCCATGTTTATAATTGGCCAGCAAAATCGGCCGAACCATCCGCCAATTGGTCGCCAGCGAAGTTCCGAAAATGGCGGCAAACACTGTCCTAAGAGCTGACTGCACCCTAGGATACTGACTAATGCTGGCGTAAGCGGCGGAAAGGTTCTTGCCCACTTTAGTTGATTAATGCATTGCTTCAAGCCATAATAGCTTTGATTTTAGCAATGCAAAACTGCTACGGCCATACATGATGCGTTTCACTAACTTTAACTTATTCACGCTTCCTTCTGCAAGACCATTATTATATGAGTACATTATGCCATTTTTTACTGCTGGCAGATCTTTTCCAACACCTACCAGAAAAGAATTAACTTCTGTTATATTCAACTTTTCAGCTTCATAAATCCATGCTTCTAATTCATCAGGTTTCTTAGAAAAAACAAGTGTATGAAATTGGTGAAGCATCATTTGCATCATCTTTTATATAAAAATTCATATGAAAATAAAAGGCTATTTTAAAGCATCCCAAAATGTATTGAGATACCCTAAAATAGCCTTTTGAAAAATTCAAAACAATATTACGCAAAGCAATAACAACTTCTGGCAAAATTAATTAAGCATAACTTCGCCATATCATTTTATAAGCATAAACCTGCCAATCTGGCGAAGTTATGCTTATAATCACATTCGCGGGTTTTACTAATTACCAAATTTTGGTGGAGGCGATCCGCACCAGTTCAAATCCCGATTTTACAGTTGAACCAAGGAAGCGCCAGAACCGTCCTGTAACATGTAGTTGGAGGATTATCCAAAATAGGGCATAGATAAATCCGAACATTAGAGAGTGTATAATATTTTTGAAGGATTTTAATTTAACCGTCCCAGGGAAGATTGTATCTATACCCGTCGCAGAGTCTATTATTCCATTCACAAAGTATTTACGTTTAGGCTGGTTGGGACTGTCTATGCCCGTTTAACGCGCAAGGATGTTAACTTTGTTTAGCGAATGGATGATCCTTCAATTTATGTTATAGGAGTTTTACTACGTACAATCTATGTCCAGTCGTAGGAATCGATGTGGCAAAAGAGTTTTCCTATTATGCCGCACTATCGCCACAAGGTGAGCCTTTCACCAAAACATTTAAAGGTTTTAATGACAAAGAAGGGCTCGAATTTGTTTTGCGAAAACTGAAAAAAGTGGAGAATGCTTTTTATAGTAAGCCAGCAATCGTTCTAGAATCAACTGGCCACTACTCACAACGCATCGTCCACTTTTTTTGTAACCGAGGATTTAAAGTATTCCTAGTCAACCCTCTTATCTCTCATTCTATCAAATCTTCACTCATTCGGAAAGTTAAAACCGATAAAGTGGATGCCGAAGAACTTGCTCGACTCTATTTTATCAAGACGTTAAAAGAGGTACAGCTAAACAATGACTATTTTCTCAATCTTAAGGTATTGTCACGCACAGCAGTACTTTTAGCGGAACAGCGAGTAAATATGATCAATCAGTTTACCGCAGCGGTAGAGCAGGTTATGCCCACTTATCCTAAGATATTCTCTAATATTGCATCTGAAACTTCCTTAGCCATATTGGCTAAATATTCTTCACCATACTCATTAAAACAAGCCCCCAAACAGGAAATTATCGATATAATATGCTCTAACTCTAGACGAGGGTTAAAATAGGAACAACAGGGTCAGGCTTGAGTTATCATGATAATTGACTTATTTAGTATCTTCTATTAAGTCAATTTTTCAAATAACTCAAGCCTGACATCACTAGCCTCATCCTCCGGCCATGCACAATTGCCAGTACTTCAACCTGCCCTAAGGCAATTCGATAAATCGGGCGATAAGAGTAAATGGTCAACTCCCTAACGCTATGGTCCTCAAGTTCAGGAATGATCAGCCCCATTTCAGAAAAATTCTATAATGCTTCAGAACGAGTTGCAAAATCCACAGCAACCTTTTTTCGCATAGTGTTCTGAATTTCTGTCGTCTATACTTTGCTTATTGCTTTCATTGCATTTTTACTGAATTCCCTGATACTCATATCGGTGTCAAAATGTGCATCTTGCCATTTCGTGTAATCGAAAGGTTCTTTGATGATTAAAGAAATAAAACGTTCTGCATCAACTTTACCGAGCTTGGCAATTAAAATACTCATACCTTCATTTTTAATAATGCTATCCGTTTTCATTTACTCAACCTCCAGTCTAGTTAATAACTCAATCGGGCTAATTACATCAATTTCAACAATGTCCTTATTTAAAAGTTTCTTGTCAGTAGTAAGATAGTAATCACACTTTGCGGCAACTGCGCAAGAAATATGCAAAGCATCTTTAGTCTTAATTCCTTTTGTTTTTAAAGCTTCTGCAAATAGTAGAATATTTTCTGATTCAACGACGGTTTCGACGGCAATGTCTTTCCAGAGGGCGATAGAATTTTTTCTAATTTCAAAAGGGTTTTGCATATTCTCATATTCCAAAATATATGACCAAACAAAATCAAATTCACCTTTTAATATTTGCTCTTGGACATATAATTTTGCCTGAGTTTCTAAATGGATTTTTAGTTGCGTCTGGTCGTCAAAAGGGCGGTTAAAACAACAGTTATCCAGATAGATTTTTATTTTTTTAGACACTGCTTTTCGCTCAACATTTTCAATATATTTTTCAATTAAATCCACAAAAGAGCCTCCTTAGCTTTTTTAGCATAGCGCTCTGAATTTTTTGCATTAAACTCATGAACTTACTTTAAATCCTGCTTCGCTGGCTCAAAACATTTCACCATGAGCCAAGCTCCACCTTCAAATCAGCAACGGCAATACTTTCACCACGCTTAATTGCATCCAGTCCTTTTTTCACTCTATCAATGATATATAGTCTGTACGTAATTTCTTCGAAATGGGCTGTTTCAGGCAACTTAGAAATGGCGTCAATCGCTTCTTGTTTTAGGGTTTGCATAAGTTACCTCCTCATAAGTTGCTAAACTATCGTTGTAACAATTCTATCATATCCGACTTTCTAAGTAAAACAAGTTAGCTTTCCCCAATAGAGCAAATACTGTTTTTGAAATAGTTCCATGTTCATGAGAATTCCTCCTTGGTTGCGATGTGTAGTTGTCAAAGAACAAGTTTGAAAAAAGACTAGCATTTCGTAAAATGTTGTGGTAAACTAATAATAATTTTTCAGGGCCGTTGGCCAACGAGCAACCTTATGTATATATAGTAATGCACCAACACTATCTCTGGCGAACCTCAAAATCCTTGATATTCCTGGGTTGAAGGTGATTTTCGAAAATCGGTTTAAGGCTCGATTTTCAGGCCTCTAACCGTTGGATTTTTTTTGCCTCGACATTCAGGCATCTAAATTGCCGATTCTCGACCATACTGAGGCATCATCTCACTCAGCCTCCCTTATACTAATTATTTGGCCGTTTTGCATCTTTCCAAAGACCTTGAGATAAGCACCTCAATTTCCAAATATGTAAAAAAAAGTAAAGAACCCATATTCTGCCCGAAGCAGATACGGGTTCTTTTTCGCATTTTCAGATTCAAGAAATCACCATAAGCAATTCCTGCGGTGGAGGCGAGAAACACTCCTCCCAAAAGCAAAGAACCGCTCACTGCCCGTCACAAAGCCAGACAATTCGCGGTTCTTAAGACTTCCTATATTTGTAAAAAAAAGGTGGTTTTGATTGGTGGAGGCGATCCGTGCCCTTGCAAATCCGTCTTTTGGATACAAAGAACTATTCTTTGCTTCCGATCATAAAAACATATTAAAAAATGACTGATCCACATCGGTTTCATTTTTTAAAACACCGCCTATCACATCTACTGATACAATATTTTTCCTGTTTATTGGGGCAAGGTAAATGCTACAGTCACTGTCGTGTTCACCTTTACTGGCTTTTCTTCAACCAAATACGGCTTATACTTCCATTTTTTCACAGCCTCCATAGCCAGTGGTGCTAGTAACTGATGTCCACTAATAAGTCGAAGCTCTTCGACTTCTCCCGTAGTTGAAATCAATGCTAGCATAATTACCTTTCCCTCGATATGGTTTATTTTAGCTATATTGGGGTAAATCGGTTTTGGTTGATAGATCAGGTTCGCTGCCATTTTTTCTTCAGAGACACGGACAACAGCTGGTGCCGCCATTACATACTGAGGCAAAATAATGATAGCAATCATTAAAACGACAAATAATTGAAGCCACTTTTTCTTTGCAGGTAACATTTTTTCCTCCTGTTTTCAAAATTGGATTTATATTATTTTAGACGTCAAAATATGCTAGTACCATCACCAACAAAGAGTATTCGATAACCACAAAAACCAACGATGGCAAATAATATTATAGCAACCTCCATAAGTTCGGAAGGCAAAAACTCCAGAATAGCAATAACTATTAACAAATAAACCAGGCATAACAACCAACGTAGCCCTCGCAATAAACCAATCATATTCTCACCTCAATAATTCAGCTATAACTGATTTCCGCTAACCGAGTTCGTATAATAAACCAAATATAAACATTGCTAATCCTACAATAATCATTCCGATCATAACAGCTTTTCTTGAATAATCATTTTTGACAATAAACAACTCTGGTTTTTCTTGACTATACTCAATCTGAATTTCCGTCCCTATTGAATATTTTGGTCGATTGCATCCAGAGCGTTCTGGTGCTTGAATTATTTTTCCATCTATCAACTTATATTCAGCAACCATTGTATACATAGTAAGTCTATCTACACTCTCATACTCATTGTATTTAATTACCGTGGCCTTAGTAATAACAACATTTTTGAATAATCTAGTTTCCCGCTTCAGCGCTAATATGCCAATTAAAAAGGTAATAAAGCCGATGCCAGAAAAAATCATTAAGTCTATTTTATTACCTCCCGCCTACATTAATCTCACCGGATATTACTTAACAGCCATGATTGCTAATGCCTATGGTTCACACAGCTAAAAAGTAACTATTTATTGAAGAGTTGCATCCGGCTGAGCCCTCATTTAATCAAATGTATAGGTAAAATTGCCGTCTTCATTTTTCCCAATATGAAAAAAATATACCTCCTGCCATCCCGCTTTTCCTCGATACTTGCCGCTGTCGCCCCAATATTGGAAATCGCGGTTAGTATTAATTAAATCTTTAGTCAGAAATTCTTTAGTCTCCGGGTCAGAAACACCTTCCCAAACTCGGGTTTTGGAGCTGGCATACAGCCAAACGACTTCCGAGTAACTGGGATAATGCTCGATGGTGATAGTAGTTGTGCTATTGGGCTTCACCGCAAACCAGCCTCTAAAATGAGGAGTGTTTCGGCCGGCATCCCAGGTGTTAAGCGCTACTCTCACCGTTTCCGCCCGATTATTAATTAAATCCAGAGTGGGCGCGGCCAGCACTGGCTGCGGCACAACAGCCGACATCAGCACCAGCAGTAACAAACCAATGCAACTTCGAAGCTTTGCCTGTATATAATATTGCACTCTATCCTCTCCTCGTACTAGCGGGACAGTCTTGAACAAGTCCAACTATTTGTTAAAAATCTGGCGACTCATTTGCAGTTCCCTTGTGTCCACAATTGCTACATTCATATTGTTTAGCGTCAGTTGCGGTATATTTCCTCCCATTAGGTGCATATGTTTGCTCGTGACAACTTGGACATTCAAGGGCTCGGCTGGCAGCGTATAAGCTCGAAGTACCAATGATACTTATAACCACTAATAAGAATACAATAATGATTTTTTTATTTTGTTTCATTTTTATCCCCCTCTTGATTGTTAATATTTATCTACCTTCTTGGATAAATTCATGCTCCTTGTCCCTGCAAATCTATCCGAAGCATTATTCCCCGGTTTCAGTGCGGTTTACAACCTTGCTGCAATCGTCTTGGCAATACGCTCCATCATTTCCACCGATATGTAATACTGACCGGCATCAATATATCTGGTTACAATAATGGTGGTATCACCTTTACGAAATCCCAGCATCCGTGGTGGATTTTCGTTCTTGGGTCCCCAAAAGGCGTTTTCCATCGTTTTATAATCCTGTGACCTGAATTCACTATAAACCTTTTCGTAATGGCTGCCAGGTAAAACTGTCACGGTAAGAACGATGTGATCTTCATCAGTGGTGGAAAAAGTAAAGTCCGGCTTGCCGCTGAACTTCCTATCAACATAAGTCAGTTTGAACTTGGTACCGGTTATTTTTATCAGATCTTCCACCGTGAGATATTTACGATAATCTTTGCCTGCTGCTTGGGGCGCAGGACTTGCTGGCAGTGCTGCCGGTGCTTGGCTCGTTGGAGGCTTGGCAGCTGGCTTTTTGTCGGGCTCATCATTCGCGCCGATAAATAAGAGAGCCATAAGCACAACGAAAATTCCTGCAACAAATCCTAAAATTACTTTCCTATTCAAAATATATTCTCCTTTTCACTTCCGCCTACTTTGAGACTTTGCCTGATTTGTCGGAGTATTTGCCGTTTACTCAGCAACAACAACATTGACGCGTATTTCCTTTTCAATACTGCCTCTAAACAAGTGTTGCAGCGTAACTATTGTGCGACCAGGCTTTACAGCTTCAAAAAAGAAAGTCCCTGTGGCCGCATCGGCACCCGGCATGCCTAATCGTTCCGGCTGTTTATATACTTCCTTATTTTCGGCTAATTTCACGATAGTATCATCCTCAATAACATACCGGCAAGATACACCAACCGACAAATGCAAGGGATATTCATAGAACATTCGCCTGCCAGTCGCTAGCGTTATTTCTGCCGCTTGCTCCTGGTCGGCCAGAGAATTTGCCAGAAAAGAATTTAGATTGCAGTCTGCCGCTTGTCCACTTTGGCAAATACCGCCCATACAATAAACGCTGATTAACCCACATAATACGATTCGGATAAATCGTTCAACTACTTTATTTCTATTCATTCAACCCATCCCTCTCAAATCTATCAGCCGGCTGCATTACTATATTTCCATTTTGTCACACCTTGAATCACTTCATATTCCTCAATCGGCCAAATGATTTTTGCTTTATTAATTCTGAATCTATGGTCAGATGTGCTATAAGGTTCAATTATTTTTTCAAAATTTTTAAAGTTACCATGCACTTGGTCTTTATACCCGGCACCAATATCGGCTCTAATAGTAGCCGTAAGGTCAAATTCATAAATATAATTAATATATTTGTCAGTATTGTTTGTAAAATAACCTTCAATAATAACGACATCTGTTGGATAGCCCTCGCTATTTAATACATAATGCAAATCAGTTGTCGTCCAATCAAGCTTGTTTTCCGCTGCAGCATTTGCCGGCGCCAAACAATATGACCCTAAAACTACAACTAAGCAGACTAAAATTAATCGAATATACTTTTTCATTTCCATACCACCCATCATTCATTATTTGATAGAATTTATCAAAGGTATGACTATAACCCAGCTCACCCCCGCCTTTCCGATTGCTCTAAAAGCGCCAGTCTATTCGGGAATAATTCCAGAATTATACTTTTTAAATCTTGGAAAGTTTCCACTTGCTCCTGACGCCAGGAGTAAATAAACGCCGCGCTGTTCTCAGGATTCAGGGCAATAACCGATATATCCGGTCGCTCCCGGTTTAGGGCGGCAACCCAATCCCGGTCGGCGCTGTCACTGTCAACGATGATAGCTACCGGTTGCGTCCTTCGCAGTATTGTCCTGATTTCGGTCGGATCGATGGTTTTTATGACCTGGAAATTGCCGTCGTCTCCCAGGTTTAAAGCCACTCCGGCCATGAATAGCGATTTCCCGCATAAGACAACAGAATACTTTTCCGCCATGTTCATTCCTTGTCCTCTATTTGGTATTTGCTTACAATGTTATCGTAGCAGATAGTAGCGCTTTTTTGCACTCTCTAAAAGTATAGGGTCTATCCTATACTTTTAGAGAGGGAACAACCGTTTGGGAACTCTGAATTCTGAATACCGGAACCTTTAAGTCAACAAAAATCAAAGAACTGAGGATTTTATCACCTCAGTTCTTTGATTTTGAGCAAGCATATATTACTTGAATAGATCATTTCTTTCCGTTCGCCCCGGTCAGATTAGACTGAACCGCATAAGCAATAGCCTCGGCGCGGGTTTCCACATGCAACCGCTCCAATATTTCATGCAAATGATATTTAACGGTGTTCTCGCTAATGTTAAGAACTGCAGCCACCTGCTTATAGGCTAAGCCCCGGGCGATATGAATCAAAACCTCTTCCTGACGGAGCGTCAGTTGCTTTCTGGCCTTTTCCCCGTTTGTCAGTCCGGCGTCCGTTTTTTTATCCCTGTCAACAACAAACTCCTGCAGCAGCCGGTCGGCCAGCCCCGGTGAAAATACGGTTTCCCCTCTGGCCACCCCGGCTAAAAGTTCCAAAAAGGGTTTCGCCTCCAGGTTCTTAAGCATATATCCCGAGGCACCACTTTTAACGGCTTCAAACAACAGTTGGTCCTCATCAGTCATGGTCAGGATCACAATCTTAATTTCGGGAAATTCAGTTTTAATCAGGCGGGTGGCGCTCAGACCGTCGCAACCCGGCATTTGGATGTCCATTAGCACCACATCAGGCTGCAGCTTCCGCACCGCCTCGACTGCTTCCGAACCGTCCCGGGCCGTCCCCACTACCGTAATACCGCTGGCGGCAAGCAGGCCCTGCAGCCCGCTCAAAAACAATGAATGGTCGTCAACCAGTAAAACTTTCATCATAGCTGTCCTTTCTGCAGTGGTATCTCAACTGTTACCATCGTCCCCTGCTTAGGTACGGACCGCACCGTGCAGGTTCCGCCAATTTCCGCGGCCCGTTCCCGGATGATGTTGAGGCCGAATTTAGCAGGATCAGTTTGGATGTTCTTGCTGTCAAAGCCGCAACCGTCGTCTTCCATCGTGACCACCAGCCGGTCGGCGGCAAAAGTAAATGTGACATTGATATTGCTGGCCCCGGCATGTTTCCGGGTATTGGACAAAGTTTCTTGGACGATACGCAGTAAATGAACTTCCGCTGCCGGTAAAATCCATCTCGGCGGCATAGCCTGCGGACCGACATAGGCAGTGGCAATACCGGACATTTTTTGGAATTGGCTCAGCCACTCCGGTAATTTTTCAAAAAATTCCCAGCCCTTGGCGGCAATCTTTAAGCCGGTAATGGATTCACGCACATCCAAAAAAGATGCGTCGGCGGCTTGGGCCAAGCTTTCCAATTGCGCCATCGCTTCAGTCAACCGCCCGTTTTGCAGCAATATCTTGATCGTTTGGGTCTGTATTTTAACGCAGCCGGGAAACTGCCCCTGAACATCATGCAGCTCCCGTCCCAGCCGTTCCCGTTCCGTCAGGACGGACAATGCTTTTTCTTGCTCAACCATTTTGGCCTGATCCTGTTTTTGGCGGGTAATATCCTTAAGCAAGATAATGCGCCCGAGAAAACGGTCCGGCGCTGTTTGCAAAGGGATTCTACTCAACTGATAATAGCAATTCCCTTCCGGATACTCCCGCACTGCCTCCACGATTTTAACCCCATGTCTGCCGTCAACCTCAGCCAACGCCGGCCAGGCGATGGCACTTGCTTGCAGTTGGCCGCCCGCAGCCGCCGGTAACCCGTTGAGCATTTGTTTCGCCGCCGGATTCATATCCACAATACAATCTTGTTCATCAATGACCAGCAGACCATCAATCATGTGCCGGGCAGCCACATCCTGAGCCAGGGGCAAGATGCTGTAAAACCGCCACCGGTAATAGAGCCAGACGACAATCGCGCTACTGAGCAAAAACGCCCACGGCAGCGGTTCAATAAAATGGCTACCCGAAAACCGCCAAAGAATATGGCCGGCCACAGAGGTTAAACCGGCTATCGTAAACCACAAGGCCTGTTTCCGGCGCAATCCGGCGGTAATGAGCACCCAACGCACATTTAATACCGTGTTTAAGATACATAATAAATATCCATATATCATCACCGCCCGGTCGACCGGCCCGACGACAGCTTTTATTGTCCGGCCGTCCAGCCAGACATCCCGCCAATGCAGCCCGTGCCAATTTGACAGCATGGCCAGCCACAGGCAGACCATAATCCCGAAAATAGAATACTTCACAACCGACGGTATTATTTTTTCTTGTTGACTAACCTGCAAAACAAATACAAACCAAAGATACAGTATTAAGCCAACGGTAATTTGCTGAAGTTTAACCCAGAACAATTTCGCCGGCAGTTCCGTGCTCATGCTGACCAGAACCAAAGACAGAAGAAGGACGCCTTTACTTACCAGCATAATAACCTGCGTCACGGCACCCGGCATCTTACGAAACTGCCATGCATAAATCGCCAGAGCCTCAAGAACCGCAATCGTAACCATATAGAACCAGATGTTGTCGCCAAGAGGATAATTAAGACTCCTAACCACGCAGGTGATACCTTCCTCTCAAATTACTACTAGATACTTGCCATAATAATTAATTCCCATAAAAATAGCGAAATCCTGCAATATTTTAAGTAATTTGCAGGATTTTGCTATTTTTAATGGCTCAAACCGAGGTTTCTTACCAACTAATTCTATCTATACTTGGAAAAGCTGAATTTCTTGTTTTTAGTTGGTGTGCTTGATTCAGCAGTTTTTCAACCCCGCTGATTACCGAATGTATAGGTTACTCCTAATCATGTCATACCAGGATCAGCAAAATTAACATGCGCTTTCATCCATGTTGAATTCTCATGACCCCTATGAAAAATGGTCGTTTTGCATGACTGGTAATTCCGTGTAAAATATCCAAAGCAGGTTCATAGCTGCTAAGCTGCTTTTTCTCATGGAACTATAAGCTACAAGTTCATATTTACTGGTGGAGTGAGAAACCAATACATACAAAGCAAAAAACCGCCATCCATCTGCTAAAATACAGATAAATAGCGGCTTCTAAGTCTTGAATTTTCTTCTAAAAAATCCGGATTTACATGGTGGAGGCGAGGAGAATCGAACTCCTGTCCAAGAGCATTACTGCATAGACTTCTCCGAGCGCAGTCAGTGATTTAAATTTCGCACCGTCGCCGCCCACTAACAGGCTGCTCTGGCGCTATCTCGATAAAATTTCCCAGTCAGCTCTCCGAGAATTGAGCTTCAGGTATCCCACTAAATGACGTCCTATCCTAGGCCGCGGGAGTGCGCAGGTAGAACGTTAGCATTAAGCTGCTAAAGCGTAATCTTCGTTTGCGTTTACAATTTTCCACCGTGTTGACGGGCTGATGGAACCCCGGCTCGCTATCTATACCATAACTACCCCTGTCGAAACCAGTACGCCCCCGTATTTTTTTCATCCAGATGGGAAAGTATAACTTTCCCTGGATTGAACGACTAAGGCTTCTGCCGGCGACGCACCCGGATGGTGCTAGTGCCGATTGCGCCATGGATGGCATAGCAATTCGGCCGTCCTAAAGGACTTGGCATAAGCCAAGTCTTATCTTAAATACCTGGGATGGTGTTTAGCTGCAAACGTTTATACACTTCATTACTAACTTATTATATCATAAAGCTTGAATACCGCCAAATAAATCTTTTTTCCAGTATATCTTTTCCCCAACTCTATATTATATTCGAGTACAGGAGAAATTTTCTCTGCTGCCGAATATATTGCAATTAAGGGGTGATTAGGTTTGAATCAACAACACACTGGCGCGTTGCTGGTCGCAGTATCGGCTGCTGGCTTCGCTACTTTGCCCATTTTTATTAAGTTCGCCTACGCCGCCGGGGCCAGTACGATTACGATCCTGGCCGGGCGTTTTGTTTTGGCCGCAATCTGTTTAGCTATACTGCTCAAATGGCGCGGAATCTCGCTGATGATTGATAAAGCTCTAATGATCCGACTAGCGCTTTTAGGCGGCATGGGTTATGGTTCGATGTCAATGCTGTATGCTATGACGCTAAAATATGTGCCTGCGTCGCTGGCGGCCATGCTGCTGTACACTTATCCGGCGATAGTCAGCGTACTGTCTTTTTTTATTGGTGATGAAAAGTATACTTGGCAAAAGGGGTTGGCGCTGACGGTTTGCTTTTCCGGCTTATTCCTTGTTCTTGGCGTATCCCTTGACAATGTCAGTATGCTTGGCTTTGTTTTGGGCTTGGGCTCTGCGCTGGTCTATTCCTTTTACATCGTTATTGGCAATCGCCTGCTGAAAAACACAAACCCGCTGGTTACCACTACTTATGTCTGTACCTCTACTGCTATCGTTTTCCTAGTAATCGGCATAACGACTGATTCCCTAAATTGGAGCTTGCCGGTGACTGGTTGGCTATCAATTATCGGCATCGCACTACTGCCAACCATTGTGGGAATTGTGGGTTTTTTCGCTGGTATAAGCCATGTTGGCGCTACTAATGCGTCCATTATCAGTACGCTGGAGCCAATCATAACCGTACTATTATCGGTGGCTTTGCTTAATGAAAAGATAACACCGCTGCAGGTAAGCGGCGGCATTCTGATTCTTGGCAGTATTGTATTTTTACAACTCTGGGCTGGAAAAAGTGAGAGCCCACAAAGAGATTTGACGCTTGCAATCGAAGAGCAACAGGATTGAAATCGCCACGCCGCTCTTCCTCGCGATGACCGCCCGCCTGATGCGACAGATAAGATAAGACTTGGCTTATGCCAAGCCCTTTAGGACGCCGGCAAAAGCCTTAGTCGTTCAATCCAGGGAAAGTTATACTTTCCATCTGGATAAGATAAGACTTGGCTTATGCCAAGCCCTTTAGGACGCCGGCAAAAGCCTTAGTCGTTCAATCCAGGGAAAGTTATACTTTCCATCTGGATAAGATAAGACTTGGCTTATGCCAAGCCCTTTAGGACGCCGGCAAAAGCCTTAGTCGTTCAATCCAGGGAAAGTTATACTTTCCATCTGGATAAGATAAGACTTGGCTTATGCCAAGCCCTTTAGGACGCCGGCAAAAGCCTTAGTCGTTCAATCCAGGGAAAGTTATACTTTCCATCTGGATAAGATAAGACTTGGCTTGTGCCAAGTCCTGTAGGACGCCGGCAAAGGCCTTAGTCGTTCAATCCAGGGAAAGTTTTATACTTTCCAGCTGGACAAAAAGAACGGCTATTCCTTTTGTCTATCGCGCAGCGTCCGTTCCATGTCGCGTTTGGCATCCCGCTCGGCAAGATCCTGACGTTTATCGTAAGTATGCTTACCTGTAGCAAGTCCTAGTTCAACTTTCACTTTACCTCTGGTAAAATACAGCTTGAGCGGCACCAATGTGTAGCCTTTTTCTTTGGTTTTTCCGATTAATTTATTGATTTCGTACCGATGCATCAAAAGCTTCCGGGTACGCAGTGGTTCGTGATTAAAACGGTTACCCTGCTCATAAGGACTGATATGCATGTTATGCAGCATGATTTCAGCATTATCAATCCGGGCATAGGAATCTTTAAGATTGGCCTTGCCGGCGCGGAGTGATTTGACTTCGGTGCCGGTAAGCGCAATTCCAGCTTCATAGGTTTCATGGATATGATAATCGTGGCGGGCCTTTCGGTTTTCCGCCGCAATTTTTATGCCAGCCTCTTTGGCCATACTTCTCACCTCGTAGAATCCTGCTAATACATATTAATTGTATAGTATCTGCTACTATACGTCAATTGGTTTGGCCCGAAAGGGAGAATGACGAAGTGAGATTGCCACACTCATGCTGCAATGACCGACTTACGTTCACTGCAAGCGCGGTGGAGTTAGCCTGATAGCTGGGAGGTTGCTGGACTATTTTTTTGGTACCCTGGGCTTCTTGGGCCTGGCACTGGCAGCAGGTTTCTTCTTAGCCGCAATCGATTGCGGTTTATTAGTACTGCGCCTTTGACTGGGTTTATTACGCTTTTGCGCTGTTGTCTGACTATTGACAGCTTGCAGGGGGTTATCCGCCTTTGCCACCACATAGTCAATAGTACGTTCTGCCGGGTTGACCTTAGCTACCATGATCTTGACCATGTTGCCCAGCTGATAAACGTTGCTTGTCCGTTCCCCGATCAAAGAATATTGTTCTTCGACATACCGATAGTAATCGTCATCCAGACTTGATACATGTACCAAGCCTTCAATGCCATTGGCGATTTCAACAAAAAAGCCAAAGGCAGTAACCCCGCTAATGATGCCGTCAAACTCCTCACCAACGAACTGGGCCATGTATTCTACCTTTTTCAAATCAACGGTTGCACGCTCCGCCTCAGCTGCCGCCCGTTCCCGTTCAGAGGAATGCATGGCAATCTCAGGCAGCATGGTTGATAACTTCTGGCGACGTTTAGCTGAGATATCGCCAGTAGAGAAGGTCTCACGAATAAGACGATGAACAATCAAATCCGGGTAGCGTCTGATAGGCGACGTAAAATGCGTATAATAGGTTGCCGCCAGTCCAAAATGCCCCAGATTCTCGGCATCATAGCGAGCCTGTTTGAGTGAGCGAAGCATAACGGTGCTAATAATGCGTTCTTCGGGACGCCCGGCAATCTTACTAAGCACTCGCTGTAGGGCCATAGGTTGAATTTCCTGGGTTTTAGGTAAATGCTGGCCAAAGTTTCCCAGCAACACATTAAGTCTGGCCATTTTTTCTTCGTCTGGTTCTTCATGTACCCTAAACATGGACGGAATCCCTAACCAATGCATATGCTCGGCGACCGTCTCGTTGGCGACAAGCATAAATTCTTCGATAATTGATTCGGCTATGCTGCGAATCCTCTTTTCAATGGCAATAGGCCGCCCCTCATCATCCAGCTTTACCTTTATTTCCGGGAAATCAAAATCAATGGCTCCCCGGCGCATCCGGCGGTCACGTAAAATCCGGCACAACCGCTCCATTTCTTCCAGCGGTCCCACCAAATCGGCATACTTATCCCGTAGCTCTTCATCTTGATCGGCAACAATCTGCCGCACAATATTGTAGGTTAAGCGGGTTTTTACCCGAATTACGCTAGGAAAAATTTCATGATTGACTACTTGGCCACGACCATTAATCTCCATCTGGGCTGACAAGGCCAGTCGGTCTTCCCCGGCGTTCAAGCTGCAAATTCCGTTCGACAGGCGGGGTGGCAGCATAGGCAGTACCCGATCAACAAGATAAACACTAGTGCCTCTAGCTCTGGCCTCATTGTCCAGGGGTGTGTTTTCCCGTACATAGTGGCTGACATCGGCAATATGTACACTCAGCAGATAATGGCCGTTTTTCTGGCGCTCAACATAGACAGCATCGTCTAAGTCTTTGGCATCGTCACCATCAATTGTGACGAGATTAAGTTCTCTAAGGTCTCTGCGTCCTAGTAAATCCTCTGGACTAATGGTAGTGGTTACGCGTTCAGCCGCTCTTTCGACCTCTGGTGGAAACTCAGTAGGTAGGTTATTGTTCTTGATAATGGATAATATCTCTATCCCAGAATCTCCCTGCTGGCCTAGTACCTCGACAATTCGGCCTTCGGCACTTTTTTGTTTGTGTGGCCACTCAATAATCTCGACAACTACCTTGGCACCTGTTTTGGCACCATTAAACTCATCTTTCGGCACAAAAATATCCCGGCCGATCCGGCGGTCATCTGGCAGAACAAAGCCGAAATTACGACTAGCCTCAAAGGTTCCCACAACCTTATTATTGTTCCTGGTGACCACCCGGATAATTTCACCCTCGACTGCTTTTCCGGAAACATGCCGCTGATGCATACGGGCTACCACACGGTCGCCATGCATAGCACCACCAAGAGCATCAGGTGGAATAAAGACATCATCTATCTCCTGATCTTCCGGTAAAATAAAACCGAATCCCTTGGTTGTTGCTGAAAACTTGCCAACAACCAGATTCATGCGATCAGGCACGCCAAATTTACCATAACGGGTTTTTATAATAGCAGCCGTTGCCTCCAGCTTGTCCAATACCTGCCAAAACTCTTCCAGTTCTTTGCCTCGAATGCCCATACCATCAGCCAAGTCTTCTGCGGTGAGCGGTTTATAGGCTTCTTTCCGCATAAACTCCAGGATTCTGTCTGACAAATCCATATTATTCATCTCCTTTTATGGCAACCATAGCCTTTCCTTCAGCCGTTACTGTTCCATCCGGCAAAGTAATCTTACCGGCTAGTTCCACCATTTTTCCCCGTTTACTGGTAATCCATCCGCTTATCGTTAATTTTTCTCTAATAGGAGTTGGCTGACGATACCTCACTTCCAGCTTGGCCGTTACCGCAGTAAGACCTTGGGCATATAGGTAGCGGGCCATTGTTTCATCAAGCAGCGTACTTATCAATCCACCATGCATAATACCGTTATAGCCTTGATGCTCAGGACCGGCAGTAAAATTTGTCAAATAGACATCGTTTTCTTCCCGAAAAGTAAGTTTGAGCCCAATGGGATTACGCGGTCCACAGGCAAAACACCAGTCATTCATATCATTCATAATGCACCTCGTCTAATTTCCGGCCAAAAACCGGCCAATTTCCTGGAACACATACTCTCGCTCTGTGTCCAGGGTAATTATGTGTCCCGATTTGTTAAGCCACACCAGTCTTTTATCAGTACTTCCCAGTTTATTGTAGATATATTGAGCACTTTCCGGTTCAACCGTGTGCTCTTTTTTTGATTGAATAACAAGCGCCGGTACTGTTACTGACGGCAAAAGAGTATCAACATGGTTGATTAGGTGAATAAGGCTGGTTAAGCTGCTAAGTGGTGTCATGTCATAACTAATGGAGTACTCCTCGCCCCTATCAGGCAAACGCTTGCGTTTTTTCGAGACAAAGTTAGTAAACATCCGGTAAAGCGGCAATAATCGCAGCCGCTTGTTGGCGATATAGATGGGGGCGCTAAGTACTGCCAGCTTACTTACAGGATACTCACTGGCTAGTTTAAGGGTTAAGAGACCGCCCATCGACAAACCAACTGCTGCGATATTGCTGCAGATCCCATTTAATACATGATAGCCGTCCTCGACACTGCTATACCAGTGCGGCCAGGTTGTTTTCGCCATGTCCTCCGGCGTAGTTCCGTGTCCTGAAAGCCTTGGGGCTAACACGGTATAGCCAAGGCTATTGAGATACTCTCCAGCCAGGCGCATTTCTGACGGTGCCCCGGTAAACCCATGCACTACAAGTACGCCGGTTTCACCGCCTGGTAAAAAAAAGGGCTCAGCTCCCGGCATTATGGCCAAGTAAAACTCCTCCCATTTTGTTTGTATCTATCCTTATTATTTCCTGTTAGCTGTGTTGACAAACGCTGTAAATAACGCAAGCATAGCCGGATTTTTGTAAATCATAAGTTCAGGGTGCCATTGAACACCAACAGCAAAAGGCGCTGTTTCGTGCTCTACGGCTTCGATAACTCCGTCTTTGGCTCTGGCAGTTATCCAAAGCCCAGGAGCTACCGCCTTGATTGCCTGATGGTGGAAGCTGTTAGTCATAACCGTATCCCCCCATATACCAGCCAGCCTACTATCATGTTCCAAAATCACAGTATGTCCAGCGTAATCTCCAGGAGATTGTTGGTCATGCTGAACCGTAGCCTCTGTCAGGTGCTGATCAATACTACCACCTAATGCTACATTAAGCAGTTGGCAGCCGCGGCAAATACCCAGTACGGGTTTACCTGACGCCAGCGCCAACTTTACCAATTCCAGTTCATGCGTATCGCGCTCAGGAAGTACTGTCCCCAGTCCACGCATTGGTTCTTCGCCAAATATCTGCGGCTGGATATCGCCGCCCCCCGAAAGCAAAAGGCCGTCAACTGCAGCTATTTGTTCTACTATCGCCGCCTGCTCTGCAATTATCGGCAGCAATACAGGCACACCACCAGCACAGAGTACTGCCTGTATATAGGCATCACTCACAAATTGCCGTTTGGTACCATTCATGATGCCACCTTCAGTTAAAAATAGGCTGGTAGTAATGCCTATCAATGGTTTTGCCACATCAGCTCACCCCAATACAATTATTGTAAGTATCTGTGGCATTATATGCTACTAATTATACCATTGTCTGCCGCGTAAGGGAAATATAGCTTACGGTAAGTCATTAAGCGCAATAAAATAAAACGCCAAGCATAATAGCTTGGCGTTTTTTCTTGAAAATTTATGAGAAAAGAAGCGGTGCAATAATGAGTGAGATGGTACCAGCAACTTTGATCAGCGGGTTCATTGCCGGACCGCAAGTATCCTTGAACGGGTCACCTACGGTATCGCCGATAACAGCTGCTGCATGGGTCGGAGTACCCTTGCCGCCATATTTACCGGTTTCAATCCATTTCTTCGCATTATCCCAAGCGCCACCAGCGTTGGACATGAATAATGCCAACAATACACCAGCTGCAGTGGCACCGGCCAGGAAACCAGCCAAGGCTTTTGCCCCCAGGATAAAACCAACAAGAATAGGCGAGCCTACAGCAAAGATGCCGGGAACGATCATTTCGCGGATAGCCGCTTTAGTGCTAATATCTACACATTTGGCATAATCAGGACGGCCAGTGCCTTCCATAATGCCAGGGATTTCACGGAACTGACGGCGAACCTCGCCAATCATTTCAAAAGCAGCTTTACCTACAGCTTCCATTGTGAACGCACATACCAGAAACGGCAGGGTTGCACCAAGGAAGATACCAATAATTACTGTTGGTTCGGTCAGATTAATCACTAAATGACCGTTTGCTAACAGACCGGACAGTTTAGGGTTTTTAGCAATTTCTTCACCAAAAGCAGTAAACAAGGCTAATGCTGTGAGAGCAGCAGAACCAATGGCAAAACCTTTGGCAATTGCAGCCGTAGTGTTGCCAACTGCGTCTAATTTGTCAGTAGTTTTGCGAACCTCAGGACCAAGATCGGCCATTTCGGCAATACCACCAGCGTTGTCGGCAACCGGACCAAAAGAGTCAACGGCAACAACCATACCAGCAGTACAGAGCATGCCCATGGCGGCCATAGCAATACCATAGATACCAGCTGCACCATAAGCTATCCAGATAGCAGCAGCGAATACCAGCATCGGCAATGCAGTGCTTCTCAAGCCACAGGCAAGACCTGCGATAACGTTGGTCGCCGGGCCTGTTTGCGAAGCATCAGCAATATGCTGGGTAGGTGGTTTGTTGCTGGAAGTATAGTATTCAGTAATAGCACCTACAAGCACGTTAACAGCTAAACCACAGACAACAGCAATAGTAATACCTATGGCCTTGGCCGGAAGCATAGTGCTGGCAATGGCATAGGTAGCAACGGCAACAAGAATATTAGTTCCCCATATCCCTCTATTCAGGGCAGCTTGAGGATCACCATCTTCACTGGTTCTAACTAAGAAGGTACTGATAATAGAAGCAAAAATTCCGGCTGCACCGATTATTAATGGGAACAACACACCGTTAATATCACCCTTAAAGACGGTTTGACCAATAAGCATCGCCGCAATAGCAGTAGCAGCATAGGACTCAAACAAGTCAGCTCCCATGCCAGCGGTATCGCCAACATTATCACCCACGTTATCAGCAATAACGGCTGGGTTACGGGGATCATCCTCAGGAATACCTGCTTCAACCTTACCTACCAGGTCAGCACCAACGTCAGCTGCTTTGGTAAAAATACCGCCGCCGACACGGGCAAAGAATGCAATGGCGCTAGCGCCAAAAGCAAAGCTGTTGATAACAACAGGATCTCTAAAAATTATGTATAACGTAGATACACCCAAAAGTCCCAAACCGGCAACAGACATGCCCATAACGGCACCGGCACGGAAAGAAACACTCAGAGCTTTGTTAAGACTGCTACGGGCAGCTTCCGTTGTACGAGCGTTCGACTTGGTTGTCGAAGTCATTCCTACATAACCGGCAATGGCGGAGCAAATAGCACCTACCAGGAAGGATACAGCCAATTTGTAGCCATCCACATAAAAGAGAATAAAGAAAATGACGATAGTAAACGGAATAAGTGTTTTGTACTGGCGGTTAAGAAAAGCCATAGCTCCTTCAAAAATCGCCTGAGAAATGTCCTGCATTTTTTGGTTGCCTGGGCTTTCCCTCAGTACGCTAGCCATGAAATACGCAGCAAAAGCTAGCGCCACAAGTCCAGCGAACGGCGCAATGTACAATAAATCCATGATTATCTTTCCCCCTTTGACTAAAACTTGAAAATACCTCAATATGCCGGAGATACTCCAGCCATTGAGGTGAGTAGCCCTACTGCATCAATTTAACCAAAACCATTGTTACAATTCCGAACAATGCGGCAATGATAATTGTTGCTTTTGCCAAAATTGCATCAAGTCCTTTAGCTTTGCCACCGAACATAGATTCGGCCCCTCCGGCAATTGAACCTGACAAACCGGCACTTTTACCTGACTGCAATACTACTACGGCAATTAGTGCAATAGAAAGTACACCTTCTAATATCATCAGTCCTGTTATCATTTCTTTACACCCCCCATGACTGATACCTATCCTTTGCTACAATACCACGCTGCCAAGGCATAACCATATTCTAACACACTTAAACGCTGCTTGACAATTCTTTCGTCAAGGTTTTCACACATATATATTATACATATTTTTACCAGTTTGTCAAAAAAATAAACAGCCGATGTTCCGGCTGTTTATTTACCTGTTTTCTACGCCTTAATAGGGGGGTAGTACCGGATCGGGATGGTCCACAGAGGAATTAACATTCGTAGCATGCCTGTTATAGCGGCTAGCACAGCCAAACTGTCCTTCCTGCTGCTGAATGACTTCCATGTTAGAACTACCGCAATGCTTACAGACATTATTTTTTAGGCATTCCAGCAAATCGTTCTCACAATCATCCAGGTAGCCGCAGTCATTGCATTTTAGCAAAAATCCCTTCGGCATCTTTTGTTCACCTCCCTTCGGCGCGAACTTATCTTAAGTTATAGAAAACCTTATACCCGCGGTATTGGGCCAGATCGCCCAACTGCTCTTCAATCCGGAGTAATTGGTTATATTTAGCCACGCGGTCGGTACGAGCAGGCGCACCAGTCTTGATTTGTCCAGCATTAACAGCTACCGCAATATCAGCAATAGTGGAGTCTTCTGTTTCCCCGGAACGATGTGAAATTACACAGGTATAACCAGCACGTTTTGCCATTTCAATGGTATCAAAGGTTTCTGTCAATGTACCAATTTGGTTTACCTTAACCAAGATGGAGTTAGCCGTTTTGGCAACAATCCCCTGGCTTAACCGTTCCACATTAGTAACAAACAGATCATCGCCAACTAGCTGAGTTTTGCTGCTCAAACGATCAGTTAAAAGCTTCCAGCCATCCCAGTCATCTTCAGACATGCCGTCTTCAATCGATATGATGGGGTATTTTTCGACTAACTGACTATAGTATTCCACCATTTCGGCCGAAGTTTTCACTACACCTTCGCCTTCAAGATGGTATTTTCCGTCTTTAAATAATTCGGTTGCGGCGACATCAAGGCCAAGCATGATTTGTTCGCCTGGTTTGTAGCCAGCCTTTTCAATCGCTTCAATAATGATTTTCAATGCTTCTTCATTAGATGCCAGATTAGGAGCAAAACCGCCCTCATCGCCAACGGCTGTCGCTAAATTGCGGTCAGCAAGTACTTTTTTGAGATTATGATAAATTTCCGCACCCATTCGGAGGGCTTCCGCAAAGCTTTCTGCGCCTACCGGAAGTATCATAAATTCCTGAATATCCACATTATTATCGGCATGCTTACCGCCATTTAAGATGTTCATCATGGGAACAGGCAATTCTTTGGCATTGGCACCGCCCAAGTATTGATACAAGGCCATATCCAAAGATGATGCCGCTGCTTTTGCGGCTGCCATGGAAACTCCTAAGATAGCATTAGCGCCTAATTTGGCTTTATTCGGAGTGCCATCAAGCTCAATCATGGCCTGGTCAATACCGATTTGGTCAAGGGCGTCCATGCCGACAATTTCTGGAGTTATAATTTCATTAACATTTTCTACAGCCTTGAGCACACCTTTACCCAGGAAACGGCTCTTGTCGCCGTCGCGAAGCTCCACAGCTTCATAGGCACCAGTAGATGCGCCTGATGGAACAGCCGCACGGCCCAAGGTGCCATCTTCCAGTAGTACGTCAACCTCAATAGTAGGATTACCGCGGGAATCAAGTATCTCTCTGGCTAAAATATCGACAATGGTTGTAGACATGTGTTTTCCTCCTAATATATACGAATTTACTATGTACTTATGGAAAGTTACTTCCGTAATAGACTCTTACCGGTCATCTCCGCCGGCTGGGCAATACCAGCCAATTCCAGGATAGTGGGAGCAATATCAGCTAAAGTTCCTTCCCATAGTTTGTTGCCACGATGTACTTCTGAAACCATAACAAGCGGTACCTCGTTGGTAGTATGGGCAGTAAACGGCTCGCCTGTTTCCGGGTCGAGCATGGCTTCCGCGTTACCGTGATCGGCTGTTATCAAGGTAATGCCGCCCTGGTCACGCATAGCATCCACCAAGCGACCGACACATTGATCCACAGTTGTCACGGCACTGATAGCAGCGTCAAGTATACCTGTATGGCCAACCATGTCCCCATTAGCATAGTTAAGAATAATCAAATCATATTTACTTGATTTGATGGCCTCAACTACTTTATCAGTAACCTCAAGGGCACTCATCTCCGGCTTCAGATCATAGGTAGCTACTTTGGGCGAAGGAATCAAGAGCCGTTCTTCACCGGCAAAAGGATGTTCCGCCCCGCCATTAAAAAAGTACGTAACATGAGCGTATTTTTCCGTTTCAGCAATTCGCAGCTGGGTATATCCCGCCTGGCTGACTACCTCACCTAGCGTATTAACTATGAGAGTTGGTGGAAAAGCCACGGGGACATTTAAGGTTTCATCATATTGGGTCATGCTGGCAAAATTAAGGGGGATGCAATCATTCTTGGGTTCAAAACCGTCAAAGCCAGCATCAGTAAGCGCCCGGGTAAGCTGCCGGGCCCGGTCTGGACGGAAGTTGAAGAAAATAACACCATCAGCTGGTTTTATCCCCTCAAAACTGCAGTTGCTCATAATGGTCGGATCAACAAATTCGTCCGTTTTCCCTGCCTGGTAAGATGCCTCAACAGCCGCTACTGCATTACTAGCTTGTGCACCCTGACAATAGACAAGGGCTTCATATTCCTTGCTAGTACGTTCCCAGCGTTTATCCCTGTCCATAGCATAATAACGGCCAGCTATGGTAGCAATCTGACCTATCCCAAGTTCCGCCATTTTAGCCTCAACCGCTTTGATATAGGAAATAGCGCTACTTGGTGGTACATCCCGTCCGTCTAAGAATGCATGGACATAGACTTTCTTTACCCCCCGCTTTTTGGCTAATTCCAACAAAGCATACACATGGGTAATATGACTGTGAACACCGCCATCAGACAAAAGCCCCATCAGATGCAGTGCCCCCTCTGATTTGCGGGTCTCGTCACATACCTGACAGAGTGCCAGATTGGTGAAAAAATCGCCGTCCTTGATTGATTTGCTGATACGGGTAAGTTCCTGGTAGATAATCCGGCCTGAACCAATAGTAAGATGGCCAACTTCCGAGTTTCCCATTTGCCCTTCCGGCAAGCCAACAGCTTCCCCTGAGCACACAAGCTTGGTTACTGGATACAGCTCTGTTAACAATTTAATATGCGGGGTATCAGCTCTGGCAATGGAGTTGAACTCGTCATTTTCGCGGCCAATTCCCCAACCGTCAAGAATAACAAGTGCAATTGGCGATGATAGTTTTGACACGTTTTTTCTCCTCACGGTTATTTGAACTTAACTAATTTGCTAAAAGACTCAGCCTCTAAGCTCGCCCCGCCGACTAATGCGCCGTCAATATCAGGTTTAGCCATCAGTTCAGCCACATTATCAGGCTTAACACTGCCGCCGTATTGGATACGGACGCTCTCAGCGCTGGCTTGACCAAATAGTTCGGCAACCGTACGCCGGATAAAGGCGCACACTGCATTGGCATCCTCAGCCGAAGCCGTGCGGCCAGTGCCGATAGCCCAAATGGGTTCATAGGCAATAACCAGGCCAGCCACTTGCTGCGCGCTAAGGCCTTCAAGCCCACCTTTCACCTGGGTGCCGACAACCCGTTTGGTGGCATTAGCTTCCCGATCAACCAACGCTTCGCCGACACACATAATTGGTTTCAAACCGGCTTTAAGAGCGGCTTTAAGTTTGTTATTCACGGTTTTATCTGTTTCCGCAAAATATTGGCGGCGCTCAGAGTGACCGATAATCACATGAGTACAACCAATATCTTTGAGCATACCGGGCGCAATTTCACCAGTAAAGGCACCTTTTTCTTCCCAATGCATATTTTGAGCACCTAAACCAATATTGGTTCCAGCTACAGCAGTAGCTATAGCAGTCAAGGCCGTAAAAGGCGGACATACAACAATCTCCACGTCGTTTACTGCGTTTGTTAGAGCGTTCAATTCCTGCACAAGTATAACGCCCTCTCCGGCTGTTTTATGCATTTTCCAATTACCGGCAATAATGGGCTTGCGCATAGTATCCACTCCTTACTTAAATTATTTATTCGATGACCAACCCGCTCTAAGACTCCATTTTTCAATGGAGTTATACCCTAAAGGGCACAGGCGAGCGGCTAAGTCCCTGGATTAGGGCGACTAGCGTTAGGGGGGCTCCCCCCTAACGCTAGTCTACTTTATCTGCCAATGCAGCAACGCCTGGCAGCTCTTTGCCTTCTAAAAATTCGAGCGACGCGCCGCCGCCTGTTGAGATGTGAGTAATCTTAGCGGCAAGCTTGAGTTTTTCCAGGGCAGCCACCGAATCACCACCACCGACAATGCTCTTAGCACCTGACCCAGCCACTGCTTTAGCGACTGCCTCGGTGCCGATAGCAAAGGCATCAAATTCAAATACACCCATCGGGCCATTCCACACGACGGTTTTGGCGCCCTGCAGAGCTGCTGCAAATTTTCCAGCCGTTGCCGGACCAATATCAAGAGCCATCCATTCACTGGGTATTTGTGTAACAGCCACAGCTTTGTGGTCAGCGTCCGCAGCAAAGTTTTCAGCCACCACAACATCTTCCGGTAACAGCAGGTTTACGCCCTTAGTCTTGGCAGTCGCAAGCAGTTCTTTAGCCAAAACCAGCTTATCGGCTTCTACCAATGACTTACCTGTTTGGTAACCTTGGGCAGCCAGAAAGGTATTGGCCATACCGCCACCGATGATCAAAGTATCTACTTTATTTAACAGATTTTCAATGACACCAATTTTATCAGA
The DNA here is from genome assembly GCF_002257705.1 of Sporomusa silvacetica DSM 10669. GTDB lineage: Bacteria > Bacillota > Negativicutes > Sporomusales > Sporomusaceae > Sporomusa > Sporomusa silvacetica. Next base: position 46,090 of record NZ_LSLK01000059.1, read on the forward strand.
AACCTTAGCCCCCCCGATAATGGCCACGAAGGGGCGCACCGGATCGGTAACAGCCTGCCCTAAGAACAGCAGCTCTTTATCCATCAGAAAACCAGATACGGCTGGTATGTACTTGGTTATACCATGCACTGAGGCATGAGCCCGGTGCGATACGCCAAAGGCATCGTTAACCATGATTTCTGCCAGGCCAGCCAGTTGTTTGGCAAATTCGGGATCATTTTTTTCTTCTTCAGGATTAAAACGCAGGTTCTCCAGCATAAGCAATTGCCCCGGCTGAAGAGCGGCCGCCATTTTTCTGGCTTCCGGCCCTACCGAGTCATTGGCGAATAAGACTTCGCGGCCATAAAGTAATTGTGACAGTTTTTTCGCAACTGGCTTGAGCGAAAACTCAGGCGCAATTTTACCTTTAGGCCGTCCCAGATGGCTGGCGATAATAACAGCCGCGTTTTTGGACAGCAAAAATTCCAAGGTAGGAATCGTAGCCCGAATACGGGTATCATCAGTAATGTTGCCTGCTTTATCCATAGGTACGTTATAGTCTACCCGCACTAAAACCTTTTTACCTGATACCCAAATATCATTTAAGTTTTTTTTATTCATAACCATCCCTCCAACTTAATCAGGTGAAGTGTAAGAAACTGGATAAGAGAAGCAATCTCAAATAACTGAGATTGCTTCACCCCTAATAATCTTACAGGCCTTTGCTGATAACGAAGTCGATGAGGTCGACAACACGGTTGGAATAGCCCCATTCATTGTCATACCAGGAAACTACCTTGACCAGATTATCACCCACCATCATTGTTGACAGACCGTCAACGATGGAGGAATGCGCATTGCCATTGTAGTCTATCGATACCAATGGTTCTTCAGAGAATGCCATGATGCCTTTGAGCTCGCCATTGGCCGCTTCTTTAAGGGCTGCATTAACAGCTTCGGCAGTGGCTGGTTTTTCCAGTTGAGCAACCAGATCGGTAATGGATACATTCGGAGTCGGTACACGGAGTGCAAAACCGTTAAGCTTGCCTTTGAGTTCAGGCAGAACCAAAGCTACCGCCTTAGCTGCACCGGTTGTGGTCGGAATGATGGACATACCGGCAGCGCGGGCGCGACGAAGATCTTTATGCGGCAGATCAAGAATGTTTTGGTCATTGGTATAGGAATGAATCGTTGTCATTAAACCAGATTTAATCCCGAATTTTTCCTGCAGCACTTTGGCAAATGGAGCCAAACAGTTGGTTGTACAGGAAGCGTTGGAAATAATTTGATGGTTGGCCGGATCATATTTGTCTTGATTTACGCCCATAACGATAGTTATATCTTCATTTTTACCTGGAGCTGAAATAATTACTTTTTTTGCACCTGCCGTAATGTGGGCCATAGCTTTGGCCTTTTCGGTGAAGCGGCCTGTTGACTCAACTACAATATCAACCCCCATGGCTTTCCAGGGCAGCTGTGCCGGATCTTTTTCAGCAAGCACTTTAATAAGCTTGCCGTTTACTGCAATACCGCCGTCAACAGCTTTGACTTCGGCATTCATTGTGCCATGTACGGAATCATATTTCAAAAGATGAGCAAGAGTTTTGGCATCTGTTAAGTCATTTACCGCCACAATCTCAAACTTGGGATTATTGACTGCTACCCGTAGAACATTCCGGCCAATACGGCCAAAACCGTTAATACCAATCTTAATAGTCATAATAAAACTCCTCCTAAATATTATTAGTTATTAATAACTGAATAGCTTTAGCCGCAGCTTCATCGGTAACAAGCACACTCTGTTCACCGGTACCAGCTACCGCCAAGATTGCCTTGGCTTTGGCGCTGCCTCCGGCCACAGCAATTACCGTATCAATTCCGGCCAAGTCATCCAGTCTCAAACCGATACTGCTGGTAACATACACAATCTTACCTGGTAAAGCGCAATATTGCCCAAGTGCTTCGCCTACCGCGCCACGCTGTTCGATATCAGCAATTGTGGCAGCTGCCATACCGCGCCGTTCGGCCATTTCACTGGCTTCACCAATACCATGTACCAAAATATTGGCCTTTTTAATCATGTCGGCCACAGCCCTAAGATTAGTATCTCCGTCCAAAATGGCTTCCAAAGTTTCCTCATTTACCCCATCTGGGATATGCAGCAGGCGATAACGCCCGCCCAGCTTGTTGGCCATTACGGCAGCAATGGTATTGGCCTGATACTCCACGACCTCACCTAGCCCACCTCGGGCTGGCACAACAATTGTTGTCGGGACACTAAAATTAACAGCTTCCGCCACCTTGGCCATGGTCGAACCACCGCTTACTGCAACAACCATATTATCTCCCAAATGCTGGCTAAGTACACTTGCCGTAGCCCGGCCAAGTTCGCGGCGCACCGCGCTGTCAGCCTCACTATCACCAGGTATAATGACAACCTGCGTAAGGTTCAGACGCTGGGCCAATTCAGCCTCAAGCCCGACTAAATTATGAAGTATCCGGATATATTCAGCCAAATCGGCCAACATGGTCTGGCCTTCGTCTGTTACACTGATTCCCAGTTGGGAAAACTCGACAAGTCCAGCCGTTTTGAGCCAATCTACCTGAGCCCTGACCCCCCGTTCGCCCATATCCAGCATACTCGATAACGCTCGGCGTCCAATCGGCTGAGCGTGCTTAATATGACGCAGGAGATTGTAGCGCGCTTCGATAATTTGTATAAGTTCTGGTGCAAGTTTGCGCTGTAGCTGAATAAATTTCTCCATAGTATCTCCTCGGGTCGAAATATGTCCCACGTGAACACATTATGTCCCATATCAGGTAAAAAAACTAGATAGCTTGCCTATCACTTTCTCTACACCTATTCGGCAAGGGGCTAGAAAATCCTGCTTCTACAGGAAAATTTTAATTTTATCGCAAGGTGCTACTTCTGGTTATAGGCAGACCTAACTACCGCAATAGGGTGCTCTGTTTTCACGCCAGTACCATGGGCTATCTGCAAACGGCAAGTACCGCATTCCGAAAGCACTGAACCTATACCGCTGGCTTTGATGGTTTCAAAAAGATTATTGCCCACTGCCATAGCAATATCATATTTCTCGGCTTTAAATCCATAGTTGCCAGAGATACCACAACAGCCAGCATCGGCATCAATAACTTCTATGGCCGGAATCATGCGGACAAGCTCCAGGCTGGGTTTACCTATCCCCTGTACTCGCAGATGACAAGGTGCATGGTAAAGGTATCGTCCCTCTTGCCTGGCAAAGTTAGTGTTAAGAAGCCCCTCATCATAGAGTTCCAGTAAAAATTCGGAGATGTCGTAAATACGACCGGCAACTTGTTCTACCCCTTTACTAGCAAATAACTCCTGGTATTCTTGTTTTAGCATCAGACCGCAGCTGGTACAAGCGGTTATAATAGGATAACCCTTCCTAACATAGTCTTGCAAAATGGCGATATTTTTATGAGCATTGGCCTCAGCCTCATCCATATATCCGTTGACCACCAACGGTGAGCCACAACATACAGCCTCCTCGGGAACAATTACCTCGAAGTTATTGACCTGCAACACAGCTACAACATCCAACCCTACTTGTGGCTGGTTATAATTGATAAAACAGCCTGGATAAAAAACTGCTTTATTAGCGGTTGGCTGCTGTTTGATTTTTTTAAATTGCTTGCTAAAGCTTTCGCTCGCATAGGCAGGCAGCGGCGCTTTATCTGATATTCCAACGTTTTTCAAAATTGCTTTGCTAACAATGTTATTCATCCCGAGATTGGCCAGTGTTGGCGTAAGACTGGCCATCTTGCCCATTTGTTCGCCATGTGACAAAAGCCAATCTCTGAATGACTGTTTATGGGTTTTATAATACTGAGCTCTGGCCTTCATAGTTAGCGTAGAAATAGGAACACGGGAGGGACAGCTTATATCACAATTTTTACAATTCGAGCAATATTCCAGAGCAGTCTCCCAATCATCTTCCATTAGACGAAAGCGTTCGCCTGCCGGACCGGCAAGCTTAGGACCCTGAAACTCCCGCACAGCTTGGGCCACCGGGCAATGAATGACACACGAGGTACAGGCTGTACAATCATCAGGATTATAGTGATGTTTTTTCATGGTTTTTCTCTCCATAGCATTAATTTTAAACTGTACATATATAACGCATTAACACTTTATAAAAACCTCTCAGCAATTTAGACCTGCCTTATAGCCGCTAACTAATGCTACTCCATTACCCGACTTTTCCAGACAGTGATCATAGCCAGCCAGATTGCGGCCAGCAATATAGACATTTTCGAGCAATACCTGACCGTCGGCATTTACCGGACGCAGACCGTCATCAACCTGAATGCCAATCTTGGCAAAAGGCTGGGCTGCATTAGCAAATAGTTGGCGTGTCCCCCACTCCTCCCGCTCAGTAGGCGCCGTCACTGGTAGATTGAAAATCGGTTCACTGATACTATCATGTTCAGCGATAATGCCGCCGCCAAAAAAGCCACCGGTTGCCAAAATAACGGCCTTGGCAGGATACGATCGTTCTCTGTCAATATTACCAGTAACAACAGCAGTCACTTGCTTGCCTTCCTGTACGGTATATGCAACATGGGCCTGTTCCATGATAGTAACACCCAGCCGTTTGGCACGCTGTAGGAGCATGGCACGCAATCTAAGCCCAACAACAGCAGTCGGCATGATTACAACCTCCACAAATTTGCAAGCAAGCATTCTTTCCAGGGCATCTCTGACAACATAGCTAGGCCGGGAGCCTAATACAGGTGGAATAATAACTGCGCTGCCTGGCTTCACCTGCTTTGCCAACTGTTCCCGGCAGGCCTGTTGGCCCTGGATGGTATCAAGCCATCTGGCAATATCAAGGGTAGTTACATCCCGCCCACCTGTAAAACCAGGATCAATCATAACCTCTTCATATTCTTTTTGAAAACCTGGAATGTTTCCTAAGCCTTTACTAATTAATTCAGGAAAGTAATCTTTTAGCCTCGTAAATCCGACTACTACAACATGACTGGCTGCTTGAATAGGAGTACTATCCATTGTAAGCGGCACCAAGCAACTAGGTTTTACGCTGCCTATGGCTGTCGGCAGCCACTGGACATGATCCAACCCGCCAGTATAACGAAAGCCTTCCTCCTGACACATGGTTAAGAAGAATTGTACAGCCTCTTCCACTACCTGACTGCCTACTTTGCTATATGGATGCTCGGGCGGCAATTGACGTAATCCAGCACGTGGGGTAGTTACCAGCGTATTGTTTTCCAGATAACCTAACAGATCAATTGTGCCGCCGCCAATGGCCAGTGTACCGGCACCTGAGGTCATAAGGGTAACCCCTTTGCCTCGTCCGGCTGCAGTAATCGCTGCTGTCAAACCGGCAAGGCCGCCACCGATTACAATAACGTCACTTATTCTCATAGTTAACCGCTCCATCTATATTTAATGAGGCTCCATAGATGCCGCGCATCAGTTCGGCCTCTCGGAGCTGATTGCCCCACAGCACTGGCCGGATACCGTTCCACCGCGCTTCTAAGAAATCTTTTATAAACGTAGGAGCCTCTTGGGCCGGAATCAGTTCATTTGCTACTGCCACGCCTACGCCGCGGAAGCCACAAAAAGCCCCTTGACAAGTTCCCATACCGATACGTGTTTTACGCCTGACATCTTCAAGTGTATAGCTGGTAGGATCGGCGGCCATCGCTTCAACCTCAGCCAGTGTAACCATTTCGCACTCGCATAACAATTGACGTTTAGCTGGATTATCCTCCATATCTTTAACCACTTCACTCAATTTCCCGCCCAACCGGGATACGGCGCTGGTAACACTATAGGCCGGGAAAAAACGTTTGGCAGCTGCAATATCGGCCGCTGCGGCATCAGCAATCATGGGCTCAACCGCCGTCCGGCATGCGGCAACTACACCCAGCTTATCACATACTTTGTCAGCCATCTTTTCCGCCATTAGCCGGTAAGTTGTCAATTTGCCGCCGACGATGGTGGCCATACCTTTTAGGCCGTCCTGCTCATGGTCAATAATTGTAAAGTTCCGGGAAGCCGCCCTGCCAGCCGCATTGGGATCAGCACTATAGAGCGGGCGCGTTCCGGCGAAGACCCGGAGAATCCGATAATTATAGATATTTTCAAATAACGGTTGACCGATTTTGAGCAATGCCATCACCTCGGCAGTACGCGGAATGGTATCATCTGGCCGTTCAGCCGGTGAAGAGGTTGTGCCAAAAATAGTAATAGAACCATGGGGTACAAAGATATCACCATCAGCAGCTGGTCGCAGCCTATTAACTATCCGGCTGGTGAAACGATGGTTAAAAGCAACCAATACGCCCCTGTCAGGCTTAACATGGACATCAGCCCCTGCTAATTGTGCCACATGTCCTACCCATGAACCTGCAGCATTTACAATATAATCACAGGCAATTAAATTGGTCTGCCCTGTGAGCGTATTTCTGACCTTAACCCCTACTACCTGACTATTTTTGTGTTCAATAGCGGTTACTTCGGTATATGTCATAACCTCACCGCCATATTGCCGCGCTGACATGACATTCTGCCACACCAGACGAAAGCCGTCTATAGCTGAATCAGGCACACGATACGCCGAACCAATCCGGTCAGTAAGCTGTGGTTCCAACCGCTTTGCTTCTGCTGGTGTAACGGGAAGGGCCGGAATACCCCCCTTGGCACAGGCTGCTACCCAGGAAACTTCAAACTGCTCATCGTCTTCCGGCAGTCTGACAAACAAGCCTTCAGTCTCCTCCACGGCATAGCGGGCCACCTTGCGTAAGATGGTATTTTCTTCAATACACTCCTTAGCTGATTCACTATCCTTTACCGCATACCGGCCGCCACTATGTAACAGCCCGTGAAAACGCGAGCTGGTACCATAGGCTAAATCTTTTTGTTCCACTAAAATAGTCTTTATGCCACGCATGGACAAATCCCGAAGAATACCAACGCCGGTTGCCCCGCCGCCAATGACTACAACGGTAGTTTGCATACTTATTTACCTCGCTAAAAAAGGATAGAGAAGTCCCCCCTGGGCCGATAACTGGCGCAAGAAGGACTTCTCTTCATCTCTAAGTCCGATCTATTACTTTGTCTAGCATATTATCTATTGGTGCTTAGTCTTCCCAGTCCATCGAGCGCTTAACTGCTTTTTGCCAGCCTTTATAGTATTTGCTGCTTTGATCAGCGGCCATTTTCGGCTCGAAACGAGTATCCAGCTTCCAATTCTTAACCAGGTCTTCTTTATTGTTCCATACGCCAACAGCTAAACCAGCAAGATAAGCTGCACCTAACGCGGTGGTCTCAGTAACCTGCGGACGGTCAACCGGCACACCCAGGATATCGGCCTGGAACTGCATTAGGATGTTATTGGCAACAGCACCACCATCAACCTTAAGTGCCTGTAGTTTAATACTAGAATCAGCTTCCATTGCGCTCAGTACATCTTTGGTCTGATAAGCCATGGAGTCAAGAGTGGCCCGAACCACATGAGCTTTGGTTGTACCGCGGGTCAAGCCAAGGATAGCGCCGCGAGCCGTCATATTCCAATAGGGAGCACCCAAACCAACAAAAGCCGGAACTACATATACACCCTCGGAATCATTGACTTTTTTCGCAATATATTCTGAGTCAGGAGCCGCATCAATCAGCTTCAGACCATCCCGCAGCCATTGAACTGCTGAACCAGCTACAAAGATACTGCCTTCCAGCGCGTACTCAACCTTGCCGTCAAGACCCCAGGCAATGGTGGTCAACAGGCCGTTCTTAGACTCATATACCTTATCACCAGTATTCATTAGCATGAAGCAACCGGTGCCATATGTATTTTTCGCCATACCAGGTTTGAAACAAGTTTGACCAAACAGAGCCGATTGCTGGTCACCAGCAGCGCCCGCGATAGGCACAGCTGCACCCAAGAATGCACTAGGATCGGTGTTGCCGTACACCTCACTGGAAGAGCGAACCTCTGGTAGCATCATAGCCGGAACTGTCAGCGCCGCCAGCAGTTCTTGATCCCATTTGAGTTCACGGATGTTGTACATTAATGTCCGGGAAGCGTTAGAGTAATCTGTTACATGTACCTTGCCACCTGACAGCTTCCAAATAAGCCAAGTGTCAATGGTTCCAAACAGGAGCTCACCATTTTCCGCTTTGGCGCGAGCACCCTCGACATTATCAAGAATCCATTTTACCTTGGTGCCGGAGAAGTAAGCGTCTACTACCAAACCAGTTTTTTGGCGGAAGGTATCTTCCAGTCCTTTAGCTTTAAGATCATTGCAGATATCCATTGTTTGGCGGGATTGCCAGACTATCGCATTATACACTGGCTTGCCTGTATTTTTATCCCACACTACTGTAGTTTCGCGCTGGTTAGTGATACCAATGCCAGCTATATCTGCAGCACTAATACCAGCCTTGGCAACAACCTCGGCAACAACACCAATCTGTGAACTCCAGATTTCGTCAGCATTATGCTCTACCCAGCCTGGCTTGGGGAATATCTGGGTAAACTCTTTTTGTGCTACAGCCACAATATTGGAGTCTGAATCAAATACAATGGCCCGCGAACTGGTAGTTCCCTGATCAAGTGCAAGTATATACTTATTGGACATAAACAACATCTCCCTCTTATTTTTAATTTTGAGACTACATTTTACTAATAGCCCTTATCTAATCACTTATGACTACCCTGGCCGTTTTCACCACTCCTTTGTCCAAACATAAAAATAAAGTCTAAAGTAACGCCTATAGAACTGCGGTTTCTACTAAGGCGAAAACTTCGGACTTTTCTTTATCTCTGTCCCTGTATTCAGTTATTTAGCTATATTATTCTCGTGCTTTTTGATAATTCCTGCTGATTTTTAATAATTCCGAAAAGTTATTATTTTCACTCATTTCACAAGCTACTTTGACGCTTACCACAGCTCACGTTTGCTTGCGCTCACGGCACTCAACCCATTGCCAAGAGCATATGCTATATCCTCTTTGGTATGCAGCAGGCCACCGCCCAGAACGGGCAGTCCGGTCGTTTTGGCAAGTTCGGTTACTACACTTGCGGGAATAGAGGCCGGCAATAGCTCCAGCGCATCCGGCTTATACCCTTTGAGCAGATTGACCCCAGTCTTAATGGCTTCCGAATCCATCAAAAACAAACGATGAATCACCAGCATCCCGGCTTCGCGCGCAAGCTTTCCCAGCTGCGTTTTTGTGGTAATAACAGCTGCTATACCCATTCGTGCTAAGAAAGTAATGCCAGCCTTGTCTTTACCTATGCCGCTTAGTAGATCTAAATGTACTAGTATACGTTTTTTATGTTCGCGGGCTTGTGACAGGAGTTCCGGCAAAATATTAATATCGCCAAATAACAAAATGATACTAGGACTTGCGGAAAATTCCAGCGCATATTTATAATCCTCATAATTGCGGGGCGCCGGTATGACATGGCCGTCACATAACAATTTAAAGATATCGTATGGTGACACTAGATGTTCACCGCCTCTGTAAAAATTCCTCTTTACTTAGTTCGCCATCTATGCGAATATCCCTTCCCATTTATGATTTCATACCATTTAATGTAAATAAAAAGGACTTCTACTTATCTAGTTGCTTAGGAACTCTTGCACACTCTATATTAATGCCTTTTCCGTCTACTTGAGGCGGGAATAGCCATTTCTTCACGGTACTTGGCAACCGTTCGCCGCGAAACCATAATTCCTTTGCTATTCAGAATGTCTCCCAAGGATTGATCACTTAATGGCTGCATTGGATTTTCAGCCGCAATCAGTTCCCGTATCTCTTGTTTTACCCGACTGGCTGAAATATCCTCGCCGACAGCGCTCTGAATGCCAGCAGTAAAAAAGGTATTCATACCAAACACCCCGTGGGGTGTAGCCATATATTTATTGGACGTCGCGCGGCTTATGGTCGATTCATGTACCCCAATCTGATCGGCCACCTTCTTCATGGTGAGTGGTCGCAAAAATTTGGGACCATGATCAAAAAAGTTTTGTTGCATCTCAATGATGGCTTCCGCCACATTGTATAAGGTGCGCCGGCGCTGCTCAATACTTTTTATCAGCCAGACTGCAGCGTTAATACGACCTTCTACATATTTGCGGGCATCGCTGGGCTCTTCCCGGACAATCTGCCGATAATATGAATTGATGGACAGCTGTGGCACATGACTATCATTAATATGAATGGCATAACCGCTATTTACCCGTTCAACAATAATATCAGGTATAATATACCCTGGTTGCCCACCGCCAAAGGCACACCCGGGCTTAGGATCAAGTGTGCGGATAATATCCACAGCCTGCTGGACTTCGTGGAGCGAGCAGTGCTGTTTATCGGCAATTTGTTTATAGCGGCCTAAGGCTACCTGATCGAGATGGTCCCTAATAACGGCAACCGTTAACGCAAATTCCTTACTGTTATATTCTTTCACTTTTGGTTCCAATTGCAGGAGCAGGCATTCTTGCAACGAGCGCGCGCCTACGCCAATCGGCTCAAAGGTCTGGATAAGTTTCAGCACATTGTCTACTACGGTTTCGGCTACTGCCATTTGGGTAGCTGCTTCTGCTGTTGTCCCGCACAAATAGCCATTGTCATCAATGCAGCCAATAAGATATTTGCCAATAGCCAAGTGGCTGGCATCAAGTACAGCAAAATGCAGCTGCATTTCCAGATAGTTTTGCAGTGATACCGTTTCCGCATCAGCTATCTCCCGTTGCTTTTCCATTTCAGTATTTCCGGACTGGGCACCTGCTGTGGTCTGCGTACCATTTAGCAAATACTCAACCCAACCATCTGCTTCTGGCTGGTTGTCCTCCTGTTCACTGCTACTGCTTAACGATTCAACCTCGCCCTCAGGCTCATTGTTACTTTCATTGGCATCGGCCTCAAGCACCGGATTTTCCAGCAATTCTTTTTCCACCAACTCGGCCAACTCGGTAGCCGGAAGCTGGAGAATAGCGATTGCCTGACGTAGTTGTGGTGTCATTATTAACTTTTGCGTTGTTTCCAGCTTAAGCCCATAATCCAGTTGCATAGGATAACCTCCCCCAGGACAAAATTATGTCTGTCCCATGATAAATACTATGATATTATTCAAAGAAACATCAGCAAATTCGCGGCAGCTGTTCGCCTGATAACATATCTAATAGGCGTAAACCACCTACCATAGTTCTGAGCGCTACCTGTCCAGCCGCTTTGTCACTCACAGTGCCAATAATACGGGCGGCTGCACTAACCTGATGCTGGTGCATAATTTTCAGAACCTTTTCACTATATTTCTTTTCGACAAAAACTACTACTTTTCCTTCATTGGCAAGATACAAAGGTTCAAATCCCAGTAATTCACAGACAGCTGATACTTCCGGCCTTACTGGCAGGGAACTTTCCTCCAGCACAATACCAACTCCGGCATCGGCGGCAATTTCATTGAGAGTTGTCGCCAGTCCACCCCGGGTGGGATCCCGCAGCATACTAATGGCAGGTACTTCGGTCAATAGCTCCTGGATAAGTCCGTTCAAGGGAGCACAGTCACTGATAATTTTTGACGGCAGTGTTAAGCCATGCCGCTCACTCATGACGGCTATGGCATGATCGCCTAGGTAGCCACTGACAATCACTTCCTGCCCAGGCTTGACGCGGCTGGCAGTAACATCAGCCTGCGGCAGTATAGCGCCAATCCCGGCCGTATTAATGTAAATACCATCAACTGCCCCTCTTTCGACCACTTTTGTATCACCAGTAACAATAGCAACACCAGCGACCTGAGCCGTAGCCCGCATGGATTCTACAATTTTTTTAAGTTCGGCAATAGGTAAGCCCTCTTCCAAGATAAGGCCAGCACTCAAGTAGAGGGGCCTCGCACCACACATGGCCAAATCATTGACTGTGCCGCAAACAGCCAGTTTGCCGATATCTCCGCCAGGAAAAAAACGTGGTTTGACAACATAGCTGTCAGTAGTAAAGGCCAGCTTGGTACCATCAATACTGAAGCGCGCGCCATCATGCAACTCGGCTAGTAGCGGATTAGCAAACGCTGACACCATAATATTTTTTATTAAGTCATGACTTAAGCGGCCACCGCTGCCATGACCTAGCAAGATTAGCTCTTCCTGATTATGCATAATTCCACCGTCCTTGGCCGTATTTATACCAGGCAGCACAAGCCCCTTCCACCGACACCATGCAGGCCCCAACCGGATGCTCTGGTGTACAACCGCATCCGAAATGTGGACAATCTTCTGGGCGAATCCGGCCACAGAGTACTTCGCCACAGCGACAGCCTGCCGGTTCCCTAGTTACCACTGCCGCCAGCGGTAATCTCAGCTTGGCATCAAAAGCACTATACTCTGGCCTTAGTGCCAGTCCTGAGTCCGCAATCTCGCCAAACCCCCGCCAAATAGCAGCTGCAGGTTGGTACACTTGCTGGAGAATATTCCAGGCCGCCTCATTACCTGCCGGTTTGACCACTCGCCGGTATTGATTAGCCAGTTCGGCTTTGCCGGCAGCTATTTGTTCCAGCAGCATATAGATGGCTTGCAAAATATCCAGGGCCTCAAAACCGGTAATGACCGCCGGTACCTGATACTCGCTGACAACAAACTGGTAGGGCGCAAATCCGCTGATGGCCGCCGTATGCCCTGGCAGTAAAAAACCATCCACTCTGATATCCGGGGCAGCTAGGATGGTTCTGAGCGCTGGCGGCACCAGTTTATGGGCCGATAATACAAAAAAATTGTCCAACCCCTGTTGCTCAGCCTGGAGTATGGTCGCGGCTGCTGTAGGTGCTGTGGTCTCAAAACCAACCGCCAGAAAGATCACTGCTTTCTCTGGGTTCTCCCTTGCCATTGTCAGGCTCTCTAACGGTGAATAAACAATGCGGATATCAGCTCCCTGTGTTTTCTCAGCCATAAGTGTCGACTGCGAGCCTGGCACTTTGAGCATATCGCCAAAAGTAGCCAGAATCGTATCTTCCCGGCCACTATACGCAATAGCCGTGTCCAGGTACTCATTGGGCGTAACACACACCGGGCAGCCGGGGCCGCTGACCAATTCGACGGTTGGCGGCAGTAATTGACGAATGCCGTTACGGAAGATGGACACCGTATGGGTGCCACAGACTTCCATCAACCGTACTGGACGCTTTGCCAGCTTGGCAATGGCCTGGGTGAAAAAGTCAGCCGCACGGGCTGTTTCCTCAGCTGTCAGTCTCATATTGTTCCAGCTCCTTAAACAGTTCCAGCGTGCGTAACGCCTCTTCTTCATCAATGGTCTGAATAGCAAAGCCAGCGTGAATGAGCACATAGTCACCCACCACAGCATCAGGCAGCAGCATCAGGCTAACCTCACGAGTTACGCCGCTGATATCAACTGTACCCAAATATTCACTGCGCTCAATTATTTTGGCAGGAACAGCCAAACACATAATTTATCGACTCCCTTCCCCCGCAATTACCGCTTGACCTAAGGCTAAACCACCGTCATTGGGTGGTACCTGACGGTGAAGATATAGTTGGAGTTTATGTTGTGCGAGCATTCTGATAACTTGTGATAGCAGGGTAATATTTTGAAAAACTCCACCACTGAGGGCAATTTCCCGAATACCGGTGGCTTTACTGATTTTCAGGGTCATATCGCAAGTGGCCGCAGCCAACGTAGTATGAAAATCAGCGGCAAGCTGCCCCACTGCTGCACCTTGCTGCAATGCTTGGCATAAGGCAGCAAATACTGGTTTAAAATCAAGGTTCCATTTGCCATCCAATTCTTTTATCCCATAGGACAGTACCCTGCCACCGGCCCCCTGCGCTGCCAGCTCAAGCTCAATTGCTGCCTGCCCCTCATAGTTGATGCTCTGGCGGAGACCGAGTAGGGCCGCAGCAGCATCAAATAGCCGGCCAACCCCTGATGATAGTGGCGTATTAATCTTCTTTTCAGCAGCTGCTATTACTAGCTCCCAGCCAGCAGGCAGCTCTTGTACTAAGGGTATCGCCTGCTGGTTAATAAAATCCTCGCCATATAGCTCCTTAAGCAAGCAAATAGCTATGCGCCACGGCTGACGAACAGCCTGCGCCCCACCGGGCAGCGGCAAGTAGGACAAATGCCCGGCCCGCCGGTATTGCCGCATATCAGCCACTAAAAATTCACCGCCCCACAGAGTACCATCCGGGCCATAGCCTGTGCCGTCAAAGGCAAGTCCGATAACAGGTCCGGCCAAATGGTGTTCGGCCATAACGGCAGCAATATGGGCATGATGATGCTGGACAGCGACGGTAGGTAAACCTACTGTTTGTGCATATTTGGTTGACAGGTATTCAGGGTGCAGGTCACAAGCTACTACCATCGGCGTAACCGCAAGCAGCTTTTGCATATGCTCTATGGCTTCAACATAAGATTGATATGTCGGCAGATTCTCTAAATCACCGATATGAGCACTCAGAAAAGCCTGCTTACCCCGAGTCAGACAAAAAGTATTTTTTAGCTCCCCGCCCACTGCCAATACTGGCGGTAATTCGTGCACCAGATTGACAGGCCCAGGCACATAGCCGCGACTGCGGCGGAAAAAGTAGGGCTTATTAAACACTACTTTGACCACTGAATCATCAGCCCGACAGTAAATATCACGGTTATGGACCAAAAAATAATCAGCAATTGTATTCAGTCTGCTGATGACGTCGTTATCCTGATAAGCAATAGGCTCATCACTGAGATTACCACTTGTCATGACCCAGATATCTGCTGGTGCCAAAAGCAGCGTATGCGCCGGCGTATAAGGCAGCATCATGCCAACACAGGGATTACCTGGAGCAATACTGTCTGCCAGGCTGTAGCCCTTACCCTTATTGAGCAGCACAATCGGTCTGGCAGCACTTGTCAGTAGTTGTTCTTCCATCGCTGACACTAGGCACTGCGTTTTGCTTGCAGCCAGACTGCCGGCCATCACGGCAAACGGCTTATCTTCACGCACCTTCCGCTCCCTAAGCCGCGCTACGGCAGCGTAGTCAAAAGCATTAACGGCCAAATGATAACCGCCAATACCTTTAATAGCCAATATCTGACCAGCGGCAAGCTGCTTTCTCGCCTGAATAAAGACATCATCTTCCTGGCTGTCGACCAGCCGCCCCTCTTTGTCCAGCAATTGGTAAGCTGGCCCACACACTGGGCAGGCATTGGGCTGAGCATGAAAACGCCTATTGGCAGGATTATCATATTCGGCCTGACAATCTGGGCACATGGTAAAATCACACATGGTGGTTGCCTGCCGGTCATAGGGAATATCATTAATAATGGTAAAACGCGGCCCGCAATCGGTACAATTGATGAACGGATAACGGTAACGCCGGTCAGCCGGGTTTAAGAGCTCCTCCCGGCAGTGCGAACAGGTAGCCACATCAGGCGAAACCAGCGCGGTTTTAGTCTTGTCAGCAACGCTGGCCGTGATGCGAAAATCAACATAACCACATAACTGACAGTCCTTCACCATAAGCGTGTCAACAACAGCCAACGGCGGCGTTTGGCTGTTTAGATCCGCCAAAAAGCCACTAATAGCTGTTTGACTTCCCTCAACCTCAATCTCTACGCCACTGGCATTATTTGACACCCAGCCTTTTACGCCATATCGTCGGGCCAAATTATAAACAAAGGGGCGGAACCCCACCCCTTGAACGATACCAGTTATCTGAATATGAACTGCTATATCCATCATAAAGAAACTCCTAAAAATACTAGCTTTGACTGGTTATTGCCAGTTTAGCCTGAATCATAATAGCGCATTCCAGACGTTTTTTCTGCAGCTCACAGCCTATTTCGTACGGCTGATGCAAATCATGATGAAACAAATCAGCATTGGCATGACAGCCGCCGCTACAGTAGAATCTGGCCCAGCACTCACGGCAAATTGGCTTATTCAGCACATGAGCCTGACGGAATTTCACTGGTAAGTCGGTGTTCTTAACCCCCTCATAGATATTGCCTAATTTATATTCATCCCGCCCGACAAACTGGTGGCAGGGATATAAATCACCCTCAGGAGTAACAGCAAAATACTCATGCCCTGCACCACAGCCGCTCAGGCGTTTGGCAACGCAGGGACCCTGGCCCAAATCCAGGTTGAAGTGAAAAAAGTCAAAACCTTTGCCTGCCAGCTTGCGCTTTAAATACTCCGCGGCTAATAGCTCATATTGGCGGAATAACTCGGGCAAATGCTCTTCTGTTAAGGCATAATCAACATCTTTGGCCACAACAGGTTCCACTGACAGCTGACCAAATCCCTGATCAGCCATTGATAATACATCGGCGGCAAAATCAAGATTATAGGCCGTATAGGTACCACGCAGGTAATAGTTCTGATCACCACGCGAAGCGGCTACCTGTTTACAGCGCTTAATAACCTTATCATAGCTGCCGCTGCCATCAACCCGTGGGCGCATGCGGTCATGAACCTCTGGCCGACCATCCAGGCTAAGTACTAAACTGATAGTATTATCATTAAGGTACTGAATGATATCATCTGTCAGCAATAACGCATTAGTAGTCAGTGTTAGTTTAAACACCTTATCCGTCTCAGCCTCACGTTTTCTCACATAACTAACAACATGACGGACAGTGTTCATATTTAAAAGCGGTTCCCCACCAAAAAAGTCCAATTCACAATGACGGCGTTGCCCACTATTTTCAATAATGAAATCAACAGCCCGTTCACCAACCTCTTTGGACATCAGTCCACGGCTATGGCCAAAATCACCTGTCCCGGCAAAACAGTAACCGCAGCGCAGGTTGCAATCATGAGCCACATGCAAACACAACGATTTCACCAGTGGCTTATCCCGAAAGGTTAGCGGCACGGTTAATTCAGGCGCAAACAATTGTCCATCTGCCATCAGTTCCTTTAGTTCAGTCAAAGCTTCGGTAAGCGCTGCTGCTTCATATTTATCTGTAAGGGCGGCAACAACTTCCGCCTCGTTGACACCGTTAAAAATATCTAATATATCATACACCAAACTATCAACAATATGCACGGCACCACTATTAATATCAAGAACAATGAATAGATCGTTTATTTTAAATTTATGAACTTGCATTGTAATTCCTTTCTACTTGGATTGAGGCGGCTTAGAAACGTTCATATGCGAGGCGCACCGGAAAAACGTGCAGCGCCGCGTACATGGCTGCGTACGCAAGCAAACGTTTTGAGGAGCAACGAAGCAGATGGGCGTTTATAAGCCGCCTCCAAAAAAGTAAGCCCCTTGTCTGGTCAAGGGGCTTGTACACTACGCCTGCTGCTGGCAAACCTGGTTGCCGACAGTGCAGGAAGTTTTGCAGGCCGACTGACAGGAAGCCTGGCATTCTCCACAGCCGCCAGTCTGTACTGTTTGAGTAAGTGACGCTTTATTAATTGTTACAACATGCTTTTTCATAGTTAATTCCCCCCTTACCTACGCAAATATGTAATTACTTCTTACTTTACTATTTTAGCCCTTTTGTTAGCAGTAATCAATAGGAAAAGGAGATCGCCCTGCCAGCGATTGACAGGGATCGTCTCTCTTACCATTATTTATTTTTAGTGGCCGGGGCCAGCACGATCTTAACAGGCAGGCTGGATGCGCCTGGCGGTGAAAATGTCAACCACAGCGATTGCCCGCCCGCATAGTCGCCAAGATGAGCAACTTCATTGTCTTTCTTATTACCAAAAAACAGTTTATCGGCTGGGGTTCCGATCGTATATTCTTCCTGATGGCGGTATTTTACATTCATGCCACCTGCATACGCCCCACCCCTGGGGTTTAAATAGAGGGAATAATTTTTTTCAAACGCTGTAGGTAAAAACAGCTTGTACATAACACCATAGTTGCCATAGTTAAGGGTCTTTGAACCATCGGTGGCATCAATACCGTTAACATAGGTATCAAGCTTGTTATCAGCCAGGGTAATAGCCATTACGCCATCTTGAGCTGAGTTATAGACTTGGCTGGGAACAAGTATCCGGTCCCGGCCAGAGAAGGTTCCCCTAAGCCGATGATTGGTGTTTGGCAATACACTGGCCGTGGCAGCAAATGTAGCCGGATCAGCATCAACAGGCAACATCATAATAACAACTTTAATAGGTATTTTGCTCTGGAAATCATAGATACCATTAACAAGCGCATCTGGCGGAACAACAGTCTTATTAAGGATTGGTTCTAACAAGGCTGTCCCTTTGGCAGGTACCTCAATAAGCTCGCTCTCCGCTTGTTTTAGATAATTCATTTCAGCGGTTTTGCCTACTGCCAGATAATCCAAACCCGGACCACCTAGTCCATACTGATTGACCACAACATCAGTCGCTATATCCGAGTCATTGACCAAGAGAAGGACAATCTTTTTTAACTCTTTGGTCGCATTAACATGGTGAAAAAATAGCCGGATATCGCCACTTACAGTATCCTGATACATAATACCATCATCTTCCACCATCTCCGGACTGTCTGATAACAGCAGCTTGCCGCCTTGATCAGTCATCGTAACAGGCAGTTCTGTTAGGTTAAGCATATCAATATCTGCCGGAAAACCGGACTTGGCCAGCGTAAGCTGAGGTGTAAAAACAAAACTAACGGCAAGTGTAACAGCCACGGTCACACTCACCTGACGCAACAAATTCAACAAAAATATACCTCCTAATAAGATTGGACAATGATTGATCACCTAACGGTATTATAACAGACTCTATCCAGCCCTTCAACCACTGGCAGAGTTTACCATAAGGACGCCAGCTTCCCATAAATTTGCGCCCTGAGCAGCCGTAGGCGAAATTCCCCCAAACCATATTTGGGCCGAGGGATATTGACACGGTTAAGCTGATAGACATCTCCGCTTGTCGTGCCTAAACCAGGCCGACCAGTGCAAGCCCCAGTATAACCAGCTTGCTGCATTGCAGCAATTGTCGCACTATCATATTGACCATACGGGTAGGCTAGAAACTCAACTCGCTGCCCCAGATTAGTCTCAAGCACCTGTTTAGAACGCACAAGCTCTGCCAATTGCTCCGGAGGACTGATTTCATTTAACGCCACATGACTATACGTGTGAGAACCTATTTCTGTTCCCCTCTGCTGCATCGCTTTCAGTTGTTCCCAGGTCATATATTCGGTTTGACCCACTTGTCCAGCAATAACAAATACAGTGCCCTTCATGCCATACTTTTCCATAATAGGCAAGGCGGTCAAATAATTATCCTCATAACCGTCATCAAAGGTAATAACAACTGGCCGGGAAGGCAGTTTGCCACCACCCTGCTTGGTTGCAAATAATTCTCCTAAGGAAATGGCTGTATAGCCATGCTCTGCTAAATATTGCATCTGCTGGTCAAATTCATTGGCATCAACGCTATATATCTCAGGCAAACTACTCACCTGATGGTAGGCCAAAATAGGCACACCTCCACCAGGAGTCAGGAGCCAAAGGCTAACTATTAGAATAAGGACACCAATAATTTGTAAACTTCGTATCATTATTTGTTCATCTCATCTTCTGGTTGGCGAAAACCTAATGATTGAGCTATTTCTTCCAGCTTGCGCAGGCGGTGATTGATGCCAGACTTACCAATCCGCCCTTCCAAGACCTCTACCAATTCAGATAAAGTGGCCTCTGGATAGGCTAGCCGTGCCTCAGCCACCTCCTGCAGCGGTGGCGTCAGCTTATCAAGCCCTATAGCCTCGGCAATGACCTGGATACTTTCAACCTGCCGCACGGCAGCGTTTACGGTTTTTTGCAGATTGGCTGTCTCGCAGTTAACCAGTCGATTAACCTGGTTGCGCATATCTTTAACAACCCGTACATTTTCAAAAGTCAACAAGGCACTGTGGGCACCAATAATTTGGAGAAAAGCGGTAATGGCATTACCATCCTTTAAATAGACAATATAGTCGTCTTTGCGATCAGTCATACGCCCTGGCAAATCAAGCGATTTCATGACTTGTACCAGCGATTTCGCCAGATCGGCATTGCCTGTCACCAATTCCAGATGGTAAGAGCCCTCAGGACGGTTGACTGAGCCCGCGCCCAAAAATGCCCCCCTGAGATAGGCCCGACGACAGCAGACTTTGCGAAGGATTCCCCGGTCTGAATGAACGTTAAGGCCGCCGTCCCGCATAATGCCTAAAGTTGCCAGCAGTTTGTTAACCCCTGGTGACGGTATTACCCGTACATGATACGTATTATTTTTTTTAAGCCGCCGTCCTCTGGTCACAACCACTTCGGTTTTTATATTCGCATAGCCTTTTATCAGACCAAGTACTTTCCGGGTGACGGCAGCATTCTCGCTGCTAAAATTGATACCCAGGTTGGCATTACCACCAATCGACATTGCGCCCCCCATCCGGATGAGCGCTGCTAGTTCGGCAGCTTCACAACAGCTGCGCGCACCAGTTATGTGGGCCAACTCATTCTTTACTTCCGTTGAAAACGACAAGGGCCTCAGTCCTTCAGTTAATCTTTTAATTTCTTGATACTTTCCGCCATAATGTAATAATCTAACAAGCGCATCCGGTCAGAATTAAGCTTCAAATCATACACCAGCGACATAAGAGTGCGCGACAGCCTCGCCGGATCATGACGCACCAGATTAGTTTCGCTAACAAGGTTGGCTTTAACTACTTTAATTCCCAATTTCTCAATAGCCTCAATGTCCGGCTCTACCGGATAGGCTCCCTGCTCAGCATAAATTTCCCGCAATTCGGGCGCTATCTCCTGCACATTGACAACCGCAATGTCAATTGTGCCTGGACCTGAATGGTCAAGAATGGCCTTAATGTGATCATAGGCACTATATCCGTCAGTTTCACCAGGCTGGGTCATAACATTACAAATATATATTTTAACAGCATCACTATCACTTACAGCCTCGGCAATACCCTTAACCAATAAATTGGGAATAACACTGGTATAGAGACTGCCTGGCCCCAGGATACAGGCATCTGCGTCACATATGGCCTCTACAGCCCCTTTTAGCGGCCTAACATCTCGGGGCTCAATATACACCTGTTTAATCGTTTTGCCTGACAAGGGAATCTTTGATTCCCCTTGAACTATAGTGCCATCAGTCATTTCGGCTACCAGTAACACCCGTTCGGTCGAAGAAGGCAACACTTGTCCACGCACGGCCAATACTTTACTAGACTCTTTAAGTGCCTGTTCAACATCACCAACGATTTCAGTCATAGCTGCAATAAACAGATTACCAAAGTTATGACCAGCTAATTCCCCGGTGCCACCAAAGCGGTGCTGAAACAGCTTTTCCATCAGCGGTTCCGTATCTGCAAGTGCCACCAAACAGTTGCGCAAATCACCTGGCGGAATAATCCCCAGATCCGCGCGCAGTCGTCCGGACGACCCGCCATCGTCTGCTACCGTGACCACTGCCGTAAGATTACTGGTAATGCTTTTTATTCCTCGTAATAGCACAGACAAGCCTGTACCACCGCCAATAACAGTAATCGCCGGGCCGCGGTTAAGCTTACGTTTTTCAAAAATAATCTCCACAAGCTTATCAGAGCCTTCAGGCACCAATACACTAATGACAGACTTTATAATCTGCTGCGTTGCCGCCAGCATAACACCTAGACCAAGCACAATAATGGCAGTGCCGGCAACGGTAGTCACAGCATAATAGTAGTTACCTGTCGTCAGATAAAACAACCGGAAGATAGCTTCTTCCATTACACCAATATATTTATAGTTAAAAACAATGGCCAAGCCTAAACTGGCACAAATAACACCTGCGGAAAACAACAGCAGCCAGCGCTTGAACTTCATGCCTGGATAAAGCCACTTTAAAAAATGCATTCCTTCACCCCCGAACAGGTTCTAAACGCCCATCTGCTTCGTTGCTCTTGCGGGCGCTCCCTCCGACGTACTTCCGAGTACGACTGCGGTCGCGTCCTCATCGCGCCTCGCAGCTGGACATTTCTAGCCTGCTCTGAACTTGTAGTATTTCCGTTATTCAGATGGGCGTTTAGAACCTGCCGCCCCCCGTTATTCAATGACATTATGTTTTATATCCCGATGTTCAACATTAACCTTAAAGCCTTTGCCTTTCAGGTATTCAAACATCTTCTCCGCAATAAATACCGAGCGATGTAAACCTCCGGTGCACCCGATAGCAATAATCAGCTGGCTTTTCCCCTCTTTGATATAGTGAGGAACAAGAAAATCAATCAGACCTGACAGCTTTTCCATAAACTGCTGGGTAACAGGCCATTTCCAGATATAGTCACCCACTACGGCCTCACGTCCGCTTTTGCGCCGCAAAGACTCGACATAAAAGGGATTGGGCAAAAACCGAACATCCATTACCAGATCAGCATCAAGTGGCATGCCATGTTTAAAACCAAAAGATACGACTGTAACTGTCATGCGCTCATGTTCGTGCTCTTCTGCAAACAGGGCCGTAATCTTGCCGCGAAGCTCGGCAGTAGAGAGTCCAGAGGTATCAATTATATGTGTAGCCCGTCCCCTGATTTGCTCCAGTCTGTCTCGCTCCCGGCTTATACCCTCACTAATCCGGCCATGGGGGGCCATGGGATGACGGCGGCGGGTTTCCTTATAGCGGCGGATAATTGTTGCATCTGAGGCTTCCAGAAATAATATCTCATAAAGTAAACCCTGGTTCTCCATCCCCTCCAGCACTTGAACCAATTTGTCAAAAAATTCACCGCCGCGAATATCCACTACCAGTGCAATTTTGGTAACCTTGCCACCAGATTGGGCACATAGTTCAGCAAATTTAGGGATTAGCATAGGCGGTAAATTATCTACACAAAAATAACCCAGATCTTCCATAGCGCGTACCACCTGAGACTTTCCTGCCCCTGACATTCCAGTAATAATTACCAGCCGAAAGTTATCTATCATCCTGTACACCTCTATCTTTTGTACATTTAGTTTCGTAAAATGCCTGTAATCTACCGTTATTTTTCGTAAGACTGTTCCGCTCTTTTTTAAATTATAGGGTAGTATGGGAAAAAAAGCAAAAGCAGTTCCTGCTATTAGTAACAGGAACTGACGTAATCGCCTTAATTCAACACATATTTCTCAATGGCTTCCGCTACCCCATCGGCATCATTGGAGAGGGTTTCCAGCCGAGCGGCGTCCTTAACAGCATCACTGGCATTGCCCATAGCAACCCCCCAGCCAGCATATTTGATCATATCCAGATCATTGCCACTATCACCAAGCGCCATAACCTCTTCCTGCCTAATCTGCAGCTTATCTGCTAAGAAGGCCAAAGCCCGGCCCTTATTGGCCTGTGGATGGGTGATTTCCAGAAAGGTAGGTTTGGATATTGCCACCGTTAGCTGATTGTCAAACCGTGTTTTCACGATGTTATAGGCTGCTTTAATATCTTCTGCTGTCGACATGGCCAGCATCTTGGTCGGAGGTTGCTCGGCAACATATAATCTGTCACCAATAGCATTTGCCGGTGTTCCTGAGAACCGCTGATAATATGCTGCATGTTCATCCAGTTCCTTTACATACAGTTTATCATTCATATAGGTCTGAATATACCAATTGTGTTCCCTGCATAAGTCCAACACTTCCAGCGCAAGTTCTCTTTCAACCGGCTGATGTAACAAGGTTTCGCCAGACAAACACGACTTAATCAAAGCACCGTTATAGGTAATAAGCGGTACATCAAGTTTAAGCTGCTTGGCATACACCAAGGCTGAACAATACATCCGCCCTGTGGCAATAGTCACAGTTACCCCCCTCGACACAGCCTTACGGATAGCTTCGCAAGCCCGCGGCGAAACAGCTAATTTGCTATCTAATAAAGTATCATCCAAATCTATTGCAATAAGTTTTATTGTCATTTATTTCTCCTTTTAGAAAAGATAAACTATCGATCTTGAATTATTTTTGACAAAGTAAAGCTGCATAGCGTCATAAGTAAAATACCAGTCAATGAAGCCACCACGCTGGAAATTTGAAACCCGGGCAATGCTTTAACTACCATCAACGGTGCAAAAATATTGGTCATGAAAGTAATGCCGCCCAAAGTCAACAAATTGAAAGGCAAAGCAGCAATCATCAACAGCGGTCGAATGGCGGCATTTGCCAGCCCGACAATCGCCCCACCAAGCAGTGTCCCGCCCAAGGTGTCTACAAATACTCCTGGCAGCTCTATCACCAGCATAATTAGAATCACCGCATTAATAATAATCCGCAGTAAAAAACCAGTCACCGCTCTTACTCCTCCCACCGCCAGTGAACTCGCTTAAGCAAAGCTGAACACAAATCTTCAGGAAAGGACTTGCCCCCACCTAAAGCAACGTATCTTCTATATTATATCCCAAGGGACAAAATTCCGGCAATAATAAAGTAAATCTATTCTTTCCGCCCTTCTAATAGCAACAGCGCTTTCTTCATATCCAGCCCGCCGCCAAAACCAGTCAGACTACCACGCGCCCCCACCACCCGGTGACAAGGTACAACCAGTGGTGTGCGGTTGTTATGCATAGCCCCGCCAACGGCCCTGGCGGCCTTAGGACTGCCAACAGCCTGGGCAACCGCCTGATACCTGACAGTACCCCCATAAGGAATAGTAGCCGTGTAGGTAAGCACAGCTTTCTGAAATGGGCTATAAAATCGCCAGTCAACAGGCACACCAAAGGCAACTGGAAATCCCTGGAAATATAGACATAGCTCCTCAGTAAGCTGCTTAGACCACAGACAAGCCTCCTGACCTTCTGCCAAGGTACTGATCTTTTTAGAACGAATATCATCAAAAGCCGTTCGCTCCTCTGGTCGTGGAAAACCTAGTTCCCACAAGCCAATATCAGACCATACGGCTACCACCTGTCCCCAGCTAGTCTTAATCACATTGTAATATAGCGCTGACGGTTCTACCATAAAATCTCCACAGGTACATCGCTTACCTGAGCGGTACCAGTCAGTGTCATGGCCGCGCTGAGCTCTGCCTTGTATTTATTTAAAACAAATTCTACCCCTTCCCTGCCGCCACCTACAGCAGCAATGGCCAGTGGCCGGCCAAGCAGCACAGCATCAGCGCCTAGTGCCAGCATCTTAAGAACATCGGCACCGCTACGAATACCGCCATCCACCAAGACTGTCATTTTGCCTTTTACAGCCTCCGCAATATACGGCAGTACTTCTGCTGTACCAGGAGTATGGTCAAGTGCCCGCCCGCCATGATTAGAAACAACAATGGCATCAACTCCGGCCTGCCAGCAAGACTCCGCATCATCAGGAGTCATAATACCTTTGACGATAAAGGGAATGGTTGTGCGGTTCTTGATATATTCAAGCTCCTGGATGGTTTTAGGACCTACCGGTTGTCCTGCATTAGTCATATTGACAAGGGCAGCCGCATCGATATCTATACCAAACGCCGGGCAGCCAGCCGCAGCCGCCTGCTCGGCTAGTTCCACTATCTTTTCAGTTTCTCTCGGTTTCATAATCGGTATACCCCAGCCGGCTTCCTTACCAATAGCAGCCATCCCTGCGTCAAACACGAGCGGGTTGGGACCATCACCAGTCATAGCAATACTGCCGGCCTGGCGGCAGCCGCTAACAACAGCCTGAGTATATTCTTCTTCTGTCATCGCACCATTCATATTAAGTGCAATACCACCAATAGCAGCACAAATCACCGGCATTGCTAACTCTACGCCAAATATCCGGTAAGATAAGTCCGTTTTTTTTACATCATGAACAGTTCTCAGGTTCAACCGGCATTCTGCCAAGGCTTGTATATTATGACGAAAAGCAGTTCCAGTCCCTAAGCCACCCATGCCAGGCACCTCACCCGCACAAACAACACCATTACAAACCGGACAAACCCGGCAAACACCGGCAAACCTTTCTTTGGCTGCCACTCTAATCCTATTTATATCCATGTGTAAGATCCTCCTGGAATTAAATATTCATACTTTGTTGAAATTCTTTTTTATCTGCCAAATTCCTGCTGCTTAGCTACTAACAAGTATAAAATTCATCAGATTGATTATATTACAGATATATTGAATTTCATAAAAAACACAGTTGTGTTTAGGAGGTTACACTATGACGGTAATGGACAAAATAAATTCCCAAACTCGGACCATCATGAATGCAATCCTGGATCAAGAACCATTAAACTACATTGAAGCGGCCGGATTATACGGCATTGTTGCCCAAGGACGTTTCAATGTCGCTCTGCTGCAAGTCATGCACAATCATGCCCATGATCCCGAACTCAAAGCCCTCATTAAAGAAGCCATCAACCACCACACTGAAATGACCATTGAAGAAGCAGAGGATAAACTCTTCGAAAGCGACGGTCATACCCCTGCCTTCCATTTTGTCAAACGCAACCTGCATGACTCACCTGTTAACATCCCCGATGATGCCCGGATGTCTGATCAGGAAATAGCCATTGCTGTCGGCACAATGGCCAAAGCTGCTCAAACGACAGTACTGACCGCTCTTCACAGTTCTTACCAGTTGGACGTTGCCCTCATGTATCGAAAAGCCTTAGACCATGGGCTGGATTTTGACTACCGTCTGCTGCAACTTATGCTCAGCCGCGGCTGGTTGCCACATCTCACTAAAATTTCGCATTAAAAGAGTCGCGCACCTGCGCGACTCTTCTTTATCCAGCATTAGATCTTTTCGAATTGATCCTTACCTACACCACATATCGGACACTGCCAGTCTTCGGATACATCTTCAAAGGAAGTTCCCGGTTGAACTCCATGATCTAAGTCACCTTGGGCCGGATCATATTCATACCCACATACCATGCACTTATATTTCTCCAACGAAAATCACTCCTTTTTAATAATTAAATTGCTTATCCCAATTTTACTATTTTAGGAATGATAATGCAAATTAATTTGTCCTTGTTTTAACAATAATACAATAATTTCTACAAATTTTTGTTGCGAAAAAAGTTATATACTGCCTCAGCGGCAGGGAGGGTCATCCCCTCAACCTTGGCAAGTGCTTCCACCTCGGCGGCCTTGATTTTGGCTAAGCTGCCAAAATGATCCCAAAGCGCTTTACGGCGTTTAGCACCAATACCCGGAATATGGTCAAGCACCGAAACCAAATTACGCTTCGAGCGTAGTTTACGATGATAGGTGATAGCAAACCGATGAGCCTCGTCACGGATGCGCTGCACCAGATAGAGAGACTGGGAGTGCCGCGGCAAAATAAGCGGTTCACTAATCCCCTCCCGGAAAATATGCTCAAACTCTTTGGCCAAGCCAACAACAGGCACTTCCGTAAGGCCAGCGGCACGGATCAGCATAAGCGCGGCATTAAGCTGGCCTTTACCACCGTCAATAATGATTAAGTCAGGAATAGGCCCCTTCTCCAGCGCGTCACGGTAACGCCGCCCCACTACCTCCTGCATCGATTTAAAATCGTCAGGTTTGCCTTCCACGGTTTTGAGCTTATAGCGGCGATACTCATTTTTATTAGGCTGACCATCTTCAAACACCACCATCGAAGCCACCGTTTCTGAGCCCTGAATATGGGAGATGTCAAAACATTCAATGCGCTCAGGTACAGCTGGCAGCCCTAAATACTGCCCCAGCTCAGCCGCCGCTCCGGCGGTTTTGTCAACATCAGCTTCCAGGCGGGCTGCTTGTTCTTCCAGTACAATAGCGGCATTACCTGCCGCCATGTTAACTAAATCCTTCTTCGTACCGCGTTTAGGCGTTTCCACCTGCACCCGACCGCCCTTACTGCTGCTCAGCCAGTCAGCTAACAACTGCTGCTCTGCTAATTCCAGCGGCAACAATATTTCTCGGGGAATAAAGGCCGCTTGGCTATAGTACTGCTTGATAAAAGCCTCCAAAATGTTCTGGTCGGTTTCATCTTCGCCACCTAACAGTATAAAGTGGTCACGCCCCACCATCTTGCCACTGCGAATGAAGAATACCTGCGCACAGATTCCAGCGGCCGACCGGGCCAGTCCAATAGCATCCTGGTCACCACTGCCTGTCACAATATTTTGCTTTTCCATAATCTTTTCGACTGCGGTGAGCTGGTCGCGTAACCGGGCCGCCTGCTCAAACTCCAATTTCTCTGCCGCCTCGACCATGAGCCGCTTGAGGTTTTTGGCAACTGCATCGCTGCGGCCCTCAAGAAACAAGGTCACGGCTTTTATCATTTCACTATAGGTCTCCTGCTCCACTTTGCCGGCACAAGGAGCTAGGCAGCGTTTGATGTGATGCTCCAAACAAGGCCGTTTAGCCGCAAGCTTCCGGCAGGAGCGCAGCGGAAATAGTGTCTTTAGCAGCCGTAACGTTTCATGCACCGCCCCGGCATTGGTGTAAGGACCAAAATACCGGGCCCCATCTTTTAGTACCTTACGGGTAGCATACACCCGGGGAAAATCTTCATAAGTCACTTTGATATAAGGATAGGTTTTGTCGTCCTTCAAACTGATATTATACTTCGGACGATGTTTTTTTATCAGATTACACTCTAGGATCAGTGCTTCAATTTCGGACGCGGTAATAATATATTCCAGATCGACAATATGCGCCACCAGCGCCAATACCTTGCCAGAATGGTTGCGGCTGGACTGAAAATAGGAACGCACCCGGTTTTTTAAATTAATGGCTTTTCCAACATAGATAATCCGGCCTTTATCGTCTTTCATTAGATAAACGCCAGGCTTATCCGGTAAAAGTGCCAACTTTTCTTCCACCACAGGAGATATTACAGAAATAAGCGTATACACCTCCTTTACTGCCGTGGGCCACGGGCTAGAATAGGAGCTAAATACTGACCAGTATAGGACTGGGACACAGCAACCACCTGCTCTGGTGTTCCCTTGGCCACAATGGTCCCGCCCTTGTTCCCGCCCTCCGGTCCCAAGTCAATAATATAATCAGCGGTCTTAATCACATCCAGATTGTGTTCAATCACCACAACAGTATCCCCGCCATCAACCAGTCGCTGTAATACCTCTAGCAGCCGGTGAATATCAGCCGTATGCAGCCCAGTTGTTGGTTCATCTAGAATATAGAGCGTTTTACCGGTACTACGGCGGGCCAATTCAGTAGCTAGCTTAATTCGCTGGGCTTCACCGCCTGACAGTTGGGTAGCTGGCTGCCCCAACTTAATATACCCTAAACCAACATCCTGCAAGACCTGTAGTTTACGGTGAATTTTCGGGATGTTTTGGAAAAACTCCACCGCTTCATCCACTACCATATTAAGCACATCAGCAATGCTTTTACCTTTATAGCGCACCTCTAATGTCTCACGATTATACCTGGCCCCTTTGCAAACCTCACAAGGCACATAGACATCAGGTAAAAAGTGCATTTCAATCTTGATAATCCCGTCGCCTTTGCACGCTTCACAACGGCCACCTTTGACGTTAAAGCTGAACCGGCCTGGTTTGTAGCCGCGCATCTTGGCTTCCGGCGTCTGGCTATAAACCTCGCGGATGTTGTCAAACAGGCTGGTATAAGTGGCCGGGTTCGATCGTGGCGTACGACCAATGGGGGATTGGTCAATGTCAATTATTTTATCAATATACTCCAGGCCGCGAATCTCGTCATGGGCACCTGGTCGGGTACGACTGCCGCGATACAGCTGACTGGCCAGACCCTTATACAATATTTCGTTAACCAAGGTACTTTTTCCTGAACCGGACACGCCGGTAACAGCCGTAAATACTCCTAGTGGAAAACGGGCATTGAGCTTTTTAAGGTTGTTTTCCTTCGCGCCAATAACCTCTAACCATTTGCCATTAGTCTGCCGCCGCATGGCAGGCACCGGAATGGCTTGACGGCCGCTAAGATATTGCCCGGTAATCGAAGCCTCACAGGCCTTAATTTCTTCTACCGTGCCTTGGGCAACAATGGTTCCGCCGCCCTCCCCAGCTGCCGGCCCAACATCAATAATGTGGTCGGCGGCATACATAGTGTCTTCGTCATGCTCAACCACTAAGAGCGTGTTGCCCAGGTCCCGCATATGCTTTAAGGTAGCAAGCAACCTGTTATTATCACGCTGATGCAGACCAATACTGGGCTCATCCAGGATATAAAGCACCCCCACCAGACCGGAGCCAATCTGGGTAGCTAGCCGAATACGCTGGGCCTCACCACCGGAAAGAGTACCGGCTGCCCGGTCAAGAGTAAGGTACTCAAGACCAACATTGAGCAAAAAGCCTAGGCGGGCATTGATTTCTTTTAATATTTGCTTGGCAATAACCGTCTCCCGCACACTAAGTGTCAGGCTGCTAAAGAATTCCTGGGACTCAGCCACCGTCATTCTGGTTACTTCATTGATATTCTTCCCACCGATCTTGACAGCCAGCGCCTCTGGTTTAAGCCTGGCCCCCTTACACGCCGGGCAAGGCTTGGAGCTCATGTATTCCTCAATTTCCTCCCGCGACCAGTCGGAAGTAGATTCACGGTGCCTACGGGCCAGTAGTGGCAGCACGCCTTCAAAGTTAGCGTGATAGGTCTTGGTATCACCATACATATTTTCGTAGTGAAAAGTAAATTTGTCCTGGCCTGCCCCCTGGAGAATAATCTCCTTGAGGTTATCAGGCACCTTTTCCCAGGTATCATACAGCGTGTGCCCGTATTGCTCCAGTACAGCCTCTAATTGGCACATAAAGTAAGAATTGGTATTCTTGCTGAGTGGCGCAATGACACCATCAATAAAGGCCTTACTTGAGTCTGGGATAACTAGCGCTGGATCAATCTCCAGGTTGTTGCCCAACCCCGTGCAATCCGGACAAGCGCCAAAAGGACTATTAAACGAAAACATCCGCGGTGCAATCTCTGGCAGACTAATGCCGCAGTCCACGCAGGCGAAATTCTGGCTAAACATGAGTTCCTTTGCCCCGCTGACATCTACGGACACAATACCACTGGCCAACTTGAGTGAGGTCTCCAGCGAGTCAGCTAAGCGGCTGCCTATCCCGTCGCGCACTACAATGCGGTCAACTACTACTTCGATAGTATGTTTCTTATTTTTTTCAAGCTTGATTTCATCAGTAATATCATGGATTTCGCCGTCCACCCGTACCCGGACGTAGCCATTCTTACGAATGTCTTCCAACACTTTCTGATGCTCGCCTTTTTTACCGCGCACCACCGGAGCCATTATACTCAGCCTGGCACCTTCGCCTAAGGCCATAAGTTGGTCAACCATCTGCTCTACCGTCTGCTGGCTGATCGGCTTGCCGCATTTGGGACAATACGGTCGGCCTGCCCGGGCAAATAATAAACGCAAATAATCATAAATCTCAGTCACTGTACCCACCGTTGAACGGGGGTTACGGCTGGTGGTCTTTTGATCTATCGATATGGCTGGTGACAACCCCTCAATATAGTCAACATCCGGCTTGTCCATCTGTCCCAAAAACTGACGGGCATAAGCTGACAGCGACTCCACATAGCGGCGTTGACCTTCTGCATAAATGGTATCAAAAGCCAACGAGGACTTGCCTGAACCACTCAGTCCGGTAATAACCACAAGTTGATCGCGCGGAATGGTTATGTCAATATTTTTTAAATTGTGCTGTCTGGCACCCTTAACAATAATACTATCTGGCATTTTCGGTTCCCCTTTTTAGACTATATTTATTAATTGATATTAATTATTTAATATTTATATTATACCAGCATTCTTAGTATAATGGTAGCGGTCTGCTAACGTAAAAATAGTACTTGTCCTTCCAAGTCGTAGCAGGTAGAATGATACTATAGCATTCCAGAAAAAGATAGAGGGAGGATTGTATGAGCGAGGAACGTTTTGATCGGCTTGAAAAAATGATTGGGGAAACCCAAAACCAAATGAGTCAAATGCAAAACCAAATGGGCCAAATGCAAAACCTGACAGAACAGCTAATTAAAATGGTTGGCCATAATAATGCTGTTACGGAAGAACTTCGGGAACGCATGGATAAACTAGAGAACAAGTTTGATAAGTTAGAAACCAAGGTTGATAAACTAGAAACACAAATACAAACTGGTTTTGCAGGACTTACCGCAATGGTTAATCTGCTGGGCGAGAAAGTAGATACTATTCCTCATCTCGAAACCAAACTTGAAATACTTAATGATTACATTTTGGATCAAGCAGCTGATATTCGCATGCTCAAAAAGCGCGATAGAATAAATAAAATTAGGAAATGAAACCACCCGGCAAACATGCCGGGTAATTTTTTGTGTACAGAAACTACCTGCCTGTAGACTTCTATAATGCCGAAATATAGCACACTAACTTTTCTTACTTTTTCTGTCGTTTAGCAGTTTTACCAGCAACTTTCGCCTTTACCGGTCCCACCCCTGCCTTTTGCCGCAGTTCGACAATCATATCTCTAAGCTCAGCCGCCCGTTCAAACTCCAATAACTTAGAGGCCTGGCGCATTTCTTTCTCCAGATTGACAGCCAGTTCCAACATATCGTCCCGCTGCATGTTACCAATGCGGTCGACTTTGTAGTTAGCCGGAGTTTCCGCTACCTTGGTGGTTTCAATAAGTTCTTTTACCCGTTTTTCAATGGTTTTGGGGGTTATGCCGTGCTCCGTGTTATAGGCCATCTGAATTTCCCGGCGACGATTAGTCTCGCTCATGGCCCGGCGCATAGAATCAGTAATTTTATCAGCATACATAATAACTTTGCCATGGGCATTACGGGCTGCACGACCAATGGTCTGAATCAGTGAGGTATCAGACCGCAGGAAACCCTCTTTATCAGCGTCCAGGATTGTCACAAGTGACACTTCCGGCATATCCAGACCTTCCCGCAGCAGGTTTATTCCAACAAGTACATCATGCACACCGGCCCGCAAATCTCTGATAATCTCCACCCGCTCAATTGTCGCAATATCTGAGTGAAGATAGTTGACCTTAATCCCCATGCCTTTTAAATATTCGGTTAGGTTTTCCGCCATTTTTTTGGTTAGCGTAGTCACAAGCACCCGCTCATTGACTGCCATCCGCAATTTGATTTCATCCAGCAAATCGTCCATTTGCCCTTTAATAGGGCGAACCTCGATTTCAGGGTCGATAAGACCTGTCGGACGAATAATCTGTTGGACAACCTGACTGGCTGCTTTCAGCTCATACGCGGCCGGAGTTGCCGAAACATAGACAATCTGATTAATCCGCTCGCCAAACTCGTCAAAAGTCAGCGGCCGGTTATCAAATGCTGACGGCAAACGGAAACCATTCTCCACAAGTGCTTCCTTGCGTGAACGGTCACCGGCGTACATAGCCCTGACCTGTGGCAGCGTAACATGAGACTCATCAACTACAATGAGAAAGTCTTCCGGGAAATAGTCTATCAGCGTATAGGGTGACTCACCTGGCTGACGCTGGGTAAGATGCCGGGAATAGTTCTCAATTCCTGAGCAATAGCCCATTTCTAACATCATTTCCAGATCATAACGAGTGCGCTGCTCAAGCCGCTGAGCTTCTAATAGCTTGTTATTTGCCTTGAGATATTGAAGCCGTTCATCTAGTTCGGCTTCAATATCTCCTACCGCACGCAGCATGTTTTCCCGTGAGGTAACATAGTGAGAGGCCGGATAGACAGCAATATGTTTACGTTCAGTGATAATTTCACCTGTTAGGGTATCGATTTCCAAAATCCGCTCGATTTCATCGCCAAATAACTCTACCCGCAAAGCCTTCTCACCATATGCTGCCGGATAAATTTCAACAATATCGCCACGCACCCGGAAAGTACCACGGGTAAAGTTATAATCGTTACGCTCATACTGAATTTCCACAAGCTTGCGCAGAATGTCATCCCGATCTTTAGTTTGTCCTTGCCTAAGTGACAGCACTAACCCCCGATATTCATCAGGCGAGCCTAAGCCATAGATGCACGACACACTGGCCACAATAATGACATCCCGTCGCTCAAACAGCGAACTGGTTGCTGAGTGACGCAACTTATCGATTTCATCATTAATCGCAGCGTCCTTTTCAATATAAGTATCTGTCTGCGCAATATAGGCTTCCGGCTGATAGTAATCATAGTAACTTACGAAATACTCCACCGCATTATTCGGAAAAAATTCTTTAAACTCGCTGGCCAATTGAGCCGCAAGTGTTTTATTATGTGCAATCACCAGCGTTGGTTTTTGCACAGCTTCAATAACTTTGGCCATGGTAAAGGTCTTGCCGGTACCAGTAGCTCCTAGCAGTACTTGCGCTATATCACCGTGGTCAATCCCCGCCGCCAATTGAACGATAGCTGGCGGCTGGTCACCAGTAGGCACAAACGGGGCTTCTACCTTAAAAGGGCTGCTGCCTTCATGATGAACCGTATTGAGCTTTGGTACAGTTGCCATAATTATCACCTATATGATTTATTCACGCTGTTTCTAGCGTTTTCTAAACTTATCTTTAAGCCAATCAATTAACCCATACCGATTGGTAATCATTTCAACATAAAATAACTCGTCCCCCTCTGGGACTAAGATTACGCCTAACCGGCGTTCACCTTGCTTAAACTTACTATTCTTACGAATTTCCTTGCCTGCCCGCTCAAAAGCAATGCTGAACTCTTCCGTGGCCTGACTAATCGCTGCTGCCAAATCATACCGGCTATTTATCGGCAAACCAGCCACGTTAATAATAATATCACCGGGCTTAAACAAGTTAGCCGCCGGTGAGTCACCCACCGTATCAAGCACCATAAGCCCATAGGACGGCGGCACAAAACGAGGTGGCACCTCCATCTCACGGCGGTTATCCATTTGGATAAGCAGTTCATGGCCGAGCGGGGACAAAATAGCGGCGAACACTTGCAGCCAGACATATTTTGCTGATAACAGCGCCAGCACTAGCAAGAGGATGCTGTAACCTGCCAGGTGCAGTGCAGAATGCCACCGCCGCTGCTGCGGTAAACTGGCTATCGCCATGTCAGTATAACCCAAGGCTGCGACCACCGGCGCCATCACATAGAGTAAGCTCGATCCAATTGGTGACTCCTGGACTATTGTTAGTAACGGCCACCATTCCGGCATTTTCATGACATCAGCAGAAATAGTACCTGAAGGCATAGCCACCGCCACCAGGATAACCAGCGGTAATGGCCAGAAGTTCTGCAGGCTAAAGGCTCCCACCAACCGCCCATCTTGTTTCTTGACAATCATGGGCATCGCACTGTAGCTACCGCTAATGGCAATTAACAGGCTCTCGGTAATGTGGAGTACAGCTACCAGTGACAGCACTTGCGGTACATTAACCTCCGGCCAGCCAAAGATAACATTTGCTAATGCCACCAACCCGCCGGCATAAGCAAAACATAAAAACCGCATATTGATAAGCATGAGCGCCAAGGCCACCGGCCAGATATAATTAAGACCAAGCTGATTCAGCGTGACGCCAACAATTGCCAATAAAAAGCTGCCAGTGATACCGCCAATAAGCCCATATACCCCAGCCAGCAATATTTGCTTCGTCAAGCTATATTTATAAACACCGAACATTTGCCGCTGGCTTTTTTGCATCTGCCAATACTGATAGCCAACCAACGCTAGAATTAGCCAAAAATTAACATCCAATACTACATCCAATGTCCCGCGAATAATGAGTGAAATTAGATCAGCCCATGGGAACAACTTGTCTCACCTCAATGCAGAATATATATATGCAGATAAGGGTTGGTTTATAAAATTATAAACCAACCCTCCCCTTTAGTACAGTACTACATTTTGCTTTTCAAAACCTCAAGGGCTTTATCCAGCTGAACATCTTTATCTCTACTTTCCGGCAATTGAACTACAATATCTGGTTCAATGCCCACACCATTAATGGACCTGTCGTTCGGCGTCAGATACTTGGCAATGGTCAACTTAATTGCTGAACCCTCATCCAAGCGAACGATTGTCTGAACAGAACCCTTACCATAGGTCTTAGTACCAATCAGTGTGCCTACACCAGTATCCTGCGCCGCCCCGGCTACAATCTCTGAGGCGCTGGCACTACCACCATTAACCAAAATAGCAATCGGATATTTCGCGGCTTCCAACTTGGAAGAATGAGTTTCGCGCTGCCCATCACGAGTAACCACTGAAACCACCGGACCCTTGGGAACAAACTGGCTAGCCACCTTAACACTCTCATCCAAAAGTCCGCCGGGATTATCCCGCAAATCGAGAACCATGGCTTTTAGTCCTTGTTTTTCCAGCTCCTGCAATTTGCGAACAAAATCATTGCCTGTATTTTCATTAAACATGGATATCCGAATATAACCAATATTATTGTCGAGCATTTTTCCCGCCACAGTCTTAATTTGAATGTTGGAACGGGTTAGGGTATAGTCTTGTACCTCCTGCTCACGCATAATGGTTAATACAACCTGACTGCCTTCCGGACCACGAATCTTACTGACAGCTTCATCAAGTGCCAGGTCTTTGGTATCTTGGCCATCGATCTTGATAATCTGGTCACCACTTTTAATCCCAGATTTTTCACCAGGTGTACCTTCAATCGGAGCGATTACGGTAAGCATTTTATCCTTAGTACCAATAACAATACCTACCCCCCCAAAAGAGCCTTCGGTCTCAATCATGAACTCTTTGTACATTTTGGCGTCCATGTAGATAGAATGTGGATCATTCAGGGACTTTACCATCCCCTTAATTGATCCGGCCACCAGTGTTTCTACCGGTACCTCATCTACATACCGAGACTTAACAACCTGTAATGCCCTTAACACCTTAAGCGTATTGACAACATCAGCTGACCATGCATTCATCAGATATAAAAAGCCGGCCGATGTCGTCAGAAATGTAACTAACACCAATACTACGGCGCCAAAAATTATTTTACGGCGACTCAATAAATACACCTCGCAGAAGTCACGGGTTCGATACCGGACTTATCCCTTTTTCTTCTTATCCTTTTAACTATATGTTAAATTGGTTGTAAATATTCTTACCTGGAATGAGCTGCCACGCTTTCAGTGTCTTTCTTTAAGGCAAATAACTCATGGGGCTGACTGGCGAACCATTTTCCCGCACTTCAAAATGCAAATGCGGACCAGTCGAATAGCCGGTCGAACCAACGCGGGAGATTATCTGTCCTTTGTGCACCCGCGCCCCCTCTTCCACCAGCAGCTCCGAATTATGCGCATATAATGTCGAAATCCCGTTACCATGATCAATAATAATGGCATTACCATAGCCGCCCATCCAGCCACTGGACACCACGACGCCACTATCGGCTGCCGCAACCGCATCACCATAATCAGCGCCAATATCAATGCCGCTATGGAATCGACCAGTGCCAAAAATCGGGTGTGTCCGCCAACCGAATGGCGATGTAATCGGGCCTGAGGCCGGCCACATTAGTGCCCCACTACCACCTGCCGGACCAGCAGCATTATTGCCTGAAGACTGAATCCGCCTAATCATCTGCTCAATCTGGCTAGAGGTTTCCATGAGTTCATTATATGCCTGTTCAGCCGTGTCACGCTCATTTACAGCTGATTCCAATACCCTTTCGCGCTCATTTTTTTGGGATTCAATAAGCGCCTTTTTCGTAGCAGCTTGTGCCTTAAGATCAATAATGGCTGCCTTGTCCCGCTCAAGTTCGGCCCGTTTCTGAACCACAAGCTCACGTTCGGCCTTTACTTGAGCAACAAGATTTATATCCAGGTTAACAACCCGTTTTAACAACTCTGCCCTTGTAGTAAAATCAGCAAAGTCTGTGGCCCCGAATAAAACATCCAGATAATTTACCTGACCATTCTTATAGATATCGCGCATTCTCTTATTTAGGATTTCGCTACGCATAGCCAGATTTTTTTCTACTTTAGCTAATAACGCCGTATTCACCGTTATCTGCTGCTCAGTAGCGGCAAGTTTGGATAAAATGCTGTTATATTCGCTGGCTGCCGTATCAAGATTACCTTGAATCGTCCGTAGCTGTTCAGAGACACTATCCACCTGCTGTTGTGCCTGCGTCGCTTTATTTTGCTGCATTTCGATCTGCAACTGAACATCTTCGAGTTCACGCTGTTTTTGGTCAACCTCATCCGCCAGCGCCGTTGCTAGTACGCCGGCAACTAGTAAAATGATCAATAATACTGACAAAATACGTTTACTAAGCAAAATTCTCCCCCCTGTTACACCTTCATAAACCGCTTAAGTGAAATGGTA
Organism: Sporomusa silvacetica DSM 10669; assembly: GCF_002257705.1. Lineage (GTDB taxonomy): Bacteria > Bacillota > Negativicutes > Sporomusales > Sporomusaceae > Sporomusa > Sporomusa silvacetica. The sequence continues at coordinate 84,254 of NZ_LSLK01000059.1, forward strand.
CTGCCTAACGCGCCAATGGCTGTGCCCACAACAAGCAAAACAATACTAATATGAGTCAAGAATGGACTCTTGGGAATCAATGGTAAAAAGGCCAACGATTCGTAGACCTTTTCGGTAAGAGTGCTATAGGTCTGGCTCAAGATGAGCATTGCACAAAGTGCACCACTAAAACCTAATATCATGCCTTCAATCATAAAAGGAAACCGGATAAACCAGTCAGTGGCCCCAACATACTTCATAATCCCGATCTCTTTACGGCGGGCAAAAACGGTAATCCGAATAGTATTTGAGATAATGAACAATGCCGCCAGTGCCAGAAAAACAATCAGAATAAGCCCAAAAATCCGAACCAATTTTGTCAAAGCAAACAATTGCTCAATAACTTCCTGACCATAGTTGGCATTTTCTACCCCTTTAAGCTGAGCAATCGCCTGGGACACCGATTTCACATACTCTGGCTTGTCTACTTTTACTTCAAAGGAATTAGGCAACGGATTAGTGTCTCCCAGGGCCGTAAGTAAACCTTGCTGCTCGCCTAAACGTTCTTTGAACTTAACCATGGCCTCGCCCTTATCAATAAACATTACCTCTGTTACACCAGCTAGCTTGGTTATCCTCGTGCCTATCTCCCGCATATCCCGGTCAGATAACCCGTCTTCCATGTATACAGTAATCTGCACCTGAGTTTCCAGGGTAGAAGCAATATGATTAAGGTTGAGCACCATAACCAAAAACATGCCCAAAATTAACAGTGACACCGCCACCGTGCTCACAGAAGCAATACTCATCAGGCTGTTACGTCTTAGCGAGAAAATAGCCTCATGCACGAAATATTCAAAGGTTCTAATCTTCATAGCCGTAAACTCCTTTTACCTGGTCACGGACAATACGGCCGTCTTCAATAGCAATAACCCGTTTGCGCATCGCGTCAACAACGGTTTTATCATGAGTGGCCATAATAATAGTCGTACCTGCCTTGTTAATGGTATCAAATACCTTCATGATTTCCCATGAGGTATCCGGATCCAGATTGCCTGTTGGTTCGTCTGCAATAACAATAACCGGATTATTGACAATGGCCCTGGCAATAGCTACCCGCTGTTGCTCACCACCTGACAGTTCAGCTGGATAGGTACGCACTTTGTGCCTGAGACCGACTAAATCGAGCACATTATGCACCCGTTTTTGAATTTCCCGGCGTGGCGCTTCAACCACCTGCATAGCAAAAGCCACATTGTCATATACAGTTTTATTGGGTAACAACCGATAATCCTGAAATATTATACCCAGGCCCCGTCGCAAATACGGCACGTCTTTTGGCGGCATCTCGATGACATTCCGTCCGTTAACAACAAGCCGTCCACTTGTGGGTAGTTCTTCACGTAAAATCAACTTAATGAATGTCGACTTACCAGCACCACTCGTACCCACGACAAAAACAAACTCACCTTTTTGGATATCTACTGTAATATCAGCTAACGCAACTGAGCCATTGCTGTATACCTTCGACACTTCACTCATGTAAATCAATCGTAGAGTACCTCCATACTAAATTCAAAGACCAAAACATATTGGATATTCGACGCAGATACACAAAACCCTCCTTTCTTGTGTACTATTGATTATAGATTGTTACTTTATCCCCTTACTTCAGCAGTTCCAACGTATACAACGTTGTGAGCCCTAACACGCTTAATAAACCAAAATACCACCATGCCACCTTCAAACGCTGCGTCGCTGTCAATTGATAGTAACCGTGCTCTTGTGTCTCTTCCCCCCGCCACAATTCAAACAAAGAAAACAAAAAAATTAGTAAAACCAAAATGTTATAGGTATATAAGAACACAACACCAATAACAAAACTGCCAATCCACCAAAGTCGTGGCGAGATGGCAGCTGCAATGCGTTCTCCATCTAGTGGAGCGCAGGGAATAAGGTTAAAAATATTCAACAGGCAGGCGGTATACGAAAGTACCAACATCAACGTACTACTACTCCACAGATAAAAAACCAAACAAACCAAGGCGCTCAGCGTCCCAGCTGCGGGACCACCAATAGCAATATTGGCTGTCATTTTGGCGTTGATGGGTGGACGGTTTAAGCTAATAACAGCACCAATAAAGGGGATAAAGGTAGGACCGTTGGCTCTGAGGCCAACAATACGTGAGGCCACAATATGACCCAATTCGTGAACCAATAGCAGCAAGATAAAACCGATACCGAACTTAACACCAAAGGCGAACGCATAAAAAGCCAGCGATACCAACATAGACACGGCCGTAGAAAGAGCACCGCTCACCTGGAATAGCGCCAGTAGTCCTACTATCCCGATGCCGGCTCGACGCAGTACACGTCGGCCCAGATTTATTACCTGCCAGCAGTTCACAGCATCCCTCCTCCCGGACTAAGCATCTTCTCTGCCTTTGTCACAATGACCGCAGAAGGGTCACTGCAGGGTAAAAAAAATCCCGCACATACATCATAGATATGCATGTGCGGGATTTTTTACCCTAACAGAAAGTAAAACTTTCTTCAAGTAACATCGGCTTGTCGCCAAAGGCTTAGCACAAACCGTGTTTTCTTTATTATTTTATTGGTTTTTGCGGCTAACTACCTTTTTAGCAGCAGCAACAATCGCTTCTTCAGTTAAATTATATTTTTTCAGCAAGTCACCCGGTGTACCGGATTCGCCAAAAGTATCCATAACACCCAAACGTTCTACTGGAACAGGCGCATTTTCGACAAGTACCTCAGCAACTGCGCTGCCAAGACCACCGATAATGCTGTGTTCTTCACAGGTCACAATCGCACCAGTGTCACGGGCAGCGGCAATGATGGCCTCTTTGTCAATCGGTTTAATGGAAGCCATATCTAGTACCCGCGCACTTATTCCCTGGGAAATAAGCTGCTCTGCTGCATGCCGTGCCGGAGCCACCATGACGCCACAGGCAATAATAGTTACATCTGTGCCATCTGTTAACAGCGCAGCTTTACCAATACGGAATTCATAAGCTTCACCAAAAACATTAGGTACTGCCGACCGTCCCAGACGAATATATACTGGTCCTTTATGCTCAGCAGCAAAATCAATGGCTTGCTTAGTCTCAGTTGCATCAGCAGGTACAATAACCGTCAAATTTGGTAATACCCGCATGATAGCGATATCCTCAATGGACTGGTGGGAGGCACCATCTTCACCGACAGTCAAACCGGCATGAGTTGCAGCAATCTTAACATTGAGCTCAGGATAACAGATTGAATTGCGCACTTGTTCAAACGCACGGCCGGTTGCAAACATAGCAAAAGTTGAAACAAAAGGAATCTTCCCCGCAGCGGCTAGACCGGCGGCAACCCCCATCAGATTCTGCTCAGCAATGCCGACATTGAAAAACCGGTCAGGATGCGCTTTGGCAAACACATTGGTTTTGGTCGACTTGGACAGGTCGGCGTCTAATACCACGACATTTTTATTGCGATCACCCAGGTCCTTTAATGCCAGACCGTAGGCTTCGCGAGTAGCGAGTTCTTTACCCATTATTATCTATGCACCTCTTTCAGTGGATGCTGGTTCTGAACGCCCATCTGCTTTGTTGCTCCTGCGATCCGTTGCTCAACGTACTACGTGTACGTCTCCGCTACGGTTCTCGGTGCGCCTAGCATCTGGGCATTCATAACCAGCATCGTGTATATTCATAGTTTCTTTAAACCTATGTACAACGTGTTAAAGCCCTTTGCAGGTGGGTGGTGTGTTGGCAAAAGCGGAAGTCAAACGTTAGTGGTGGAGTGTTGTCAATGCACCGCCCACCTGCGCCTGCAACCTGCCTTAATGCAGAATATATAATTAATCGTCCATAGCCTCTAATTCGGCTAAGAATGTTGTGCACTCTTCGCGGGTGGGGGCTTTACCGTGCCACTCGGCGACGTTTTCCATTTGGCAAACGCCTTTGCCTTTGATGGTTTTAGCCACAATCATGGTCGGTTTGTCTTTTACGGTCTTGGCTGCTTGAATGGCATCATAGATGGCGTTATAATCATGGCCGTCAATAACAATTACATTCCAGCCAAAAGCCTGCCATTTTTCAGGGATAGGCAATGGCGACATGACTTCGCTAATCGGACCATCAATCTGCAAACCATTAAAATCAACAAATGCCGTAAGGTTGTCCAGCTTATAATGAGGAGCAAACATAGCAGCTTCCCATACCTGACCTTCTTCCAGTTCGCCATCACCTAACAAGGCATATACCCGGTAATCCCGAGCATCTAGCTTACCAGCCAATGCCATACCATTGGCAGCACTCAAACCTTGTCCCAAAGAACCGGTAGACATATCCACACCGGGAATCTTTTTCATCTCAGGATGGCCCTGAAGACGGCTGTTAATCTTGCGCAGAGTCAATAACTCTTCCTTGGGCAAATACCCCTTCTCTGCCAGTGTGGCATAAAGCACCGGTGCCGCATGCCCTTTGGAGAGCACAAAGCGGTCGCGGTCAGCGTCCTTAGGATTAGCCGGGTCTACCTTCATTTCAGCAAAATAAAGCACAGTTAGAATATCGGCCGCAGATAAGGAACCACCGGGATGACCGGATTTTGCCTCAGTAACCATGCGTACAATATTACCCCGAATGGATTTGGCCCGCCTGGCAAGCTCAGTAAGCTGCTGCGGAGTTAGTTTTTGTGACATTCTTTCAACCTCCTATAGTCCTTTAGGGTTAATCCACAATGTTTCAGCTAGCTCCTACCGTCGGACTAATCCCACAATGTTTCAGCTAGCTGAAACGAGTCCACTACTACTAGGTTTGCACTAAGCAACATTAATGTGCCAAGACCTGAAACTGGCTAGAAATGTCCAGCTGCGAGGCGCACCGGAAAAACGTGCAGCGCCGCGTACACGCGTACGCAAGCAAACGTTTTGAGGAGCAACGAAGCAGATGGGCGTTTATAGCCTGTTTCAGCAGTTTCAGCGATGAGTGGTGAAGCCCTCGCCCAATACCTCATGTGCATCGGTGACAATAACAAAAGCCTGGCAATCAATTCGGTATACCAGGTCTTTGACAGCAGAAACCTCTCTGGTACTAACTACACAGAAAACAACCTCACGCTCGGCATGGGTATAAGCGCCGCGGCCTGCCAAATAAGTCACTCCCCGCCCGAGCTCAGTCATAATGGCCTCTGACACCTTCTCTGGCGACTGTGACATAATAAAAAAAGCTTTGGCGTTACTTGAGCCTTCTTGCACCAGATCAATGATTTGCGTGGTGACAAATAAAGAAATAAGTCCATATAATGACAACTCCGCACTGCCAAACACAAGACCCGCTGTAGCAATAACGAAAAAATCAACTCCTAAGAGCGCCTGACCAATACTAATCTTCGTTACTTTATGTATAATGGCTGCTGCCAAATCAGTACCAGCCGTTGTTCCTTTAAATTTAAACACAATTCCCATACCAACACCGGCAAGAATACCACCATATAAAGAATTAAGCAACAGATCGTGGGTGAGAACAGGAACAAATGGCGCAGATAAATCAATACTAGCCGCTAAAATGCCCGCACCCAGCAGTGTATTCATACCAAAGCGAGTTCCCAGGATTTTAACACTAAGCAAAAACATGGGAATATCAAAGGCCAGCATAGTCATGCCTACCGGCAATCCAAACGTATGGTGGAGCACTGTGGCCAAGCCGCTAATGCCGCCTGCCGCAACTTTATTAGGGATTAAAAACATATTAAGCGCCACAGCAGTAATCACCGTGCCCAGCACAATTCCCAAATAGTCACGCAGCCACTTTCTCTTCACCATCGCTTCCTCCTTACTTTTTTACCAGGCTAAGCGCGAGTTCGGCGTTTAGAAAAGCTTTGTTACGCAAAGCAGTAATACGGTCTTCCCGCTCCCGGTTAGGCTGTTTGCGTTCATCCCACATCTCCCGTATCCTGGCCATCAGGTTATCGGCCGTAACCGTCTTCAGAGTACCGACATGTTTTTCGCCTATAGTTTCGAGGAAGCGATCAATTTTGGGGTCATAGGATATACCCGCCATCGGCACATGCATAACAGCAGCAAAAATAAGCGCATGCAGTCTGATGCCAATTAATAGATCCAAATTACCTACCAGCGAGAGTAACTCACTGGTAGTATATTCACTGGGCAGCACACTGGCTTTATTTTTCATACGCCCGGCAATCTTTTCAGAAACACCGAGGTCATCAGGCCACTGCATGGGGATAAATACCACCTTAGCTCCCAGTTCTTCAATCATTTTGTCAGCAGCATGGCCCATCACCTGTTTAAAATGTCCCCAATCCTTCCATTCCCGCACAGAAATACCAATTAACGGCGCCACACCTTCTTGGCCATGCTTTTTCAAAATGCTGCGCCCAATGGTTTTATCCACCGGATGCATGGCCAAAACCGGATCAGCCGTTATATGCACAGGCGGCGCAGTTACCTTTAACCGCTTTAGCTCCTCATAAGAGCCCTCGTCACGAACAGTAATAAGATCAACCATATTACCAATATAACGCATGGCCCCTTGAGCCAAGTATCCTCGTACCGGACCAATTCCCTGAGCATACAGCATAACCGGCTTGCCTAGCTTTTTGGCCAGCATCATAATACTCAGGTAATAGTAGAGACTGCGGTCACTGGTCACGTCTTGGAGCAAGCTGCCGCCGCCGCTGATTAACAACTGGCTTTGGGCCAGCACCTTAGCAATCTCTGGGTAATTCAAACGATAGATAGCAGCTACACCGTGCCGCTGCCGGGTATCTTCCGGATTACCGGAGATAACTGTAATTTTAATATTGGGCTCAATATCAGTTAAGGCCTCAATCATAGCCGCCAACATAGCCTCATCACCCGCATTGGCAAAACCGTAATAGCCTGAAACAACAATATCACTCATGGGAAACCGTACTCCTTCCCAATCGAGTGATTACGGCTTGAACAGCATACACGCCAACAACCGCTACTATGCCAATGATCGCACCTAAAACCAAGCCGTCTAATCCCCTGACGGTGGACATGAGCACCGGTGTCCGCAAATGCGCAAAAGTTTCCACCAACGAACCCTGAGCAATAGTCGCTACTACGATCAGCAAATATTGCACAAGACGCGGCCATTGGCGATAGACTGCCATGACTGCCAATAAAAAGGCCGGATGGCCGATTAAGAACTCTTTTCCCCTTGGTCGGGCGTACAGCAGCTGTTCTAATAGTGCCCTGAGTTTAAGTTCAATCCCCAGTATTGGTACACCGGCCGTATGTCCTGAACGACCAATATAGACCCAGGCTGCAAACGCAGCCATGCCAACCAACAGCAAGGTTTTCATAGTTACCGGATAATGCAAGATAGTAGTCACCTGACGCCACAAGCCTCTGGCATCTGTCAATTGAACATTGTCAAACAAATTATAACGAGTTAAGTACACAATAGTAACTAACAACATTGGGGCAACGAAGGTGAGCTTTACACCCCGGAATATTTCCATTTCCAAGAAAAAGCGCACATCACTAAGCACAGCACCTAAATAGAGACCGCCTGCCAGAGAAATAAACGTAGCAATAACAACAGCGCCCAAACCGGCGGTAATAATTTTACCCAGAGAAGCCGGACGTTCAAACTGACCGGCAGCCTCCAGCCGCCGCCAACGATCCAGCTGCCAAGTCATAGCTAAAGCCGGGAAAACACTGGCACTAGCCAGCGCAACCATTTGACGGCTAAGCGTACCGCCGCCCTTACTAAGCGGGAAGATCAGCAGCACTGCCAATATAGCGGTAAGCGCATACTGCCAGCGCGCACCAAAGGGATAGACCAAAGACAAAAACAGTACCCCAGCCGCCGTTGCACCGAGCACAACAAGTGCTAAGAGCCATGGCGCAGGAAAATACGGGTTATAGGTACCGGCCCGGCCAAGGCTGAAACCCTCAGCCACTAAGGCTTGTTTAACACCTGACACATAATCCAGATTAGTTTCAGTCAGAGTTTTTCCTGGCTCCGGCTTATCGTACCGTCGCAAGAGATTGATCCGGATATTGCGTTCCTGATCAGCCAGCGCCCAACGCTGAATGGCTTCAGCTGCTTTTAATTTAACCTGCTCATCTTTGGGAATAACATAAACCCGGGCAGACTGGTAGTTATTGGCAGCAGCCAGTTGAGTAAGCCCTTCCTGTTTAAGAAACTGCAGTTGCAGTGGATGCTCAATCATGGCTAATGTCAGTTGTCGATCTCGAAAACGGCCGGCGGTAAGTGGCAATAGATCTGGATAACCCAAGACCTCCTCACCAGAAAACATGATAGCACTCAGGTTATTAACTGCTGCCAAGCGCTGAAACACTGAATCAACATCTGCAGGGGTTACCTTAGTATAGTTCGTCGGACGGGCAATTACGTAAAAGCCCAACTTGTCAACTACAGCAAGTTCTGCAGAAGATAGCCCCAGATTCCATTTCACAACTTTTTCAAAATTGGCTTTAGCTTCCAATACCGGGCGCTCACCATCTGCCAGCAGCGTTACCCTGTCAGGTCCCAAACGGCGGCTTAAGTCAGCCATCACTTCCTGGAAGACTTGTTGATCTTGCCCAACGACATATACATCCTCAGCCTGGATCTTACCTTCGGCAATTAAATTGCGCCAAAAGGGATCTGTCAGCGTGCCGGTATTTTTCTGGTGAAGAATATCTGCACCAGGCAATGCCGTTATTTTGCCGCTTTTATTGAGTTTTTCCAGGGTAGTTTCATACACACCTAAGCTAGTAATGCCAGCGTCTTTAAATTGCTGAAACATGTCAATTGGACGGACACCCTCGATTTGCGCTAATTCCATGATATCTTCATATTCCATAACCATTTCAACCGTGGAATTGGCCTGTTCAACTGTGTGACGCTGCCAATCGATAGTAAAGGATACCAATAGGCCAACAATGACCAAGCCAATCAGCCATTTGTTATATGTAAAGGTTGACAAAATCTCTCCACCCTTTTTGAAACCGCCACCTATGTGGGCAGCTTCGATAATAATATGTATATGTACTATTCCCAACAAACATTAATCCCATTACAAGTCAGATTGCCTCGCTAACACTCACAATGACGACAAACTAACCTTGAACCAGTACTAATTTCGGTTGTCGGTATAAATAATAACCTGACCCTGTTCCATGACAACATCCCGTACATTCACATTAAACGGCATTTTTTTAAAATCCAATAACGGCACTTCTGTCAGTAACGAACCACCGATATTGCCAACTGGGGTATTGTTCAGCCAAAACCGCTCGGTAACAAACGTAATACGTCGGTTCTCATGGTCACTCACAATCCGGCCTTCCAACCTGACATCGACCCGGGCAAAACCACCTACGGTTAACGCACTAGTCACCTGGATTTTTTCAGGAGTTATCGTTACAACCGCATTTTTAATCCCTTTGACTGAGTTATTGAGAAAGGCAGCCAATTCCTCTTGCCCGATGGTCGCTGTAAGTTCGACATCCTTTACTTGTTCAAGCACAAGCTTCCTGCTGGTCAATAGCGACTGAATATCAACCTTTACATCGCGTAAGCTAATATGCATATTGCGAATGGTTATTTTCTCAGTCTTAACCTCGCTAACATCTGCCGTCACACGATCAAAATTGCCGTCAAGCATAAACAGAGCCGGGATTTTGTCCACCCTGGCAGTCGCTTGTTTGCTCCCTGTCAGATCGCGGAGTCCTTGAGCCGCAGCATCTGACACCACCTTGGGCAATACGACTTCCACGGCCGCTATTACCATGACCAGGAACAAAACAATGGTTGTAAAGCGCTTCATAGGGTTAATTCCCCCTTAGGAAAACTTTTCTTCCTTTCATTCTTTGACGCCAGACTCACTCTTTAAGTAAGCTTCGATAAACAATTCAATTTCTCCATCCATTACAGCCTGAACATTGCCTGTTTCGGCAGCAGTCCGATGGTCCTTCACCATATTATAGGGATGGAAAACATAAGATCTAATTTGACTGCCCCATTCAATAGCTTGGTATTCGCCACCAAGTTCCGCCTTCTTATCTGCCTGTTTTTGTCGTTCAAGTTCAAATAACTTGGCCCGCAATAGGCGCATGCACTGCTCCCGATTCTGAATCTGCGAACGTTGAGTCTGGCATTGTACAATAACACCTGTCGGCAAGTGAGTCATGCGGACAGCTGAGTCTGTTTTATTGATATGCTGACCACCGGCACCACTGGCCCGATAGGTGTCAACCCTCAAATCTACTGGATTAATAGTAATATCTACTGAATCATCAATCTCGGGCATAACATCGACGGCAGCAAACGAGGTGTGGCGTCGGCCACTGGCATCAAAGGGCGAAATACGAACAAGGCGGTGTACCCCTTTTTCGGCTTTCAAATAGCCATAGACATTAGTACCACTAATCATCAGGGTCACACTTTTAACGCCCGCCTCATCGCCTGCCTGAAAGTCCATAGTCTCTACCTTGTAATTGTTCTTTTCAGCCCAACGCACATACATTCTGAGCAGCATTTGCGCCCAATCCTGTGCTTCGGTGCCGCCAGCCCCGGCATGCAGCGTCAATATAGCGTTATTGCGATCATACTCACCCGAAAGCATCTGAGTCAGTTCAAGATGATCCAATTCCTGCTCCATGCTAGCAAGGCTGGCAGTTAATTCAGAATAAACACTCTCGTCCTGCTCTTCCATTCCCAATTGCCATAAAGTAGCCATATCACTGTGACGGCTACGCAAGTCGTGGTACTGGCTGATACTGTCCTTCATGCGTGTGACCTCTTGGGCGATTTTTTGCGCCTCATCAGGGTCATCCCAGAAGGTGGGATCACTCATTCTATCTTCGAGTTCTTCAATACGTTCCCTTTTACCAGCAACGTCAAAGAGAAGCCCTCATTTCTTCAAGCCGTTTAGCCAAGGTCTCTATTGACCCGCGCAATTCTTCCAAAAGCACTTTCTCAACTCCCTATTATTTGGCGCCACAACAGCGTTTGTATTTTTTACCACTGCCGCAAGGACATAATTCATTACGGCCTGTTGTATCGGTATTAATAATTGGCTCAAGTGGCTGAGACTGTTCGTCTCCTTCTTCGCCACCGCGGGTGGCATGGGCGCCGCGTAGATGATCTTCCGGTTGAGCCTGAGTTACAATATTAACTCTGAATATATACCGAACAATATCTTCCTGCACACTTTCCATCATTTGCTGGAACATATCATACCCTTCAATTTTGTACTCAATCAACGGATTCTTTTGACCATAAGCCCTGAGACCAATCCCCTGACGCAGCATATCCATGGCATCAAGATGCTCCATCCATTTAGCATCAACCGTTTTAAGCATAACAACTTTTTCAAGCTCTCGCATATTATCAGAGCCAAATAACTCTTCTCGTCCACTATAGGCAACCTGAGCTACACGCACAAGTTCCTCCCGGAGTTCAAAACGACTTAGCTTGTCAAGTTCCTCCTGCTTAAGCCCACCGCTAGGCGCAAAAAAGCCTTCACAGTATTCAATCAGGCCGCCATAATCCCATTCCTCAGGATATATCTTTTCATTAGCATATAGATCCATACCATAATCAATAATTTTTTCAATCATCATATCGATATTTTCTTTGAGGTTATCCCCTGTCAGGATCTTCTTACGCTGGCTGTAAATGACCTCACGCTGCTGATTCATGACATCATCATATTCAAGGACATATTTACGGATATCAAAGTTACGGGCCTCAACCTTTTTCTGTGCCTGCTCAATTGAACGGGTAATCAACGAATGCTCAATCGGTTCGTCTTCTTCCATACCCAATTTTTCCATAATGCTAGCAATATTATCGGAGCCAAACAAACGCATCAGATCATCTTCCAGCGATAGGTAAAACCGCGAAGAACCTGGGTCACCTTGACGCCCGGCACGACCACGCAGCTGATTGTCAATCCGGCGGCTTTCATGACGTTCGGTGCCAATAATACGGAGACCACCTAATTCGGCAACACCCTCACCTAACACAATGTCGGTACCACGACCAGCCATATTAGTAGCAATAGTTACTGCCCTTGCCTGACCGGCTTGGGCCACAATCTGAGCTTCCATCTCATGAAACTTGGCATTAAGTACATTGTGCGGTACACCCTTTTTCTTGAGCATCGCTGACAATTCTTCTGACTGAACAATGGAGGTCGTACCCACAAGCATAGGCTGCCCCTTGCTATGGAGTTCAGCAATTTCTTCAACAACGGCCTTGTACTTGGCACGCTTGGTTTTATAAATAACATCAGGTAAATCCTGTCGCTGCATCGGGCGATTCGGAGGAATAACAATAACATCAAGATTATAAATTTTACGGAATTCAGTTTCCTCAGTCTTAGCAGTACCTGTCATCCCGGCCAGTTTATTATACATACGGAAATAATTTTGGAAAGTAATGGTCGCCAGGGTTTGGCTTTCCCTTTCTACCTTAACGCCTTCCTTGGCCTCTATGGCCTGATGCAGACCTTCTGAATAGCGACGGCCAAACATTAAACGGCCGGTAAACTCGTCAACAATGACAACCTCACCATCTTTAACCACATAGTCCTTATCCCGCTTCATCAAAGCATGCGCCCGGAGTGCTTGATTAAAATGATGCGACATCTCAATGTTTTCGCTATCATAGAGGTTTTTAACATTAAGCAGTTTCTCAGCTTTGGCCACGCCAGCCTCTGTCGGAGCTACCGTGTTAGCCTTTTCATCAATGGTATAGTCATCGACTGCTGTTAATTTTGGTACAACCTTAGCCAACACAAAGTACATGTCAGTAGACTTTTCACCAGGACCAGATATGATTAGCGGCGTCCGCGCCTCATCCACCAAAATACTGTCAACTTCATCGACAATAGAATAATTTAAAGGCCGCTGTACCATTTGTTCCGCGTAAATAACCATGTTATCCCGCAGGTAGTCAAAACCAAATTCGTTGTTAGTCCCATAGGTAACATCAGCGCTATAGGCCAGTTTTCGTTCGTCAAAATCCAAACCATGGACAATAAGGCCAACAGACAAACCAAGATAACGGTAGAGTTTTCCCATCCATTCACTATCGCGGCGCGCCAAGTAGTCATTAACGGTAACAACATGCACGCCCCTACCTGTCAGCGCATTGAGATATACTGGCAAAGTAGCTACCAGAGTTTTCCCTTCACCTGTCCGCATCTCTGCAATTTTTCCTTCATGCAGAGTGATACCTCCCACCATCTGTACATCAAAATGCCGCATAGCCAAAACCCGGCGCGAGGCTTCCCGCACTACAGCAAAAGCCTCTGGCAAAAGGTCATCAAGCGTTTGCCCCTTATCTAACCGGCGCCTGAATTCGACCGTTTTGGCAGTTAAGGTAGCATCACTCATATTTTTAAATTCGGGCTCAAACGCATTGATTTTTTCTACCAACTGTAACATGCGTTTAATTTCTTTTTCGTTATCATCACCAAATATTTTCTTTAAAAATTTAAACAAATTATCAACTCCCCAACCAAAAACCAAATGTATTGCACAATCAACTTAGACCGCTACCATTACATAGTTAAGTCTTTACAAGCGATCATAGGGTTAGTATGTGCCTAATATATGATTTTAACAGAAAGCTCGTGCAAAGTCAAAAACTGGGTTGCTTAATAAATCAAAAATTAAAGTAGGGAAAACAAAAGCGAGATTGCCGCGCTAGTGCTCGTAATGACCGAAGGAGATAGACTTGTCGTCCCTCTCGTCATTGCGCGCTTCGCGAAGCAATCTCGCTTTTAAATTTTATCTTGGACACCAGTCTTAGCCTGGCTGTTGCTGACCGGGAGTAGTAACGTTACTACCCTTCACTGGTTCGATTTCATTCTCAACCCATACCGGGTTATGGTGTTCAGCCTCATGAAGCGGCTGAGTTCCGTCACCAAACATGCACAAAAATTCGCCCCAGTTGTAGATTCCCAGGAAGATATGCGCGAATACGCTCACTCCCAGAACGACACCAACTACTAAATGCACCATATCAAACCAATACATGGCTGCCTTAGGAGCTACTGGCAGGAAGGCGTATAACGCCCAACCGGTAACAATCAGCAGAATACCACCAAACAACATCATAATTCCCATTTGTTTTTGACCAGAATTCATTTTTCCCATTGGTGGCACTGGAATAGTTTTGCCTAACAGCATTTTCTGCGGATAACCACCACAGATCTTCATCCAAGCCATATCCCGTGAATCCCAGGTAAATATTCGGCGGGTAAAGGCAACAACTCTGTCCAAAGCAAAGATAGTATAAAAAATACAAGATAACGTAAGAATACATGCACCTACAATATGGATTTGCATAATCACGTTTTGCAGACTTTCGCCAAACGGTTTAAGCCAAATAAAAAATCCAGTAAGAGCTGCTGGTAAAAAACCTAAAATTAGTCCCCAGTGAAATAGCCGCGAGATAAGAGGGTGCTTGAGTACCCGCGGTCCATGTTCATCATGCTGGCTCATCAATTATCCCTCCTACACTAATTTCGTTCTGTCTACATACTTAGTATGAAACAGTTCTTCGGCCAAATTACTGAGTGGATTCTGGGCAAACTTTTTGTACACATCAGTAACCGCCTGATTGTTATGGCTTTGGCGGACTTTTGCTTTTACATCATCGTTATAAATGCCTTGCGCCCGCAGCTTGATGTACTTTGTGCGGTCTTGTACCAAATCTGTAGCAACATAGGCCCCGGTCCACAAGATTGCACCGGCTACACCTACGATTCCTATGAATTCACGTCGCGAAACCTTTACGGCCTTTTCTACATAATCATAATGCGCCATTGTGTTCCCTCCTTATGACCAAGGTAGTACGGCCTTGGCTTTATCCAGCCAGGAAGTACCCATTGGGTTGATTGGCTGACCGCCACCGTTGACACAGCCGGCCGGACAATTCATAATTTCGATGAAGTGATAGGGTGATTTACCGGCTTTGGTTTCTTCCAGGAGCGCTTTTACGTTTTCTTTGGTACCATGAGCTACAGCTACTTTCAGTGTAACTTCTTTACCTGTTTTAACATCTACCATCGTAACACTGGCTTCCTTCACGCCTTTTAGACCGCGAACAGGTTTGAATTCAAGCACATCCAGTTCCTTGCCGGTGATTACGAAATAGGCTGTCCGTAAAGCGGCTTCCATTACACCGCCGGTATTGGCAAAGATAGTACCTGCGCCACTGTATTGGGCTAAAGGATTATCCTTATCAGTAAACTCAGCGACAGTCCTAAGGTCAATATTCAGTTTCTTAAACAGACGGGCTAAATCCCTGGTAGTGAGTACTACATCAATATCAGGATAGCTTCCTGATCTGCCTTGTGTCTTCCAATAATCCGAAGCACTTGTGAATTCAGGACGGGAAGCTTCAAATTTTTTGGCAGTACAAGGCATAACGCCTACCATGAATATATCTTCCGGGTTAACCTTCCAAACTTCTTTGGCACCATAGGTTTTCCCCAGTGCGCCAGCCATCATCATCGGCGACTTAGCCGAAGACATATTGGGCAAAAGTTCAGGATAGTATAGCTCTGCATACCTAACCCAAGCCGGGCAACATGAAGTAAACTGTGGCAAAGGTCCTAAATGATGCTCTGTCGGCTCTCCTAACGCGTAATGGCGAATCTTGGCAATAAGCTCCATGCCTTCTTCCATAATGGTCTGATCGGCAGTAAAGACAGTGTCAAGAACTTTAAACCCAGCCTGTTTCATTGCTCCATACATTTTTTCGGTTACCAGGCTACCGGGTTCCATTCCGAACTCCTCACCAATAGCAACACGAACCGCCGGAGCAATTGTTGCAACAACTGTCAGTTTCTTGTTCTTAAGCTTGTCAATAACCGTATCCACTACGTCAACGGTGTCTTTGGGAGCCCCAAATGGACAGTTAATGAGGCATTGACCACAAGAAATACATTTCTCGCTGTTGATCTTGTGAATGGCACCATACTTACCCTCAATCGCATCTGTTGGGCAAAATGCCTTACACGAATCGCAGCCTTTGCATGTCTTGCTGTCAATCTCGATAATACGGGTTACCTCCTGTGATTGAAAACCTTTCAAGACAAAACCTCCTCACCCATGAAAATTAGTTAGTATGCCAATGTGCAGCAACCACTCATTGTGAAAATTGGAACATTTGAAACTTGAAATATCCTAGAGATAAATAATGCCACGGATTAACTGTAATTTATATTGGAAGACTTGTCAATAATATTGGAATAATCTGATTAAGTTATTTATTTCACTATTAACATTTTTGTAAAAACCGTTTAAAAATCTACCAATTTATGCATACTATTACCAAAGGGTTTACCTTGGGAGGTAGCATTGTGAAGCATAATGTCATGGATATCCTCGACATAGTCGGTCAGCTTGCCGACCTTAAAGCTGTTGACTCCAAAAATACATTAGCCATTGCCGTACTGATAGATCTTCTCATTGATAAAGGACTCTTTAGCAGACAAGAATTTGTTCAAAAAGCTCAAGAGTTGGAATCAGCCTCCTTGGCTGAAATAATTATGAAACGCCGATCCGAGCTACGAACACCTAGATAACATAGAAATCAACACTATTAGAAATAGCTGGAAGTTATCTTCCAGCTATTTCTTTGTCACTAAAATTCCGGTTCAATTAATCCATATCGACCGTCTCTGCGGCGGTACACCACATTAACTTCCTCGGTGTCAGCATTAGCGAAAACATAAAAGTCATGATTAATAAGATTCATCTGCATAACAGCCTCATCAACAACCATCGGCTTAATGGCAAACCGTTTGGTTTTTACAATGTCAAACTCATCTTCACTAACAGTTGCCAGAGGAGTTGCAGGGATTAAATCAGTTTTAAAGCTCCCGCTTTTTAGCTTACGGGACAGCTTGGTCTTATATTTTTCAATTTGCTTTTCCAATTTCTCAATAACCAAGTCAATAGAGGTATACATATCAGGCGTCTCTTCTTCACCCCGAAGAAGAATTCCATTGATAGGCACGGTAACCTCAACAATATGACGGCCTTTGTTAACGGTGAGGATTGCAGTAATTTCACCCATGCTTGCACCATCAAAATACTTCGTGATTTTGCCAACACGCTTGGTGACATAGTCTTTCAGTGCTGGTGTAATATCAATGTTTTTTCCTCGTACTACAATTGCCATATTACCCATCCCCTTTCCTGGTTCCTATATAGTTAATATTCCCGATCAAATCAAAAATTCCTGTTTAAAAATTCAATTTATTTTCTTTTCCTATCTTTTTTTACATAAGATAAGACTTGGCTTGACCAAGTCAAAATTTAACTTTCCCTCTAGATAAGATAAGACTTGGCTTCTGCCAAGTCCTTTAGGACGCCGGCAGAAGCCGCCTGTGCCCTTTAGGGGTATAGTCGTTCAATCCAGGGAAAGTTATACTTTCCATCTGGATAAATCAAAACCCGGCGATATTCATCGCCGGGTATTTATATAGATATATCCTAGTTAGCCTTATATACGTTGCTGGCTTGTGGCCCACGAGCGCCTTCAACGATTTCAAATTCAACTTGTTGACCTTCATTTAAGGTCTTAAAGCCTTCGTCTTGAATAGCCGAGAAATGTACGAACACATCGCCGCCATCTTCTCTCTCAATGAACCCGTAACCTTTTTCTGCACTAAACCATTTAACTTTACCAATCATGTGAAACTCCTCCTAAGATTGAACTACAGACTGCCTTTTAGCAGCCACAAGAAGAAGTATAGCATAAATTGTCATTACTGTCAATTTATAAAATCTTAGAAAGAAAAGCCTTGGTACGTTCTTCCTTGGCATGCAAAAATACATCATCTGGCAAACCTTCTTCAACAATCCGGCCTTCATCCATGAAAATGACCCGGTCGCCCACTTCGCGGGCAAAACCCATTTCATGAGTAACCACAGCCATCGTCATTCCCTCATCAGCTAAAGTCTTCATAACATCCAGTACCTCTTTAATCATCTCCGGATCAAGTGCCGATGTTGGCTCATCAAAAAGCATAACCTTAGGTTTCATAGCCAGTGCCCGGGCAATCGCCACCCGCTGCTGCTGACCACCAGATAACTGCTCCGGATAGGCATCAGCCTTATCTGACAACCCTACCTTTTTCAACAAAGTCAGGGCCACCTGCTTGGCCTCCGCCTGTGACATTTTACGAACCTTAACCGGGGCAAGCGAAATATTCTCCAGTACCGTCATATGGGGAAATAAATTAAACCGTTGGAAAACCATCCCCACTTCTTCCCGTACTTTATTTATATTGGCTTCACTTGTAAGCGGGATCCCATCCACAATAATTTCGCCTTCGGTAGGCTGTTCAAGATAGTTAATACACCTCAGCAGCGTGCTCTTACCAGAGCCGCTTGGTCCAATGATAACAACCACCTCTTGTTCGGCAATATGGGCACTAACATCTTTTAATACGTGTAATTTGCCGAATTTTTTATGCAGATTCTTAATGCTTATCATCAGTCTTGTACCTCCGCTCAAGATAATCCACAAAGCGGGATATTGTCAACGTCATCACAAGGTAAATAAAGGCCACCGTGATCCAAATCTCAAACGAGCCATAGGTACGGGCAATAACCAACTGTCCGCGCCGTGTAAGCTCCTCAAAACCGATTACCGACACCAATGAGGAATCCTTGAGCATAGCAATAAATTCATTGCCTAATGGCGGAATAATGCGTTTAAATGCTTGGGGTAAAATTATGTACCGCATAGTCTGTGCCCAAGTCATTCCCAGCGAGCGGCCAGCCTCCATCTGTCCTTTGTCAATGGACTGGATGCCCCCACGGAAAATCTCGGCCACATAAGCACCGCTGTTGATACTACAAGCAGTAATTGCAGCAATAAACGGGTCAATCCGCTGCCCAACAATAAGCGGCAACGCAAAATAAATGAGAAAAATCTGCACCAAAAGCGGTGTACCCCGGATAAAGTCCACATATATGGCCGCCAACATCTTAACCGGCCATAGTGTTGACAGTCGCGCTATGCCTACAAACATACCGATTAAAAGACCAAAACTAACACTAAGCACAGTAATTTGCACCGTAACACCGGCGCCCAGAAGGAGCAACGGAAACGACTGCAAGATTAACTCAAAATCAAAATTCAAATTTCTCACCCTTGCTAAAAATTATATAAGGCGGAATAAAATCACATGTCAATTATATGCGGACAAGCAATAGGTGTCAATAAATATAGAGGGAAAAAAAAGTGGCGCGATTTCCGCGCCATTGCAGTCAAATCTACTGGGGAGGCTTCTTGCCAAACCACTTGACATAAATTTTTTCATACTCGCCATTTTTCTTAAGCTCGTCTATGGCTTTGTTGATTTTCTCAGCCAACTCGGTGTTTTTCTTGGCAACAGCAATTCCATACTCCTCAGAGTTAAGCGGTTCGCCTACAATCTTGGCATCTTTACCGCCAGCCTGAGCAATATAATATTCGTTAACCGGCAAATCATTAACAACGGCATCAACACCGCCGCTGTTAAGCTCAATAAACGCCTCCGGCGCGTTGTTAAACTCCCGGACTTTTACGTCTTTAATCTTTTTAGCCTCGCTGGCACCAGTAGTCCCGATTTGTACAGCAATCCGTTTGCCTTCAAGATCTTTAAAAGACTTTAATGTGTTGTTATCGGCTTTGACAACCATAGACAAACCAGACTTATAATACGGCTTAGAAAAGTTAACCTTTTTCGCCCGTTCGTCGGTAATGGTCATACCTGAGATCGCTGCATCAATATTGCCAGCTTCCAATGCCGGAATCAGGCCATCAAAGCCCATGCTTTGCACCTGGACTTCTACTCCCATCTGCTTGCCGACAGCCTTGATCAGATCCATATCAAAGCCAATATAGTCTTTGGTCTTCTCATCCTGGAATTCGAACGGTGCAAACGTAGTTTCAGAACCAACCTTAAGTACCTTCTGATCAGCGGGTTTTGCTGACTGTTGACCACCACAACCTGCCAACCCAAATACCACTACAAACATAGTAACCATCGATAACGCAATCAGTTTTTTAGACACCCATATACCCCTCCCCTAAATTGATACAAAGTTCTCCGTAAATAATTATACGGGTATGTTCAAAATTAGACAAGTGGTCTACCATGTATACATGAATAAGGGTACATAATGTTAGCCTTTCCATCTGGACAAGCGAAAACCCGAGATATAATTATCCCGGGCAGGTTTGTCACATTTTATTGTATATACTATTGCTCTTTCTTGGCGATAAAGCAGTCACGGCAATAAATAGGACGATCATTGCGAGGTTTAAATGGGACTTGAGTAACCACACCACACTCGGCACATATTGCCTCATGCATTTCCCTGGGGGCTGTCTGAGTTTCGCCGCCATCACGACTACGTCTCCTGTTACCCCGACATTCACGACAACGAGCAGGTTCATTTTCAAAACCTTTTTCCGCATAAAACTCCTGTTCCCCTGCTGTAAAAATAAAGTCTTTTTCACAGTCCTTGCACTTAAGAGTTTTGTCCTGAAAAGCCATTAACGAAATCCCCTCACCTTAAGAAATTAAAAACCACTGCTTAGCCGACCTGGTCTTTGACCCCACACTCGCCTGCTGGAAGGGTCGCTACTAAGAATTCAATCTCCTCACTACTGCTTCTCTCGATCAATATATGTATCTATTTTCTAGACCGGCAGGACTTACCTCTAAGCCGCACCATGCTCAAAGCCACTTTGGGCTTCTTACGTGGGTCGTTTCGCCTGCGACTGGCATCGACTTTCAACCACAGACCTAAGCAAATTGGTTCTTATATTAAATTATAGGATTGCCTAGCGAAAAAAGCAAGCACATATTTTTCAGATAGTTGCGAAATTGGTTAAATATTCCATCCTCGTCCGCGTAACTGCTCGCGTCTACAAGACAACTCTTTCATCAAACCTGCCTTTAAAGTCTATCGTGCTGCATTTTTCCATTGGTAATCTAACACTTACACCTTCCGCAGCAGATTTATATATAGCGAGTACAAGTTCTAACGCTCTTCTGCCATCTTCTGCTGTAACATAAGGCTGTCGATCATTTTTAATTGCCTCAATAACATCTGCATAAAGAGGTTTGTGGCCAAATCCATATACATTAGGAGGCTTTTCGTGATATTTCATCATTACTTCTTCAGGATCATCCAGCAAATCCGAAAACTGCCAATTTTCAATTACATTAACAGATTCCCCGCCAGCTTTAACAGTGCCTTTTTCACCAAAAATATAAAGAGTTTCCTCAAGATTGTGAGGATACACATTGGTTGTTCCTTCAACAATGCCATAGCTTCCATTCTTAAATCTTATTAAAGCAATCCCTAAATCTTCAGCATCAATATAATTATGATTAAGCTTGTCCGTCATACCAACAACTTCTATTATCTCGTCACCCATCATCCACCTAAGAAGATCAATATTATGAATGCATTGATTCATCAAAGCACCACCATCTTGCTCCCATGTTCCCCGCCATTTAGCACGCGCATAGTATTCATAACCACGGTTCCAACGTACATGTGCTGTACTATAAAACAATCTTCCAAAACGCTTCTTATCCACAGCCTCTCGGATTTTCTGAATTGACTTATTAAAACGATTTTGGTGGCAGGCACAGACCTTCACACCTTTATCTTTAGCTTTTGCAATTATTTCATCAGCTTCTTCAAGTGAAAGGGTTATAGGCTTCTCTATAATGAGGTTACAGCCGGCCTCAATACAGTCCAAAGCAATCTGGCCATGTTTACCACTCTCAGTACAAATGGCAACGATATTAGGTCTTTCCTTTGCAAGCATATCTTTGTAATCAGTGTATTTATGAGTCATTTCAGAAAGATTAAATTTCAGTATTTTATCTTCCATATTATTAGATTCTATGTCACACAAAGCGATAATATCAAGATCATTATCTATAGCGGCGGCTATATGATTTGGTGAAATTCTCCCGCAACCAATTAATGCATAGCTCAAATTCATAGTATTTGTCCCCTAAAGCCTTTCAATATTATCACGCGGTGCAATCTCTTTAAATGCGTTCTTTGTGTCAAAAACCATTTTGGCATGCTGCGCAATCCATGCATAATCAAAACCACTATGCATAGTCGTCAAAATAACTAAATCAGCCGTAACCAGGGCTTGTTCTGTTAACTCAACTGAAGCATATTCTTTCCCTTTATAGGAAAACTGCGGCACAAATGGATCATGATACACCAAATCAGCGCCATACTTCTCTAACTGCGTAATAACATCCAATGCAGGTGATTGCCGTACATCGTCAATATCCTGTTTGTAAGCCACACCTAACAACAACACCTTAGCCCCCTGCAGAGCTTTACCAAACCGGTTCAACAGCTTCATACTGCGTTCCAGCACAAATTCCGGCATATAGTTATTAATCTCGCCAGCCGTCTCAATCAGGCGGGTATGATAATTGTATTCCCTCGCCTTCCACGTCAGATAGAAGGGGTCAATGGGAATACAGTGACCGCCAACACCTGGGCCGGGATAAAACGCCATAAAGCCATAAGGCTTAGTCTTAGCGGCATCAATAACTTCCCACACATCAATCCCCATCTTGTTGCACAAAATAGCCATCTCATTAGCCAAACCGATATTAATATTGCGGAAGGTATTCTCTAGAATTTTCTCCATCTCAGCCACCGCAGGGCTAGAAACCTGATGTACTGCCCCCTCAAGAATGTGTTCATACAGAGCAGCTGCCACTTCGGAGCAATCAGGAGTAATCCCACCAACCACCTTGGGGGTGTTTTTGGTGTTATAAAACTTATTCCCCGGATCAACCCGTTCTGGTGAAAAAGCAAGATAAAAATCTTTTCCAGCTTTCAAGCCACCTTCCTCGAGAATAGGCTTAAGCACCTCTTCAGTTGTCCCTGGATAAGTCGTACTTTCTAAAACAATGAGCATCCCCGGATGCAAATACTTAGCAATTTCCTTTGCTGAATTCACGACATAAGAAACATCTGGCTGTTGGTACAAATCGAGCGGTGTCGGTACGCATATCGCTACACAATCTACATCTTTAATAAAAGAATAATCAACTGTAGCCTTAAGCTTACCACAATTTACTACGCTGGTTAAATCCTCTGGTACAATATCACCGATATAGTTTTCACCGGCATTAACCATGGCTACTTTTTGTTCCTGAACATCAAAGCCGATTGTTGTATAACCAGCTTTAGCCTTTTCCACCGCCAGCGGTAAACCAACATAACCGAGGCCGACAACCCCCAATACTGCTTGCCGATTATTTATTTTATTCAAAAGCATTTGCTTCATATTGTCACACTTCTTTCACTTGATCTTGTTGCTTATCATAATTCCGTCCACAACTGGCACACTGAGCCTGACCACTAACGAAATTCAACTTCTCCCCACACTGGCACATCCAACCACGTTGCCGAGCCGGATTGCCCACCATCAGCGCATAGTCTGGCACATCTTTGGTCACAACTGTCCCGGCACCAATAAAGGCATACTTACCAATGCTATGCCCACAGACAACTGTCGCGTTCGCACCAATCGATGCGCCGCGTTTAATCACCGTCTCTTTATATTCACTCTTACGGCTGACATGACTGCGCGGATTAATTACATTCGTAAACACACACGATGGCCCTAGAAAAACATCATCTTCACATTTTACCCCTGTATATATCGAGACATTGTTTTGTATTTTTACATTATTACCCAGCACGACTTCAGGGGAAATAACCACATTTTGCCCAATATTGCAGTTCTCACCAATCTGACACTGGGCCATAATATGGGTAAAATGCCAAATTTTTGTCCCCTTACCAATCCTGCAGGGCTCATCAACATAACTGGATTCATGTACAAAATAGTCTTTATCCATTAAGCTACCTCTTACTATAAAATTCTGTTATCGACTGAACAATATAGTCCTGCTGCTCGTCCGTCATTTCCGGGAACAACGGCAACGCCATTGTACGCTGACACAACCATTCACTTACAGGCAAATCCCCCAGCTTATATCCCAGGTCATGTTTACCCAACTGATACACCTTCTGTAAATGGAGCGGTACTGGATAATAAATCCCAGTAGCAATCCCTTGTTTACTTAAGAAATTGGTTAAATCAGCTCGCTCTTCACACTTCACTATATATAAATGATACACAGACTCAGCATTTTCCAATACCGTCTGCGGGCATAGCTTTTCTAAAAGATTCGCTTCCGCCAGCAAAGTATTATAGCGTTGACTCAGCCTTTGCCGTGCCTGATTCCACTCTGGCAAATAGCTCATTTTAACACCCAGAATAGCCGCCTGCATCGTATCCAGCCTACTGTTCATACCGATAAGGAAGTTATAATACTTCGTCGGATCATAAACAGTGCTATCCGCTTGTCCACTATGCTCCAAGCCAAGCTCAACAGCTTCACCGCTTAACGATTCATACGCCTTTTTCCCGTTTAATCCGCTGCCATGGGTACGCAAAGCCCTAATAATAGTGCCCAGCTTATCATCAGCAGTAGTAATCATGCCACCATCACCAAAGGCGCCTAAGTTCTTGGTTGGATAAAAAGAAAATGCCGCTGCATCGCCAATAGCTCCCACTGACCTCACAGTTCCATCAGCAAAGGTATACTTGGCCCCAATGGCTTGACACGCATCTTCGATCACTTTCAGGTTGTGTTCTTTAGCAATCGCTAAAATAGGCTCCATATCAGCAGGCTGTCCAAATATGTGAACTGGAAGAATCGCCTTAGTTCTGGGAGTAATGGCGACTGCTAGCTTTTGCGGATCAATATTGAAAGTACCCCGATCAACATCAACAAAAACCGGAACTGCCCCTACACGGGAAATACTCTCGGCTGTTGCAAAAAAGGTAAACGGGGTAGTTATTACCTCGTCACCGGAACCAATACCCAGGGCTTCCAGGATAAGGAGAAGCGCGTCAGTGCCGCTATTACAAGAAATAGCGTGAGTCACACCGATCGAGCTACAAAAGTTATTTTCTAAATCTAGTACATCTTGACCCATGATGAAGGATGTGCTGTCCAATAGTTCACTTATTTTAGCTATGCAACTACTTTTTATAGCTTGGGTTTGTTGATTTAAATCTACTAAAGGTATCCGCATATATAGCCTCCTTGCTCGGTTTTGTTATAACAATAAATCTGTATTAATTGTATCGTGTATTTGTTTCAATCTATTAAACTGCAAGGCTATCATCCATTTGTATGAATCAGGCAAATAATAGTTATAGTGTTTACCAGTCACCTTGGTAAACACTATAACTATATCTAAATCTATTGAAGCAATTGCAACACACTTTGCGGATTTTGATTGGCATGCACGAGCATGGCAGAAGAAGCTTGCAGCAGAATGGAGCTCTTCACCTGTTCCACCATTTCCTGCGCAATTTCCGTATCCCTGATATTGGATTCGGCTTTTGTCAGTTGTTCCTCGTAATTCACTACATTATTCCTGGTATATTCCAGTGCATTTTGCAAACTTCCCATTTCCGCCCGCTTTTCACTTACTTTTTTAATCGCCTGATCAATAGTATTAATAGCCGCTTCCGCCCCTGCCTGTGTGCTGACATCTACATTTTTCACACCCACTGTACGTTCATTCATATAAATAGGAATGCCAGAATTAATACTCATACCGGCATTGGCCCCTATCTGGATCTTTAACGTAGTGACTGATTTCATCGGCTCCGCATCATACTCGTTTGTCACGGTCCTGAGCGGCCCTGGATAAAACAAAGTGTACGAGGCATTCCCCCCCACTTGGTCAATCACAAAACTGCCGTTCATCCCAGGCGAATAGGTAAGCCGCAATTGTTGTTTAGCGTTATAGCTGGCAGTTACAGGCAAAGCTGCTGCTGTCAGTTGCTGATTAACGGCAGCAAGCAACCCATCAGCATCATAGTTTCTACCAGGCAGAGTAATGCTCTGCATAGTCCCATTCATAGCAAACGTGAGCGTATCATTCACATCTTCATTAATATCCGCTCCCGAAGCCAGCACTTTACGCCCATCCACATAAGCATCTGTCGCACTTGGATAAGAGTAAGACACCCAACCCACATAATCTTTGGTACGCAATAGTGAATCTACCGCGTTTCCTGTAAAATTTGAAATGTTGAAATTTCCCGAACTAGTAGCAGTCAGCTTTAAATAATTACCACTATAACTTGCTGTCACCCCGACATGATCTATCACTAAAATATTATTAATTGCATTTAGAAGTCCCGCTTGATTATATGTACCATCTGCCAAAGTAATACTGACATCAGCTCCATTAACTTGAAACTGCAACGTGTTATTTGCCGCCGTCACTTCCAGCCCTGACGCAAGATTAGCTCGCCCCTCCACATAAGCCTTAGACTCAACACCGGGTACCGGTATCGGAATGGTTGCCTTCATAAATGCGTCATAGCCATTCCCGGAGAAACTATCCAATGAATAGGGAAATTGCGTAATCCCGCCACCTTCATGGGCATTAGTAAACGTAAGATACGTTCCGTACAACAAAGAAGCTCCAACATTCAAACCGGTTAATTTACTATTAATCTCACTTACCAAACCGCTGGCAGTATAATTCCCAGCAGACACAACAATGGTCTGATCGACTCCATCCAGGTGAAAAGAAAAGGTATCATTTTTCCCTGTGACCACAGTTGCCCCGCCAGATATATCTGTCACAGCAGTAACCGTCGCATAGCCATTCGGCAGCGGAGTGCTGTCACCTTCAATATATTTGTAGTCGCCAGGCTGTACTGTTGGACTCCCTATTCCATACAACAAATCAGCACAAGCGCTGCCTGAAAATTGATTTACCGTATGGTTGCCCGGAGCATTGTAGGAAATAGTAAGCCGTCCAGATGAACTAGCAGCAGTAAGCGGCAGAACGGCACTGGAAAATTCACTATTTAAATCATCAACAATATCACTAACCGATCGATTATTGCCAGGTTGTAAGTTAATGGTATGAGAACTGCCATCTACCGAAAACGTCAATTGGTCATTGTCACCAGCAACTATACTCACTCCTGCTGACAGATCTTTATTCCCAGTAATTCCGGCTGTAGTATAGGCTCCAGGCACAATCCATTCCTGCAAGGTAGTATACTCTAAAAACAAATCTTGATAGCCATTCCCACCGACATTGGTCAAGGTATGCCCGGCTCCGCTGATATTATGCATTAATTGCAAACGATTTCCAACATAAGAAGCTGTTACATTACTATTTTTATCGGTAAGCTGCTGATTAATTTCAGTTAATAGGTCGGCCTGATTGTAGGTTCCCTGCGCAAGGGTAACACTTGTATCAACTCCATCAACAGTGAAAGTTAAAGTATCATTAGTACCTGTCGTTATCGTGGTCATCACGCCGCCTGAATAACTTTTATAACTACTGGCTGCTGCCCCGCTAATCTCTCCGTGTTTTGCCATATCATACAAAATTGAAGTATACGGATTATTAATTTCCATCATATCGCCGCCGAATCCGTCTATAACTTTCGTAGGAGAATTAAAAGCGATATTTTTCCCGGAATAAAATGCTGTAACATCAGTCCCCGCGTCATGTAGTTTTTGGTTAATTTCGTCCAGTAGCTGCGGCGGCGTATGGTCAACTGCGTCCAAGGAAATGGAATAAGAAACCCCGTCCAGCTTAAATGTCATTGTCTGGTTTTCTCCCGTTGTTACCCCCAGACCGCTGTCACTCAATATCGTATCTCCCTGCAAAACACCGGGACTTGGATAAATATCCGTCTCTTGTCTTTGCGGCGGAAACTGCGTGAAAATCTTATGCGTATTATACTCCGAATCACGAAAAATGGTATGCAAATGATCTTTTACCTGTTCCATCTCTTCTTGAATCCGCTGCCTGTCATCATCAGTTAAAGTCCCGTTCGCCGCTTGAACAGCTAGTGCACGCATACGCTGCAGATTCGGATCATTAATACTACCAAGTGCACCATCAGCAGTCTGCACTAATGAAATGCCGTCTTGAATATTACGGCCAGCCTGCGCCAGGCCTCGAATCTGCGCCCGCATTTTCTCACTAATTCCCAAATTAGCACTATCATCCATAGCACTGCGTATCTGGAGACCACTCTGTAATTTTCCGCTGGCTTTCTCCAGGGACTTTTCGGCTTTTTCATTGCTTCTTAATGCCTTTATTGCTGAAATATTATGATTGACAATCATATGCCGAATCCAACTCCAATACACATAAGTGAAAAATCCTATTACCTACCATAATATTATTATAGTAGGTAATAGGATTTTTCACCATATTTATTGGAAATTTATTTGAAAAGTAATGTTTTGCCCATCTTTAAGAACTAAAAAAATCAAGGAATTACTGGAATATAATGGATTAGCTATTCTTGAGTACATTGCCATATTCCCCTGAAGACTTTAAGGGGTCACGGGGTCAGGCTTGCGTTTTTGGGGGATTGACTTATTTTGCCATACTTGCCTTTACGCGCTGATAACCCCGGGTAATTGCAGCTGGGTCAAGCCCCAGCTTTTTGGCAAGTTCTGCTCTAGTACATACTTCTGACTCTACCACTCGGTATATCAGAATGTTTCTGGCTTCAACCACTTTTCGAATTCGGCATTTTCCAAGTAGTTGCTCTAAGGGAACCTGCATTTCTTCTGCTACATAGTATGTAAATTCCTCAAATGTTTGCTTTTCTCCTGAAATGTCAGTTGTCTTAACATATTCTATTGGAGTAGGTTCGGACGATTCATACCCCGACAATTTTTTCATTATATCTGAAGGGTCTGTTTGTTCTTGCGGAATCATCTCAGCATAAAGTTGAATAGCTTGACGTATATCACCGCTAAACATATGCAAAATAAATGTCGGATTTGCAGTCCTACCATGACCGGCCATATAGTCCGCATGGCTACTCCATGCATATCCTATCTGGTCAGGTAAGTTAGCCCGACACGGGTTTTGGTGTATATAACACACCAACTTTAGCAAATAGGCGTCATTGTCACAAAGAATTGCCTTATACCGCTGTTGGAACACATGCCCTACATGCTGGTATTTCCTATTAAAATGCGAGGTATACGTTTGCTGTATGCCTTGCATTATTTTTGATAATGGAGTGTCATTTACACAGATTAATAAATGAATGTGGTTATCCATAAGTACGTAAGCATATATCTCAAAATTATACTTTCGTCTATATCTATCTACTAGATCAAGATATTTATACTTGTCTTCGCTATCCAAGAAGATCCTATCTTTATTATTTCCTCTAGCGATTACGTGATATATTGCCTTCTCATAATGTACTCTTGGCTTTCTTGCCATAAGAAACCCTCACAGTTTACCCATATAATATTCTACAAGAATATTATATGGGTATTATCTTAAATAAGTCAATACTTCAGATAACGCAAGCCTGACCCCTTCTCTTTCCCCGGGATTGCCCCAACCTTAGAGATGCTCTCGGCGGTAGCAAAAAAAGTAAACGGCGTAGTAATGACTTCGTCACCTACGCCAATCCCCAGGGCTTCCAGGATAAGTACCAAGGCATCGGTACCACTGTTGCAGGAGATAGCATACTCCACGCTGACCAACCGGCAAAAATTCTCTTCCAACTTCAGCACGTCTTGCCCCATGATAAACGCACCACTATCCAAGAGTTGTTCAACACTGTTTAAAATACTTGCCTTGATAGTTTGTATCTGCTGGTACAAATCCACCAGAGGTATATTCATGGCTTGTAGCCTGAGGGGTCTACCAAAACAATCTATCCTAGCTACGTTGCTGTATGATTGTATACATCAACAGATCTAAAACGATATGACACTTGATAATGCATTATTAGCACGATGTGTAGGTGTGTCATTTACATTTTATTCCCACTGCCAAATATATAATATTAGTTTGACTCATATGAAACTTACTTAATGATTTTATGTCCACAACATTGCCATATCTAGCATAAACATCCTTATCTGTTGCAAAGCATCTTACATGAGTCCTTGACATATAGTTAGGAACCGAAAAAAGAACCACAGTATCACGCCGGATATTTTTTAATACCATAATATCCTCATCAATATGTTCAAGTACCTCAAATAAAGTAGCAATATTGTAGTTTTCTTTGTAGATATCCGATGTGTATGCATTATCAATAAAAAATTTGTCTCTGTATTTATCATTACGAATTTTCGCCATTTTTATGGCTTCTTCGCTAAAATCTATCCCTTTATAATTACAAATGCCAAAATCAAATAATAAATTTGCAAATTGTCCTGGACCACAACCAATGTCTATCACTTGGGGGCTTGCAATTCTCTTAATCGTCTGAGCTGCTTTGAACCAAGAATCAATATACAATGTTTCACTATAGTGTTTAAAATACTCTTCACAATACCCGCCACTTGCATATATCTCATTGTAAATTTGGCTTTCACTCATTCATATCACTCCGTTTTTTATACTATATTCTAGAAGTAATCCTCTCGAATAATTATGATTCAAAACCATTGATAATATTACAAATTTTGTCAACAGCTTGACCATTACCAAAATATGCAATATTATGCGCTTGCTCGTCAACCTTGACATTCAAAACCGTATTTACAATCGTTTCTTTTTCAATTGGACAAAGCACATTATATCCCCCAGCAAGTGTCTCTGTCCACTCTGTTTCATTTCGCAATGTTATACATGGAGTTTTTAAGAAATAAGCTTCTTTTTGTAATCCACCAGAATCAGTCATTACTTTGGAACAGTTTTCAATTAACAACAACATTTCTAAATATCCCACTGGTTGTATAAAAATAATGTTTTTATTCATATCAGATTCATTTCGTAAATTCTCAATGAAACCACGAATTCTTGGATGAACAGGCATGATAACTATTTTATCAAGTTCGCTAAATGCCTTTAAAATTTCTCTTAATTTCTCAATGTTATCCGTATTTTCGGCCCTATGAATAGTAGCTAAATAATAAGCACTGGATTTACTTATTATTTGCTGAATTGGAAGTCCAGTTATGTATTTATTTTTTGCCAATTTTAAAAAATGAAGAACCGCATCATACATAACATCCCCGACATTATATACTCCCTCTGATATACCTTCCAGCTGTAGATTGGCAACCGCGGTTACTGTAGGGCAAAATAGCAGTTTAGAAACATGATCTGTTATACGACGATTCTGTTCTTCGGGCATTCTCATATTATAACTGCGTAACCCAGCTTCTATATGAAATATAGGTATATTCAGCTTAGATGCTGCTAATGCCCCTGCCATAGTAGAATTTGTGTCACCATATACTATTACCGCCTGCGGGCATTCATTGATAAGTACCTGCTCAATCTCTTCTAACATTTTTCCCGTCTGCTGTCCATGAGTGCCAGAACCAACACTTAAATTGTATTTTGGACTGGGCAATTGCATTTCTTCAAAAAAGAGAGCTGACATCTGATAGTCGTAGTGTTGTCCAGTATGTACTATTATTTCTTGATGATTTTGTCGTAGCTTTTTAGACACAATAGCTGCCTTAATAAATTGTGGACGAGCTCCCAAAATCGTAATTATCTTCATAATCAACTTCTCCATTTATGCGAATAAATATTCCGTTGTTCTATACACTAACTTATGGAACAAAAATGATGTTGCTTTTTTACTTTTGCTAAAAAATCTATAATGTCTTCAGCGGCATCATTCATAGTCCATCTGTTTTTTTTCAATATATCCTTATCAATGGTAATACTCATTATTTCATCTATCTGCTGTTTTATATGTGCATGAAAGTCAAATACTTTTCCCACACCACTTGTTTGTGCGAAATTCCTAAAAGACAGTAAATCAGCAAAAAGAATAGGTAGTCCTGCAGCTAAATAATCCCATATTTTATTAGGGAAAGCAGTATCCAGAAATACTTTATTTCGTTCATTTAGATTAAAAATAGCTAATCCAATATCATACTTTGTCATTTCTTCAATTAATTGTTTAGGCGAACATATACCTTCATAATGAATATATCGTGACTTTTTTTGGAGTTGTACAATATATTGCGGATCAACAGGACAATGTAAATGAATATGAATACGTTGATTCGCAAGTGCTAAAAACATTGGTTCCAAAAATCGATGATGTCCTGGAGAATTTGCCAATCCACCTTCAAATACGCAGTGAATTTCGCCGTCTTTTGAACTCAACTTCTCATAGTATCTATTGGGTAGTTGCTCTGCCTCAATATAGCTATTAAGCGAAAAAACAGGTTTATTTTGCAACTTGAATTTCTGCATCGCAATATCACGCACTGCATCATTGACATAGATATTCCCCGTACTTTTTATATTTGCCATATACTCCAAAACTAATTGTTCAGTAGAAATATCTGCTCGCAATGACATCATATCATGTGTATCATGAACAATCGGTTTATTACAAGTTCCAAATATTACAGTCAAATAATCTGGTTCATTAGAACTATACAATACGTCATAATCACTATCATTTACAAATTGAACCATTTGATTAATATCACTTAATTTATAAATATTCTGGTAAGGCAACTTTATATCTTTATAGACTTCTGCCGGATGAACTGTAAGATATATAATGTCTACTTGTATCCCCTTACTTGCTAGTGCTTTTGCAACTTTATTTGTCCGAATACAGGGCACATTTTGTACAAATAAAACTTTATTAATTGTATCCTCGCAACTAGGCTGATAGACCTTTCTAATTGAACACACTATTTCATTAATGTGGCGTTTTTGCATAGCATCTTCACACTGTTTTTCCGCATTTAGATAGTATTTTATAGCAGTTTTAAGATCTCCCAACTCTTTATAAACATATGCTATATTGAATAATAAATCAAAGGATTTACTATCAATCTGTAACCCTTTTTGCAGAGTAATTTTTGCAGCATCGAGTTGATCATTCTTGATATCAATAACGGCTTGTATCGAGAAGGCTTCCGAATCATCTTTAACCATATTCATATATTGGCTAAGCAGTCCTTGTGCCTCATAAAGTTTATTTTCATTTATTAAAAAAGTAATGTTTTCTTTGATCTGGGTTTGTATTATTCCAGATTTTTCTACCATATAATCACGCTTTCTATAAATTATATTGGTCCTTATTGGCGATAAGCTTGGTCAATTTAACTAATTAATATTCTTGATTCTAATAAAATACTTTCCATATCGTTGGGAACAATGCTTTTATATTCCTCAAGAATTATCCTGGCTTCATTCATTTTTTTGCGATCAATTAGTTGCTGTATCCTGTTTTTTATCTCTTGTTTATAGGTATCAAATTCATTTTGCTCAGTTTTCCTTGTAACTTGTATTTCTACCAACAACATTTCGATGCCGCTATTCAAGACAGGAAATACCTGCAGTGCTTGACGCAAACATTTCACATACTCTGCTGGTTGACTTGTCCGGTAAATCTGGGCTTTATACATATATAGTAAAAAAGCCTCTTCATCATTTTTTACTTCATAAATCATTGTACCCTCAAGAATTAGCGGGCTGTAAACTATCTGTAAGTAGTGAATTCCTTCTTGAACATACCTATCTAAAAGTTCTTTATACTGATCCATACTGAGCTTGTTCAGCAATATAGCACAACGTGCCAGCGTTTTCGCCAACTTGTACTCATGTACCCTATAATTGCAGGTATATTTTTGCAAATAATTATATATAACTGTACACAAATCATCATGATGTTTACCTACAAAATCAAAGGCACATGTAAGCCATATCTCCTTAAAATTCACAACAATCTTTTCTAATGGATAATGCCATTTCAGAAGATAATAGAATATATCACTACAATATACTGGCAAAGATTCCATGCGAATTTTCTCGACTGCTTGTTGCATTTTTTCAGAAATATAACCATTATCAGTATCTTCTACAATCAAATTACATAATAAAGCATATTGATGGTTGACATTACAAAAATTTCTAGCAACATCAATATGTACCTTTCTATCATATTGTCGAACAATTTTGTCTAGGTTTTCAAAAAAGAACGACTTCCAGTCTTCTTGAACCCATTTATCATAGAATTTTCGCACATTAACATATTGATCCAGTTTTAAATAACATTCAATTGTATTAACCATGTTGTTCTTAATATATTTGCTATTCGTTATCTGCTTCGAATAATACAGCGCCCGATCATATTCCTTTTCTTTTGCATATAGCACTGATAAATTCCAATAAGCCAGTTCCTGACAACCTAAACTATACTCGATAATTGTGACATCATGCTTTGACGTTTGCTCACGCTTATCTAATAAATCTAAATATTTTTCGTAATAAATAATAGCTTCTCTATTCCTTTTTAACATGGAATGGGCTTCTGCGTAATAGAAATAAATATCCAAATACCCTTCTTTTATTGTCATAGCTTCGCGACAAATCTGCTCAACCTTCTCATAATTCTTAACATGCTGATAGGTTAAAGCCATATGAGAGAATAAAAACATATGCTTTGGTGTTCTCTTTTTGGGTAGTAGTGAATAGGCTTTCTCGGCATATTCAATCGCTTCAGGAAAATCTTTGTGCATCCCGTACGTCACCGACAACTGAGTCCAATAATAAATATTTTTCGGGTCCTTTTCCAGTTCGCTTTTTAAAATTGTACCTGTACGCTGAAATTTACGCTCCATTAATTCTTTATCTGTCGGCAAATAGCCAAAATGCAGTAAATATACTTGCGGTATAGCTAACGCTTCTCCCTTAAACACCGGTTGATTATGTATTACACCCTCAAAACGAAAATATCCGTCATTCTTAAAAAAGCGTGGAGCAATCATTGAGGAATATTCGTTATTTTCCAAGTCAACCATATTCTTAACCGTAATCGCCACTGATCCGTACTTATCCCGCTTTGGCAAACGAAGAAAATCAATCAGGGGTTGACAATCCTCCAATTGCTCATCGGCGTCGATAATAAAAATCCATTTACCTGTAGCATAACCAATACTAATATTACGCATCTCAGAAAAGTTATTATCCCATTGGTGAAAATATATTTTATTGGTAAAGTTTTTAGCGATTCCTACCGTATTATCAGTAGAGCCTGTATCAACAATAATCAGCTCGGCATCAAGTCCATCTCGGATTGGCTGGAGACTCTGTAGGCAACGTTCCAAATTAGCTTCTTCATTCTTCACCATCATACAAATACTTAATATCATTTAAAAGCCTCCTGTATAGTATAAAGAATAAACTATATACAAAACTCTTACATAAAATAAATCCTCTATATAGTTTACACTTCTATTTTATTAATAAATTCAAAAGGGACTCTGGATATCCAGAGTCCCTTTTAAGTTTGTGAATTAACCCTGTAACAACTGAAGTACTGATTGAGGCTGTTGATTTGCTTTGGCAAGCATTGCAGTAGCAGCCTGCTGTAGAATGTTGTTTTTCTGGTATTCCATCATTTCCGAGGACATATCTACGTCGCGAATACGTGATTCGGAAGCAGTAATGTTTTCGTTGGAAGTATTCAGATTATCAATTGTGTTAGTCAAACGGTTTTGATAAGCGCCAAGCTGTGAACGTTGTTGCGATACAGCGTTGATTGCTTTGTCAATTGCAGTGATTGCCTTATTGGCGTTAGCCTGGGTACTTACATTAATACCGGCGACAACTGATGCATTAGCAGCAACATCGCGATTATTCAGAACAGCTGCTGAAGAATCCACTTCTTTGGCAATAAAGGTTGCATTAGCCACAGCCAAATCGGCAAAATCGAAATTAAGTTTGACAGTTTGATCCAAATTGCTGTCACCTATTGTAGTGCTGGTATCGCCTTTATGAACAGTTACCGCCGAACCGACATTATCGGTACCATCGGTTAATTGAATTGTTGCATAGGCAGCATTTACACCAAACGTAAACGTGTCTCCAGCTTCAAAGTGAGTGCCAGCAGAAGCAAACGCAAACTCCATACCATCAATTTTAACACCTGTAGTGAAATCACCGTTGACGGTAGTCCAGCTAGTACCATTATCTGTTGAGTATCTGATGCTGGCAACATCTGTACCGGTATTGTCTTTTGTGCTTGCTACTTCTACCTTGTAGTTAGCATCAACGGTTCCGGTATAGGCGGTAATTGCGGTAATTGCAAATTCGCCAGCTACAATTGTTGCGGCCGCGTAAGTTTGAGTGATT
The DNA here is from genome assembly GCF_002257705.1 of Sporomusa silvacetica DSM 10669. Classification (GTDB taxonomy): domain Bacteria; phylum Bacillota; class Negativicutes; order Sporomusales; family Sporomusaceae; genus Sporomusa; species Sporomusa silvacetica. The sequence continues at coordinate 120,495 of NZ_LSLK01000059.1, forward strand.
GCTGTGCTGTAAGAAGCAACAGATACTGCAGTAATTTGAGCTTGATAAGTCGTGCCATCTACCAAGCTTCTAGATACATCAGCAATATTTAACCCTGTGCCAGTTGTAACAACGGTAGCAGCAGTAATGATGTTTCCAGCTACGCCCAAGGTCTGAGCATCCATAGCACTTACAGAAACAGTAATGTTTTGATTAGCATTAGCACCAATATGGAAAGTGTCAGTCAGGCCACCTGCTAACAGGTTTTGGGTATTGAATTCAGTGGTGTTGGAAATACGGCTGATTTCTTTGGCCAATTGGTCAACTTCAGACTGGATTTTATTCCGGTCATCAGTAGTGTTAGTATCAGAAGCTGATTGTACAGACAGTTCGCGCATTCTTTGAAGAATGCTATGAGTTTGATCCAAGCCGCCTTCTGCAGTTTGCAGTAAGGAGATACCATCTTGGGCGTTAGCAGAAGCTTGTTTCAAGCCGCTGATTTGGCCTCTCATTTTTTCGGAGATAGCAAGACCTGCTGCATCATCAGAAGCACCGTTGATGCGGAAACCTGTGGACAGTTTTTGCAGAGATTTATTAGTAGCTGAATTGTTTTTGCCTAAAGCATTAAGCGTATTCATTGCAGATAGGTTGTGATTAATAATCATTGATATATTCCTCCTTGATTTTTAGATTCGAGCATCCTTGCCCAAATTTATTTACTGTAGTACTCTGTCTCTCACCCCGGCCGGTTGTGAGTATAAAGTACTTTTGTAACCTCACTAATAATATCGTAAGGGATAGGGAATTCATTAATAGTTAATTTAATATTTTTCTAATATTTTTTGTCGATATTTTATAGTTATAGTATTATTTTGGGGTTGGAAATGAAGACGTGGGAATGGTAAAGCGAGATTGCCACGCTACGCTCGTAATAAACAGGAGAGAGGTCTAGGTCTCTCCCTGGTCAATACGAATGGAAACGGGACAATCTCGCTTACTAATACTTTCATACTTGCTTAGGTCTTATCATTGATAAAACTTCCGGCAACATTTAATCTACCTTCATACGCATGGGATACATTTTCCTGTTTTTTTAACCTGTTAAAAGCTATATGAAACTGGGTCATCATCTTCTTATTCTCTTGCTGAACCTGTAGAAGAAGGTCTTTCCCCTCAGGCGATGCGTAATAATCATTGTCTGCTAGTTTTTCTAAAGTGACCTGTAGGCTCTCTCGTTGTTCCACTAGAGACAAGAAGATGTCTAAATCCTGTTTGAACAGAAATTTTTTCATTTCCCGCGTTAGAAAAAGATAATCCTGCCACTTGGCGTACAACTCAGTAACCACATTAATTACCGGCCGCTCTGTCTAATCGCACTTGTTTCATGGCCTGTCCCCAGGTATCGCGAAACTCTGTCAACAGCTTTTTGGCCTGTTCCAGTGGCTCAATGTCTTTTTTGATATTTCCTTGAACCAGACAATGTAAAATGTATTCATCTAATAGCAACCAATTTTTTGAAATTTCATAGCTGGTATCGGTTGTGATCATAAGTTCGCGAACTATATTTTGCGCACGGATATTAGCATGATGCGCTTTTTCCAGATTTTTTTGTTCAATCGCCTGAATGCTTTCGTTGACGAAACGGATAGCGCCGTTGTATAGCATCAGTGTCAATTCTTCCGGCGATGCGGTCATAATTTGTTGTCGTTTGTAAGCATTAGCTGTATTGGCAGCATTCATGACAATGCCTCCTTATGTCTGTCTTATCAGAATATCGGTAAATACTAAGGAACGTTTAGCTGCTGGTTCCTAACAAGGAGGTCACATAACTGCTTTGTTGACTGATTTTGCTGAGCGCTTCTTCCATCGCATTAAATTTAGTATAATACTGGTTTTCCATTTTAATCAGTTTCGTATTCAATGCGGTCAGTTGTGTCGTATATTCTTTATATTGTTTGCCCAGTACGCTGGTGATATCGCTTTTTGTGCTTGCCGTAATACCTGCTTGCTTGACAATACCATCGGAGGCTGTTTTCAGCATTGCACTTAGCTTTACGGCAATACCGTCATTTTTGTCTGTAGCGCTGTCTGTTCCAAAAATTTTGTAGACAACATCCGGATCTTCCTGCAATGCGGCTTTCAACTTGTCTTCATCAAGATACAATTTACCATTTTCTGTATAGTCCACACTAGTACTAATTCCAAGACTTGAGGCACTCGTATATTTGCCGGTTAACCCGGAAACTTTGCTAGCAAAGGCACTGCGCATGGAATTGGCTAGTGTCTCCAACGTAGAATCATTGTGCAGTAAACCAGTCTTAACCTTTTCTGTCCATATTTTTTCGTCGTCATCACTCATTGCCTCTTTTTGGTCATCAGTCAAAGGCATATAGTCGGTGTCCCTTTTTTCGCTGACTTTCGTATTTATGGAGCTGAGGATGGTATTGTAATCCTCAATAAACTTCTTGACACTGCTAACAATTTTGTCAGTATCGGTTTGAATACCAATGTTTGAAGTACCAGTAGACTGAAGATTGTAGGTTACACCTGAAACTGTAAATTTATTAGTAGTTTGCGTCATGGTTGTGCCGTCAAGCTTGAACTCAGCATCTTGTCCCTGCTGCTTGACCGACAGTTTTAATTGGTTATTCAAGAAACTAATACCTGCATAGTCACTTCCTGTTAAGCTTAAATTCTCACCATCGGTCTTGGCTTTTAAGATGAATTTCCCTGTTGTAGTATCAATTGTAGCGTCTGCAATAGAATTTCCGCTACTGTCTTTAATCGCATTGATTTTAGTTAAGATAGATTCCATGGTATCTGTTGAAGTATCTACTGCAATGGTTGACGTAGTAGTTCCATCCGATATTTTTAAATTAAAGCTGCCTGTTAGACCTGCAAAGGCTGTCTGCAGTGAAGACGCTTTATTAGCATCTGTGATCCCCGTATCTGCACTACTCGTAATCCCAGTGCTGTCGATATTGCCAAAAACCCCTATTTTTAAGTTATTATTTAAAAAATTCAAGCCTGCCAATCCTGTGCCGGTATAATCTATGCCGGTTTCCGAACCGGTGCCATTGGTATACAAATATAACCTGTCTTGAGTAGTATCATAAGTAGCAGTAACACCGGCCCCCGACTTATTGATATTACTAACCAAGTCATTTATACTTTGCGTAGAACTAACTGCAATTTGCTTGCCATTAATATTGATGTTAAAAGAACCGCTAATACCAAGCTGACTGGCCAGTGTACTTTTACTAGTACCAGTAGTAATCTTTTCCGTACTACTTTGCGTTACACCGCTGGCGAGTTGGGATACTTTGAGTGTATGGTTAACATTGATCGCATCGCCGGTAGCCGTAACTGACGCCACCGAGCTGTTGCTGGATGTTACACTTTTAGCAGCCAACGTGCTCTTCATTCCAAAATTGAATACTTTATCATTGCGGAAGCTATTGATACTAGTATACATTGTATTATAAGCTTCTTTTTTCCACTCTACCACTGTCTGTTTCTGTGTCATCTTAGTATAAGGCTGCCGCGCAGCTGTCATTAGCTTTTCTACCATGGAGTCTACGTCAATCCCTGACCCGCTCAATCCATATACACGATTGGAGCTACTCCCGCTTACACTACTTGTCATCCATGACAACCCCCTTTTATTACTACACTATAAAATTATATTTTTTGGTCAATCAGCGCACCGATAAGGTCATGAATTTTTGCCACTACATCTAATATTTCTTTGGGAGGCGCTTCTCTAAGTACTTTTTGCGATTTGATATCCACAATTTGCACCATCAGCCTGTCCGTTTTTTGATGTAAAACAAATTTAAGATTGGTATTGAGATACTGCATAAAATCATTTAGGCCATCAGTGATGCCTTCCAGTTTCTCTGTGCTGAGATCTGCATCTCTCGTTTTTCCCATTTCTTCAGACACCTGGGAACTGCTACTATTTTTTACTGACCATTCATCCTGTGGCATAACCTGTGGCATATTATTCGGGCTAACAGCCAGCGCAACTCCTGTAGTCGCATAGCTGCTGGTACTCTTAATTTCCATTAGATTTTCGCCTCCGTGCGCTTTGATACTTCCTTTATATGTATATCGTCATATACAGAAAATACTTAAGGTTTCCTTACCTTAATATCCTTTAATACATCTAAAATACCATCTTTCGCTGGTACTGCGGCCTGCCTATTTTCAGCTACAATAGCATCATACAGCTCGCCGCGATATATTTTTATCTCCCTGGGTGCTTCAATGGCCAGACGAATGTTCTCGCCTTTGATATCGACAATAGTAATGACAATATTGTCGTCAATCACAATTCTTTCGCCGGCTTTCCGAGTGAGTGCCAACATGTCACTTGCCCCCCTTACCCGGCTGTTTGACAAAGCCGCTTGGGAATAGGCGGTGGCGGGTGGTATAAATCGTTTTTTCCAGTACCATCTGGATAGCAATTCGTTTTTTTGTGTTGACGATAACCGGAGCTAACAAATTGACAGTCATTTCTTCCGGATTGTCAGGTACCCTGACAATATTAAAAATATGCGGCCGATTAGCATCATTAAGTCCCAGTTCACTTTCAATCTGGTCACCCAAGACAAACTCGTAGTCTTGAAAAAAAGCAAAGGGATCGACCACAATAAAGGCTAAATCTGGCTCGGCCAGTGATTGCAAAAAAGCAAAGGGATTATCTGGTGCGGAAGGCAGATAAACAAATTCCTGCTCCTGCGGGAAACCTGGTAATCCATGGGGAAAATGAATCTTACTATCTTCAGGAACCTCTATTTCTCCAAACCGTGTTGAACGAATTAGCATAATGCACTCCTCGCATAATTTTCTGCTATACCTGAATATCTACTCTACTATCGACAAACCGATAGCTCACGTTAGGATATTGCAGCATAGTTAAATCGACGGTACCCCGTTGCAGCTCTCCATCTACCGTTCCTTGATTAAGACCAATATTTACCCGCCCTGGTACAACCCTGATCTCTGCCTCATGCGGCGTGACCCTGATGGATGGTTCAGCAACACTGGCAATGGTGATCTCCAGTGGAGTTGGATCCATTGACGCCTTAGCCAATTGCGCTAGCGGATTGCCTTTGTTCTCGATCTTGGATAACATTACGCCTTCACTGGCAATTTTGCCGATAGCCGCATAAACGGTCTGCATACCTTTACGAGCGTTATCACGGTCAAAATCCATATTGTTTTTTATACCGCGAGAGTAATCGCTGGGGTAATTATCAATGACAAGTTCAGCCGCCGGTTGATGAATCTCTAATTGCAATGGCTGGGAGGATATCTGCACCTCTGGGTCGTTAATCTGCAAATACAACATTGGGTCTGTAACGTTAAGCCTGGCTTTTACGTCCTGTTGGCTAACTCTGACTTGAAACATGATTATCCCCCCTTGCAAAACATTAGCTCAAGAAGTCTACCAATGAAGTCGGCATAATGCGTCCCCCCACTGCCAAGGCACTACGGTATATATTTTGCGCTGTATTAAAATCAGTAATGGTCTTTGCCATATCAATATCTTCGGTATTAGCTATATCGGTCTGAATAATGGTATTCTGACTTTGCAGCATGTTATATGCCATTTCATACATCGACATCCGCGCACCAAGGTTTGTTTGCGCTTTTAGCTGCAGGTTGTGGTCGTCAGTAACATACTGAGTCGCCACACTCGAAAGCCAGGTAGTATCCGGCCCTTTCCCCTGGGGCAAATCAAAGGAATAAGCGTCGTTGATCTTATTGTCTGTATCTGCATTGATTGTCATGGTTAAACCACTTGGTGTTGAGCCGCTTGGCAGGTTAATTTCTGTGGACGTCCCTGTAGTTGTAATAAATGCACTGGATTTAGCCGTAACCGTATACGTATCGCCAGATTTATTAGCTGTATTTGTGAGTATGTGTAACACCGTACCTGTTGCCAGCTGGATATTGGCAGTCGAAGAAGATTTTCCGGTGTCAGTATCAGTGGTAACGTCATAGGTAACAGAGCTAGCTGCAACTCCGTTTACAGTTGCACCAGTTATTCTCCCATTTTCATCGACTCCAGTAACGTCTACCGCATAGGAAGAACCAATAATTAAATTGCCCGTCACTGTCGCAGCACTGCCGGAAGAATTAGTCTGTGTCACATTATAATTGCTCAAGCTAGTCCAGGTGCTTCCGCCATCGCTGGAATAAGACGCTGCCATTACCTGACCTGAACTATCGATACTGTCAATCCGAACACTGTTGGGAATTGAATCTGTACTGGTTGCTGTACCTGTTATCGCGGCATCACCGCCTGCTGAATTGCTCTTGGCAACAGTAAAAGCTTCCTGGGGTACACGGAAGGAATAGACGCCACCACTAGCATTATCCACACTGCTGGCAATATTAAAGCTTATGCCGTCCTCCAGTGTAATCGCTGTCGGGTCACCGGCTACAAGATTTGCCGACGCTACTTTCACCCAATTATTGCCGCCATCTGTCGAATACGCTGCATCGGTTACTTGCCCCGAAGTAACACCATCTATTCGCACATCAAAGTTCTTATACCCTGACCCAGTATATTTACCGCCTACGGTACCAATCCCTGCCGCCGATTTTGTTTGGCTGACTGAGGAGGTTTTCTTTAGCTCGTTTTTGATTTCCAGCAGGTTATTAAGCACGCTCAACGTCTTCTGCCCATAAATAGTTTCTTCATCGCCAAATACATCAGTGCCTGTCAGATTGACACTATCCTGGGTCGGATTAACCGCCCCTGCCTGAATGGGCATAGATATACGGCTATCGTCACCATTATATATTACCACTTCTTTAGTTAAGTCAGAATTAGGATCTTTTATTGTCGTGCGTACAAAAGGCTGTGTCGAATCACTTTGCCCGCTGAACAAATATCTATCGCCAATTTTGGTATTGCCCAGTGATACCACTTGATTAATTAAGCCGTCGATTTGTGCGCCAATGGTGTTTAAAGAATCAGTCGGCTTAGTATCATCAGCACTAACCACCAGCTCTTTTATCTTAATCATGACCGAGCTTAGATCAGACATAACTCCGTCGGTGTTTTCCATCCAAGACTGAGCATCCTGCAAGTTTTGCGTATATTGCTCGTTCAGCACTTGACTGGTTTTATAGGTTAAATCACGCACGGTCTTGACCGGATCGTCGGATGGACGATGCAGGGCCTTGCCGTCTGAGAGTTGCTCTTGGAGAGTATTCTGCGTTTCCATGGAATTATTGATACTACGCAGAAAATTATATCTCATCATATTGCTAGAAATTCTCACAATAATTCACCTCGTTTATCGGCCCACTACACCGGTGCCGTTAATCAGTTTATCAAGCATTTCATCCATTGTGGTCAGCACCCGCGCGGCGGCGTTATAGCCTTTTTGAAACTTAATCATGTAGGTCATTTCTTCGTCCAAGTTGACGCCGGAAGTGGACTCGCGCCAGTTGACAATCTGGTCAACCAAAGTTTGCTGGTTGTCTGCGGTATTCTGGGCATTTTGACTTTGTACACCCAGTGTGCCGATTAAAGAGGTATAATAGCTGTCAAGTGACATATCGCCAAGTGTTTTGGAGGTGTCGGTCTTAAGCTTTGTCCCCATGAGCACAGCATTGTCGCCGCTGGCTACATTGCCTTTGGATACAGTGAAAGAGTACTGTGTACCTGCCGCATTATCGGTGTCGGTGGCGATCTTCATCGTAAGTTTGACACCATTGACTGTAAAAGCAAATGATCCTGTACTACTGGCATACGAAGCATCAGTTAACCAGGTTGTACCATTATCAATCGAATATTTGATAGCAGTAACTGTTCCCAAAGTGGCTGCTGCAGTAGAAACTGTTGTCGGCTGTACAAGTACAGAAGTAGCCACATCCCCGTTTGTATAGGTGCCTTCGGCTTTAACAATACTCGCCTCGCCAATAGTTGTAAGACTCTTTTGAATAGTGAAATTGCTATCAGCGCTGTGGTTGTTTAATGAAAAGCTGTATGTGTCATCAACTTGGTTCGCACTACCATTTCCCAAATACATATCAACAGTAAGACCATTAATACTCATTTGTCCATGGTTGCTTGTAACCGCACTCGAAGTCCAGTTTGTACCGCCATCAGTTGAATAACTAACACTTGTGATATTAGGTGGTGTGGAAGCGTCAATACTATCAACCTTAACCACAACCGATGTAGCTGTAGTTCCCAATGTATAGCTGCCGGTGGCAAATATCGTAGGCTCACTGCCTTTTGCATTACTTTGCGTAATCCCAATACCACTTCCGGACGACTTTGCTGCAATCTTAGCCGTGCCACCCGCCACAAACAACTCCGAATTTACCGCAAGGGCTTTAAGCCAGTCATTTGCGGTAAATTTATCGGTGGCGTTGGATGAATAGTCTATCGTTGCTTCGCCAAAGAAATTATTTCCGGTCGAGTTATCAGTACCATAGCCGCTGCGATGCACAGCATTGAAGTCCTGCAATAAGAATTGACTCATACTGCTGAGACTGTTTAAATACATTCTCACACCAGACTGATCGGAATCTTGCATATCTAGCAGGCTTTTGATTTCACCATTAGTAAAATTTAGTTGCTGGTCTGAACCCTTAACTTTAACTGTTTTAATTATATAATCCGGATAGTCCTTATCCGGAGTCTCTTCTGTTGTCAAAACAGCACTCCCGGTGCTGTCCACCAAGGTTGTGCCGCCTGATTGTATGGTATAAGTGCCGTTAGCATTTTCATATATCCGGGTATCCACCTTGCTGGAAAGCTGATCTACCAGGTAATCGCGTCTATCCCGCAAATCGTTGGCATGATCAATGCCTCCTACTTCGACTGTGACAATCTGTTTGTTTAGAGTATATATTTCGGAGGTAATCTGATTAATCTTCTCTACATTAAGATCAATAGCAGAATTGATATCCGAACCCATTGATTTCAGTTGTTCGGTGCCCAGCTGAATGGCTTTAGCCAGCTGTACGCCGCGCTCGCGTACTGTAGTGCGGGTGCCCTCATCAGAAGCATTGGTCGATAATGTCTGCCAGGAATCCCAGAAGGAATTCAAGACTGACTGCATTCCGGTATCACTAGTCTCGCCAAAGATACTCTCGACCTTGGATAAATACGTCTCAGTGCTTTGTGCATTACTAAGAGTGGAAGTTTCTTGCCACATTTGTTTATCAATATAGCTGTTTCTAGCCCGAACTACTGATTGAACCTCTACACCAGTTCCAAGCTGAAAGCTCCCGCCATTCGCATAAATGGTCTGAGGCGCAGTGGCGGATAAATTAACGTTTTGCCGTGAATATCCTTCTGTACTAGCATTGGAAATATTATGTCCTACGGTATCAAGGCCAGTCTGTTGCCCGTATAGACCAAGGACCACTGTGTTTAAACCACCAAAAGTGGATCGCATTGTATCAACTCCTATACTTTCTGATCAATAAAGGTTCTGGCCTGCGCCGGCTTACTTGGCTGACCCTGGGGAGCATACGTGGAGTCAGCGGCATGTTGGGCCAAAATATTGATATTATAATTAATAAAGTTCATGGCTTGTTGAAGAAGTTTGGTATTTGCCTCATTGAGCGTCGAAAGTTCAGCTACTATCGTGTTTAATTTATCCGAAATCTGAGCAAATCGTTCAGCAGCCTCACTATCTGCCAATACCTTAATCTGCGTTAATGTTAATGTTTCACAGTTGAGATTATGTGCAGTAATAATTTCTTTGATTATACTCTCCCGTACCTTCTCGATCTTAGCAATTTGCAGGATCAAAACCTCTTCCTGCTTGGTAATAAGTTCAAGTTCTTTAGGATTACCGCCTGAGACTAAAACACCGCGCTTATTTTGGCTAAGTTTTACTATGCCCTGATACATACTAATTAGTTCTATTAACAGGTTGATCAGCCTGTCGAGCTTTTCTTTCACAACTTCCTCCTCTAGCGCCAGTTAGTTGGCAACGAGTATCCTAGTATTTTTTCAGCAACTGCCTGGGAATCCACTTGATAGTTGCCGGAAGCAATTTTGTCCGCAAGTTCTTTTACCACCTCTTCACGTACCTCAGGCATGGCCTTGATTTTTTGCAGATATTGCCCGAATTCCTGGGCCTGAGAGGATAAAACGACTTCATCAGGTTGCTGCTTAGAAGCTGTCTTTTCAACCTTATCGTTTTTACCAATTTTATTTTGGTCACTATATGCCTTAACTACACTTTTGACGCCTTGGCCTAGAGTAATCATTTCTTACACCTCACATACTCTCACATTTCTTCTAGTTATTATATCGAAAAAAATAGCAAGGATATTAAACCCTTGCTATAAATATTTTTATAATATTTTAAATGCTATTCTTTATCCGTAATATTTCCATACATCCGCGACCGGTTTTTGGGCGAAGGCGACTGCGGTTCATGCTCTTGGTGCCGTTCATCGGTTCTTATCTGATCCAGGATATTCTTACTACATTTATCACATAGGCGACCCGCATCAATTAAAGTGCCGCAGGTTTCGCAGGGATAGGAAATAGTACTGCCCATTATGCGCCCACTATGAAGCAGTCGCAGTATTATCTTGTGTTTAACCCCAGTAGCCTGGTGGATTTCATCTAACGTAGCTTTGTCTACATCACGCAGATACTCTACTACCGTTTCCGCATCGTCTTCTTGTCGGCGATAACAGTCCGGGCAAATTCTCGCTGCATTTTCAACATAAAGCTTTCCACATTCCGAACAATTCGTAAGTCCCATGAATCGTCCCCCCCTTTTTCTATATAGACCGCAATAGAGAATAGCTACTCTCTAACAAAATATTCTATATTGCACTAATATAATTATCGTTATTATTATCGTTATTATATAGTATTTTTGCTTTATAGCCTAGGCCTTTAGACTCATTTTTCTAATATTGAACTTTTTTTATTTCACTAGGCAGGATTATGACGGTTTTTGGCTAATTAACAATATTGCTAATTTAACGGTTTTTACGATTACGGAAACCAGACAAGGTCGTACAATCTATGTACTGGTCTCCAACGAAAGGCAGTTTGTAGTGTATATGCTAACGCTCATGCAGGACCCGGAAGTTTATGCGGGCGATACGGAAACATTCAACGGTGTTTTTGCCACTTTTATGCAGCTTATTCAACTAAAAAATGCAAAGTTATTTCTCCACAGTCATCAGGTAGCCAATTATGCGGTCAGTGTAGCTGCTAAAATGCGCCTGCCACGGGAAGAAATTGAGCGCATCCGCCTGGCCGCACTCTTACATGACGTGGGGCATATTACTGTACCCAATCAGGTGTTAGCCAAGGTTCCTTATTTGTCTACCCGCGAGATGAGTGTATTTAAAAATCACTGCAACGCCGGCTGTTACATGCTGGAAAATATCCCCTTATGTCAAGAGCTTATTCCGTATATTCGTTTTCACCATGAACGGTTTGACGGCACAGGCTACCCTAAGCGGCTAAAGGGTGTGAATATTCCGCTTGGTGCGCGTATTATTGCTGTAGCCAATCACTATGACCGATTTATCAACCCCTGTACGCAGAACTGGGTCAAGACTAAGGATGAAGCTGTCGGCGAACTCTTGAGTCTGTCTGGCATGGCATTTGATCCTGAGGTTGTGCGCGCATTTATTGATGCGTTGGGATAATTTACGGCGCCCCACTCGCTAAAGCCAACCCCTTCACCGTTACTGCACCAGCCTGTTTCAATACTTTGGCACATTCCTCCATGGTGAGGCCACTGGTAAAGATGTCATCCACCAATAGAATATGTTTTCCTGTTACAAGCTCTGGGCGCGTTACCGCAAACGCGCCTTTGATGTTTTTCCGGCGTTCTTTAAGGGTAAGTTCCCATTGCGGAACAGTGGGTCTGGTACGATCAAGCGCTTCTGTCCAGATAAGTTTCTGGCGTGCTGCCCATGGTTTAAAGACAAGCGCCGTCTGGTTAAAGCCGCGTTCTTTGATGCGTTCAGCATGTAGCGGCACAGCTACAATAATATCTATGTCCGCATACCTGCCGCAGACTATGGCGTAATCGAGCAGTTGACTCAGTTTAGTGGCCTGCCTGGTCATGCGGCGGAATTTCATGTCCCGTATCAGACGCTGGACTGGACCGGTATAGTCGGTGACTGTCAGACACTCGTCCAGCCACCGAAGATTGTGGAGAGCCAAAGCCACCTGACGGGGCTTGGCAACCTGGGCAATACAGGTTGAACACCAGCCGGTTCCCTCCGCCCACGCATGGCAGGCTGGGCAGCGCTGGGGGAAGAGCAAAGCAAGCAGTGCCGCCCACCAGTCTTTTAACATAGACTCTCGCCCCGCAAACGTTCTGCCAGCAGCGAATAGCGTCTGCGGGTTCGGTCACTCATGACTGCCGTATTGAGCGCCGCACGCGTTCCTAGCAAAATGACGCGTTCTTTAGCCCTGGTTACCGCTGTGTACAGCAGATTGCGCTGCAGCATGATATGATGGCCAGGCGTAAGCGGCATAACAACAACAGGGTACTCACTACCCTGGCTTTTGTGGACGCTCATAGCATAGGCCAGCGTCAGTTCGTCATACTCACCTTTATCATACACAATATCCTCTTCAGGGTAACGAACAAGCACTTTGCCCTCAGCAATAGCCAGAATATAACCAATATCGCCGTTAAAGACCCGCTTGGTATAGTTGTTGCGAATTTGCATAACCTTATCACCTTCGCGTAACACCTGATTGACACCCTGCAAATAATCCTTGCCATCAACCGGGGGATTGAGAGCCGCCTGCAGTAACCGATTGAGATTCTCGACTCCGCACGGCTGGCGGTGCATAGGGGATAACACCTGGACATCGCGTCGGCTGTCAAAACCCTCTTGCACCAACTCATTTTGGCATAGCTCAACAATGGCCTGAGCTGCCGCCTCACTGCCGTCCAGCTCGCGAAATTGAAAATCAAGGCTGCCGTATTCGGGTAGGTGTCCCCGGTTGATCCGGTGGGCGTTAAGTACAATCATGCTTTCGCCAGCCTGACGGAATACCTCTATCAGCCGCACTACTGGAATGGCAGCTGAACGGATAATATCCTTCAGCACCGAGCCTGGGCCGACTGCCGGCAGCTGGTCAACATCACCGACCAGCACCACCCGGCATCCGTCCGGCACAGCCTGCAGAAAGCAACTCATTAAAACCATATCCATCATCGAGGTTTCATCAACAATAACAACATCGGCATCCAGCGGATTATCTTCGCCCCTGGCAAATAGGGGGTCTTCCTCCAGACCGCCCCCGGCTTCCAATAGCCGATGAATGGTCGCGGCCTCCCGCCCTGTTGTCTCAGCCAGCCGTTTGGCCGCCCGTCCGGTAGGCGCACCTAGCACGATTTTGAAGCCCTGCTGTTCCAGCAAAGCCAAAATACCTTTTACGGTCGTAGTCTTGCCTGTTCCAGGTCCACCGGTCAACACCAGCACACCATGGCACAGCGCCGCCGCTAAAGCATCGCGCTGTGCCACTGCCAAAGTAACACCAGCTGACGCCTCCCAACTATCAACAAGTGTCTGGCTCTGGCTGTCAATATCGTCAATAGGCTTGGCCTTGTCCTTGAGCCTGAGCAGCCGTTCGGCGACCTGCTTTTCGGCCCGGTACAAATAGCGGGGATATACTAAGGTCATGCCGTGAAAATCCTCAGTATATAGCTTGCCTAACCGGATTTGCTCACTGACTACATTAGCGATCTCAGCGGCATCAAGGTGTAAGAGTTTGGCGGTTTCTGCAGTTAGCATTTCTGCCGGCACACAGCAATGACCTGCCTGCCCGGTCATGAGCAAAGCAAACTGTACCCCTGCCGCCAAACGCGATGGGTGTCCCCGGTCAAAACCTACCGCCATGGCAATTTGGTCAGCAATACGAAAGCCAATGCCTTTTACCTCTTCGGCCAAACGGTAGGGATCAGCCTCCACTATGGCTACCGAGTCAGAACCATAGCAGGCAAAAATCCGGGCCGCGTAAGCGCCGCTAACCCCATGCATTTCCAGATATAGCATAACCTCTTTGAGCTCAGACTGCTCAGCAAAGGATTTGCGGATCTGCTCCACCTTCTTGCTGCCAATCCCCTCAACTTCCGCCAGTCGGTGCGGCGACAACTCGATAATTTCCAGGGTGCGCAAACCAAAATGCTTGACCAGCCGATCCGCCATGGCCGGACCAATTCCTTTAATGGCCCCAGAAGCCAAAAAACGTTCAATCCCCTTCTCAGAGGTTGGCGCAATACGACGGCAGCTGACAGCCTTAAACTGCCGTCCATAGCGGGTATGCTCCACCCACTCCCCGGTTAACGTGACTTGTTCGCCGACTAAAGGGGGTGGAAAATTGCCAGTTACAGCCACTATACCGCTTTCACTGCCAGGCTTAAGACGAAATACCGTAAAACTGCCATCTACAGCCTGAAATGTTATATTTTCAACAATACCTTCTAGTTTATTCTCCACTATTCTTACTCCCAATACACAGATATATCCAAACATAGGTTCCTGTTTCTTTATTCGCAGCAACACGGATAAAATCCTGCCTATTTTTTTTCTTAACAAGCAGGATTTTTCTCATAAACGGAGTACATAATACATAACTGTAGTATTTGCTACAATGATTTACAAATTGTGAGGCATAGACTGTGAAAGAAAATATGTACACCTATCATTACTTTCAAAACCGTATCATTCAACGCCCATCTCGTTTCCCTGATTTTATATTCCACATGGTACTTTTATCCTCAACTATGTATATTGCTGCTACTCTTTATTTTGTCCGCTAAGAAGACAACTCGTAAAGGATACGCGAGAAAGGCCCTGTTTACCACATTGATAAACAGGGCCTTTCTCTATGTTACAGCCTTTCTGCGATTATCTTCGCCAAATCGTTAATGCTGGCTGCTAGCTTTTCCAATCTTCCCTCCATACGTACCAACAGATAGGCGGCTACAACCATCGGAAAGCCGTAGCTGGAAGCATAGTTAAGCAACTGTTCCACAGCGCTCCCTCCTCTTTTTCAAGACAATGCTTAACGTATAGCGAGAAAGCGCCCTGACCTAAGCCAGAGCGCTCCCCCCTTAGTGCCTTGCCTTATACCAAGGCCACCGTATCCAGGCTGCGAATGCGGGCTTCTACCACTTCTGCCAACCCACTGCCTTTGATCTCAAAGATGTTTTTGGCGATAATGTCTTGCATCACGATTTTCGCTTGAGCCAGCGTCAGGTCGTCTTTGGGATCAGCCACACTGATGGTGGTCTCATTACCTGCGCTGGTGCGAAACACCATTTCCAGGGTCTTAGCCATGCTTATTCCTCCTTTCTGCGTTGTATAGCACGGGTACTGAGATTGCCACGCGAGCGAAGCAATCTCGCTGTTAGCTGGTATTACTGGTTAACGAGGTTGTTCAAATCTTGCCGAACAATGTCCACCAGCGTATTTTTCTGCAGACCAGCTAAACTCTCAGCGACTGCGAAAATATCGCTATCCGATGCGGCCGCTTTGACGTTCGCGAATGTCCGGGACCGGTAAACCGGGTCGCCGCTAGCATTTACGCCTGTCTGCACCTTGAGAACCAGCTTGACACTTTGCGGTACTTTGACTACTGCCATTTGCTCACCCCCTTTATACTCGCATACATTCCCGGGAGTGGAATTTTTAAATGGGGAGTTTAGTAGAATTTTTTCTCAATTCCTTTTTAAGCCGGGCTAACCCCCGCTGGCGCAAGCTATATACTGCTTGGGGCGAAACTCCGAGCTCTGTTGCCACCTCAGCTAAATGCGCTTCACCTAACATAGTCCTTACCACCGCTACCTGCTGCTTGTCAGACAAGGTGGCTAAGGCTTCACAGACAGCGGCGGTAATCAACCGTGCCTCGACCTCATTCTCCACATTGCAAGCAGCAGCCAAGGTTTCCATCCAACTAGGCGCTGACTTCTCCTCGTCACCGGTACTGCCTCTGTCCAGCGGCAACTCCTGCTGCCAACGCCGACGTTCCCGCTTAAATAGGTTCCATACCGCATATTTGACCCGACTCTCGACATAGCCGGCAAACCGGACACCGGCAGTCTGATCATAGCTCTGTACTGCCGCCGCTACTGCCAGCCACCCTTCGGCTGTGGCGTCTTCTTTTATCCCTTTCAAATGCGGCTGATTAGCATATTTTTTTACTAAACCAGTAAACCGCTGGCAGACCTCCTCAAATGCAGCCCCGCCTGCACTTTCGGTCTGAGCTTTTATAACCAACTGTTCCAAATTCATTATCCTCACCTATCGGCGAGGAACCGGTCCCTCTGTATTAGCGCTTGCAGTAAGAATAGCACCCTAGATAAAAGAAACACAAAAACCGTTTTGGATCAGTTTAATTTCTGATCCAAAACGGTTTTTATAAACCAGACTATAACTTACAATTAATCCCAGAAATCGTGAATATATGCGATGCTGGCTATGAATGTACAGCTGCTGGGCACACCGAGAAAGTTTTATTCTGTCAGTTCGAGCCACGCACTGTACTTCTCGTCAAGTTCCGCCTGCCGGGCCGCATATTCGTCAGCTACTTCCCGGCTGAGTTCTGCCTCAGCATGGCTGGCCGGATCATTTAACCTAACCTCAAGGGCCGCCAGTTCGTGCTCCAGCATAGCAATCTCCGCTTCCAGCTTTTTAGCCAGCTTGGCCGTATCCGGTTTGCGCCAATTTCCGCCTTTGCCATCGGCCTGCATCTGTGCCAATTTTTCCTGCTTATTACTTTGTTGCTTATGGGCAACAGCCATCTGACTGGCGGCCTGTGCTGCTGCTTTGGCTACAGCGGCCTTTTTATCATGGTAATAGCTGTAGTTGCCAGCATACTCGGTCAACTGTCCACCGTCTAACTCGACCATGCGGTTAGCCACTTTGTCAAGAAAATAGCGATCATGCGACACTGTCAAAAAAGTCCCGGGAAAGTTCATGATAGCTTCTTCCACGGCCTCCCGCGCAGCGATATCGAGATGGTTGGTAGGTTCATCCAGAATGAGAAAATTGGCCCCGGCCAACATAAGCTTTAACAGCGCCAACCGTGCCTTTTCACCGCCAGAGAGATCGCCTACCTGTTTGTACACCTCCTCGCCACGAAACAGAAATGCCCCCAGGTAATGCCGCGTCCGCTCCTCACTAAAAGCAAATTCCCTCATAACCTCATCAAGCACACTATTGCTGTCTGTCAGTGTCTCGTGCTCCTGGGCAAAATACCCCAGTCGCACCCGACTACCCAGCTTGACCTTGCCGTGATTAGCCATGATGTCCCCTGTTAGCAGCTTTAACAGTGTTGTCTTACCTGCTCCGTTCGGCCCAACCAGCGCCACACCATCGCCGCGCCGCACCAACAGCGACACCTTATCAAGTACGGTCTTATCGCCATAGCCAGCCACAACCTCCCCCAGTTCCGCCACTCGTTCAGCACATTCTGCCGGCGGATTAAAGGTAAAAAAGTCAAACCCTTTCATATCCTCCGGCCGGGCCAGTCGAGCTAACCGGCTGAGCTGACTTTGCCGCCCGCGCGCCTGTTTAGACTTAATACCTGCCCGATAGCGGTCAATGTATTCCTCTGTTTTAGCAATAAAAGCCTGCTGCTTGCCATACGCCTTCTCCTGTGCAGCCAGCTTTTCCGTCTTTTTCTGCAAATATTCACTGTAGTTGCCACTATAATCGGCAATGCTGCCATTTTCAATAGCCAGTATTCGCTCAGCTACAGTATCAAGGAAATAGCGGTCATGGGATATCACCAGTACAGCCCCGGAATAGCCTGTCAAAAATTCCTCCAGCCACTCCACCATCCCCAAATCAAGATGGTTTGTCGGTTCATCCAAAAACAGAAAATCAGGCTGGCGGATAAGCGCCCGCGCCAGACAGATCCGGGTCTTTTGTCCCCCGGAAAATTCATTCGTACGTCGCGTCAAGTCTTCAGCCGTAAAGCCCAAGCCAAAGGCCACCCGGCGCACAGAATTCTCAACCTCATAGCCGCCGCCCCGCTCAAAGCGCTCCACAGCCTGCGCATACTCCTTCATACATTTTTCAAGCTTGTCCACATCCGTTTCACTGGCAATAGAGGCCTCCAACCGCCGCATATCTTGCTGCCAGCCCAGCACATCACCAAAAGCGCCTACTAACTCCTCATAGAGCGTATTGTCACCCAAACCGGTATCTTGTTCCACATAACCGATCCGTTCACCTGGAGTCAATGCCACATGGCCGCTGTCCGGCTTCTCAAAACCCAGTAAACAGCGCACTAAGGTGGTCTTACCCACACCATTAGGTCCTATTAGTCCTACCTTTTCCCCACGCCGCACTTGAAAATTAATATCTGCAAAAATATTTTGTATACCATAGGCCTTACTCAGGCCGCGAACTTCCAATAAACTCATGTGTTACCTCCCTGTCTGCCACCACTATTGTACCGATTAACGCAGTTAGATACAAGAGCGAGATTGCTTCGCTAACGCTTGCAATCTCGCACCATCATTAACTATCACTTCTGACTGCCACATCCCGCTGATTTTGTTTTAGCAGTGCTGACACCACGATCATAAACTGCTTACTTTTAAGCCGTCCAGTCAAATCAAGCACATGCACCACCGCCCCCCGGCACAGTGGCAATACCTCAACCACCGGCCGCGATGACCGTGGCGCGCTGACCACCGTCAAGACTGTCATCTCTTCAGCCAGCCGTCGTAAAATCGTCGGAGTCAGATCATCGGAGCCGCAATCCACCACAATAGCATCATATTCATGGCCGCCTTCTGCCATTTCATTGACCAAGTATCGCAGCAATTCTTCCACTTCATATTCCATATTATAAACAAGAATCACAAAGCTGGCATCAGGCAACTGCACAAATTTTAACGTAGTAAACCAGTTCCATACATCTTTACTAATATACCATAAGCCATATAGGGCCAGTGAAACCAGGATAACACTTGCAGAATATGACAAAAGCATACTATCCTACCCCTTTCGCTTTGGGATAGGATAGTATATGCACGCTACTATATAAGTGCCATCAATCCAATACTACAATCTTGTTCTTAATAGCATATAACACGGCCTGTGTGCGGTCGACCACACTGATTTTACGGAAAATATTGGTCAAATGATTCTTTACCGTTTTTTCACTTAAAAATAGTTCCTGGGCAATTTCCTGATTATTCATTCCCCGCCCGATAAGCTTCAACACTTCCACTTCACGGTATGTCAACCGTTCCTCCTTGCGGCTGCAGTGCTCCGGCGGCGCTGCCCTTCGCTCATCCTGGCGAGAAAGCTCGCCAAATAATCGCTTTGCCAGTGTCGGGTAGATAAAAGACTGACCCGCATATACCAGCCGGATAGCCTTAACCAGCATGCCTGGCTCAATGTCTTTTAGAAGATACCCATCTGCGCCGGACTTAATGACCTCAAGCACGTAGCTTTGATCATCATGTATAGTCAAAATAATAACTTTTACCGGCGTATTATCAGCCTTGAGACGCTTCGTTACCTCCAACCCATTCATATGCGGCATATTCACATCAAGTAACAGTATATCAGGCTTCAGGCTCTCAATCTTGCTAATGGCTTCTTCGCCGTCAGCCGCCTCGCCAATTACATTCAAGTCAGGTTCTAAAGACAGCACATTCTTAATTCCTTGCCTGAGAAGTGCGTGATCGTCAGCAATAACTATTTTAATTGGCAAAAAGTTCACCTTCTACATTTTTTTAGCATCGGTCCCAGCAGTCGCTTATACGCTTCAACCCCTGGCTGATTGAACGCATCCACATCAGCCAATTCGCCTTCATAGGCCACCGATAAGGCCAATAGATATAACAACTCACCCAGATGAAAGTCATTCATCTCCGGCAGCACAAAGGTGGCATTAAAGCGGCCATCACCACTAAGTGCCGCTGCATTAGCTTTTCTTGCGGCTTCCAGGGCCTGACTAAGCTGTAAGCCCGCGATGTCTGACAGCGCAGCCGCTGCCGGGAAAACAGCTGGTATCGCAGGGTCGTTAGCCCACTTAGCTACCTTGACAAATTGCACAATCTTGTCCTTTTTGCCATCTTGATGCTGCTGTGTCTGGGCATGCATATCAGTTGTACCCACAGCAACAATCGGTGTTCGTCCGTAGAATATCTCCCGCCCTGAGCGGTCAGTCCGCTTACCTAACGACTCAGCCAATAGCTGGACATACCACTCGGCAACTGACTTGAGATAGTCGGCATAAGGCATAAATACTTCAATATCCCGCCCATAGTTAGCAGCAGCCAGATACTTAAGCACCGCATTAAGCATGGCCGGATTATGCCAGACATCTTCTGTCTTACAGGCCTCATCCATCGCCCTCGCCCCGGCTAAAAAGCCGTCAATATCGAAGCCAATACAAGCCGCCGTCACCAGTCCGACTTCGGAAAACACACTAAACCGACCGCCAACCCCCTCCGGGATGCTAAACATCGGCCAGCCTTGCTCACCAGCCAGCTTATGCAGCAAGGTCTCCTGAGTGCCTGTTGCGGGGTCAGTAACAGCAACCACCTGTACCGCAATATCCGGGGCTGCTTGTTTAATAGCATCGTATACCACCATGAAAGTCGACATCGTATCAAGAGTAGAACCTGACTTAGAGATGACGATCAGCATAACACTCTGCGCCTCAGCCTTAATCTGCTCCACAAGTTCCATCGTCCGGCGCGGATCAATATTATTGCCACTAAAATACAGTTTCGGATACCCCTGTCGCTCTTCATTGCTCTTACTGTTCCAAAACTCACCACAGTGCACATCAAATAGCACCTTATTGCCGAGATAAGACCCGCCAATGCCGAAAGAGAGTACCGCATCCACCTTGTGCCTCAGTGACTGACCAAATTCTTTGAGCCTGGCAATTGAGGCCGGACTGTTTAGCTTGCCTTCCTCTACATATGGCAGTTGACTAAATAATACTTTCTCTGGCGTTCCGTCTTTAGACAAATGGCCGCGTATTTCACCAGTTGACCGCATATGCTCAATCGCCTTGTGAGCGGTATTAATGCGCGCAGCGATAGCAGCAACATCTGTTTGTGTTATTAATCCCTGACCATAAAGATTACTATAATCAAAAGAAAACCCTGATGGCAAAGTAACTATTGCTGATTGTCTATCCATGCCAACCTCCCTCAGTCTTAAACTTTGCCGCTCCTACTTCGTCGCCGCAGATTCTTTCCCTAACTGCCCCACCGTTTTCAATAAATAGCGCAAAAATTGTTCCCTAAGTTCAGGACGTTTTAATGCATACTCCACCGTCGCCTCCAGATACCCCTGCTTATCACCAATATCATACCTGCGGCCCTCAAAATTATAGGCATATACTGGTTTAAAAGCAGCCAAGCGGCGCAGCGCATCTGTTAGCTGGATCTCGCCGCCCCGCCCTGGCGGTGTATCTTCCAGAAGATAAAAAATTTCCGGTTCAATCACATACCGTCCCAACACAGCAAGCTGGGATGGTGCGTCCTCCATTGTTGGCTTTTCTACCAAATCAACGGCTCGCCACAGATTATCCTTTACCGGCTCAGGCTTAATAATACCATAGCTTGATACCTTTTCTTTCGGCACTTCCTGTACCCCAAGAATAGTTCCCTGACAGTCGTCATAGGCATCCATCAACTGCCGGAGGCAAGGAACATTGGCATCAATAATATCATCACCAAGCAGCACAGCAAACGGCTCATTACCAACAAACTGCTTAGCGCACAACACGGCATGTCCCAGCCCCTTGGCTTCTTTCTGGCGCACATAGTGAATCGTGACCTCCGCTAGCTCCTCCACCAGCCCCAGAAGCTCGTATTTACCCTGGGCCTTAAGCGTCAGCTCCAGCTCAATCGCCCGGTCAAAATGATCCTCGATCGCCCGTTTGTTCCGACCAGTAATAATGAGGATTTCCTCAATACCAGACTGAATGGCTTCCTCGATAATAAACTGAATGGCAGGTTTATCCACAATCGGCAGCATCTCTTTGGGCTGCGCCTTAGTAGCCGGCAAAAAGCGAGTCCCCAGACCAGCCGCCGGAATGATCGCCTTTTTTATTTTTTGGTGAGTTTTAGGCATATACTCAGTCCTTTCTTTAATCTTACCCCCGGATCAGCGCCAACAATTCCTTGGTCTTCTCTTCCATCAGTTTGACATCACACCGTGACTCCACATTAAGCCTGAGCACTGGCTCAGTATTCGACATCCTCACATTAAACCGCCACTTGTCATACTCCACACTTAGTCCGTCAACGCGCTCTATCTTCAACGCCCCTGGCGTATACTTTTCCTCAATCTGTTGAATAACAGCCTTGGCATCAACCACCGTGCTGTTAATTTCGCCACTTACCGGATAGCAAGCCACTCTTTCCCGCATCAGCACTGACATCGGCTTACCCTCGCGGCAGAGAATTTCCAGTACTAAGAGCCAGGGAATCATGCCACTGTCACAATAAGAAAAGTCCTTGAAATAATGATGGGCTGACATCTCCCCGCCATATACAGCATCTTCCTTACGCATCCGCTCTTTGATAAAAGCATGACCGCTTTTGGACAACACCGGAATCCCGCCCGCTTTCTCCACAAGTTCAATCGTGTTCCAAGTCAGGCGTGGGTCATAAATAATCTTGGACCCAGGCCGGCGCTGCAGAAAAGCCTGTGCCAAAAAGCCGACAAGATAATACCCTTCAATGAAGTTCCCTTTTTCATCAAACAAAAAGCACCGGTCAAAATCCCCGTCCCAGGCAATACCAATATCGGCGTTATTTTCACGCACCACCTTGCTGGTCACTTCACGATTCTCAATAAGTAAAGGATTAGGCACCCCGTTAGGAAAATTGCCATCAGGCTGGTGGTTGACTTTGATGAACTCAAACGGCAGGTACGGCTCTAGCGCATCAATCACGGCCCCAGCGCCACCATTACCGGCATTCACAACCACCTTAAGCGGTTTAAGTGCAGCCTTGTCCACATAGGTGAGTAAGTGCTCGATATAATCTTTTAATATATCTACATAAGTGACTGTCCCAGGAATAATATCCTTGCTAACAGGCGGGAATGCACCAGTAACCACCTGTTCCTCAAGCTCCTTAAGACCAGTGTCACCGCTGATCGGCCTGGACTCTGCCCGCACTAGCTTCATACCATTATAGTCCTTAGGATTGTGACTGGCTGTAATCATAATACCGCCGTCCAGCTTTAAATGTGCGGTAGCAAAATAAATCTGCTCTGTCCCGCACAATCCAATATCAACAACATCACACCCCATTTCCGTAAGCCCTTTAATTACTGCGCTTTTAAAGGCAGGACCTGACAACCGAATATCATTACCAACAGCCACCTTTTTGGCCTCAAATATATCGACAAAGGCACGTCCAATGCGATACGCCATTGCCTCATTCAGTTCCTCTGGAACCTTCCCGCGAATATCATAAGCTTTAAATGCAGCCCGTTTAATTTCCATTGTGACCCCGCCCTCTCCTTTTTCTCAACCATATACTATATACTACACCAGATAAAAATATTCCTGTACAGCCTAGCTGCCAGGAATATTAATTTAAGCCACTTTACGCCCGCCCATACACATCGTCAAAACGCACAATATCATCTTCCTCAAGATAACTGCCGTTTTGTACCTCAATGATCTCCAGCGGTATCCTACCCGGATTCTCCAGACGATGCTTGGTTGAAGGCGGAATATAGACACTCTCATTGACATGCACCATCTGCTCCTGTTCACCAATGGTAACCTTTGCCGTGCCACCGATGACAATCCAATGCTCACTGCGGTGATAATGTAGTTGCAGACTGAGCTGCTGACCAGGCGTTACCATAATTTTTTTCATCTTATAGCCAGTGCCCTCGCCCAATACCGTGTAACTACCCCAGGGACGGTACATAGTTGTGTGCTCATCCACCTCGCGCCGCCCGCGAGCCTTGAGCTCAGCAACCACATCCTTGACCTTTTGCGACTCCCCGCGCTTGGCAACCACGATAACATCATCGGTCTCAACAACCAGCACATCCTCTAGGCCAAGGCCGGCAATTAAGCGGTTACGCCCTAGCATAAGTGTATTTGAGCAATCGATCGGCAGACAGTCTCCCTGGAGAGCATTACCGGAATGATCCTTTGCTAACACATCATAGATGGCATCCCAGGAGCCGATATCATTCCAATAGGCAGTCAGTGGCTCCATTACCACCCGTAACGATTTCTCAGCTACCGCATAGTCGATAGAAATACTAGGCATGGTGTCGAATGTATTGATGACTTCTCCCAACGGGGCAGACATAAGCTGATAAATCTCCGGCGCATGCTCACGAAACTCTTCCATAATACGACCGGTAGTAAAGGCGAACATACCCGAGTTCCAATAATAGTTACCTGCGGCCAGATATTGCTCGGCCGTTTCTTTGTCAGGCTTCTCCCGGAAAGAGTCTACCTGGTAAGCAGTGCCAAGAGATTCACCTGCCTGAATATAACCATATCCGGTCTCTGGTTTATCAGGCTTAATACCCAAAGTAACCACCTTATCCTGCGCTGCCAGTTCAACAGCCTGCCGTACATTTTTGATGAAAATATCAACAGGATGAATAATATGATCAGCAGGCGTAATAAATAGTACTTCATCAGCAGCTGCGCCCAGCTCGTCTTGACAAAACCGCGCCGCCAACGCTATCGCCGGGGCCGTATTACGGGCAACCGGTTCCAGCAGGATATGCGCACTGCTTGCGCCACAAGCAGCCAGCTCAGTCTTGACATGGTGAGTATATTCTTTATTAGTTACGACAACAATGTCTGACGGTTTCAACAAAGGCAGAAAACGCTTGACAGTTTGCGTTAACAACGAGTCAGAATCCCCGAGTTTTAGAAATTGCTTCGGCATACAGGTACGAGATAATGGAAACAATCGCGTACCACCGCCGCCAGCAAGAATAATAAGTTTCATATGTAATCCGTCTCCTTTTTGTTCCTATTGATTTAGACGTTTCCTATCAGTGTGCTTAGCAAAATATATCCTTATTATACCATAGCATTAGGTCTTTCTTCTTCTTTTTACGGCAAGAAGAATAAACACCACGGCAGCGGCAACATCCAATACCACATCACCCAAACGGCTACTGCGCCCAACCGTTAACCCTTGATGAATTTCGTCAGCCAGTGCAAATAAGGTTATCGTCATAGCCGCATTAGCCACCGACCTATTCATGGCCAGATATAGCGCAATTCCAAGAAAACCAAATAAAAATATATGGCCCAGCTTATGAAGAACATAATCAGGGTCAGGGCTAATACTATAGGAAAAAAAGCCGCTAGAACCCCATTTAACCGAGTGCTGCATAACCCAAGCACGTAATTCAGGTGGCAAAGATTTCTCAAAAAATACCAAATCGGGGATATGAGACAATACCGAAATAACTACCATTAGACCGATAACGAGGTACCAGTAACAAATATTAATCCTGTTCAACTTCTTACAATCTCCTTTTGCGGCTCACCATATTGCATAACTTCTACTTCTATAGTATCACCAAAAATCATATTGAGGCAACTAAATAAGAAAAGACTTGGCTTGTGCCAAGTCCCTTAGGACGCCGGCAGAAGCCTTAGTCGTTCAATCCAGGGAAAGTTATACTTTCCATCTGGATAAGAAAAGGTCCTACCTGCAAAAGGTAGAACCTTTACCATTTATGGGGTTCGACTAAGACACTTGCTAGCAAAAACAATATATTCTTCCATAGCCTCTGTGATAATTTGATACTGTTCAAGAGATAGTCCAGCAATAGTAGTAGTACCTACCGCTTCCCGATATATTTCATCAATTTGATAATGACGATATCCTAAATCTAATAGTTGCTTTTCCAAAGACGCAATCCGCTCTAAGTCGTTCAATACACTCCCCACCTTACCATATACTTTTTATCGCGTTCCTATGTCAATAGGTCCTGAGTCCTATTAATTGTTATATTTCCAGTATATGGGTTTTACGTGTTATAGTCAATAAAAAGTTTTCTCGTAATTGCAACATTTCTTACAATAATAACAGCATTATTTAGCGATTCTAGACAAACCCAATCGCTATTTGAGGCAGACATGGAAACAGCGATCTTTCCTGTTGCCGCTGAGTAAAAAGTTGCTGTATATAATGACCATATGAGAATGAGAAAGGAAAAGACGTCCCTGGTGCTACTGCGCCAACAGTAGCACCAGGGACGTCCACCCAAAAAACTTCTCAATATCGCATCCATTTCCTTTCTTTCCAGCAAATGAAAGCAACCTTTTTTTACTCCGATCTTTTTCACGCAAAACAAGTTTCTGTCCCTCTTTTCTGCTTTGTCAGCGACCATCGGTTTTTACATTCCTATCTTACCAAGCAATTTTTGAAAAATACCAACCTTTTTATTCGGTTGCTGTATTTCAAAAACCTCTACATCCTGACTGTCAATAATTTTTTGGGGATTGCTTGTTAACACTTGCCGTGCCTTATCTATACCAATTAGGGCGACAATTTTTTCAGCCGCTTTGGTTAAGTCAGGGTTACGGTTCCTAGCACTGTGAGCATCAGAACCAATACAATGAACCATGTTCCTGCTGAGCAACAGTTCTGCCATTTTCATGGGTCTTTCCCCCATACGCCCCATAATGCTGGCTCCATTTACCTGTGTCAAAACGCCCCTGCGTATCCACTCCACAATAATTTCCGGATCCTTAGCCAACACCGGATGACGCTCAGGGTGAGCCAAAATCGGCGTTATGCCGCGAGCCTGCAGGCTGAAGAAAAATTCTTCAGTAAAGCCTGGTATCTCCATTGCCGGTAATTCCACCAGCATATAACGACCACTATTTATACAATAGGGCCCTGGCCCGTTAACAATATCTAAAATATCCCTGTGAATTGCAACTTCACCACCTGGATAGATAGGAATCTCCAAGCCAAACTTGCGGCCTTCCTGTTTAAGTAAATGACAGCTTTCCACAATCTGTTCCCAAGCAGGCAACCAATCCCCTTCAATTACATGAGGAGTTGCTACAATCGCCTTGGTATTATTTTTTTGGGCAATACCCAACATTTTAATTGAAGTTTCCAAGTCTTTTGCACCATCGTCAATATTAGGCAACAGGTGGCAATGTAAGTCCAGCATTTATACTTATCTCCCTCTATAATAGGTTATTCAAATTTCAGTGTAGCTTTATAGGTTTGCTTTGTCAAATTCTTTTGCAGAAATTGCCGGCGCTCACTCTGATTTTCCAGGTTTCCTGTAACCCTATTATTTCACCTTATAATAGTCACAATACCAATCCGCAAACCTTTGCAAACCATCTTCTATTGATGTGTGAGGCTTAAACCCTACCGCCTGCTGCAACAAATCAGTGGAGGCATAAGTAGCAGGTACATCACCTTGTTTGATAGGCTCAAATATCTTTTCAAATACTACCTTCCTGCCGACAGCCTTGCTTAAACATCTCTCCAGCGTTTCAATAAATACCATCAGCTTCTCAGGGCTACTGTTGCCGATATTAAACACCTGGTGAGGAGCAGTATTAACCACAACAGGAGAATTACCAAGAAGTCTCTCAATACCCTCCACGATGTCATCAATATAGGTGAAGTCGCGATAGAGGTCGTTTGCGAAATCTCCGTTGTTAAATATCTTAATTGGCTCCCCCGAAAAATACTTCTGAGTGAACCCAAAATACGCCATATCCGGACGTCCCATAGGGCCATACACTGTGAAAAATCGCAGTCCTGTAGCCGGAATAGTATAGAGATGACTGTAGGTATAAGCCATCAATTCATTTGATTTTTTCGTAGCGGCGTAGAGCGAGACAGGCTTGTCCACAAAATCCGTTTCAGAAAACGGTACTTTTTTGTTTGCGCCATATACAGAGCTGGAGGATGCATAGACGAGGTGGTCTACCGGATTATATCTACAGGCTTCAAGGATGTTATAAAAGCCGATAATATTGCTTTGGATATACACATCCGGATTCTCGATTGAATACCGTACACCAGCTTGGGCTGCGAGATTAACTACAATTTTTGGCTTGTACTCTTCAAAAGTCTTAGTAATCAGATCCTTGTCTGAAATGTCACCCTTGATGAAGGTAAACTTCTCAAAAGGTGTAAGCTGCTCCAGACGAGCGTACTTTAGATTAACATCATAGTAGTCATTTATATTGTCAATACCTATCACCCGACAGCCCTGCTCCAGCAGCTTCTTGGATAAATAGTATCCGATGAAACCTGCTGCTCCGGTAACGAGGTACGTTCTGGTTGTATCCACTTCAGCTACTTCCTCCCGATGGAGTAATATTCTACCCCTGCTGCTTTCATTTCATTTACTCGATAAATATTCCTGCCATCATAGACCAACGGAGTTCGCATAAGGTTCCTATATTCCTCTGGCTTCACAGCCTTTACCTCGCCCCACTCAGTAAAGATAAAACAAACATTAGCATCTTCCAGGGCTTCTGCCACATTCTCAACGTATTTTATACTTCCCCTGTCATTTTCTCCTTCTGGATACTTGCTCTTGAAATTTTCAGCACCAACAGGGTCATACGCATAAAGCTCTGCCCCCTGCGCTAATAATAAAGGTACATTTGCGAGCGCTGGTGCTTCTCGCAGATCATCAGTTCCAGGCTTGAAGGTCAGTCCAAGAATTGCAACTTTCAAACCATTAAATGTAATGAGTCTTTGATTGGCTTTTTTATATAGTACCGTTTGCTGATCAGTATTCACATCAATGGCAGCCTTGACTGTTCTAAGCTCATAGCCGTTCTGCTTTGCCAGATACTCCAGCGCCTTGGTATCTTTAGGAAAGCAGGAACCGCCATAACCAATACCCGCATTTAGAAATTTATTGCCGATGCGTTCATCAAAACTCATGCCTTTAGCGACATCCTGAATATCTGCTCCTACCAGTTCACAGAGGTTGGCAATGTCGTTCATATAGGAAATCTTGAGTGCAAGGAAATCGTTAGCAGCGTACTTTATCATCTCTGCCGATCTTCTGCTCACAGATACTATGGGCAGATTGAATGGCTCATATATCTTCATGAGCATTTCTTCAGCCCATTTACTTTCCGTGCCGATGATAATTCTTGCCGCCTGCAGTGTATCATGCACTGCCGTGCCTTGCGCTAAGAACTCAGGATTAGAGGCGACTTCGACTTTTACATCATTAATTAAGAAGTCTTTAATAAACTGCTCTACTTTGTCATTTGTTCCGACAGGAACTGTAGATTTTACTACAACTAGGCAATCCCTTTCAATTGTTTCCGCAATCTGCCTTGCCACTGTCGCTATATGGGAAAGATTAGCAGAACCATCTGACTGCTCAGGAGTTCCCACACCGATAAAGATCGCATCTGCATCTTTGTAGGCTGAAACATAATCCGTAGTGTACGCTAGTCTACCAGCTGCATAATTTTGTTGCATCAACTCTTCAAGACCAGCCTCATAAATGGGAGAAATACCTTGCTTCATTGTTGCTATTTTATTCTCATCAATATCAACACAAGTGACTTGATGACCGACTGCGGCAAAACAAACGCCTGCAACTAAGCCGACATAACCTGTTCCTGCTACTGCTATTTTATACATAAATACCTTCCCTCAATTATTGCAATTTGTGTTCCCACCATATTATATCATAATGCCAACAATACGAAATAGTGAGCTGCCACATAGTAATGTAAGTCATTCTACTATATTATGCTAAAGGCTGACCTAAAATAAATTAGGCCAGCCCATTTTTGATCATCTCATCAGTTTTTTCCTGTACGCTTAACTAATACAGCCAGCGCACACTAACTCCGGCAAAATGATTTGTTTCATTATTGCCACTGGTAAAATCAGCATTACTTATCTTAGCTATACCTACTTGGCTTTCCAGGAATACATTCTCCTGCAATTTGGTTTGATATTGCAACCAACCAGATTTAATTGTCTGTTGAACTATAGCACTCCTGTCCATTGCGATATAATTGGCATTTAATGATATTTTACTATCTTTATTCAAATAATGGCCTAATTGTACATAATATTGGTTAGAATCATGCCCCATCGGATCGCCGATAATATCGTCTTTATAGACATACCCATTGGTATAAAGCCCGTGTGTATACCACACATTACTGGTATGAGCATATTCTGCCTTCATATCCCAGGCACCATCTTTATTGAGCCGTGGAATATATACCCCTACCCGTTCAGCTACTTTTGACGGTAAATAGTTGGCCTGATCTTCACCATAGAGTTCGCCATAGATCTGAGCACCACCCCAGTGCGGCAACCGAACTTTGAAATCCAAGCCCGCAATATTATTCCATTTATCATCTTCAACTTGAGAGTTACGTCCAAGTAACCAGTCTCCATAATCACCACTACTCAAGCTTTTACCTTCACCGCCGACCATCGAAGCAAACGATAGCCCAAAAGTAAAGTTCTTCTGTGGAGTAAACGTTCCCCGCATAGCCACAAACGAAGGACTGTCCACCTCATTAGCACTCAAATTCGTCCGGTTACTCTCCAGTTCGCTATACATGGCAGTAAAATTCATGTCTCCGAGAAAACGGAAAAACCCGTTGCTGGTATATGGTTCAAGATTGGAAAGCTTTATTGAAGTCAGCGGCGTCATATTATTGCCAAGAATTAATGAGCCGGTCGCGCCATGTCCCCAAAAAACCGGATCTTTACCAAGCTGGATTGCCATACCATTTATTCTGGTTTTAACATAACCGCTGGTCAAAGCAGCATCGCCTTGCTGATCATCATCATAGCTAAAGCGCGGTTCCAACGCAACAACAACATCTTGCCCAATCTTGCCCGACAACTGGACCGAACCAATAATATTGCCACCCTGCCCATAACGATACCCGTTATTGTTGCCATTAAGTGGCTGGTAGCTAGCGCGCGGGCTACCATTCTTACTATACGATACAGAGTCACCGTTGTAGTCACCAAGTTCCAACCGAACTTCTCTTAGTTTCAAAGATAAATCAGCCTGTTTCCCCGCTAAAATCTGTAATTCAGGCGCTAATTCCTGCTCCAATTCGCTTTTCATACCAGCCAAATACTGTGGTAATGGCTGCTTGTCTGCCTTAGCCTGGATTTCTGTCAACCATTGAGCCATCTGCATTCTGGTATAAGGCTTGGTTCCGTTTGGCATTGATTTTAGATAACCCATTCCATCGAATTTCTCAATATAGCCATACAGTGGACTGGACAATGGCACATTAGGTGAAACAAAATCAGACGGCGCAGCTTGAGCACTGGCAGTCAATGCCGTAATCAGCAGCCCTGCGGCTAGACATCTTTTCCATGACATAATTGAATCCCCTCCATAAGAATTATTATAACAAATTAACTTACACACCGCTATCACAACAACACCAAATAACGCCTGCTTAACCAAATAATTCCTCTCACCTTATTCTTCTGTAAGTAATAGCGTTTCTTGTTTTACTTTCTTATTTACTCTCAAATCGCCAAGCATCCAAGCACATATCTACTATGCCTCGCTTGGCCTTCCAGTTTAATTTGCTCTCGGCTTTTGATACATCGGCATAGCATTCGGCAATGTCTCCAGGTCTACGGTCCACGATTACATAAGGTATTTCAACTCCATTGGCTTCTTCAAAGGCTTTCGTCAACTGGAGCACTGAAGTGCCCTGGCCAGTACCCAAGTTATAAATATGTACACCTGCTGTGAGATGATCAAGTGCTGCCACATGCCCCTCAGCCAAATCCATTACATGAATATAATCTCGAACCCCTGTACCATCAACTGTTGGATAGTCATTTCCAAAAACCTTTAATTTATCAAGCTTTTTTTGGGCCACCTGCGTTATATACGGCATCAGGTTATTAGGTATGCCGTTAGGCGCTTCACCAATTAATCCGCTCTCATGGGCTCCTATTGGATTAAAATACCTCAGAAGTGACACTGCTAACGCTGTATCTGCATTAACTACATCCATTAGAATCCTTTCACTCATTACTTTCGTCTCACCATATGGATTTGTGGTTGGAAGAAGTTTCATGCTCTCAATAAATGGAATTTCATTCTCTCCATACACTGTAGCAGATGAGCTAAATATAATTTTTTTTACTCCATATTTCTGACAGGCTTTGGTTAAGATGATAGTACTTACAATGTTGTTATAATAATAAACAAGTGGCTTTTCAACAGACTCACCTACTGCTTTAAGTCCTGCAAAGTGAATCACCGCATCTATTTTATGATTAGAAAAGATAACAGCCACCGCAGCGTCTTCCGTCACATCTATCTGGTAGAAGATCACTTCTTTATTGGTTATCTGTTTTACTTTATCTATGGTCTCAAACCTGCTATTGCACAGATTATCCGCAACAATTACGTTATGCCCTGCATTCAATAAAACAACGCAGGTATGTGAGCCTATATATCCGGCCCCACCAGTTACTAGTACATTCAAGTATATGTACCCCCTTAAAAAATCATTGTCTTCAGATTTCTTGATATATAATAACGTAGCACTTGGCACTACTGAAGCCTCAATGCCATTTATACCGGGTTTCCAAAATATTGACGCAGATAATCACTTAATGAGTCCGTCCAATTTCGCATTGAATCCCCCACTGTCATTCTCAACATGTAGTTGTCCAGAACCGAATACGCCGGACGTTTTGCTGGGCGAACAAACTCAGCCGTAGTTACCGGAACAACCCCTACAGACTTTCCTGACTGACGGAAAATTTCGCAAGCAAACTCGTACCAAGAGCAATGTCCCTGACATGTGGCATGGTATGTGCCAAAGGCATCACTTGCTAGCAGACGGAAAATTGTCCATGCCAAGTCAACCGTTGAAGTAGGTGTCCCGACTTGATCATCAACAACTCGAAGTGAATCGTGTTCATTAGCCAAGCGTAGCATGGTACGAACAAAATTATTACCGTCCCCATACAACCAAGCGGTGCGCACAATATAGTGCCGCCCAAGAATTTGGCGAACCATTTCTTCCCCCTGCCACTTGGTTTGGCCGTATACAGTCTGGGGATTTACAACATCAAATTCCCGATATAGGCTGTTGGTTTGCCCATCAAATACATAATCAGTACTAACATAAACCATACGCGCTCCTGTTTCCAAACAACCTGCTGCCATGTTCTGTGCTCCAATAACATTCACCCGAAAAGCACCGTCTGGGTCAGATTCAGCACCATCAACATTAGTATAAGCAGCACAATGGATTACTGCTTGCGGTTTTATATCTTGGAAAAATTTCACAACTGCCTTACCATCAGTAATATCTAGTGTATCAACATCTGTCAACACCAGCTCGTGTCCTTGTCCTTGCCTGGCAATTTCTCTGCCAAGCTGCCCGTTAGCTCCTGTCACTAAAATCCGCAAAGAAATTCCTCCTCGCCCCTAGTTGATTACGCACGAAATCAAGCATCGCTGGATATTTTAGGTAAACATTCTGTTGGAATATCTCTAAGCCGTGGGTACTCTCTATCTTTACCTGATAGTTCAACATCTGCTATCGGCCACTCAATACCAATATCAGGATCGTTCCAGCTTATGCCGCCTTCAGCCGCAGGTGTATACACATCAGTACATTTATACGAAAAATACACTGTTTCGCTCACTACACAAAATCCATGGGCAAATCCTGGCGGAATCCATAATTGACGGTGATTTTCACCAGAAAGAAGTACCCCTGCCCACAGTCCAAAGCTTGGAGAACCAACCCGTATGTCTACTGCTACGTCAAAAACTTCACCCTGGATAACAGATACTAGCTTACCCTGAGCATGCGGGTTCTGATAGTGTATCCCCCTCAATACACCACGGGTAGAAAAAGATACGTTATCCTGCACAAATTGTTCAGAGATACCAATGGCTTCATAACGCGATTTTTGCCACGTTTCGAGAAAAAAACCACGCACATCCCCGAACACCTTAGGTTCAACTATTATTACCCCGGGCAATTTTGTTTCAATAACCTTCATCAAAAATTGACCTCCTGTCACCTGATACTACTATCCAAAACAAGCCTGCCGTAACGGCAGACCTGTTCGTATTATTCGCCAGCAATTTTCAAAAGATAGTTGCCATAGCCATTTTTCTTCATCGTATCACCCATTGCTAACAATTGGCTGCGCGATATATATCCCATACGATAAGCGATCTCTTCCGGACAAGCTACCATTAATCCCTGGCGCTCCTGGATAGTAGCAATATAATTGGAAGCCTGCAATAATGATTCGTGCGTACCAGTATCCAACCACGCATAGCCACGACCTAACGTTTCAACCCTTAGTGTATTCTGCTCCAGATACAGACGGTTTAGATCAGTAATCTCTAATTCGCCCCGTGCTGACGGTTTGATAGCTTTAGCCATCTCAACCACCTGCTGATCATAAAAGTAAAGTCCAGTCACTGCATAATTGGACCTGGGGTTGGTGGGTTTCTCTTCCAAACTCACGGCCTGACCCTTGCTATCGAACTCAACTACCCCATAACGTTCAGGATCATTTACCCAGTAAGCAAAAACAGTAGCTCCAGCAGCTTGCTGGGCCGCTGCTTGCAGCTTTTGGCTAAATCCATAACCATAAAAGATATTATCGCCTAAAATAAGAACACAGCTATCATTACCAATAAATTTCTCGCCAATGATAAAGGCCTGAGCCAAACCATCAGGGCTAGGCTGCACTGCGTAAGCTATATTCATGCCCCATTGTTCGCCTGTGCTAAGCAAATTCACAAAACTTTCCTTGTCCTGCGGAGTAGTGATAATTAAAACATCGCGAATACCGGCCAGCATTAATGTTGATAAAGGATAATAGATCATCGGCTTGTCATATACCGGTATTAACTGCTTACTAATAGATTTTGTGGCTGGATAAAGGCGAGTACCTGAACCGCCAGCCAATATAATACCTTTCGTCACTGCCACTGTTTTATTCTCCCATTCCTAATCTTTCACGGCGATAGCTGCCATCAGTTACGCGCTGGCACCACTTGCTGTTTTCAAGATACCAATTAACAGTTTTTACAATACCTGTTTCAAAGGTCTCAACCGGTACCCAGCCTAACTCCCGCTGAATTTTGGAGGCGTCAATAGCATACCGTAAATCATGCCCAGGACGATCTTTAACAAAAACAATCTGGTCACGATAGGGCTTCCCATCAACTCGCGGACGATTGGCATCAAGAATATCGCACAAGGTTTGGACAATGCTCAAATTAGCCTTCTCATTATGACCGCCAATGTTATATTTCTCACCTGGTATTCCTTTGTCTAAGACTGCTAGAATCGCCCGGCAATGATCCTCTACATACAGCCAATCACGGACATTCTGCCCGGTGCCATATACCGGCAGCGACTTACCTTCTAATGCATTTAGAATCATTAATGGAATTAGCTTCTCCGGAAACTGGTACGGACCATAGTTGTTGGAACAATTTGTCATTAATACCGGCAAACCATAGGTATGATAATAGGCTCGCACCAAGTGATCAGAAGCTGCTTTTGAAGCAGAATAAGGCGAATTAGGGGCGTAAGGTGTTTCTTCGGTAAAATGTCCTGTTTCCCCTAGCGTTCCGTATACCTCATCTGTGGAAACATGCAGAAAGCGAAATTGAGCTTTACCACCATCATCTAAATCACGCCAGTATTTTCTTGCTGCCTCCAGCAGAGTGAAAGTACCATTTATATTAGTCCTAATAAATTCTGCAGGACTATCAATCGAACGGTCAACATGCGACTCAGCGGCAAAATGTAAAATCGCCATTGGCTGGTATTCCAAAAATAACTTTTCGACTACTGCTTGATCGCATATATCACCATGAACAAACGTATAGCGTGGTTCTTGCTCGACATCGCGTAAAGAATCTAGATTCCCCGCGTAAGTTAGCTTGTCTAAATTGATTATATGTACGCCTTGGCGCTGCAGTGCAATACGAGCAAAGTTACTGCCGATAAATCCGGCACCACCAGTTACTAGAATAGTTTTCATTCTCTTCTCCTTTCTCGAATGTAATAAAACAATTAGCTTTTCTAGCAGCTATAGAACAAATACCCCAAACAAATAACGCTGGACGTGAAAACGCTCCCTTATACACATATATTCCAGAATTAGTCGATTGTCAATCAGAACAACCATGCCAATGCTTGCCACAGGAGAACCAATGAAAACAGTGGGTGGCTATGCTATACTATTTTGGTCACAGCAGGGTAAATTGAACAAAAAAGCATCAACCACTCCTATAAAAGATTATCATATTCTTTCGCGCCAGACAAATCCCTGTCCCTTTGTTTGGTCTGCTACCCTTCATATCCCTTTTGCGCGCTTTGTGTCCTTTGTGGTTTAACAAACCTAACGCCATAACCCAATCCAAGCCTGTTTTAAGGATTTTACCGCAAAGTTTCCAAAGTTCTCAAAGGTCCTCAACTGAAGCTTTGCTGAACGAGTCCACTACAATTTTGATTTACTGTCCCTAACCGTCCCCAGTGACATTTATAGCTTCACAGCATGCTACAATGTGCTTGCGAAAGTCGTCAGAAATAACATGCCAATCCAGCACATCCACACGGAATGGCAGATCCGAATCGGCAAAAGCTTCTTCAAGCAAATGCATGCACTGAATTGGTATTTCGCCTTCTCCCACAATGACTAGATCAAGATCAGAATGGGGCTTCGCAGTTAAAGCCACTCGCGAGCCAAAAGCGTAAGCGACTGCCTCCGGCACATGTTGCCGCAGAATGGTCTTGACAATATGTTCATGCTGAGGCTGAATATCCATCATTGAATTTTCTCCTCAAGCCTTTCTAGCAAAGATTGAGCATCCTGCTGAAACTTTCGCGCACTGGAAAAAACTATGGTTGCTTTGGCTTCATCATAAACATGACTGGACTGATTCCGCATCTTAAGATAATGAAACCAAACTTCCGGATCGTCTAGCAGACCTTGCTCAAAACCTACGCGGAAAAAATCGCGATTATTTAAGCTATCAACTTTTTCCAGTCCGTATTCTTCCAAATATCGTTTGAGAGTTTTCCAAGACAATTCAAACGTAAACTCAAATCGCTGAATTACGCCATCACGCAAAACAATTTTTTCTGGCAAATGATTGGGCAGTAGATTTTGATCATAGATTTCGAAAGCAATCTTTAGCGCTTCCAATGCCTTTTTCAAGCTTCGTAAATCTAGCATACTGGCATCCTCTCTTTTCAAGTCATTGTTTTATGTCAACTTTAACCGTCCCCGGTGGCATGCTAATCAGATTTTTATTACTCATATATAAATATCCACATCACTAAACCGATTAGCTTTTCCAGTCACTACAGAACCAAATAACCATACAAATAGCAGTTCCTGCCTTGTAGAAAAA
The DNA here is from genome assembly GCF_002257705.1 of Sporomusa silvacetica DSM 10669. GTDB lineage: Bacteria > Bacillota > Negativicutes > Sporomusales > Sporomusaceae > Sporomusa > Sporomusa silvacetica. The sequence continues at coordinate 157,887 of NZ_LSLK01000059.1, forward strand.
AAGCTTTCAATCTATTTATCAAATCATAATCCTTCGACATGTAAATTCCCCCTTACTAATTATAGCAAAATATTGGAAATTTAAACAGTCTGTATCTGTTTAACTAAAAGTCAGTAGTGCCCTTCTAATAGTTTCTCTATTTATTCCTGTTAGCTGTGATAGCTTTCTGCCTGACAAACCAGTATCATTCCTTAGTTTAAGTATAAATGCCTTAAGAATACGCGTGTTTTCTTTTTTGGCTATATCCTTTAAGGTCACTCCATTACTTTGCAAGATATCATTTAATAACCGCTGAACGTAAGCCTCTATTTCCTCATCCATTTCACTGCAATTACGAATATCAAGGCATTTTTCACCGTCATACTCTGCATGAAACTGCCGAAATCGATTAAGCGCTATCTCGGTCTCCTGTCCGAACATCCCTAAAACTTCAGTCATCTCAGGTAAATAACGTGTTGCCCCCGGTCCATTTAAGTAAGCTTGAAAACTACTCCATTTATACGACTCGATCCTATCTATACCAGCCTTTTCAGGATTCTGGTGAACATAGCGGATAACAGTTACGAAATAGCTGTCGGTCTCTATGTTCTCACTTTTATAACGGTCTTGAAATAGATGCCCAACCCGCTGGTATTTTTGATTAAAATATTTTACATAGCTTGTTCCAATTCGTTTCATAAGCTTAGCGATGCCATTGCGCCCTTCTTTAACCACTAGATGAACGTGATTATCCATTAGACAATAGGCATATAACAAGCAACCTTCATCAGATTTCTTTGCATACAAGAAATCTATGAAGGTTAATTTATCTGCGTCGTCTAAAAATATATCTCTTCGCTCATTACCACGTAACATTATGTGATAAATGCCTGTTTTACTTAGTTGCCTAGCATTTCTTGGCATAGAAATCACCCAAGACCATTATATTCCAGGATTAGTTTGTTGTCAATCAGAACCGTCCCCAGTGGCACGCGCAATGGCACGCGCAAGACAAATCCCTGTCCCTTTGTCTGGTCTTGGCAACCAGATCGTCCCAAGGGTAGTTTTTCAATGTGCGGCGATATCGTAACGTTTATTCCTTTCCCCAGATTATCTTATTCACGATCTTTGTATAACTCTGAATGATTTTTATCACCTTGACTGATACATTAGCGTCCACATAATCAATGACTGGTAACACTAATTCATTGTTCTCCCACATGCTTCTGCATAATTCAACTGCCTGCCTTACATCTTCTTGCTTTATGCCACCGAGTATAATCGCACCCTTATCTAAAGCTTCTGGTCGTTCTGTAGAAGTTCTTATAGATACAGCAGGGAATCTCAATATTGAAGCTTCTTCAGGTACAGTTCCACTATCAGAAAGTACGCAATAAGCATTAATCTGAAGATTATTATAATCAAAAAAACCAAATGGTTTTAAATTTCTAACTAAGTGGTGAAATTGAAATCCTCTTTTTTCAATAATATTCATACTTCTTGGATGAGTAGAATAAATCACTGGCATTTGATACTTGTCCGCGATCTCATTGATAGCATTCATTAATGATAAAAAGTTTTTCTCATTATCTATATTTTCTTCTCGATGAGCTGAGACTAGTATATACTTTCCTTTTTCCAGTCCAAGGCTTTCGATTATTTTACTTGAAAAAATCCTATCTTCATATTTTTTTAATACTTCAGTCATAGGAGAACCGGTAACATAAATATGCTCTTTCCTATAACCCTCAGAAATCAAATACCTTCTCGCGTGTTCTGTATATGGCAAATTTACGTCTGAAATGTGATCTACTATTTTCCTATTTATTTCTTCTGGAAGGTTTTGATCAAAACATCGATTTCCGGCTTCCATATGAAAAATCGGTATTTTTAAACGCTTTGCTGAAATAGCTGATAACGCTGAATTTGTATCTCCCAAAATAAGTAATGCGTCAGGCTTTTCTTGGTCTAACAAATCATAAGACTTTGCGATTATATTTCCCATGGTTTCTCCTAAATTTTTACCTACACTATCTAAGTAAAAATTTGGAGCTCTTAATTCTAAGTCTTCAAAAAATACTTGGTTTAAAGTATAGTCCCAGTTTTGTCCAGTATGTACTAATATATGGTTAAAGTATTCATCCATTTTTTTTATAGTTTCACTGAGTCTAATAATTTCAGGCCGTGTTCCTACTATTGTCATTACTTTAAGTTTTTGCATTAGTAATTCTCCTTTGATTTATACAAAGTAGTGTTGATATAACTTTTTATGGTCTTGAATCCAGTCTTTTATATCCTTTATCATATTTTCATATGAAGGAACAACAAAATCAAAATCAGTTCGATTATTTATAAGTGATTTATTTAATATAACATCATCACTCTTATTTATTATTAATTGATCATTTTTAAAATATTTATTAAACAAATTAAGCATATCATATTTATTTATTGTATCATTATTTACTAAATTGTATAATCCAACCAAATTATCTCTCGTGGCTTTTTCCATGGCTTTGGCTAATGTGAACGTAGTTACCCCTGTCCAAATAGCCTTTTCATACCCTTTAATTTCCCCGCGTTGCCTCATAAACCAATTAAATAATCCTATTCCATTTTTGTTCATGTCCGGACCAATTATAGAGTTTCTAAATGTCAGATCCTTGTCGTTTTCCAATTCACCTAAAGCTTTTGACCTATCATAAAATGTTTCTCCATCCCTGAGCGAACTCTCGTGATAATTACCAGACTTCCCTGAAAAAACACAATCTGTACTCATCTGAATAATTTTAGTTTTAGAGTTTCGGGTAATGTGACTTAGATAATGCGGTAAATAGCTATTTATCAATACAGCTTGATGCTTATTGTCTTCAGCGCTTTGATTTAATATACCAATACAGTTAATTACGGCATCAAACTCACTTTTCTCTACTGCTTCTTCAACCATTTTTAAATCACTAATATCACCAATAATATTTTTGCAAAATGGAAAAGGCTGTCTTGTGAAAGCTGTAACCTTATGACCTTGTTCTTTTAAGTAAATGGATATCGTATGTCCTGCCATACCATTAGCCCCAAATACTATAAAATTCAAATCAGTACCTCCCCCACCGTTCTAATTCAAACTGTATGTCTTTAATTTGCAGCAACTTTTCTTTGATTTGATTGATATTAAGCCGTTCTGTATTATGAGAGTTATATTCATCAGAAGTCGATAGTCTTTGATTACCTACAACGAAATATTTATCATAGTTTAAGTCTCGCTTGTCTGCAGGTATTCTGAAAAATCCTCCCATATCCTCTGCCACTAAATATTCTTCTTTAGTAAGAAGTGTTTCATACAATTTCTCACCATGACGTGTTCCAATAATTTTGATTTCATTCTCAGCATGAAATACTTCTTTTATAGCTTGTGCTAAATCACCAATAGTAGATGCTGGTGCTTTTTGCACCATAATGTCACCTGCTTCAGCATTTTCGAACGCAAATAATACTAACTCTACAGCTTCATCAAGACTCATAAGAAACCTAGTCATATAAGGATCAGTAATAGTAATTGGTTGTCCACTTTTTATTTGTTCAATGAAAAGTGGGATGACTGACCCTCTCGATGCCATAACATTTCCATACCGGGTACCACAGATTAGAGTTCTATCTGATGATATTGTTCTTGATTTTGCAACAAATACTTTTTCCATCATGGCTTTTGAAATTCCCATAGCATTGATAGGATAAGCAGCTTTGTCCGTTGACAAGCAAATCACCTTTTTTATCCCGCATTCTATAGCTGCTGTAAGTACATTGTCAGTTCCTAGTATGTTGGTTTTCACTGCTTCAAGAGGAAAAAATTCGCATGAGGGTACTTGTTTTAAAGCTGCAGCATGAAATATATAATCCACATCATGAATAGCATTTTTTACACTAGCTAAGTCCCTAACATCGCCTATGTAAAATTTTAATTTATCATTTTTATACAATTTCCTCATATCATCTTGCTTTTTTTCATCTCTTGAAAAAATACGAATTTCGGCTATATCTGTATTTAGAAATCTCTTCATTACAGCATTTCCGAATGAACCAGTTCCGCCTGTAATCAATATGGTTTTACCTTTAAACATATTGATCATCTCCCCCCCATCCAAGCTTATTCAATAATTTAATTAGTTTTTCCATATATATTTTTTTCGAGAAATTATTCTCGTAGTATTTTTTTGCATTTCTACCATATATATCATGCTTATCTCTTTCTACTGAAAACTTTTTTATAATATCAGCTAGCCCTTTATAATCTTCTGCAGGACAACATAAGCCACATTCAGCTTCATTAATGACCACTTGGGTCTCACCGTCGATAGCCCCAATTATTGGTTTTCCTACAGCCAGATAAGACTGGACCTTATTGGGTAACGTATAAGAAATAACCTTATTGGCTTTTAAGGTGACAAGAAAAGCGTCCGCCATTTGATAAAAACGAGGCATATGAGAAATTGGATGTTGTCCATAGAAAATTATATTTTTGAGTTCAAGTTGACTTGTCAATGCTTCGCATTTATGACGCGAAGATCCGTCACCAATGATATGCCATTTTATATGGCTATAATCCTTGAGTTCATTTGCTGCATAGATAATTGTTTCTACACTTTGCATTTCACCAATATTACCTGCAAATACTAAATTTATGCCATCACCGCTGGAAGGCGCTATGGTATGGATTTCTTCAAATAAGGCTTCTGCATATACTGGCAAATAAGTAATATTACCATGAATGTCCAGCGTATTGTTAAAATATTCCTTAAACAGCTTTGAACTCGTAAAAATTTCATCTGCACTTTTATAAATCCACTTACTTAACCTCAATAAAATAATATAAAGTTTGCTTGTCGGCGAAATTCCTGCTGATGCTATGCTCTCAGGCCATAAATCATGACAATAAATAATCAAGGGTTTATTAGTCAATTTTTTGAGTATAATAGCTGGTAACGCCATTGTTACAGGAGACAGCTGATAAACTAAAATTACGTCAAAATCTTTTTTTATAAAGAAAGAGCTAATAATAGAAGATACAGCAAAACTAATATAATTTAATCCTAATCGTTTTATTCCGTTCCCTCTTCCAATTAGCCAGGAGCGGATAACGTTCACTCCATTGATCTTTTCTCTTCCGTTTTTAAACCAGGTATACTTCTTATCTACTATCCCGCTAGGGTAGTTAGGCAGTCCCGTTAAGACACTTATTTGATGTCCTGCTTCTACTAATTGAAAGCATATATCATTAACTCGGAATTGCTCAGGATAAAAATATTGACACACAACAAGTATTTTCATTTTATTTTCCTTTATGATAGTATTCAATGTACTCTTTTACTTCATTTTTTATACCGTCTTCAAAGGAAACGGGTGAGTAATTAAAGTCTTGAGTTGCTGCTTTGTAACTAAAAGCTTTATCTTCCTGCATTCTGAGTACTTGTTCAACAGATATTATTGCGTGTTTATTAAAATAATTATAGATTTTTGCAGCAAAAACAGAAATAGGCAGAGGCACTTTAACTATTATGTTTTTTCTGCCTAATTCTTCAGATACACATTTAACTAAGTCAATGTAATGTAAAGAATGTCTACCCGCTAAATTATACTCCTTATTAAAGGCTATATTTGCATTTGTTAACACGTCATAATATGCATACCCTAAATCTTTAGCATGAACAGGTTGCATAAGATTCTCACCGTTTCCAAACAAAGGAAAGAACTTATGTCTATATAAATAATCTATTAGTTTATACATATTCCGATCGTGTGAAGATCCATATATCATGGTCGGTCTCAATACCGTAATTCCTATTTGATTACGTTTCTTAAGTATCCCATCTTCGATTTTTATATATTCTTCTGATGCACTTTTAAATTTCGAATATCTTCCTGTGGTATGAACAAGTATTGCCCACTTTAGATTATTTTTTATAGCCGCATCAATCACATTATTTGAAAATAATATAGATGAAATATGCAATAGCGTTTTAACATTACACATTGAATAGTCCAATAAGTCTTTATCTTCAAGGCTTCCGTATACTTTTTCTATGTTAAGACCCGAATGATCAAGGAACTTCGTATCACTATTTTCTCTTACTAAGCATTTGATTTTACCTTGATATTTTTCCTTAATTAATCTATTTAAAAACCACTTGCCTGTATGTCCTGTGATACCTGTCACAAATAGCATTAATTGTCCTCCATAGTTCTCTTAGCTAATATACTTCTTATTGATTTACCTTTTTACTTGATTGGCTGGCTCCTTCTCGTACTCCCTCACTCTTTAAAACGGTAAAAACCGTTTTAAAAAATATCTCCACATCAAAACTAAAGCTCATTCTTGTAACATACTCTCCATCAAACCTAGCTTTAACATCAATCGGCAGTTCATCTCTACCATTAATCTGTGCCCATCCTGTTAGACCTGGATACAAATCGTTAGCACCATATATATCTCGCTCGACTATTAAATCATACTGATTCCATAAAGCTGGTCTAGGACCAATAATGCTCATTTCGCCTTTCAATATATTGATAATCTGTGGTAATTCATCTAAACTTGTCTTTCTTAAAACCCTACCAACATTGGTTATAAATATATCAGAATTTTGGAGTAAATGAGTAGGCTTATCTTGGGGTGTATCTGTCCGCATAGTTCTAAATTTCAAAATATAAAATTCTTTTTTATTCTTCCCTATCCGTTTTTGTTTAAAAAAGACCGATCCCTTAGAATCTACTTTTATTAAAAGTGCAATTAGTAAAAAAATGGGGCAAAAAATAAACATTGCAATAAAAGATATTGTAATATCTAAAATAGGTTTGATTCTTGAGTACTTCATAAATAACACCCCACATATAAATCATGTCCACTACCAATGTCTAAAATTACGTTGTTCAATATTAATTTATTAAAAAGCTGGCTAAAGAAGCATTTGTAAACAATCCTTTATTGTATCTGCAGTTTCTGCTTGAGAAATAATGCGTGGAAGTCCCCACCTATTACCCCTTACATATTCATCTGAAAACATTCAGGCCCAGAAATGAAATTTAGAAAGATCATCTTGTATACCCAAATTCATGAAAGCAATCTCTGATAGAGCTCTATATATTGCTTAGCAGTCGCGTCCCAGGTATAATTACTACTTACGTAATGCTGAAGACAATGACCCATGTCATGAAAGGAACTCCGCTGTTTCAGTAAGTTATCTAGACCGTAGTGAATGCCTTTCACTGTAGCCGAAACGACTTCGCCCCCCCCAACTATAGCTACCTCATCAAATCCACATTGGTCGGTCAGCAGAACTGGTGTCGCAGCAATTCCGGCTTCCAAGGCAACGATTGACATGGCTTCCTGTCGTGATGGGATTACTAAAATATCAGCAGCGTGATATATCATAGATTTTTCTTCTCCACCCAAATATCCAATAAAATGAATTCTGTTATCTACCCCAGTTTTTCTCGCTGTTTTCATCAATTCATCCAACATGCCTTGATCTGGACCAACAAAAACAAGATGATAATTGGGGAATTCACTTGCTAGTGACGCAAAAGCCTGCAACAATAAATCAGGTCCCTTAATGGGATGTAATCTCCCCACGAACAATACAAAAGGATTAGCTCCCAATTTGTATTTTCTGCGTATATAACAATTGTCATAAGTAGCAAAGTCATCCGGGTTAATACCATTAGGAATAATTGTTATCTTGCTCTCATCTACCATATAATGCCGAAATAGCTCAATCTCCTTTTCTGTAATAGTGATATACCCATTGGCATTTTTTAGAATTTTTTTCCCCACGAAGTAATTAAAAACACGCTTAAATATTTTGGATCTACCATAGATAACTAATTCTCCAGCAGGACAAAGCACATACGGCTTATTAAATTTTCGTGCTGCATGATATACAAGCGCATTTATTAAAGTCCAATGACTCATGAGATGAACTATATCTACCGACTCTACAATTCGGTATATCTCAGTGAGAGAAACCGCCGGAATATAAAAACGACGATTTAGGCAAGATAATGCATGTAACTTTACCCCGCTCAATGCTGCACGGCGTTCTGATGTTAGCCCAACATCAGTAGTAAGTAGGCTGCAGTCAATCCCTAGACGTGCTAATGTACGACTGAGCTGAAAAGTCCGTTCTGCTGTTCCGCCACCACTTACCGGATCTATACTCATATTAACGTTTAGTACTTTCATCGTCCACTCTCCTATAACTCACAATACGCTGTACAGCTCCGTCAACACCTACCTGAAACTTAAAACCCTCAGACTCTATTTTTTTTGAGGAGTATCGAACATCCCCCATGTTACTTTTCCCGCGTAGTAGCTTTCGTAGTAAATATGGAACAGCTACAGGAAGATGCCATCTCTTAGTCGAAATTTCAGTTCTATTTCCCTTTAGAATAGCTCTATATAGATCCCACAACCCGGCAAAAGTATTCAATTTATGATCGTCATTTGCAACAAAAAAACATTCAGGATGTTCAACAGGCTTACTAATAAAGTATATGGCAGCAGCAGCAACATCTTCGGCGTGAATTATATGTGCACACTCGCCACCTTTAATGAATACTTGGATCCACTCTTTCCAAGAATCCTGTTGGGGAAGAGCAAGGGCGCCAGGTTTGTCCTCATCAATAACATTTGTTGGCCGTAAAACTACAACTTTGCACCCCGGAATCCCCATCATAACCAACTGTTCGGCTGCCCATTTGCTTTTTTCATAACTATCTCCCGGGTTACAAGGAGTCATTTCATCAACCCATTTTTGTTGAGTAGCCCCTATTACGCCGGCGCTACTTACATGGCAGAAGTATTTCAAATTCGATTTATATGCAGATTCTATGAGTAACTTGGTACCCTCAACGTTTACTTTCCACATCAAACTCTGATTTTGTAACTCAGCCGCACAATGGAATAACATTTGCGCTCCATGAAGAAATTGATCCAATACAACAGAATCAACAATATCACCACGGAATACCTTTATCCCTGCAGGAATTTTTAGTTGTTTACGACTCAAAATGCGTACTTCATATCCCTCATCTAGTAACCACGATACAATCCTTTTACCAATCATACCAGTTGCTCCAGTAACACATGCTACAGATAACTTCATAAGTTGTAAGACACTCCTACTCGTATTAATTAAACTATGTTTACCTTTCGCATCATTTACAGAGGAATACCAAAATCGAACTCTGAGGAAAACTATTCAATACTTAACGGCTAGACTTCATTCCGCGCTATCATGATTCAACTGGGTCACTCACTAATTTTAATAAAAATGGATAGGTTAGTTTCCACAAAGAAGCAAACAAAACTAACAAAATAATGCCTATACAAAACCTTGAAGTTATTTCACTTAGCAGAAAAAATTGTTGTAGATAATAAACCTGTAGTTCAGCAATATATGGAATCACTATGCTAAATAACATCATCATTCCAAGAAAGAATACGAAACCAATTATTATATACCACTTGATATTAAGCAACCGAGATGAAGAAATAAATACTATGGTTCCGAACAAAAATAAGAAAGCATTTACAACCCATGTGACCATGTACAAACTACCATTTAATAATATGCTACACCATATGGCACAGCCTCCAAATATAATTCCGACTAAGGAAAACTTCAATATGGCTTTATTTCTATTGCATGCTGAAAAAATAGTGCTTGCCAATGAAACTAGAGCTAATGGAAGAATACGAATCATGCTGTCTTGTGCATACGGTATTCCCGGTGTAAAGCTAGGAAGCACAATCGGTATAACCGCCGGTATTAGAATATATAAAATTATTATAATAAGTGAAAAGAAAAAAGTACGCTGGATAATATTTTCCATAAGCATTACCGCTATTGCTTTCAATTTAGTCCCGTTGCCGAAACTTTGAAGAAATATTGGAATGAATGTAGCATTTATAGTGTTAACAATCACCAATAAGTTAGCAATTAATAGAAATACTAAGGAATAATACCCTATCTCTTTGTTAGGAAAAGTAGCAATAACGATAGTACGATCTATTTCTAAAAGAATACCATAAAATATACCACCTAACCCTATCCAGCTCCCCTTGAAAACTATGAGTCTGAACGTCTCCCTATCAAAATTCCATCCAATTGGAAACAACCTTCTACTTATCAACCAAAGGACTAAAAGTATCATGCCAATTCCCTGGGCAGTCAAATAACCGATGAGTCCCCATTCAGCAGCCCCATATACACTTAATATATTTACAATAATTGTATTAATCAAAATTGCTATGCATAAAAGTTTAAACTGAAAGAAATTACGAAGTAATATTTGATAGAAAGAAAACAATTGAAAAAAAACATTAGTTACACAGAAAATAAAAAAAACAGTCTGCAATGTTGCGTCGGTGGTAAACAAGGAGAATACAGCTACTCCAATTGCGAAGATTAAGTTAACAACTATACTTAGCATCAGACTTTGTGAAATAAGATTCTGTTCGCCTATAGAATCCCGTTTCCCTCTGATGATCGGCATTTCCATATCAATTACTGATCTGAACGGAGATGTAAAATACATTGAATAGGATCGGACTAAGTCGATATGGGCAAGCATTCCTACCAATTCTGGTCCTAGAATGTTATTAGTAATTAATCTTGATAGAACCGTCATCGCTTGGCCTAGCACAACCGTTATAGAGTAGTAGGCGGTAGGATGCACCAGTATAATTTTTAGTTTATTTATTAACGATCTTATAGCTAACACTAGTTTTACCAATACATTACAACCCTTATCCTGGATTTCTAGTTACCAATCCCAATATTGGTATCAACTAAATTGCCATTTAATTTTATACTTTAATCAACATTCCCAAGAAAGTTGCCAACAAAATTGCTACCACAAAATTAGGCACAATCAAATAATTACCTGATATAGTAAGAGTTATAAGCAACATAATAAAAAGGTAAACTCCAGTCAGTCTCTGTGCTTTTATAAATATTATGAAGAGACTCATTAGTGCTCCGAAAACTATGAGTTCGATAATATAATAAGCACCCATATCTTGTACGAAAGGAGATAAAAAGGTACTAGCATTTAGACCAGATAGTGAGAATGACGCCCTATCCTTTTCAAGCCCTTCAATAAATTCTCTATCACCAAAATAATATATAAATAGGGAAAAGACAGTATAGGGAAAATTTTGATCTTCTGCTTCAGTGACTAACTTTAGTACATCGAAGTTTATTGCTGAATACGAATAAAGCCAATTAAATGCAATATTGTCAACCCTACTTTCCATAAGATAACCAATGTCAAAAGTATTAAGTTCATCACTTTGGCGAAACTCGCCTATCCATGCAAAACTAGTTATTCCTAAAGCAGTTACTGTAAACAATATTATTAAATTCTTCTTTGTAATCAATTTTTTTTCTCTATTAATCATATAAAATAACGCCAAAAAAATGCTAATCCGAAATATATCTCCGCGATTGAATTGCATTACACCAGAGAATAGGATCAAAGATATTACAATGGCATATCTTAACGATTTGGTAACATAAGGAATCATCATTAATAATATCCATTTTATAATTGCAAGTGCACCTGACATACCAGGCACAGTAAATTCACTTTTGTCCTGGTATCGCAGAAGCGTATCCGAAAAAAAACGAAATCCTGCGATAGTATATATTTGCCATAAAATATATATGTATATTACCATTAACAACAAAGAAATAATATTGGGGTTCAATTTTATTGGAAGATTAAAATTAATCCCGCTTATCTTTACACTTTCGCCTAGATATAAGAAACATCCAAAAACAATCGGTCCGATCAGCAAATAATATAAGTCAACGAATTCTTTTTCTCGTTGAAGATTACTTATATGATAAGTATTAAGTAAGAGAAAGAAACTAAATACCAAAAAGAACCAATTGTGTAACTTTAGACCAGATTTCTTAATACTTTCAAAACTAATCCATATTATAATTAGTGAAATAAGTTGAAGTAATATGTTGACAGGATTTAATTGGTTGGGCGTTTCATTGGAGAAAAGGAAATATACAATGATACCGCAGAAAAAATAGCATAGAAATTGGATAAAATTACGTGGTAATAAAGTTGTAGTACTCATCGTTAACTCCCTTAAAGAACATTCTAATCACACAAATATTCCACAAACTCTTTCAATAATATATTAGACAATTAGCATCTTATCTAATATATTATCATTATCCTTTAGTACATGCTGATTATTTCGTATATACTCCCTAATAGGATATTTTTTTATATCATGGCGAACTTCTCTCCATGACGGATGAATGAAACCCATATTAAACTTCCTGACTAAAAAGTTTCGGATCATCTCCTTTTCATGCGAAAATGGCCGCAATTCAATTGGAATGGGTTTGGTATCTGTACGCCCTAATATCTCCATATAGGCGTCAGCAGAAAGTTTAACAAAATCCACGCTTGGATCCCCGTAAGTATTATGGATAAACTGCGCCCGTAATTCTGCCTTAGAATTGCTAAATGATACTGAAGTTTCAAACTTAGATGGATCCAGTTCCGCCTCAATATTCATATCCGGATAAAATTCCGTCAGGCGAGTAATTGGGTAGTCAGGAATAAATTGTTGAGCAAACTCTCCCATAAATCCAAAACTAGGTTTCTCAATCATCCATGCTTCTACTGCAACCGAACTGGTATAAGTACCAACAACATCAGCCATTGCAACTGCTTCCGCAGCTGTACCATCTGTACTGAAAATAACATTTCTATAATTTAAAAAATCGGCTTCGGTACTCTTATTACATATTACTTCAGAAGGATGAGGCCTAATAACAAACAAAATGTTTGAATACTTCTCAGCAATCGGTTTAAAGTGTTTATAAAAGTATACTCTCAACATTTCAGCCCTCTGTTGCCTGATGGGATCCACAAAAGCACCACCAAAGTTAATGGCCATCAAGAAAACCCGCTCAAAATTGCTTGATATATGTAATTTTTTTCGAAGATATTCCTTTTCGTTCTTTATCGCATATATAATGGCCGCTCGTGGACAGCCAACTATCCTTATTTTATCTTCCTCTCCACCACGGGATAATAGAAGCTCTTTAAAACTACTTCCCCAACACAGATGATAAGCTGATCGCGCGTATTCATCAGCCAAAACCCACTTTTCAACTTGATGATCGGCCCAAATCTGTTCTTCGTGTCGATCAACGATTTTAATATCTGGGCTGTTTTTCAAAAAAGGACCTACTATGTCACGGTACACGAGACGCCTATATAAAAATGGAACTGAGATCACTTTCACCTGTATTGAACGTGAGGCTTTGTGTACATCCCTTATACTACATACCCCTACGCTATAGCCTCGTTCTATTAATTCCTTTGCTATTACTAATAATCCAAGCATTTCACGCTGTACATGTTCATACAATAAAAGAAAATCAATTGCCTTCACTAATTGCACCTCTTAACAATTTATCCATTCTGCCATAACCTTATGGAAGAAATTAATTTTTTGTTGCAGTCCCATGTTAATTTCTTTATATTTTTTTACTATATCTTCTTTATTTTTTAAAGACGCTCTTGTCATATCGTTAAGTTTATGGCTAAATCCTGCTTCGTTGACATGAACACTTCGCTCACTAAGATCTAGTTCTCTATATAAATTATCGATTTGGATATAATTAACGAGCCCAATTGTCGGCACGTTAAAACCAATGGGGCAAACATTTGCATGAAATCTCATCCCTAGAACCAAATCGCACTTTCTATATAAATCAAAAATGTATTCTTGCGCTCCCTTACCATGTAGATAGGGTGCCATAGTAATGCGATTACGCCGATAGCTATCATTCACGGCATTCAATATATCTGAGACTACACCAATATCTCGGAAAATATGGGGAATAAAAATGAAATGTAGCTCAGAATTGGATTCAAGGCTATCATTTACAAACTGTGAAAAGTCAATGATAAATTCTTCGTACCTGATTCTTTTTGAACTTATCCCATCCAATTTAAAACGGACATCCAACATATCCCCTGCGATATTAACAGCTACAACTTGCTTGCCTAAGGGTAGTTCCGGATGAAAATAATTTTCCACCTGAGTAAAAAAACCTCCGTCAGGAACTCTATATATTCGCTCAGCATATTTTTTGCCAATATATTGATTCACTGAATCCCATGATCCGTCATTTCTCACGGAAACAAGAAATTGTGGTAACGAAAGTACATAGTCTAAAAAATCTCGAAATTTACTGACGTTTTGTTCACTGACTCCTTGCCCGGGGTCACAGCCCAAAGCATAAAATACAATTGGTGTATTAATCTTTTTCAAAAGGTCAATACTTATGTCAATTGAAGTCCCTGTACAGGAGTTCTCAACCCACATCTCAAAATAATTACCTCCACCGATCATAACCAAATCATGCTGGTTAGCCAGTTCCGCAAACTGGTCATCAAACTTGCGTTGCTTCCAATAAAACTCTCGTATTTCCAAGTTCGTAAATTCTAGTTCTACACCTAGGTTTTTCGCCAAAGTACTTCTTGTTCCACAGTGGTTAGCATTATCTCCAATATTGCCTTCGAAACTGGCTAACTGCAGGATTTTTAGTTTTCTCATGTCCATCATCCCCTCATAGTCTTGGAGTATAATACTAGATGTCAAGCCAATTCTTAATTATCTTCAGACCTAATGTTCCACTCTTTTCCGGGTGAAACTGGCAACCGTAGAGGTTGCCTGATTTAATAGCCGCAGATATTAACCGTCCATTATAAAAAGTGTCTGCTAATCTAGCCTCATCATTATGTGGAACCGCAGTATAAGAGTGAACAAAGTATACTGAGCAACCAGCGTCAATACTACTAAGAATACTATCTTTCCACCCATTTCTTTTTGAGGGAATCTGCAATAAATTCCAACCGATATGAGGAATCTTATGTGAATTTCCTTCGATATCTGTCGGTGGTATTGCTTGAACGATACCTGGTATAAGTCCCAACCCTTCATTTATCCCGAATTCTTCACTAGAGTCCAACATCATCTGCATACCTAAACAGATACCTAAGAAAGGTCGCTCTTTCGCTGCGAACTCTCTAATGGCATTCACAAGTCCTTTTCTTCTTAAGCCCTCCATACCATCAGCAAACGCACCCACCCCAGGCAATACAAGCCGTTCGGCAGCCATAACATCAGCCGGGCTGTCAGTTATATAAACTTCAGCACCACAATATTCTAGTGCACGACAAATACTCAACAAATTGCTCAACCCATAGTCAACTACTATAACTTTATTCACAGTCAATTCTCCTAACTGCTACCCCTTTTGCTAATGCTTGTTCACGTACCTCACCTACTGTCAGTTTACCATAATGCAACACATGAGCCATCGCTACTGCATCAACATGACCTGAACTAACAACCTCAAAAAGGTGTTCCATTCTCCCCATCCCACCACTGGCAATGACCGGGATAGGTACTGCATCCGTTACTGCGCGTACCAAATGGCAATCAAACCCTTTTGCAACCCCCTCACAGTCAACAGAGGTAAGTAAAATTTCTCCCGCTCCAAGTGCACAGCCGCGTTTTGCCCATTCCATGACATCCATTCCAGTTTTTTCACGACCGTTGTCGTAATATGCTTCCCAAGAACCAGGACAATTTTGTTTTGCCTCGATTGATAAAACCATACACTGTGATCCAAACTTTTTGGCCACAGCAGAAATTAGCTGTGGTTCTTTTAAAGCGGCTGTATTAATTGCTACTTTATCAGCACCAGCACGCAAAACTTCCGCAGCATCTTCCACTGATCTTATGCCCCCACCAACCGTAATCGGAACAAAAACGTCTTCGGTTGTTCGCTTAACAATATTCAATATTTTTGTCCGTTCATACAAACTGGCTACGATATCCATATAGAGTATTTCATCAATACCATCATCGTAGTACTTTTTTGCGAATTCATTTGGATCGCCGATCTTCCGTAATCCTTCTAGCTGAATTCCCTTTATAAGATGTGTACTCTTAATATCCATTCTAGCAATTAATCGCATGGGCGAGCATCCCTTTCTACATCGCGTGTTCTAGCACTTAATAAAATCATCTGAGATTCTCTAATATTTGTTGGCCCTTTTTAGAATCTGTTGTGCAATAAGCAAATCTAGTTCGCTGTCTATATCAATGCTCACTTCAGTTTCCATAGGAAAAAGATAGACAGGCTCAACGTAAAAGCGTTCAAACATCCGGAAGTCTTTAGGCGACAAAATGTACATAGCTCCATTAGGTCGATAAGCTTTAGGCATTACCTGTCTTGGTTGCTCCATAAAATTCCATCCCTTAATAGGTTGGAATATCCCTTCTTGATCAACCAATACTTTATATGGATGGTGTTCACATTGTACTACACTGATACCGCTTGCACTTCCTGAAGTTAAGAACTTGCTAATAAACTCATCAAGGTGATCAGAAGTTCTCAACGGAGATGTTGGTTGCATTAAAACAAAATACTCAGGTAAAGCTTTTTTTTCTATGACTTCCAATGCATGAATCACCACATCCCGACTTAGAGCATGATCAGTAGCTAATTCGTTCGGTCTATCCACTATAACGGCTCCATACATCCGACTAACAGCCTTAATTTCTTCATCTTCAGTCGTTACCACTACACTATTTATCCATTTACACTTTTTAGCGGCTTCAATAGTATAAGCAATCAAAGGTTTTCCATTAAGATCCCTTACGTTTTTCCGCAACACACCTTTAGAACCACCACGTGCAGTAATTATAGCAATTATATTAATCATTTTGTCTGGTAATGCAGGTCACAAAATCGTTTTTGCTTTGGAGCATTCCACACAGATGCCTCCTCTAGCAAAGTCTTAAATGACTGTGCACTATTCCCTTGTCCAAAATAACAACTTGATTGCTTAGTGGAAATACTCCCTAGACCCCGAATTGCATTAAGTATCTCTTCTTCATCGCCGTTTACATTAACTATCATTTCATGTGTAAAACGATCCTGTTGGCGAGTCCCAATGTTTATACAAGGAACAGCATACACCGGCGCTTCACGAATACCCGAGCTTGAGTTTCCTAAAATAAAATCTGCGTGTTTTAACAACGTCAAAAAATATTCGAACCTTAAGGATGGGAAAAAACGAAATTTAGGATTATCTCGTATTCGCTCATATGCTGAAAAAATATATTCGTTGCCAGCATCGTTATTGGGGTATATTACTATATAATCCCGATTACTTTTTATTGCTGCGGAAACCAAATTATTTGCTTGCTTTGCAATTGCATCATTCTCAGTTGTTACGGTATGAAACAATATAATACCATATTTTTGAAAATTAATTTCATAGCGTATTTTCACCTCGTCTAGAGTAGGTAATTTTTCAGATAACATAATGTCTATATCCGGCGAACCTATTATAAACACTGCGTCAGGGCTTTCTCCCATCTGCAACAGCCTATTTTTCGCCTCCTCATTTGCAACATAATGCAAGTGAGATAATTTAGATACAGAGTGTCTAATAAGTCCGTCTATAGTACCTGAAACTTCTCCCCCTTCAATGTGCGCCACCAAGATATTATTGAGCGCCCCAACTATAGCACCAGCTAATGCCTCAATTCGATCTCCGTGAACAACAATCATATCTGGCTTTGATTCGTGAACAAACCTTGACAATCCACCAACTGTATTAGATAAAACTAAATCCATTGGCTCACCGTCGATCTGGTTCATAAATACGTGAATATGTTGAAAATTGGCATCTAAGACTTCTTGGACGGTGTAGCCATATTTCGCCATGGTATGCATCCCAGTTACAAAGATGGAGCATTCCAGTAAGGAGGATTCATCAACTGACTTCATTAAAGGTTTAAGTTTACCAAAATCAGCGCGTGTTCCAGTAAGGAATAATACTTTTTTCTTTACAACAGACCGTTTATCCATCTAGCTGACACCACTTTATCTGTTCATCCTTCCGTATGTCTAAAAGTGCTTTTTTGCCTAGAATACTTTCAAATTTTTCAGCTTTGATTTCTCCCGTACCTGGACGCTTTACCCATATATTGTTCATTGATATAACATCACCAGCCATTATATCATCGATAGCAACAACGCAGGCGTAAGCAAAATCAATTGTAGGTTGTTCTTCTTTTAAAATTTCCTTCTTACCACCTAGAGCTTCGTGAATAATTCTGCTACCCTCAACTAACTGTTTAAGTTCATTAGTATCCATGGATATTGGAATATCCGGACCTGGCCATGATTTATCTGAGGTAAAATGTCTTTCTAAAATACTAGCCCCTAGAGACACAGCTCCTAAACAGGGATAGATAGACAACGAATGGTCAGACAATCCAAGCACTGCGTCCGGGAAAGCTTCAGCCAAATCTTGTAGCGCTCCTAACCGCACATTATTGTAAGGTGTAGGGTACATACTTGTACAATGCAACAGTGCAAATGGAACATTATATCTCCGTAAGATATTTACTGCTTTACCCACACTTGCAATATTATTCATTCCCGTACTTAAAATAACTGGTTTTTTATATTGAGCAATATGCTCCACTAAAGGATAGTTGTTACATTCGCCAGAGCCAATTTTGTACGCATCGACACCAAGTTTTTCAAGCCGTATAGCAGCAGTACGTGAAAACGGGGTACTTAAAAAAATCATCCCTTTAGATTCTGCATATTCCTTTATATTACGTTCCTCTTCTTCGGTTAATGCGCACCTCTTCATAATATCCCAAATAGATTCCTGTGCATTCCCTGGAATTACATTATTAGGAACCATTTCATCTTCGATTACGTGTGTCTGCACTTTTACACATTTACATCCAGCGTTATAGGCATCATTAACCATTTGAATCGCTTTTTCATATGAACCCTCATGGTTAATCCCAATCTCCGCTATAACTAAAGGCGAATGACTAGGCCCGACAGGACACCCGCCTATTATTATCTCTCTCATATAATCCTCCTCAATATGCTACTTGATGACGAAGTTTCCAAACACCATTCTCCTCTATCCATAAATGAGGTGACCGTGCATTGTCAATTATTTCCCAGAAGCGTTCTTCAGTTATTTCCATATATTCCAATATCTCTTTAATATATTTACTGGGAAACTCATGATCAAATTTATGGACTAAGGCGACTCCCTCATCTCTCGTAATCTTACCGCACCGAATTTCTTGAGCACTGTCATAGGTTGCACGCCCGATACCAAACTTGATAAAAGTCGTATAATAGTGCAAGGGGTCAATTCTATCATCAATAGAACTGTATTTCGAATAGGATCCTTCGGTTCTTTCGGTATTTGCCTGAAATCCTACATTTTCAGCTGCATAATAATAACATTCTTGAGGATCCCACTTAATATAATAACTAAGGTAGTGTACTTCTGTTCCATTTTTTTGAAGACGTTCCCCATCCACTGGTAGGTATGGGTTTAAATCTCTTTTATCTACTCCGTAATCATCAATAAGCTGTTGAGCGGAGACTCCGCCAAGATAGAGCTTACTTAGATCAGGCTTTTCGCTATAGAAAACTGGATCCATAGTTGGACGGTCATTTTCCTTAATATTATTTCCATACTCAGCTTGGTTTTCACCGTAGAATATAAGAGGTATATTATACATAGCTGAGAAACGAGGAGCAATCATACGCTGTCCAATAATAAACGGCTGGAAGGGATGCACAAGGTTTTCAAAAGCAAGTCGCGTTAAAATTCGATGCACTGTTCCATTCGGAGATACAAGAATGTTGTCAAAACCAGCATGTATCCAACTCTGCATATTTCTCCAACCAATGTCAGTATATTTATGTGGAGCCCATGTAACAGTCAAAGGATTCATTCTATATTTATATTTTAATATATGTGACGCAAAAACACTGTCTTTTCCACCGCTACCAGGAACTATACAGTCGTATGACCCATCTTTGCTACGATGTTTAGCACATAACTCAATTAGTTCCTGTTCCCTTATTTTCCAGTCAATCTTGCTTTCTTTTATCTCAGCAAATCTACATGCGCTACAAACCCCATCGTCGTCAAACTCAATCGTTGGCTTAATATCATTTGGCCTATTTTTAAATTCAACAACAGAACTTGGTCTTTGGTTAGAAATAGTACACTTTGTACAGAATTTCACTTCGGAAGGAAGGCCATATTTTACTTCAACCTTCTCAAGTTTAGATTTTTCGCTCACAAAAAAACCTCCATCTATCCATCTAATAGATTATTTTGTTATATTAGCTTAGATTAAAGTAAGTACAACCCACATTTAACAATCACAGTTCTAACTAATACTAACAACTTCCTTCATTCGAATAATTAACATACATAATAATATTCTACTTAGACTCATCTCAAAAATATATGCACCTGTTAGCCTTCCGTCACAGTCAGGCATTCTACAGCACTAAAGCTAATATTACATTCTTTTTGTCTACTAATTTCCCTACTAACGTTCGCTCTAGTAAGGCGATAGGATGGCACAATCTCTTCAATTATATGGACAACCTTATCCCCTGTATGTACCCCAGTCTGCAATACTGTCAATGCTTCCTGCAAACGTTTTTCATTTACCAACTTAAGATTGGCTACATAAATTTTCTCATGCCGGGTCGAACTTGTTCCCTCTTCTGCAGTCAGTAACTCTTCAAATAACTTCTCCCCCGGCCTCAGCCCGGTATATTTAATCTCCACGTCTTTCCCTGGTACCAAGCCAGATAGCTCAATCAAATCTCTCGCCATATCGACAATCTTCACAGGCTCACCCATGTCGAGGACAAAGACTTCCCCCCCCTGAGCCATGGAACCGGCCTGCAGCACCAGTTGGGTTGCTTCAGGAATGGTCATGAAATACCGTTTCATTTCCGGATGAGTTATGGTTATTGGACCGCCTTTTGCAATCTGACGCCTAAATAGCGGGATGACACTGCCCCGACTCCCTAAGACGTTACCAAAGCGCACTGCGGAAAATCTGGTTCGTCCTTTTCCGTTCATAGATTGGACAATAAGCTCAGCTACCCGTTTGGTTGCCCCCATGACACTTGTTGGGTTTACTGCTTTATCTGTCGAGATCATAATAAACATTTCAGTATCTGTTCTGCAGGCGGCTTCCGCCACATTCTTGGTCCCAAATACATTATTACGCACAGCTTCCTCTGGCTGCGCCTCCATCAAGGGAACATGCTTATGGGCAGCGGCATGAAAGACTACCTGTGGTCGGAAGCGATCAAATAGCTGGTTAATCCTACTCGCATCCCGCACGTCAGCAATAATTGGCTCTAGCTTGAGATTGCCATGTTTTTCACGCAATTCTCGGTCAATCTCGTAGATACTGTTTTCCCCTTTGCCTAACAGAATTAGTTGGCTTGGTTCAAGCTTAGTAAGCTGGCGACATAGTTCTGAGCCAATAGAGCCACCAGCTCCGGTAACCAGTACCCGCTTTCCTCTTATATAACTAGCAATCTGGTCAAGATCAAGGTTGACTGGTTCACGTCGTAATAAGTCCTCTAAATCCACATCTCTTAATTGCTGTAGGGTAACCTTACCATCAATCAGCTCATAGATTCCCGGAACCGTCTTAACCTTACAACCTGTCAGCTTGCAGACCTGGACAATCGCCCGCAGTTCTGCTCCTTTCAAGGAGGGTATCGCGATAATGATTTCATTCACTTGATACTTATTTACAATACACTCGATATCTTGCCGATTTCCCAGCACGGTCGCGCCAAACAGACTTCGCTTCACTTTGTAAGTATCATCATCAATAAACCCGACAAGTTTCTTGGTATCATAGTAACGTTGACCAATTTCACGGGCAATCATAGCCCCGGCATCACCTGCACCGACAATGAGTGTCCTGGTATCTTGCCGGTTGTTGTTTGTACGAATAAAATGCAATACGCGAATACATAGTCGACTACCACCAATTAACAAAATAACGATGATCCAGTTAAGAAAGGGAATACTGCGTGGAATATTGGCGCCAGTGGCATACATATAGATCGTAATGAACAGCGAGCTTATACTTACGGCACTGATAATTGCCAGCAATTCACTGATACTCGCATAACGCCACAGACGATGATAGAGTCCAAAAGCATAAAAGGTCAGCAGTCGCAGCAAAATAATTCCGGGTAGGAAGCTTAAAAATAAACTGTAATAATTTTGCTCTACGGCCCCTTCAAACCGAAGAAATAGTGCAATAAATGGAGCTGCAGCAACTATCACCATATCCATCATTATTAAAAATAGTGATATAACTTTCTGTCTCATAAATCACTCCAGCCTCACCTTCATAATTTGATATTCAAGTACTGCCTCTACTTAGCAGATTTTTCCCCATGCCCATAATAATAATAGTAATAGCTATGTTCTGCCTCAATCTCGACCCGATTCAGAACAACTCCTAATATATGCCCATTAGCCCTTTCTAGAGCTTCTTTGGCCTTCTGTGTCATTTCCGGTCTGGCAATGCCTGCACTAACAACCAGGAGAATTCCATCGACTTTGGAGGATAGTACTGATGCATCGGTTACCGCCACAACCGGCGGCGCATCAATAATGACATAATCTGCCTGATTCTTTAGGGTATCAAGAAGTTTTACCATCTTGGCAGAGCCAAGTAGTTCCGAAGGGTTGGGTGGAATCGGGCCGCTGGTCAGAATTTTTAACCCCGGTACATCTGTTGCCTGGATAAACTGCTCGCAAGGAAGGTCCTCCACCAGGATATTGGTTACGCCCCGATTTTTTTTACCAAAAGTGCGGTGCTGTACCGGTTTGCGCAAATCGCAATCAACAAGCAGTACCGTTTTGCCGGATTGAGCCAGCGCAACTGCCGTGTTAGCCGCTGTAGTTGACTTGCCTTCCCCCGGTCCGGCGCTGGTAAACATAATGGTCTTAATTTCGCTGTCTACCTTGGCAAATTGAATATTGGTTCGCAGCGTCCTATACGCTTCCGAAATTGGGGACTTGGCATCTTCTTGTACTATTAATTTACGTTTATTCACAATTAGCCCCTCCTCTCAAATCTAGCGCTGATAGCCGCTTTCACTTTGGCCCAGAGAGTAAGGTCATTTCCTTGGTGCTCTTGGTCAAAATCCGGAATGCTGCCAATAACCGGCAGATTCAAGTATTGCTTGACATCTTCAGCTGTTCTAATTGTTTTATTCATATATTCTAAGCTAAATGCAAGGCCAGTTCCAGCAAATAAACCAACTATAGCCGCCAGTACTATATTCAGCAATTTCTTAGGCTTGATTGGTTTTTCAGGGGCAATCGCCACATCAATAATTTGCACATCTGTAGGCTGCATGACTTCACTAATCCGCGCCTCTTCATGGCGTTTAGCCAACATTACATAGATTTCCTGCGCCACCATAGCGTCACGCATGACCCTGGCAAGTCCTTGTTCTTTGGTTGGCAGTTGTATAAGTTCCTTTTCGTTATCTGCAATAATTGCGGCAATAGCCTGCTTTTGGGCAGCAGTTGCCGCGATCTCAGCCTCTGACTGAATTTTGCTCTGCAACAAGCCCTGATGAATGGGATTCATGGATGGAGCTTCCGCGTTTACAATTCGACTGACTTCAATATTGATTTTGGTTTTTGTTTCATCAATTGCGGCCTGAGTTGCCATGACTTCCGGATGCTTGTTGGTATATTTCTGCAACAGGCTGACAAGCTGTACTTCATAGTCGACTAATTTGCCTTTATACTGCTGGATTAATGGACTGTCAGCAATAAAACCTTGTTTTTCACTTGCCAGTTGCTGCTGGGCACTACTTAACTTAGCCTGAGAAGCCGCTGTATTTACTGTATTTTGGGCTGATAACTGAGTGATATCCTTTAATCGTTCAACTATGGCTCTCGTTTCTTCCGTAGGTGCGACAATTTTGTTATTCCGCTTATACGCTTCTAGCAAGCTTTCAGCTTTTTCCAACTCCAGCTTTGACTCCTGCAGCCGCTGACCGATAAATTCCCTGACTACCGTTTGCTCTGAGCGCACCAAGCTGGTTAAGCGATTGGTAAAGGTATCTACCAGTGTATTGGCAACCTCGCTAGCCTCCTCCGGCGATTTGGCCTGAACCTGGATTTTCAAGATTTCAGTGTCTTTGACCGGCTGGGTAGTAATAGTTTTCAACATGCCCTCATAATTAGGTATTTTTTCTTTCTTTTGTTGGGTTTTATCAATGACCGTCTGTATAACGGTGCGGCTTTTCAAAATCTCCGCATAGGTTGACATCAGTTGTTTGGTATTACCGCCGCCGA
The DNA here is from genome assembly GCF_002257705.1 of Sporomusa silvacetica DSM 10669. GTDB lineage: Bacteria > Bacillota > Negativicutes > Sporomusales > Sporomusaceae > Sporomusa > Sporomusa silvacetica. The sequence goes on from NZ_LSLK01000059.1 coordinate 182,193, forward strand.
CAGGCATATCTGCGAGCAGCGAATTGGCAAGCCCCTTGGGTTGTTTGATCCGTAAAGTAGTCTCAGCCTGGTAAGTAGGGGGAATTAAGAAACTGATAATTGCAGCCGCTATAACAAAAGCCAAAAATACTTTTGTTATTATTCCCCGGCGTTTTTTCAAGGTTTTTATTATATCCCGCAGATCTAGGGTCATTTCATCCACAATTCTTCCTCCAATGCTCGTTGTGTATCTTGCTATAAACTAGTCGTCATTCATATTGTCCACATAATACAATCCACTGACAAACGGCATAATGTCTCTAGCAAAATCAATCCGGCCATTATCCTTGAGGAAGACAATGTCACCATCAGCTAGCGGGTAGTTTTGCGTCAGATCTGCTTTGTTAAGAAGATTTAACAAGTTAACTGTCTGTACTTTTCCCGGTTCAGCTTTTCGCAGCACCATAACCTTTTTTTTGGCCGCATCTTTGGTATAGCCACCAGCCATACTAATCGCGTCCAAAAGATTGTGCTGTTTTTCAATTTCGTACATACCTGGTTTGTTTACTTGCCCTAAGACATAGATTCGGGTGGTATGAAATTTATCCACATTCACCGTCACTTGCGGATTTTTGACATACTCACTCAACTTTTTCGTCAAGCCCGCGGTAAAATCACCGGTAGAAATACCTTCCGCCTTCATCTCCCCCACCAGTGGAAACGAAACCTTGCCATCCGGTCTCACTATGACTTGTTTTAACTGTAGTTCCTCATACCCCCAAACCCCGATGGAAAGGATATCTCCGGGTGCCAAGTGGTAATCAGCAGCCATAACAAGCTGAATTGGCGTAATGAGTACAATGATAGCCGTAAGAAGCGTTCTTAAAGTACTTGCCACTTTTATTCCTCCTGATTTACATATAGATGATATCTAAATTCTTAATTAATAGTTCTGCATAATTTTGCATAATCCTGCCAAAGCCATTTGTAAAATTTTGGATAAATGCCCAAAAAAATACTCGCCCATTCCGACCGAGAAACAACAACAGAATCTATACTATAATTTTGCCTTGCAGCATTTACAACAAATTCAAGGTAAATTTCATCTCGGTAACATAGTATAAAAGTCCTATCAATAGGACTTTTATAGCATATATATTACCATCAAATCCTCTAAATGTAAAAAAAATATTTAGTTTTGGCAATATCCAGCATTCTTAGGGAAGTTTTACCCGCCCTCCTTTTTTAGAGCGAAAAACTAATAAGAATATTGTACCCTGCCACCTCACTTCGAAAAAAAAGCTAATCTACTATAATAATTGTACAATGAATTAGCCTTGGACCATACTATCCGAAAGTATACTCTTTTCCAGCAACCATTCTTGTGCTCCATATTAACGGGAAACCGTGGTGGCCTGATTATGCAAGTAACACTGAACCACAGACGACAAGTTTAAAATTAAGTAATGTTGACCCCATGCACCCCGGTGAACTGCTAGTTATAGGCACAAAAGGGCCTGTCCGTTAAACCTTCAACAATAAAAAATACTCGGACCATTAGACCGAGAGACAATAAGAGAATCCTATTTTTGTATTGGTCCAATAGCAATACTAACCACTTCTCGGATTAAGCGCAGCCAGTTGCTCTTTTAAATATTATATTCGCTACTACAATTTTGCCTTACGGCATTTAACAGCAAAATTAACATAACCTTCGAGGCCTTCTATTAATTCTTTCTGTTCGTCTAACGAAAGGTTTTCCCATTTAGTCGCATCTATAGTCTCTTTGATCATGCCGTTGACTTGATTGGATGAATAGCCCAAATTATTGAGTTGGAGAATCAGCTCCTGAATCCGGTTATGCGTAAACATATAAATGCCCCTCACCATCGTCAATATAGTACAAAAGTCCCGGTATCAATAGGACTTTTGTCATGGAAATCATACCATGAAATTTCTTAAATGTAAAAAAAAAAATGCGACAATTATTTCAACTAATTGTCGCATTCTGCCATTACCCCAGTAATCTCGTTACCCATTTTTTAATTATTTCTGTTTTAACAAATTTTATGACTTTTATTTTAGCTACTTCGACATCACAGCTATTAATAGTCTTGTCGGGATTTGTTTGAAAAAGTTTTGTTTAAACATCATAGTAAACCCCTTTGTCTGTTGTCTTGCCTGTTGAGATTTTAGCATAATTATGATAAAATTATGCTAAAACAACTAAGGAGTGACTAACATGGCACAGATTAGACCTGTATCTGATTTAAGAAATAACTTTGCTGACATTTCAAGGGTTGTTCATGAAACTGCTGAACCAGTGTTTCTGACCAAGAACGGTTATGGTGACATGGTTGTTATGAGTATGGAAGCCTTTGAACGTTACCAATTTGAAAGTGAAGTTTATTTCAAACTTAAGGAAGCTGAACTGGAAGCCCAAACAACAAACAAGCGATATTCTCACAAAGAAGTGTTTGATAAATTAAGAGCAAAACTTTCTGACAGAGTGGACTCTGATAATGTATGAACTCAGATATTTACCTTTGGCGCGAAAGGATTTAACGAATATTGTAACCTACATTGCAGACCACCTGAAAGCAGCGAAAGCAGCAATAGATTTGTTAGATGCACTGGATGAATCTATATCCAAGCTCGAACAGTTCCCTTATTCCGTCAAGGTGTATCAGCCCCTCAAAGTGTTGGAAGGTGAATACAGGATTTTACCAGTTAAGAATTATGCTGCTTTCTATGTGGTTAAAGAACAGGTGGTTGAAATTCATAGAGTCGTCTATGCCAAGATGGATTTGAACAGGGTTATAGGCACAAAAGGGCCTGTCCGTTAAGTCCCTGCCCCTTTGTCTGCCTCCACACCCTGTCCTTTGACACCCCCTAGTTATCTATTCCGCCATGTTTATAGCCTAAAAGCAACAAAATGGGTTGTGAGAAACTTATCTCTAAGTTTTTTCACAACCCATTTTGTTGCGTATTGGAACAGTAGAATCAAAGTTAGGTATTTAATTTTCCCAACATATGGTGTAAAATATTACATTGTATGAGAAATCAACTTGAAAGGCTGGCCAAAATAATGTCTAGATGGGATATTTTTTTTAAGCAGATTCAACATGACCTAAAATTATATGTTTATGTACTCGCGGTATTTTGTTTATTTAGATTATCTTTTATTTTGATTTTGAACAATTATCTGGAACCTGCAACTAGTCTTGCCGATATCTTGGCAGCGCTGTACAACGGACTGCATATTAGTTTAAAAAGTTCAGGCATAGTTGTCTTGCTATCATTCTTATTTGGATCAATATTGGTTACCATTTTTAACAATTCTAAGTTTGAAAAAATCAGATTCATTCTAGGATCGCTTTATATTTTTTTACTAACCGTTTTGTTCCATGTTAGAATACCATACTATGAAGTATTTCATGTTGCTTTTAGCCCGTTTCTCTTTAATACTTTTAATGATGATGTAGGTGCTTTATTAGTTACTATTTGGCATGAATATCATATACCTTTAAAATTGCTTTCCATTTTTTGTTGTTGGTTCATTCTAAGTTATATTCTAAAAAAATGGCTGCAAACTAAGACTATCCGCATGCCTCATTTAACCAGTCTCTGTGCAAAAACTTGTTTTCGCACATCATTAATTTTATGTATTGCAGTTTTTATGATATTCACCCGTTTTGGTGGCAGTTTGACTTATGCCAATTCTATTCACTGGGAAAATGCTGCTGTCAGCAAAGATAACTTTCTTAATGAGGCAATTTTAGATGATGTCCAGGCACTTTACCGCGCATACTCCACTTACAACAAGTTTAAAAAGGCTACCAATTTGAACATTAATTCTGAGCAAGTACACAACTATGGCGCTCTCCTGGCTGGTCATACTATTGTAACAACAAATGTGGAAGATTATTTGAAGCGAGAAGCACAAGGAGCTATGATTCCCAAACCATCACATATCTTCCTTATTATTGGCGAAAGTTATGCTGAGTGGCCTTTACTGCCAGAATTTAAAGATTTGAACATTGCTAATGAGGTTAAGGGGATTATTGACAAAGATAACGCCGTTATTGTAAAACCCTTCTTACCTGCAGGATCAGGAACTGCAATCGCCGTTAATTCGATAGTTACTGGATTACCTAACCTAAGCTTATATCCTAATTATAAACCAGAATCCTATAAAGGCTCTTATGCCACCGCTATTGGACTGCAAATGAAGCAGTTAGGCTATAAAACCCGCTTTTGTTATGCTGGCTTCGGTTCATGGCAACGGATTAAAGAGTTTACGTTAGCGCAAGGCTTTGATGAGTTTTTTTCTTGCAGTGATTTCAAATACGATGCTGGAAATGCCTGGGGCAGTGAAGATAAATATTTTTTGGAAGCAATTACTACCTTATGTGAAGATAACCAACCAAGTTTTAATGTGATTTTAACAAGTTCAAATCACCCGCCTTATACAGTAGACTTAGCAAAGGAAGGTTTTGACGAAAGTATTGTTGCGTCTGGATTAAATGACACCAGCGATAAAGAATTAATAAATAAATTGGGACATTTCTGGTACTCAGATAAGCAGTTAGGAAATTTCATTAAAAGTATGCAGCAAAAATATCCTGATAGTCTGTTTGTGATCACAGGTGACCATGCTGACCGCTTTAACATTATCCCCAATCCCACAATGTTTGAACGTTATGCGGTGCCATTTATATTATATGGTCCTGGAATTAATAAAAATATGTTTACAAATAATGTTGCCGGGTCACATATTACTATTGCACCAACTCTAATTGAGCTAATCGCTCCCAAGGATTTTGTTTACTATACTGTGGGTGAAAGTCTTACGCGGGGAAATAGTTTTGGTTTCAACGACACTTTCTGGATTACAAACGAAAATATAGGAGAATTTGATTCTTCAAAAACTGAAATGTTATCTGTGACCCACCGAATATCTGCTCCCAAACCTGATCTTACCCAGCAAAAGCAACTTGTTGATGCTATGCAGGGGTTGTCTTGGTGGAGAATCATGAAAGGTAATCAGATTTGAGATGAGATGTTTTATTAAGGCAAGCTTTAGCCTATCTCACATAAGGAAAGGATAAGCTAGGTTGAAAAATCAAAGGAGTCGTTGGGGCCGCGCCAATGACTCCTTTTTTGATATGTGTGTTGTGTTACTTACGCCAACCCATTGACCAAAGGTAGATGAACCCAGTCTAATATCAACGGCAACGCTAACATTAGCGTAGACAAGGGGTAGTTACTTCGAGAAACTAACTATACTATTTCTGCTTCTGGGCTACCACTACAAATTGTAGCGTATATAAGTCCGGTAAAAAATATTTTAATAATAACCTCAGAATATTTCGTGGTCTAGCTTTGATATTACTGACATTGATCGGAGAAATAGATTTAACGACGTACTGGTTATGTTGAAATAATTCCATCATTGTTTTCCGAGTAAAAAACCGAAGGTGTGTACGGTCTAATAAACCACTTTCAACATACTCCCAATTCCCTTTAATAAATAGCTGGTTAAAAATCTTATGATGCCGAATATTAGGTATGCTTGCTATAAAACAACCATCATCACATAGGTTATTGCATAATGTACTAACGACATTCCAAGGGTCTTTCAGATGTTCTAATAGGTCATTTGCAACTATTAAATCAAACTTACCAAGTTGAGTAAAATCAAATTCTTCAATAGATGTATTATATACCCTATCTAGTTGTTTTTTTGCTTTTGTTGCTGCTTTGGCACAAAGTTCAATTCCTGTAACGTTACATTGATAAGTTTGCTTTAATAGTGAACCAAAACCACCTTCTCCACATCCTAATTCTAATACTGTTTTAGGTACATTAGGTATTAAATCTAATACCTCTCTTCTTTCACAACAATAATATTCATTTTTCAAGCTAACACCTCTTCATTGCAAACTTATACCCCATGCCTGGGTCACTTCAAGATTTCTACTCATACTGTTCATAATCTCCATTAATAACTAATACTACATTTTGTTGTTTTCAAAAAATCTAAAAACGTCGCCAAAGTATTTCTTATACTCTTGCTGTTTAAAAGAAGTTGGCTTAGAATCGAATAATCTCATTACTTCTTCGTCTGTTCTAACTCTTTGCTCCTGAATCTTTTGCCGCTTTGCAGTAAGCAACCGGATATCATGAGTAAAGCAAGCAATTGCAATAACCTGTACCAGGATGGCAGATGCCCGGCCAATCACACGGATTTTATTACGCAAAGAATGCCACCACTTTATCTGATGTGTAAAGTAATATTGCTTAGGGCTAATGTGTAGTTGCTCTGCTAAGCGTGCGAAACGATACAAAAGAGCACCAACTAGAAATTTCAGATAGTTGTTACTATCATAATTCTTGTATATCATATACAAGGCATTTCGCTCACGATGGAAAATTCGCCTATATTTTGAAAACTTGCCTGATGTTCCATTATGGCGATGATAGGTCACTGCATTAGGCGACGTTACTACCCGAAAACCCAGAATCCAAAGTCTCCATCCAAGGTCTACATCTTCACAATAGGCAAAAAAATCTTCATCAAAGCCGCCTGTTTTTAGGTAAACATCCTTTTCTATTAGCATCGCACCGCCACAGGCAAATAGTGTCTCTTCTTCCGCTTTATGCGACTCTAACGTTTGAATTGGTTCATTCCAGCACTTTTGAACTGCATGACCATATACAGATACTCCACCTCCGATATAATCAATGCGGCTCCCTTCCCAATTCAGAATAGTACTAGCAACACATTCAGCCTGACTACGTTTTGCAGTTGCAACAAGTTGTTCAAGCCAGTCCTTTTTTGCAATCATGTCATTGTTTATTAAGGCCAAATACTCTCCCTTTGCTAACTCGGCTGCCTGATTATTAGGTTTGGCGAACCCTTTGTTACTGTCATTACAAATAATCCGAACATCCGCGTGGTATTGTTGTAAATAGTCTAGTGACTTATCTGATGAACAGTTATCAACGACAATGATTTCCAATAATTCCTTAGGATATGTCTGCTCTTTTAAAGAAGGAACACATTGCCGAAGATGGTGTTCCCCGTTGTAGTTTACCAGGATAATACTAATTAGTGGTTTATTAACATCCATAGCCTAGATATATCTCCTTATTTTATAGGTTGCGCATAGTTGAAACAAGGTTGTCGAATTCAATTGGAATACTAACATTGGCCGCCTTTAATATATTTTTAAGATAAGGATCTTTCTCCTTGACCGGATAAAGGTCAAACAGGGCTATAGACTTGATATTCTGCCTGGCAAACACATCAGCATATAGTAACCCGGATGAACTATACGCAAGCAAGGCTTGAATCTTAGCGTATTTGTAAACAATTATCTCAATTGGATCAGCAAAGTCAGTGAAGTAAATTGCCGGCATTTTCCGCCGGTAATATTCTAGCTTTTCCTTTTTCTCAAAAGGATGTGATTTATACACTAACTGTATTTCCGCCTCATTAGCTAATTGGTATAACCCTTCAAGTATAGTTTCTTCACAGCCTCGCTCAATCAATTTTTTATCTACATGAGTACTGCCAAGAAATATGATTGATTTTCTGCCTTCCATTCTCTCATCAGTCTGCATACCTTGCGTTAAACTTTCCAATGCAGTGTGGATTGCTTTCTGGTCAATGCCAACGGCTTGTGGTGAGTATCTCTGTAACAGTTCAGGCTTGAACAAATAATCTGCGACTGCAGCCTTGCCATATCCGCCACTGCGCAGATTATAAGTCATTGTATTCGAAAACCTGCTATATAGATGAACAAATTTTGCCCACAATAAAAACTCAAGCTTTTTAAGAAAACTTCGATCTGGACTAGAATAAGACCAGACACCGTCATCAAGCCTGGCATAGGATGATTTTCCTGCTAGCTGAACAAGCAATTGATTGTCAAATTCACGGTCTGCCCCAAGATAGACCATGTCCACATCGCCGTGCGTAGACAGCTCAGATCGCATATCTGCCAGGCGTTTTTTTATCTGCCGAATCTCGGAACGCCTGACAATTCGGTGTCTACGCATTGTAATCTTGCCCCAAACGCCTGTATCTGTTGACATCTTATTTACACAGTACCCCTTATGCCATAGTTCTTCGCCCCTGGGGTTAAGGAGCATAAGATGGTTATAATTGCCTCCACCTTGACTCCGTGCTAGTATATAGGCTGATAACAATTGTAGCGGCGTCCGGACAATAAATAGATTATTCACGTCTTCACCTCTATTGGCTTAATGCAACTTGCACTCAGATTTTGTCAATTATGTAGACATTCGGAGGATTTTTCGTTAATCTGCTGGAATAATAGCATTAATTACATACAGTTTTTAAAATAAGAAATGGAGATGCACATGATATGCCAAAAGCTATTAATAATGACATTAAAAACATTCTGATTATCCGTTTAAGTTCTATCGGCGATGTTCTCAAATGCACCGTTGTTATCGATAAACTTCGAAATCATTTCCCAAATGCCCGGATATCTTGGCTGGTAGAAACAAAATCCAAGGATGTATTACTTGGGAATCCCAATATTGATGAAATAATTGTTTGGCAGCGGAAAGAATGGAGTAAGCAGGCTCGTTCCTCCAAAAATTATTGGAAGTTTGCCCGACAACTATTTCAGTTCACTAAGGAAATACGCAACCGCAATTTTGATCTTGTTGTTGATATTTATGGAGCACCGCGCAGCGGTATTATCTCCTATTTAAGCAAAGCACCAGTACGCCTTTGTTATACTGGCTCACGAAAATACAGCCATCTGTGTGCCAACATTCATGCTGTTCCAGATTATACGACCAGCACCACTGCTACACAATTTTATGCAGATATACTTCGCCCATTAGGAATCGATCGTGATGATCTGCGGATGCAAATGCCTATTTTGCCAGCAGACCGTTCTTTTGCCGAAACATTTCTACATGATCATGGTATCTCGCCTGGAAAGTATATTGCTATTAACCCCTCAACAAGTTGGCAATCAAAATGCTGGCCCAGCGAGTATTACGCCCGCCTGGCTGATATGATCATCGAGAAGCATTGCTTACCAGTAGTGATTCTCGGCGCACCCGGAGATGTCCCCTTAGTAGAAACTATTACTCGTCAAATGCAACAGCAACCGGTAGACGCCTCTGGCAAAACTACACTACGCCAGCTTGCGGCGCTGGCAGAAAAGGCGGGTGCCTTTATTAGCGGTGATACCGGTCCATTATTTATTGCAGAAGCTGCAGGAACTGCGACAATCTCAATTTTTGGTCCAACAGACCCTGCCTGGCATGCGCCCAAGGGAGAACGGCATATTACGCTTTCTACCAATAGTTGCAGTTGTAAAAAAAGCTTTTGTGAAGACAAAAAGTGCTTAACAGCGATCTTGCCTGAACATGTGCTTACCACTTTTGAGGAACTTGCAAAAAAAATAGGCCTTATTGAACACCATGCTATCAAGTAAGCAAATTACACTATCTTATTCATTTCAGTAATAAGCGCATTTCGTATTCTGGGTATAATATGTTTAGTTGCGAAACGTTGTCCTGATTGTTTTATTATCTGCTGGTCAGGTAAACTTGTTTCAGGTTCGTCAACAATTTTTTGCAGAATTTCAGTCAAAGCCTTTATATCGCGTAAGGGATACAGCCAGCCATTTTGTTCAGGCAGTATTATGTCTGAAGGCCCTGTAGGGCAATCACTACTAATACATGCCAACCCACGATTTAGCGCTTCAATAAGTACCATGGGAAACCCTTCGTAGTCTGATGTCAAAACTAATGCAGAAGCTTCCTGTACTGATCCCCAAGGATCTTTTAACCAGCCTAGCCACTCTATTCTGTCAGCGATATTTAAATCACAGGCTAATTGTTTTAGTTTATCTGTATCCGGTCCATTTCCTAATATAGTAGCTTTCCAGTTCCCTTTCGTCTGTGCTAATGCATATAAAAAATCATTGACTCTTTTTTGTCCGTCATACATTAATCTACCTAGATATATAAAATTGGGGATATTGGGTCTTTTTATCGTACCTTCTACAGAAACCGTTGGATTGTAAACCAAATAGCTATTCTTAGTTTCGCTCTTTAATCTTTCATTAAAAGCATTTGCAATCCCCGAGCTAATTGCCAAATGGAAATCATAGTTATCGAGATACTTCAATTTGCGGAGCTGCATTGAAGTCAAAGAAAAATGTAGCCAGGAACCGATACGAATTTTAGATCGTCGTAGATAACGGTAAAATCTTAAATAAGGAATGGCATTGGGCTGGACAGCTATTACTAGATCTGGTTGTAGACAACACAGTAATCGCGTTAACCGATAGCAATATACTCCTTTTTTAAACATTCCTCCACCATCATTAATTATATGGCATTTAAGATCATCGGCCCATGCTGTATCTACCTTACTACTATGTCTAAGTATTAAATTAACTGTATCACCATTAGCTTCTAATTCTTTTATTACGGTTGAAATAACTGTTTCCATTCCCCCGAATCCAGTTAAGCTGCGAATTGAAACAATTGCAATATTCAAAAATACCACTTTCCCTCCTCTAAATAATGGTTTGAACAAATTACCTATAATCCAACCAGCATTATTTCAAAGTTAATATGGCTTGAATTAATTAAACAACTTCACCAGCCTGTCCACCGTAATTTTTAGGTCATAATTATCTCTTACTGTACTGGCCGCGGCCTCTTTCAAAGCATTATCTACGCTAACTGCCGCATTTTCAATTTGTTCGCACCACTGATCCACATCTTCAACCGACACTAGAAAGCCATTTTCCCCTGAGACAATTAAGTCCCTATTGCCGCCAATATCAGATGCAACACACAGCAAGCCACAGGCCATGGCCTCTAACAGGGAGTTCGGCAAGCCTTCTCGCCGCGAAGGGAAAACAAAGATATCTGCTGCCTGAAGATAGTCGGCAACATTATCGACATCACCCAAGGTAATCAAAGAATCCTCTAGACAATACTTCTTGACACCCTCTTGAATGTATGATTCCATGTTATCTTGCTGACCCTGCCCGCTCCCCAACATTACCAGCATCCCTGCTATTTTCGCGTGTGTGGTTTTGCACCAGGTTGCCAATAAAGTGTCAATTCCTTTACGTCGAGTAAGCTTACCAGTATAAACAAATATCCGCCTATCTATGGGTAATCCTAATTTACTTCGCAGGCTGCTCTTTGTTTCAGAACACACTGGATGATATATTGATGTATCAACACCGTTGGGAATGTCATAGATACTTTTTTTGGCAAAGCCATTATGTTCAAGCTCATACCTGATTTCATTGCTTATAGCAATAACACCATCAGCTTGTTGCAACAACTTGAGCTTTTGTTCGCGAAAAGGCATGATCTTCTGCAATAATGCCTTAATCCTTGAATTTGGTTGCTTTATAACATGTCCGGCTGTGGTTACTTTGATAAAGACTTTTTTATGAAAACGTTTGGCAAAGCGTATTGCCACCGATGCTAGTCGCCCCACTCCATGTACATGGATGACGTCAAAGTCCTTTTTATATTTAAATAATTGCCAAAAGAGTTCAACAGACGCCAAGCCCCTTCTATTGAGGCGAATAATCCTTAATTCGTTTAATACTTCCTGTTCTGGTGCCTTACCACTCCCTTTAGCTATAATAAATACTTGATGCCCTCGCGCCATGAGTGCCGCAGCTACTTTTTGCGCCTGTAGTTCCGGTCCGCCGAAAGGCAGTTCAAAATTATTGAGAACCATGCAAATCCGGGCCAATATCTTTCACCTTCTTACGCTTCTTTAATACAGTTATTCAGCTAGAACAGCAGCAATTTTTTCTTTTACACTTCCTAGATGAACCGCATCAGGCTGACGCCAACTTCCCTCCGCCAAATAATGATAACGAAGATAATATAAAAATTTGTCGATAAGAATGTCATCAGGTTGTTGGTTTACTACAGATAAAGCTGCCGCTAAGTTATCAGGGTCTGAAGCATTCACAGTTAAACCGGGAACATTATAAAAAGCGTTTCCCATAGTTATTATCGGTTTATGCTGAACAAGCGCTTCAATGCCAACAGAGGAATTGATTGTAATAATGCCTGCTGAAGATTTAATCAGCTGTGGGGTTGGATAATATCGCAGAAAAATAATCCCGCTGTCTTGATATTTTTCGCGTACTGCGTCGTAACTGATTCTACCAAAGTCGGAAGGGTGTTCCTTTACTACTAACTTGATTGTATCGTTAGCTTCCCGGTTGTGCCGTTCAATTGCAGGCACAACATACGCCAGCAGCTCTGCCATTGTTTTTACCTTAGGAGAATTTAATAATACCTGGGTATCATCATGGACTTGAAAAGGTACAAATATATATTTAGCAGGTAGTTGGACGTCTTCCGTCTGACCCTGCTTTTTATTTTTCGTAAATTTTTGATACCATTTAGTCTTCAGCGCGCGAATAGCTGGCCTGACCTCATAAAGTTGTCGCAGTTTTTCCGGTTCAATTTGAACATCATCATAAAATGAACGTGATTTACCAACTAAACTGCTGGCATAATTTACACCCTTAGCGTCAACAGTGGTAGTACCAGGCAAGCAGCCATTCTCAAAAAACAGCGTTTTCCTGCCAAGAATTCTAGCTACCCTTGTTGCTGACGCCAGCGGAACGAGCGTACCATTCCATACACAAACAAGATCAATGTTATGTTTTTTTATATAGTCACAAAAGAATCGTAAGGCTCCATAGGCCTGCGCCTCCAATACTGATCTGTTATGAAGATAGCGCCTAATGATTCCAAAATTGCGATATTGTCCTTTTATTAGTAAAAACGCAATGATTTCTTCTATGTCTTGCTTGGTAATGCCCAGCTCTGCCGACAACGTCTCTAAGGATGCACGAGTCACGATATCAGCCACGGTGGCTGAGGAATAGTCTACGTGATAAATCTGGTGGTATGAATCAGTAAGAAAATTGCCCACCTCATGAAAATAACGGCGTTGATGACCGTTTAACGAAATGAACAATATTCGTTTTTTTAAATCAGCGATGTAAATCACCTCTGTCGATATCTAGTTCTGAAGTTACTTTCGCCTTTATCCCAATGTTAAATTATACTATAACTGCATTATTTCTAGCAACTGTGAATAGACTGTCTCCACACTTATGCTAGCAAGACAATCCCATCCTTTTGAACACTTGCGTTGCCAACATCCAATACACTGACGGTCAGCTAAAATAACTCTATGAGTGTTGCCGTATGGCCCGTTACGTATTTGATCTGTCGGACCCATTAAGGCAATTGTCGGTATACCAAGGGCGGCGGACAGGTGCATCGGACCAGTATCGCCACCGATAAAAGCCGCAGCATTTTTAATCACATAAGCTAATTGCTTAAGTGATGTCTTGCCCACAAGACTAATGGGCGGAATCTGAACCTGGGCCAGTAGTCTTTCTAGCAATGGATCGTCCCCCGGTCCGCCAATAACTACCGGAGTGAATTTTTCCGCAGTGTAAAGACGGTCACATAGTTCAGCAAATTTTTCGGCAGGCCATATTTTGTTCGGCCAATTGGCTCCTAAGGCCATAACGACATAAGGAGTACCCACAGGTAACCCGGCGTGGGCCATGATACTCCTGGTTCGTTTTACTTCATCATCTGTGATTACAACGGGAAACACGGGTTGGTCAACCTGGCAGCCAAGCCCTCTTACGACATCGAGGTAACGCTCCACAACATGCCCGGTGGCGTAACTGCCGACAACCCGCCTGCTTAAGAGCTGGCTGCCCTCACGCGCGTTTTCATACACTAGTCTGGTGCTGGCTCCACTTAGAAAAACAATGGCGCTGCTTTTGAATAAACCCTGAAGATCGAGGGCCAAGTCAAATCGTCGCGCCTTTAGATTTGCTACAAATTCCGGAGCATGCCTAAGTAAGCCGCCTAGTGTCTTAAAGTTAGCTTTATCAAAAATGATTATTTCATCAATATAAGGATTGTTAGTTAAAATGTCATAAGCCGTTTTTTCCACAACCCAGGTTATCCTGGCTTGGGGAAAGCATTTTTTTAGGGCTGGCGCTACAGGCAGCGCGTGTATTACGTCACCAATAGCGCTTAGTTTGACGATCAGGATATTGTTATAACTCAATAGAGCACCTCCCGGCGGAGTGTGGCAATCTCGCCTTTCATATTTCGCGGCTGATTTTTGCTATGATATTACTTGATGACCGCCCCGGCACCTCAGGCACCAGCACAATACGACCACCATGGGCGGTTACTATTTTACCTTCAGGCAGTTTTTCTATTATATAGTCACCGCCTTTGGCGTAAACATCAGGTTGAACTACAGCAACCAAGTTTTCTGCTGTAGTTTCATCAAAAACGACCACATAGTCTACTGCTGCCAGGCCGGCAAGTACTTCGGCTCTGTCCTCCTGGCAATTAACCGGGCGATTTGGTCCTTTGAGCTGCCTTACCGAACTATCACTGTTCAAACCAACAATTAGACAGTCGCCTAGTTGCCGGGCACCTGCCAGATAGCGGACATGACCGGCATGTAATATATCAAAACAGCCATTGGTAAATACAACAGTTTTCCCTGCTGCATGTAACGTTTTACTGATAATACCGCTAGTTGCACGATCCACAATTTTCATTCGTAATACTCTCCAATCGCGACTTTGAGCTCTTGTGACGTAGTAGTGGCTGTACCAGGCTTGCGCACAACAACGCCTGCGGCAAAGTTAGCCAGGCAGGCAGCCTCTACATAATTAGCACCAGCAGCCAGTGCCAGCATCATAGTGGCTACAACTGTATCACCAGCACCAGTCACATCATAAACCTCGCTAATATTGGTTACTGGAATATGAGTATGAGTGCCATTGCGGTTGAACAGTGTCATCCCGTCCGGCCCCTGCGTAATTAAAATTACCTCTGCCTTTAGTTGTGCTAGCATGAGTTCAGCGGCTTGCTGCAACTGGCTGCCATTCAGCATTTTTAAACCGATAGCAGCCGCCGCTTCTGATTCATTTTGTTTGACAAGTCCAATACCTTTATAAGCCATAATATTATAGCGTGAGTCGACAATAGACGGAATGCCCGCCCGGTTACAGGCGCTAATAACCTGTTCCCTAATGGCGGGCGAAATTGTCATACTGCCATAGTCGCTTATGATTACAGCCGACATGGTTTGAATTGTTGCTTCAATATAAGTAAGCAGCCTTTGTTCAATAGTAGTGCCAAGCGGTTCTTTGCTTTCACGGTCGATTCGTACTATCTGCTGACGAACAGTAGCCTGCCCTCCAGCCATAATGCGTGTTTTGGTAATTGTTGGCCGCGAGGCATCAATAAAAAGTCCATCTGTATTAACCTTTTTGTCACGTAAGCTGTGGCTAAGCTGCTCGCCAGCATTATCTTGGCCAATCACGCCAACGGCATACACCTGTCCGCCCAGGGCGGCGGCATTATGGACAGCATTAGCCGCGCCACCTGGCACTACGATTTCATTAGAGTGTTCAAGGATAAGAACAGGTGCTTCACGGGATATGCGGGCTATCTTGCCTTCAAGGTAAACATCGGCAACCATGTCACCGATAATCATGATTTTTTGATTTTGGAGTTTATCGATATAATGTACTAGATTCCGAGACATATGTGGAATGGCTCCTTTCAGAGTTAAAAAACAAGATTGCGGAATTCGAAATCATGCTAATGCTTGTTCTGACGTGGAAAAAGATATTACCATTTGATAGTACTAGCCTCCACTCGAAGTTGATCGCGTTCAGCGCGGTAAGTTATTTTCGCTTCCCAGCAATGCAGATTACGATACCAGCTATAGTCAACATCGGCAACTTCATGGTTGTCCAGATCATAGCTGTGACTAATGCCAACAGCATTCATTTTGTCGATTTTATAGATAAAGCCAGTTTTTAGTTCACGACTCAAATCTGTTTTATCATACTCAAACAGGGTATTATTATTCTGCGCATAATGATACCCAACTGAAGTACTGAAGCGCTCTGACCATTGTTTATCAAGGGTCGCGTCAAACTTCCAAATATTTCGTGTGGAATCATCATAACTTTCTATTACATGCTGAACCCCAGTTCCTAAATTCAGCTTAGCACTGCTACCAAATTTAATCGGTTCATGCTTAAAATAAAGACTATACTCCTGGTGCCAGCTTGTTTTTTCTGAATCACTCCATTTTCCATAAGCAGCAGAAAAGGTATAGTGTATAGGCAGGTTTCCTAACTGCTGTGGTTTATAGGAAAATTTAAATTCTGGTTCTTTCTTTATCCAATTGCTATCATCATCGGTAAAATGACCTTGGTCAATACTAAAGGTATAGTTTTTGTCGCGATGAATCAGACCATAGCTTGGCTTAAAATTGGACCGCGAGTAGTAGTCAAGGTTCGCATAGGCTGATACCATGTTGCTAAGAGGGTATTCAAGATGCTGTTTTATGAACGCACCGTCATCACTATCGTAACCTAATCGAGGAAACACTCCATTCCCCGCATTCGGTTTCAAGGACTGTTCGTATTTAGGAAGAGTAAAAATCACCATCTTGCCAATCCAAACTTTAGCATTATATGCAATCATTTTATCGCCAGGCCAAATTTCGATTTTCTCAGCACTAATATGATAGTCGGGAACTTTGGCTGGACAGGCCGTAGCAGTACCATTGTTGATTGTAAGCTGACTGGGAGACATACTAATGGTTTCGCCAGCGATATATTTATCCTCAAGCTGACCTTTTGCCTGTTTCATACTGCCTGTTTTAAGTTTATAGTTATATACTGTTCCTGTACCATCTAGTGTAAGATCTTTTTGAAAAAAACGGGATTTTTCTTTAATCCGTATTTCACTTATTTTGGCATTGCCGTCAATTTGTTCTGCTTCCAGACGCTGCCCAACATTAGTGATAACTACATTGCCTTTAGCAAGAATGTCACCTGTTTCATCGCTGAAAGACAGGTCATTAGCCTCAATTACGATAGGCACTTGGGGAGCGGCAATCTCATTAGTGACTTTTGTGTCTTTAGCCTGACTGGGAACTGTTCCCCCAAATACTATGGCAAACGCCAATAGCCCTAAGATAAGTTTATTATTATTAGGCATAGCACATACTATTCTCCTATTTGTTAATATTCAAGCAAGATTCTTGGTTATTTAAAGTTAATTCTACACCTGCCGCACCATTCCTTCATAGTTTCTTCGGTAATATGTAGAAAAAGCCGCATAAAGCGGCTTTTTCGCAGATAATTACCGGTTATTTAACTCTAATTCCATAAACTTCAACATCTTCTTTGGTCTGTATATACAATTGACTGCCAATAGGTATGTTAGCCTCTTTGCCATTAATAAAAGCTCCGCCAATAATGCCAACTGGACCAAGGATAATCATGCCGGCTACGCTGGCACCTGCCGCTTTGGCCAGCGACTTGGTTTCTGCTTTGGCCTTTTCACCCAATATGGTAGCAACTGTACTGCCATCTGCTGCGCGAACGTTATCAAAGCTTATGTCCAGCTTGGCATCCCGGCCAAAGTTTTTTGCTGATTGAACCTTTACAATTTTACCAATCCCACTGGCACCTTGGGGGAATACCAATACGCCGTCGATGGTTAGGTCTTCAGCGATGCCTAAAGCCACAGTATCTCCAACTTTGCTTTGTTTGCTGTTTAGTGTGGAAAGGGTTTTTATTTTGACAAGCGTGTCTTTGGGCACTTTCGTAGCAATAACTTCAAATTGGCCATTTGTGTAGGCGAGTTTGAGAAGTTTGCCCAGACGCGAATCCACAGATCCTGTTACCGGGCTGCCATTCATTATTGTCTCAAGCTTCTCTACTCGCACTTTTATCGGGCTATCACTTACTCGATGTGTCAGTGTCCACTCGACAGCGTTAAGTTTGGTAAGTATTGATGGTGCTTGTTCGGTTGTTTCGAGAACATGCGCATACAAATTATCCACCCGCGGCAGTAACGCTTCCTGCGTTTGACTGCCATAGACATCTTCTTCTACTTTGTTTATCCTATCTGCTAATGCGCCTGTTTGCGTAGTGCCATAAATAGTTTTCTCGATTATCGCCAATTTGCCGACAACAGTAAGATCGCCAGCTGCTTGTGCCGAAACAGGAACGGCAATTGCCGAAATCATTAGCATAAGGGTTACAAATAGCGCTGTAATTTTCTTATTAAACATGAAGATTCCTCCTTGATGAATTACGTATTGGGAATAATTCGTCATGACAAAGAAAATATCCTGCCTTGGGAGCACTATAATATGATATTAGAATTACCACGATATCTTCAGGCATCCAGTAAAGCGAGCCCCGCTGTTCCTATTTTTATCGAATCGCACGAACCGTCCCTCTGATTCTTTAAGAACCTTTGCGTACTTTGAGTACTTTGCGGTAATAATAGCCTCTGCATTTTCATACTTTCTGTTATATCAAAAAAACCCGCTAACAAAGTTAGCGGGTTTTTACGATTATTGGAATTAGAATGTGTAGATAAGCTCAGCAAACATATTACTCTTATCGATATTACCTGTTTTTTCATCATCCATATCATTGTATTGGATACGCATAATGCCGTTTTTGAATAATGCATATTCAAAACCGTAGTCTACACCTTTAATATTGTCCATTTCTTTGATGCCGCCATTCCAAGTAGCCATATCAGTAAAGTCATTCCAGTTTACCGGGTCAAAGCCAGTTTCAGCATTTCTGTAGCTAACATACAGGCCGTAGGAATGAACCTTACTAGTTGCACCTTTATACTTAATTCTGCCCACCCAAGCTTGGGCTGCATCGCCATTATTCTTATTAGCCGTGTAAGAATCGTTTTCGCCATACTCACCGGTAACTGTGAAGTCTTTCAAGCCAGTATATTTCAAACCAGCAGCAGCGCTCTTATAATATATTTCATCCTTATCGGCAATGTAAGAAGCAGTAATGTTGAGATTTTTATTTACTTTGAAATCAATATTACCGGCAGCAAAGTTAAGATTTTCCTTTACAGCATCACCAGCTGTATCTTTTTTGCCATATTTATCTTCTTTTTTGAAAGCAAATGCCGTAACTTTAATATCTTTACCGGCGCTTAATGACAAACCATCATTGTATTGGGTGTTATTAGAAAGCAATTTTTGACCAAGAAGTATCGGCTGACGACCAAAGCTATATCCCAAACCGCCTACTTTGCCAGTAATATATGCCTGGTCAATTTTTGCTTCAGAGTCAGTTGCACTACCCGCTTCACTTTCACTGTGGAAACGTCCTTTGAAGGTTACATTCTCATCAATTGGTGCAGTCATGGAAATACGCACACGAGTTCTGATGTCAGTTTTGTCGCCCTTTGTAGTGCCACTTGTAGCTGCATTGTCAACCCACTCATAACGCTCACGAATTTCACCAGTGAATTTTACTTTGGAAGCGTTTTTCTCAAGGTTATCAACGCGAACGCCGAGGTTGTTGAGTTCTGTGCCGAATTCGGCTTTCAGGGCTTCAATTTCTCTTTTGGATGCAGCATCAGCTTTGTCGCTGTTAGCCATTGCTTTAGCTACGATAGTAGCAACTTCATAACGGGTAAGGGTTCTGTCACCTTTGTAGGTGCCGTCGCCGTAGCCAGAAATTACGCCAGCTTGAGCAAGTTTGTTGATGGAGTCATACGCCCAGTGTTTTGCAGGAACGTCGACGAAGGGGTTAGCAGGTGCTGCCAGTGCAGTGCCTGCTACGCTCATTGCAAATACTGCTGCAAGAGCCATAGCGGTTTGTCTTTTCATTGTGTTTTTGCCTCCTTAGATTTTGGAAATTTTATTTTGAGCCACCCTACTAAGGAGAAAAGATTTGTAAGTGTCCATGTTTCCTTACATTTTTCTCTCTGTAGTTTGCTCATAGGTTATATATTCTACATTATGCATTTTATTCCTGCTAAAAAAAAATTTTTACCATATTTTTTAAGAAAAAAAAATAACCACTAACCAAAGTTAGTGGTTATTTCAGATTAATTAAAAGGTGTATGTTAATTGAGCAAAGAGGTTCTTCTTGTCTTTGTTAGTGCCATTACCAGTAGTAGCAATTATATCTTTTAGCTCCAGGTCGTTGTACTGAACGGTAAATATACCGTTACGGAATACAGTGTACTCAACACCAAATTCAGCGCCTTTAACATTATCTAAATAGCCAAAGGAAGTGTCGTTTATGATACCACTGTCAAGGGTAGTGAGCTGAGCGGGATCAAAACCAACATCCGCATTTCTGTAGCCAACCCATACGCCGAGCGATCCTACTTTTTCTTTCTTCGCGCCTGCATATTGGATTTTGCCCATCCAAGCTTTGGCTTTGTCACCATCGCGGAGATCCGAATCATTTTGACCATATTCACCGCTAATTGTGAAGTTATTTATTCCGGTGTACTTTAATCCAGCAGATGTGGTGTTATAAATATTAGAATCCTTGTCTGCGAGGTAAGACAATGACAAATTGAGATTCTTATTGAGTTTTGCATCAATATTGGCAGCATAGAAGTTATTTTCAACGCTGTTTGTAACAGCAGCATACTCAGCGGCAGTCATATCCCAATCTTCAGCCGTACCATATCCGCTAACATTGCGTTTAAAAGCACCTACGGTAACTTTGACATCTTTACCACCGCTTAAAAATAAGCCATCGTTATTACCAGTAACATCAGCAATCATACCTTGACCCAGCCAAACAGGTTGGCGACCAAAGCTATATCCTATTTCGCCCAGTTTGCCAGTAATGTAAGCTTGATCCAGTTTGGATTCAGAACCAGTACTAGAACCCCAATCAGATTCAGCTTCATAACGACCATGGAAAGCAACATTTTGATCTATCGGTGCATCCATGTATAACCGAAGACGAGTGCGTTCATTAGTACCATCAAATGTCTCATTATCGTTTCTGTCTTGGTAATTATACCGTGACCGAATTTCACCGGTGAACTTTACTTTAGAAGCATTTTTCTCCAGGTTGTCAACGCGAACGCCGAGGTTGTTGAGTTCTGCACCGAATTCGGCTTTCAGAGCTTCAATTTCTTTTTGGGATGCAGCGTCAGCTTTGTCGCTGTTAGCCATAGCTTTGGCTACGATAGTAGCAATTTCATAACGGGTAAGGGTTCTGTCACCTTTGTAGGTGCCGTCGCCGTAGCCGGAGATTACGCCTGCTTGAGCAAGTTTGTTGATAGAATCATACGCCCAGTGTTTTGCAGGTACGTCGACGAAAGGATTAGCAGGTGCTGCCAGCGCAGTTCCTGCTACGCTCATTGCAAATACTGCTGCAAGAGCCATAGCGGTTTGTCTTTTCATTGTGTTTTTCCCCCTAGGTTTTTTAATTTTTGAGCAGTTACCTAAGAAGAGACTATCTGAGTGGCCATGTTTCCTCAAATCCTCTTCTCTAGCTTGTGCTCTTATCTAAGCGCCTGCTTTTTGGCAGACGTAAAGACCAAGTAATTAATTTTTATGGGATTTTTTCTTTACTTAGAAGTATATTCTACTTTATGAAATATATTCAACACCGTGAGATATATTTCCTGCTGCAAGTTAAGAATTTTTTAACAAAATTTTAACAAACCGTATTCCCATTTTCCAAAAGGTATGCTGGATTATTGCCCGGCAAAATAGCGCTCAGCCAGGATTACGGCAACATAATCATCTACCGGCCCAGGCGGAACTTGCATGGTAGTGGGCAATAAGCGTTTGAATCCTTTAGGTGGATGTTCTACCCAGTAACGCTTACGAGCCTCATCGGTAGAGCGGTGTTCGTTGACCGGAATGATGGTTATTTTTTGTTCGCTGACTCGGATACCTGCTAAGGCAGCTTGCGCGGCCTGGGAGGTAGTGCGATCGCCGATGACGGCGGTAAATACTTGATGGGTTGTGGCCAGGGAAGTCACAACTCTAACCAGGTCGGCTGTCGCAATAATTGCTTTGTAAATAACGCCTTGCACTTTATGTACTACCGCAATACCACATTTTTCCCGGCCTGGGTCGATAGCTATAACAGTGTCTTGTGCCACTTTATCCAACTCTCCTTAACTATATGCGTGAAGGTAGTAAAAGTTTCCTTTTATATAGAATACCACAGCTATGGGTAGAATACAAAAAGGACGCCCGAAGGCGTCCTCATCATTGCGGATGCTTTATTAGAATTTAACGTTGATAGCAGCTTGGGTACGAGCGCCGCCGTCGATTTCAGTACCATCTTGTTTTTCAAAGTCTTGGTATTTGAGGTTCAAAGTGGTGTTTTTAGCAATTGCGCGGTCATATCTTACTTCAAGACCTTTGTAGCCGTTTTCGTTCTTAAGGTTCTGGATATCATTGTGGATGTTGGAGTAAGGAGAGTTTGCACCGTCTTCTACGTCACGATACAGAGCTGTTAAACCAAGTTTGTTGAATTTCAGACCATAAGCAGCAGCGTTGCCATCAGTTGTGCCGTCGTCAACATTGTAGAATTCGCCCAGAGCAGTTACGCTGTTAGTCAACTTAATACCTATGTTAGCGCCATAAACATCTACACTATTATTGTCAATATCGTAATTTACATAGTCGGCAGTAATGTTAGCCGCGCCAAGTTTCATACCATATTCAGCACCATAGATTTTGTTGGTGTCTTTCAGGTTACCGGCAAACATTTTCAGGTTGCCAGCTTGGGAAGCGATACCAGTGATAGCGGAGTCATGCAAGAAGCCATTACCCAGTGTCAGATCTTGGCGACCAACTGTATTAGTCAGGCCAAGAGCGTTGAAGGTTACGTTAGCTGTGTCAAGTTTAATGGTGTTAGTGGTATTGAAGTCTGAACCACTGAAGTCACCATTATATCCCATGTTGCCGCTAGTCAGACGAGCATTGAATTTAAGATTGTCGTTGATTTTACCGTCAAAGTTTACACGGGCACGGAAATCTGTGTTGTCAAAGCTGTCGCCATTACCATAACGGACACGTGCGTCACCGGAGATTTTAACCATGTTGTCCACTTTGTTGTCAAGATTGTTAACTTTGATGCCCATGCCGATAAGCTCAGCAGCAAATTCTTGGGACAGTTTGTCAACAGCTGCTTTTTGATCGCTGTTGAGGTTCTTTTGCATAGCAGTAGCAACCACGGAAGCCATTTCGTAACGGGAAACGGTTTTGTCGCCTTTGAAGGTACCATCGCCATAACCAGATACCACACCAGCTTGTGCTAATTTGTTTACTGCGTCATAAGCCCAGTGTTTTGCAGGTACATCGGTGAATGGGTTAGCGAAAGCTGGAACAGCGAAAGCTACGGTAAGAGCAGTTGTTACAGCTACTTTAAGAAGTCTTTTGTTCATTTGTAAATAATCCCCCTTGAAATATTCTTATTTATGCGGGTGTTGCCACCGGCATACCGGAAGAGTCACCTGTTCAAGGGGGAGGGTATCGAATGAGTATCCACGTTTCCTCAATCTGTCCTTCCTCTCTGCAGGGCTTATTCTCGATACGCACCTGCCGCATTCCGCAGGTTTTATATTAACATAACTTCGACGCAACCACAATGTTTCCTGCTTATCTTTGTAAGGTATGTTTTGGCAAATACCCTTTATTATCATTGGTTTGCAGGAATTGCAAGATTGCATCTAGACTAATTATGCACTTTACATAATCGGTCTTTATGCTTATATATATTCGCACAAAAAAGAAAGAATCCTGCTTAATAAACAGGATTCTTAACTAGTATATTTTGTTAATGCCGGGGGACTACCACACGTTCTTGATTCTTATCTCTATTTGTAGCGGGCCTGCCGTATAGGTGTCATTTTTGGCAACGGCAGTAAGTTCTATGTTTCCAGACTGACGCTTAACTTTGCTGACAGTGTTAAATAGCTGTGATCCGCTCATGCTGCCGACTGTACCCTGGATCGGGTCAGAGAGAATGCCTTTAGCTACGGCAGCTGTGTTTACTTTTTGCAAGAAAGATATAACCGTGTCTTCTGCCGAATCATCGGTGGTTATCTTGACAGTCTCGCTATAAATAGCTTCTCCTTGGCCATAAATAAGATAGTTGGGAAACAGTTCAATCCGGCCGATGACTGGTTCACCGTAGATGGTGTTACCGACGGCAGAAATACGGACAATGACTTCTTGATTGGTTTCGGCGATCAGTTTGGTTGCTTGGTTAAACTCTGAAGTGGCAATCCATAGTATTTCGAGTTTTTTATCAGTTACATTTAGCTTATCAAGGATATGTTGATTGGTATTATAGATTACGCCGCCCAGCTCCTTGGTCGTATCTTCCGGTGACTGGCCGCCACGCACAGTGGCAGTCGAAAGCATTTCACCAGCCCGGAATACTACCGTACCTGCCCTGACAGTCTGCAAGCCTTGTTTCAGACTGGAGGTCAGTTCATTGAGTCGGTCAACGTCTGTTTGCAGCGCGGTCTTGGCGGTGTTTAATTCACCGATTTGGCTATTAAGGCCGGCAACTCGTTGGTCCAGTTCGTCTTTAACGGCCTGGAGGTTTTTGATGTTATCCTGATAGCTAACCAAATCACTTTGTGCCAAGGCATAGTCTGCTTGCAATGTAGTTAAGGCAGCTGTTGTGCGGTCACGTTCAGCGGTTACTTCGGTGAGTTCACCCGTGATTTTAGCAAGTTGCTCTGTTGTTTGTTTTACTTTGGCACTGATAGCGGCATATTCAGCGTTTTTGGCATCCAGAGCCGCGCGGCTGGCTTCCAGTTCGGTTGTTTTTGAAGCAACTTCAGTTGTTAAGTCTAGGAGTTCGGCTTTGAGTTCTTCCATACCGAAGAGGGCTGTGCGCACATCCCACGACACGGCGGTCATAAAGCCAAGGGTTGTGGCAGAAATCAGGATACCGGTAACAATAGTGACAATGATTGATGTATGTTTTGGTCTGAGGCCAAACATACTCAGTTTTTTCTTGCCCACCTTGGTGCCTAGTTTGTCGCCAATATAGGCAATGGCTCCCCCCATGATAGCAATAATGGTGATTATCGCCAAACCGTACATGGTGCTCCCTCCCTTCTACCGCGAGGATTTGGATACTAAATATATACCTGCCAGGATACCAATGATATTAGGTATCCAAGCTGCCAAAAATGGATCAATGGCTCCACCTTTTCCTAAGGCTGTCGCTATCGTCAAGATGATATAGTATATAAAGATGATGATGATGCTCAGTCCAAGGCCAATGGATGAACTGGAGCGAGGCGACGATAACCCGAGCGGCGTGCCAATCATAGCAAAAACAAAGCTGGCAAGTGGAATGGCCAGTCGCTGATATAATTCTACTTCATACGAGCTGGTTGCTACATATTCCTGCTTTAATGCCGCAATATGCTGCCTGAGTTCTTGTATGGACATATCTTCGGCGTCTTTTTGTTCCCGTGATATACTAACTGGATTCTTCTCTATGGGCAATACCTGTTCAGCAAACTTTAGCGTGCGTTCTACCCGCCCCTCAGCCGAAAAATCGGTAATTGTGCCCTCAACCATCAGCCATTGATTATTCTGCCATACAGCTTTTTCCGCGTTCTCTACCCGCACAAGCCGACTGTCCTCGTACTGCTGAACTGCTACTTTATTCATGGTGCTGGTTTCTTCTATGAAATTTTGTGCATAGGTTATCCGTTCCAACTCACCTTGTTTAATGTCTTTGATAATAATGTGTTCCTGGATTTTGGGACTAGTATTTTTTTCTACCTCATAGTGCACAATGTTATTATAGGCGGTGTTAGCAGCTGGCACCAGGGCTTCATTGAAAACTACGGCTGCGGCGCTGACAAAAAATGCAGCAATAAGCACAGGAACAGCCAACCGGGTAAAGCTCTGACCACTTGATTTCATGGCTGTTATTTCGCTGGAACTTGATAACCGGCCAAAGGCCAGGAGTGATGCCAGCAGCATGGCCATGGGAAAGGTCAGGACTATAATGCTAGGCAGGCTGTAGATAAAGAGCTTGACTACAGTTAGCACCTGCGCGTCATACTGGGTTATATATTTGGTTAACTTAACGAGCACATTGGTACCGATAAAAATGCTTGCGAAGGCGGCTACACCGAAAACAAACGGCCCCAGCATCTCTTTGATGATATATTTGTCAAGTATACGCATTAGCTTCTCCTACTTGGTAAGTTAGCGGCGGAGTGAGATTGCTGCAGGTACAACGGTACGACGCGACGCAGCAATCTCACTTTTACAGGGTGAAGTTTTGACCCAGGTAGTACTTCTTGGCAATTTCGCTGGTGGCGATGGTATCACTGTCGCCGGCGATGAGGATTTGGCCTTCGTTTAAGATATAGGCATGGTCAACAATTGTTAAGGTTTCGCGGACGTTATGGTCGGTGATGAGTACGCCAATGCCGCGTTCTTTGAGGTAGGCAATGATGTCCTGGATATCCGCAACGGCAATGGGATCAACACCGGCAAAGGGCTCGTCCAGTAAGATGAATTTGGGGTCAGTCGCTAGTGCCCGGGCAATTTCCACTCGACGGCGTTCGCCGCCTGACAGTTCAGAGCCTTGACGCTGGCGGACATGAGTGACGCTGAATTCTTCCAGCAGACTGTTCATTTTGTCCCGGCGTTCGGCTGGAGTAAGCTCTGTTGTTTCCAGGATGGCCATGAGGTTATCCTCTACTGTCATTTTACGGAAAATCGAGGCTTCCTGGGGCAAATAGCCGATACCAAAGCGAGAGCGCTGGTACATAGGCAAGCTGGTAATATCTTGGTCGTCAATATATATTTTGCCGCTGTTGGGGCGTTCCAAGCCGACAATCATGTAGAAGGTGGTTGTCTTGCCTGCGCCGTTAGCACCTAGCAGGCCGACGATTTGACCTTGGTCAACACGAAGGCTGACACCGTTGACTACATTGCGGTTTTTATATGTTTTTATTAAATCGCGGGTTTCAATATACATATCGGCAACATCCTTGCTCTATTTAGATTACTTCGGTGTAATAACTAACTTGCTGCGGCCACCTTGGGAGTCCATAGCTTTTTCGTCAAGGCGTATGGTGAGGGTTTCACCTGTCAGGACATTGCCGTCCTGAATCGCGCGGGCATTGCCGTTTAAAATGACTTTGCTCTGGCCTTTGGGCTCGCCGTAATAGGTGGCCGTATTGGCGGTAGCATCTAATTTCCGGACCGGGCTGACTACGTGAACAAAGCCAGTGCCTGTTGCTCTGTTTTCCGACAGGAAGGCTTCAATTTTGTCAGCTGTCATAGTGCCGTCCGGCAGCTCAATTTTGCCATTTTGGGGAATTAATGCATATTGCGTATCGGCAGAGTATTCCACTCTGGGACCAGTAAGGCGGTTTTCTCCTTTGGTCAGTACGACATCGCCGCTGGCAATAAGATAGGTGTTGTTTTTGTAGGTTTCCACTTCGGCAGCTGTTATGGTGGCATCCTGATTGACAGCTGTGACACCGCCAGTAATGCGCCCTTCTTGGCTGTTGGTGTTGTATTCGGCTTTAGCACCTGTGATTACTGCCTCACCTTGGGTTATACGAACCGTGCCGGTAGCGTTAATAACACCTTGTTTGGAATCGTAGTCGATGGTATCAGCAACAAGTTCAACCGGTGTTTTGGCCTCAGGCCGCGGCGCCGCCATGGCGTATAGACATGTTGCACTTATGATTAACGCAATAACAAGCTTTTCACTTTTCATCATTATTTGCTGCCTCCTGTTACTACCTTGGCATTACCTTGGACTTTTACTATTTCCAGGCTGGTATCAGCATCGATCTTGTCGCCAGTGATAATGGTATCACCCCGGGTTAAGGTGATGCCGCCTGTGCCGGAAAATGTTTTGGTTTGCTCCTCATAGCGGCCTTGGGGAGCCGTGAATACTGCGCCCTCGCTGGAGGTGGCTTTGATATCCCCCTGCAAGGTAATGTCATGAGTCTTGGTATCAAGAATACCCTCTTGGGCAATAATATCCACTTTACCGCCTTTTTCCTGATAGAATATTCCTTTAAGTTTTTTAAGAGAAACCAACTTGCCACCCGCATCAACTTCGATGCTTTCAGCGTTTAATTCCCATACCTTTTGGCCATTTTTCTCTTCAATGATAGCAGATCCGGCAAAGGTTAGATTAGACGCCGCTTGTGGTGTTGTTTGCTCAACGGCTGGAGTAGTATCAGGCAGCACCGGTTCTTCCCGGAAAAAATAATAAAGTCCTCCGGTTACGAGCAGTAAGGCACAGGCAAGGCTTACGTATGCCATTTTGTTCACTGAGACTTCACCTCTGTATTCCAGCGCTTTTTAAACCAGACCCATTCGTCAGGATAGGTCCTGATCGCTGACTCAATGATTTTGGTCGTACGTTCTGTCAGATTATATAAATCGGCATCAGGGTTGCCGGTGTCTTCATAGTAAATAGGTGGCTGTAATTGGATACGGTGTGTGCCATCCGGGTTACGGGTAATGAAGCCCGGCACTACTGGCGAGTTAAACTTGCGGGCAAATACGGCCGGTCCCAGGTGGGTTGAAGCTGGTTTGCCAAAGAATTCAATAAATATACCGTCACGACCGGCGTCACCGTCGGCAAAAAAGGCGAGCATCTTGCCTTTTTTCAAGGCTTTGGCAGCACCAATGATTTCACTGGTGCCACTGGCAAAAATCTCAATGCCAAATAGCTGTCGGTTTTCGTTCAAGAGACGGGTATGCTGGTCATTGGGCTGACGTTTGACAATGTCGGCAACAGGAAAACCAGCCATAGCCAATGCAGCGCCAAACCATTCCCAGTTACCAATATGAGCAGTTAAAAAGACAACTCCTTTTTGCTGGGCCAGCGCGTCGGCAAGATAGTGGCGATTCTCAATGGTTACATAGCTTGCCAGTGTTTCCTTGGTCAAAGCAGGCATATAGAGTACTTCGATAAAAGTCTGAGCAAGCTTAATGAAAGAGCTTCTGATGGTTGTTTCTGCCAGTTCCGGGGTTAGACCAAGATGTTCTTTGATCTGCCTGAGGGCGCGGTTGCGTTGTTTGGCAGCAATGCGGTAGTATAGGTGGCCTAGCAATTTGCCGCAGGACAGTAGGACAGAACGTGGCAGCAAGCACACGAAACGGCTAGCTAGCTTCCAAGTATAATATTGCCATTCATTTGATAACATGCTCCCCGGCTGTTTATAAACGCCCATCTGCGTTGTTGCTCTTGCGGGCGTTCTCTCCGACGTACTTCCCAGTACGACTCCGGTCACGTCCTCATCGCGCCTAGCATCTGAACATTTCTAACCAGCCTCCACCCCCTACTAATTTCGCTTCGTTACTGAGTTACCGCAAATGTCTCTTTTTGCATATACTCGCTGATAATTTTGTCCCAAGCATTTTGAGATTTCAAAATATACTCGATAATGTCACGGACAGCGCCGTTGCCGCCTTGGCGGATGGCGATATATTTAGCCACAGCTTTAACCTCTGGCACAGCATTGGCTACCGCGCAAGGCAGCCCGACCTGCACCATGACCGGCAAGTCGTTAATGTCATCGCCAACATAAGCAATCTGTTCGAGAGTTAAGGAATGTTTTTTCATAAGGCTATGCAAGTCAATAACTTTATCGGCTGCGCCTTGATGAATATCACCAATTTTTAGTTCGGTGGCACGCCGGTGTACGATTTGGCTCTCGCGTCCGGTAATAATAGCTGTCTTGAGACCGGCCTTGTGGGCCAGCGAGATGCCCATGCCATCCTGGCAGTGGAAAGCTTTTAACGCTTCACCATCCTGACCAAAGATAATATGGCCTTCTGTTAACACACCATCAACATCAAAAATGATCAGTTTAATCGGCTTAGCATAATGGACACTATTCATTATACCACTCCTTGACGTAATAAGTCAGTAAGGTGAATAATTCCAATGGCCCGAAATTCGCTGTCAACTACTGGCAGCAGCGTAATGGGGCGCGGCTGATTTTTTTCCATAATATTAAGCGCCTGAGCAGCTAGTTTATCTTTAGTAATGGTGCGTGGCCTTTTCGTCATCAGCTCAGCTACCGATTTATCGAGAAATTCATGGCCTTTTTCCAGGCTGCGGCGAATGTCGCCATCAGTTAATAGCCCTACTAGCTGCATGGTAGTCAGTGACTCAACCACAAGGACTGCACCCAGTCCCTTGGCAGTAATAGAAAATAAGGCTTCTTTTACTGTCTTATCTGGTGTTACTATTGGCAGGTCTTCGCCGCCATGCATAACGTTTTCGACTGTTAGCAGCAATTTGCGGCCCAACGCACCACCTGGATGGTATAAGGCAAAATCCTCAGGCGTAAATTTGCGTGCTGATAATAGTGCCATCGCCAAGGCATCTCCCATTGCCAGAGCGGCTGTGGTACTGGCGGTAGGTGCTAAACCAAGTGGGCAAGCCTCGCATTCTACAGCTACGTCGAGAAAAATATCGGCATTTTGGGTTAGTGTAGATTCTTTTCGACCGGTCATGGCAATAATGGGCGTACCAATTCGTTTGAGAGTTGGCAGCAGGCCGATCACTTCGTTGGTTTCACCACTATTTGAAATGGCAATAACAATATCCTTAGCTGTAACCATGCCTAAGTCACCGTGAATACCTTCGGCCGGATGAAGAAAAAAGGCCGGCGTACCGGTGCTGGCCAAAGTTGCAGCTATCTTTTTACCAATAATGCCGGATTTTCCCATACCGGTAACTATCACCCGATCATGACAGTTCAAAATCATGTTCATCGCGGCAGCAAATTGGTCGTTAATCCTGGGAATTAATGCGCGGATGGCTTCAGCTTCAAGTTCCAGGCAGGCGCGCGCATGTTCAATTGGCATAAAAATATACCTCCTCGGTTACTTGTGTTTCCGCACAACATTATCAATGGCTAACACATCTTGCAATAAAGCCTCCACTTGGTCAATGTAGAGCATATTGGGGCCGTCTGATTTGGCTTCAGGCGGATTATCATGTACTTCCATAAATAATACATCAATGCCTGTCGCGACAGCAGCGCGGGTCAGATAAGGCACAAATTCACGCTGGCCGCTGGAGGTGGTGCCGGCACCGCCAGGAAGCTGCACGCTATGGGTGGCGTCAAATACTACCGGATAACCGAGCGAGCGCATGATGGGCAAAGCGCGAAAGTCGGCTACCAGGTTATTGTAGCCAAAGGTTGCGCCGCGTTCGGTTAATAGGATATTTTTGTTTCCCGCTTCTTCCATTTTGGCAATAACGTTCTTCATATCCAGTGGAGCCAGAAACTGACCTTTTTTTACATTGATTACCTTACCGCTGCGGGCGGCCTCATATACCAAATCAGTCTGACGACAGAGAAATGCGGGAATCTGCAGGATATCGAGCACCTCAGCGGCTGCTTCAATCTGGGTAATGCAATGAATATCACTCACTACAGGTACATCTAACTCTTTTTTTATATGAGCCAGAATCTGTAAGCCTTCTTTCAAACCAGGGCCGCGGAAGGAGTTATAGGAAGAACGGTTGGCCTTATCATAAGAAGCTTTAAAGATGTAGGGAATGTGCAAGCGGTCAGCAATCGCTTTGATTGCCCGGCCAATAGCTAAGGTACGTTCGGCATCTTCAATAACACAGGGCCCGGCAATCAGGGCAATAGGGTTTTGCGCGCCAACGGTAATGTTTTTAATCTGTACTGTGTTCATAGATTTCGCCTCCTAAAATATTCGTTCACTTTTTCTAAGTCCTCGGGGGTATCTACGCCGATGGATTTAAAGTCAGTTTTAAGTACTTTAATCTTATAGCCGTGTTCCAGCGCCCGTAACTGTTCCAGGGACTCCATCTGTTCGAGCGGTGTCGGGGTCAGGGCGGCATACTTAAGCAGAAATTCGCGGCGATAGGCGTAGATGCCAATATGCTTGTACACCGGCAGCAAACCACCCGGCAGTTTACTGCTGCGAGGATAGGGAATGAGTGAACGGGAAAAATACAGGGCATAGCCAGTAAGGCTTGCCACTACTTTGACCGCACTGGGCAGATTGTACTCGCTTTTATCCATTTCTGTCATCAGGGTGGCCATGTTTAGTTCAGGATCCTTATCAAAAGCACCTGCTAATAAATCAATAACTTCCGGTGCAATGAGCGGTTCGTCTCCCTGGACGTTGATAATAATATCAGCTTCCGGGTGCTCTTGGGCCACCTCAGCCAAACGATCAGTGCCTGTAGGGTGGTCAGGCGAAGTCATCATTACTTGGCCGCCAAAGTCCTGAACTGTCTGGTACACTAACTCATGGTCGGTGGCTATTAGCACGGCTGTTGGCCGCTTGGCTTTTTTTGCCTGCTCATAGACCCGTTGAATCATGGGTTTGCCGGCAATCAAGGCTAGCGGTTTGCCTGGCAGGCGGGTGGATGAATACCTGGCAGGAATTACACAAAGTATATTCATGGTTTACCTCCAAATAGCAATTGTAACGCCTCACGCCTATTTATGCGCAGCTACATTTTTTATCATGTCCATTAGTTCTTCATAGCCATCATGGAATCTGACTTCAATGGATAATACATACACTGGCAGCGACCGTTCAGAGTGAATAAATTCGGCAGGAATTTTAACGGCATCTTTGTCGGTGGTAATCAGTGCCTCGGCTTTGTTATCAACCGCTTGTTGCATGATAACCTGCATCTCGGCCATGGTATAGTCGTGGTGGTCCGGATAGCGGACAGCAGCAACGATTTTGCCGTCTAAATCAGTAATGGTTTGTTCAAAGGAGGATGGATTGCCAATGGCCGAAAACGGGAAAACTAAGCAGCCCTTAATGACTTCCAAGGGCACTGTTTCCGATCGAACCCCCTTGTACCATTCTTCAATTTCAATAAAACAACGTGGGGTATGGGTGCTCTCAATGATTAGCGCCGCTGCATTGTATTTTCGCAAAGTCTCTCTGATGGCGTCTCTGGCAGTGTCGGTAGACTGATCGACTTTGGTCAACAGAAAGGCATTGGCTCTATTCAGGTTGGTGAGCGGCTCGCGTAATGTGCCTCTTGGCAGCAAAAAGTTATTACCAAAAACATTGATGGTATCAATTAGCACAATGTCAAGATCGCGTTCCAGCTGCCAATGCTGATAGGCATCATCCAGGATAATGACTTCAGCGTTTAGGTGCTTCACAGCGTAATCGCCGGTAATGGAGCGGTTGCGGCCAATGACTACCGGTACGCCTGGCAGGCTCTTGGCAAGCAGATAGGCCTCATCGCCTGCTTCGGTAACTGTCATGTAAATTTTACGACCATCAGACACAACGCCAACTTGGCCCTTCCAGCTAGCCCGGTATCCCCGGTTAAGAATGACAACCCGGTATCCTTTATCGCGGATAAAGGCCGCCAGGCGCTGAGCCGTCGGGGTCTTACCTGTCCCGCCGACAGTAATGTTCCCCAAGCTGATAACTTTACAGGGAAGTTTGTGCCGCTGCAGGACACCCCAGCGGTACAATGCAAGCTTGCATTGTACTCCTAGTCCATAAATGAAAGACATGACGCGAAGCACGCCAATAATCACGGCTGCTAACAAACCAGGTTTCTCGCCGTGCACTAGTTTATATAGATATACTTGGAGCGCTTCCCGCTGATTCATCATATAGTTTCCGCCTTTTCCTTGGACTTTCACTGCTGCCTGTTTATCAGAGCTTTTTTTTGCTGCAATATTTCTTTTAAATACAAGGCGCTTTTATGCGAAGCGCCACGATTTTCGTTGATAATCCTAAGTGCCTCCTGACCGATCGCTTGTCTCTGCTCAGGATTATGCAGTAGCTTGAGCATTGCTTCGGCTAAACCAGCACTGTCACGAACGGTCAGACATACCCCTCGCTCAGAAAACAGCGCATACGTCTCTTTGAAATTAAACATATGCGGTCCGACTAGTATGGGTTTGCCATGAGCGGCTGGTTCTAAAATATTGTGACCGCCATGGGGGATAAGACTGCCGCCAACATAGACAATGTCACCCAGACCATAGATTTTTCCCAGTTCGCCAATGGTATCAACAATGATCATATCAGGGTTCTTGGCCAGTTTGCCTGGCATACTGGTACGCCTTACGGCAACAAAGTTAAACTTGGCTGCTAACTCAATAAGCGCATCGGCCCGTAATGGTTCACGCGGAGCAACTATAAACTGGGTATGGGGAAATTGGGCGCGAACCTCATTGAAGGCCGGAAACAGCAACTCTTCCTCACCCCGGTGAGTACTGCCTGCTACCAGGATTTGGTCAGCGCTGCTCAACCCCAGGGATGAGAGCAGTTGGGTCTTATCTTCCAGACTAAGTTCAGTATAGCTTTGGTCAAATTTGGTATTACCGGTAACAACCACCCGTGCCGGATCGGCGCCTAGCCGGGTAATATATTGGGCATCAATGTTGGATTGCATGCAAAATGTGACAACGGTATCCAGCATATCAGATAGTACCCGTCCAAAGTAGATGTAGCGATTTACACTCTTGTCGCTAATCCGGCCATTAACCATCATGGCCGGTATGTTGAATTTCCGGACAGCTTTGAGAAAATTCGGCCACATTTCGGTTTCTACCATCAGAAAAGCCTGTGGCCTGATTTTGGCAACAACCGAATAGCTAAGAAGCGGTAAATCCAGGGGGTAAAAGATAATACCGTCTGCTTCGGGAATAATGCGTTTGGCCATAGCATAACCACTAACAGTAACTACCGATACCACAATAGGGATACCTGGCAGCTCCCGCCGTATTTCTTTAACAATCGGACTTGCCGCCACAATCTCGCCGACTGACGCGGCGTGTACCCAAATAGCCTCTTTGCCCGCAACTTTTACCAGGGTTTCGGCCGGCAAGACGCCGAAGCTCTGCTTCACCCGCTCTGCAATCCCCTTTTCCCGGACAAAACGTACAACAAATACAGGCAATACCAGGATAACTAGTATGACTGCCAGGATATTATAAATAAAATACATATTGATACCTCGCCTCTTACTTATCGGCAAATTGCACTTGGTACAGTTTGCTGTACAGACTTCCTGCCGCCACTAATTCGGTATGGGAGCCACATTCGATAATTTGGCCTTTTTCTATAACTAAGATAACATCGGCGCGCTGAACGGTAGATAAACGATGAGCAATAACAAACGAAGTTCTGCCAACCATCAGCTTATCAAGTGCTCCCTGCACCAGTTTTTCACTTTCGGTATCAAGCGCCGAAGTGGCTTCATCCAGTATCAGTACACGGGGATCTTTGAGAATAGCCCGGGCAATGGCAATACGTTGGCGCTGTCCGCCTGAGAGCTTGGAGCCGCGTTCACCAATCTGGGTATCATACCTTTCAGGCATTGCCATGATAAATTCATGGGCATTGGCAGCCTGGGCCGCTGCAATCACTTGGTCTTTATTAGCTGCAAGATCGCCATACAGTATATTTTCATAGACCGAGCCGTTAAAGAGAACTGTTTCCTGCGGCACGATACCAATTTGCTCGCGTAAGGAATTCAAGGTGACGGTTTTAATATCATAGCCATCTATAGTAATACGGCCGGATGTTGGGTCATAAAAGCGGGGAATAAGGTTGGCAATCGTAGTTTTCCCGGCACCACTGGGCCCGACAATGGCAATCATTTGTCCGATCTCGGCCACTAAGGATACGCTGCTAAGTGCCGGTTCACCTGGTTTATATGAGAAATCAACATTTTCAAAGGCTACCCGTCCGGTAATGCGCGGCAACTCCCTGGCTCCTGGCAAATCCTGAATTTCAGGCACAGTATCAAGGACATCGAAAACGCGCTGCGCCGCGGCCAGGGCCCGCTGGATGTTACCATACACCCGGCTAAGACGTTTGATGGGGTTACTGATATTAACGGCGTAAATTAAAAAGGCAATCAGCGAGCCTGCTGTCAGACTGCCATTGATGACCTCAGTGCCACCATACCAGATAATAACGGTAATTCCAATAGCGACCAAAAATTCAACAACCGGGGTCAGCGTAGCCATGATTTGGGCCGTTTTCATCTGGGCGCGGAAGTTGGAATAGTTTTCACGATTAAAGCGTCCTATCTCGTAGTCTTCACGGACAAAGGACTTAATGACCCGTACTGCCGCAATGGTCTCCTGCAGAACAGAGGTAATATCAGCCGCCCGTTCCTGCATGACCCGGCTGGAAATGCGGAGACGTTTACCAAAAATCCTAATGGCCTGCGCCACCAGTGGTAACGCAATAAAGGTCAACAGCGACAGTTTCCAGTGCAGGTAGAACATGGCAGCCATGGAGCCAAGCAGTGTCATGCCTTCGGTAAACAGTTCAATTACGCTATCAACCAACGCATTCTGCAAAGCGGCCACATCATTGGTAATATGGCTCATGATAGCTCCTGTCTGGCGTTTTTCATAATAGGATAAGGATAATCGTTGCAAGTGACGGTATACAGATTCCCGGATGTCAATAATGACCTTTTGTCCAATAAAGGACATTAAATAGGTCTGGCCGTAAAAGAAAACACCACGCAACAAATACACCACTACGATGCCGATGGCAATTTTGTTGAGCATCGCCATATCTTTTGAAGCAAGGACACCATCAATTACATCCTTAATAATCCACGGCACGTACAGGTTGGCGCCGGAAGCAACTAAAATGCACACAATGGCCAGAGCAAATCGCGGCAAATAGGGACGTATGTAGCTGATTAGTCGTAAGTAGAGCTTCATGTAGTTACCTCTTTTTTTCTGCACGCTACTTCTAAGATGACCTCTGCGACTCGTTTCACTGCGCCGGTTTGGCCAAGTTTTGCTTTTACTTCGGCCAGGTCTGTCTGAGCCTGGGTGTAGACCTGACTATCTGTGAGAATTTTGAGCGTCTCTGCCGCAATGTTCTCGGGATTGGCGGCATCTTGCAATAATTCGGGGACAATGCGTCGCCCGGCAATAATGTTAGGCAAACCGATATTGGGTATTTTGACCAACAGCTTGCCTAACCAATAGGTAAGTGGAGCCATTTTATAAATAATGACCGTAGGCGCTCCCATGATGGACGTCTCCAGGGTAGCTGTTCCAGAAGCCGCTATGGCGGCATTCGCCAAACCCATTAGGTCATAGGTATAATCGGTTGTTAAGATAACAGGCACTTGATAGCTGCCTATTATATCTTGCAGTATTGCCTGGGAAATTGTCGAGGCTATGGGTAAAAAGAATTGACAGTCCGGCAACTTTTTCAGTATTAACTGACTAGCACCCAGCATTACCGGCAGTAGTTTAACAATTTCCTGTTGCCTGCTGCCTGGCATTAACAATACAACCGGCCGGTTTTGATCGGCTTTAAAGTGCTGATAGGCAGCTTCTTTGGTCATAGTCGGTTTTACAATATCCACCAGTGGATGACCAACAAAAGTAACATCAGCGCCTGCAGTTTGGTACACCTCAGCCTCAAAGGGAAAAATGGCCGCAACTTTATCCACTGTCTCGGCCACCCCTTTGGCCCGACTGCGCCGCCACGCCCACGCTGAAGGGCAGATATATGACACAACCGGAATCCCTTTTGCTTTTGCAATTTTTGCCAGACGCATGTTAAAGTCTGCATAATCAATGACAACAAGCGCATCCGGACGTTCTTTGTCCATAAGGGCTGCCAGGTTATCCCGCAGTTCAAATAGCTTTCCTAAATTTTTTACGACTTCCACTAAGCCCATAATTCCCTGGCCGGCAATATCATAATCTACTCGTACGCCTGCAGACCGCATGGCTTTGCTACCCATTCCAAAAAGTTCAATATCTGGCTGCAAAAGTTTGAGGGCGACCGCTACACTGGCGCCATGCATATCACCTGAGGCTTCGCCGACTGAGAGCATGATTTTCATGGTGTCCTCCCTATTACATAGCAACGATGGTTATGCTATTCATGTTAGCTAATTCAACAACTTGCTTTTTATCCACTAACAATGTCTTGCCAGCTTCGATAACCAAAGCTACTGCCCCTGCACCAATCATGGTTTTTAGGGTATCTGGCCCCACACTGGGAACATCAAAGCGGGTATCCTGCTGCGGTTTAGCAGCTTTGGCCACCACAATACCGCCGCAGCCAAGTTCTCCCCCCCGCTTAATACAGGCATCGGTGCCTTCAATAGCTTCCACAGCCATAACAGCCTTATTTTTTACAACAACGGTTTGACCAATATCCAAACCGCCAAGTTGACGTGCCATAGCCAAACCGTACTCCATATCAGCTTGTTCCCCCGGAGTGGGCTGGCGGTTTGTAAGTACACCGGGCGGCGGCATAAGCTGACGAATAAACTGTGTCTGATCAAGCACACCCATGCCTGCGTTAGCAAATTCGCGCACAAGTGCTAGCATAACAGTGTCATCATTCAAATCCTGGAGATTGGCTAACAGCTGCTGCATACGCGCATCCGGGCGAGCAGTGCCGCTGAAGAGATGCTCCTTGGTAACCTTGCCCAGCATAGTAACTTGCTGTACGCCTGCTTGTTGCAGCAGGCCAATCAGCTTATCCAATTCACCCAGGCCAACTGTGTGAAAGCGAGTGACGGCTTGTGCAAGTTCTGATTCCACCCCTGGCGCCACGGCTATGGCTATCACGTCAAAACCCATGCCGCGAGCGGCACGGGCAAATTCTACTGGTAACCGGCCAATACCGGCAATTAGTCCGATTATATTCATAATGGTTTCCCACCTTATGTAGTTGATGCGGCACACTGCCGCATCAAGCACTTGTTATCCTACACTCTCTTTACTTTAATTGACCAATTGAGCTTAAAAAAGCGCTGTATCAAACGCTGTTAGTATACCACTTTATGTCGCTCTTTACCTATAGGTTTTGCTGAGTAGCATTTACCTATGCACTCCTAATTATCTGATTCTCTACGTCCACGGCAAATACCGCGTTCTGCGTTGCGAAGAAACCGCAGCATATGCTCGACTTCTTCACAGGCTTCCAGTTCCTGTTCCATTACGGCAATGGCCTGAGGCAGGCTAAGACCGGAACGATAGAGCGTTTTATAGGCTTTTTTCAAATTGCTGCGAGCAACTGTACCCATACCGGCGCGAGCGATACCAACACTGTTTAGACCGCATACTTTAGCCGGGTGACCGTCAACAATTACGAACGGCGGAATGTCTTGTACAACCTTAGAAGCGCCGCCAATCATAGCATTCCGGCCAATTTTAACAAATTGATGCACACCAGCCAAACCACCGATAACGGCACGATCCTCTACAACTACATGGCCAGCCAGGGTTGCGGCATTTGACATAATTACATGGTTGCCAACAACACAGTTATGAGCAACATGGGTATAGGCCATCAGCAGGCAATTAGAACCAACCCGGGTTTCTTCCCCTTCGCCAGTAGCGCGATTAACTGTAGCAAATTCACGGATTTTGGTATTATCCCCGATAAACACGTAGCTTTTTTCGCCACGAAATTTTAAATCTTGCGGCTCAGCGCCGATAGAGGCACTGGAATAGATTACGCAGTTTTTGCCAATACTAGTCCAACCGTCAACCACTACGTGAGCGCCAATTTGCGTACCGTCTCCTATGAGCACATTTTCGCCAATAACGGCGTAAGGCCCGATTTCTACATCTTTACCAATCCGGGCATTAGGATGGATTACTGCAGTTTCATGTATTTTATGCAATGGTATTACCACCGATTCCGGTTTCATATCAAAATCAACTCCCCACTAGAATTAGAACTATATAAGCATATTATATATGTCGTTTATTGTTATATATATTCCGACTGGACAGTCGAAAAATGACATGCCGATTTAGGGCAAAATATAGGCATACTCTCTAAAATACGTACATTATTAGCATTTATCAACCATCTTTTAGTGTTTATATCCGTTTTTCGGTTATTATACTGCTGTAAGCGCAAACAAAAACTCGGCTTCCGCTACAACCTGACCGTCAACAGAGGCCTGTGCCCATAACTTGCCGATTGAACCGCGAAGTTTCAGAACCTCAGCTACCATTAGGAGCTGATCACCAGGCGTAACCGGTTTTCTGAATTTAACCCGCTCCATCCCCGCAAAAACAGCCAACTTGCCACGATTTTCCTCAGGATATAGCATAGCTACACCGCCAACCTGGGCCATAGCTTCCAAAATAAGAACTCCCGGCATAACCGGTTTTT
Organism: Sporomusa silvacetica DSM 10669; assembly: GCF_002257705.1. Classification (GTDB taxonomy): domain Bacteria; phylum Bacillota; class Negativicutes; order Sporomusales; family Sporomusaceae; genus Sporomusa; species Sporomusa silvacetica. The sequence continues at coordinate 222,262 of NZ_LSLK01000059.1, forward strand.
GCGGGAAATGTCCTGCGAAGAATTGTTCATTAATGGTTACACTTTTTATGCCTACCGCCCGTTTCATTGGCTCAAGTTCAATAATCCGATCCACCAGTAGCATCGGATAACGGTGCGGAATAATGGCTTGAATCTCTGTTGCTGTCAAAATCATCTAGGAAACGCCTCCTCAAATCTTCATCACATACTTGCTTTTACAATCTCTTTCGCCAATGCCGTATTCAGCGCATGACTTGACTTTACGGCAATAACATGACCGACAATACGGCCAACTAATGCCAAATCGCCAATTACATCTAAAATTTTATGCCGGACCAGTTCATCAGAGAACCTTAGCGGCGTTAAGCAATTTTCATCATCATATACTACTACATTGTCCAGGCTGCCTCCCAATGCCAAGCCTTGCGCTTTAAGTGCCTCCACCTCGTGCATAAAACCGATGGTACGAGCCGGAGCCAGCTCCCGGGCAAAAACTTCAGGAGTTATTTCATAGTCACCAAACTGAACACCTAACAGCGGATGCGGGTTAATTGAGGTAAAGGTGATGCGAAACCCCTCATAAGGTAAAATAGTAATGAATTTTTCGGGATAGCGCACTGTTATGGCTTGTTTAATGATAATGGGCGGACGACGCAGTTCAGCCTGTACCTGGGTGCCTGCTGTTTCAAGTAGTTTAAGAAAAAGCAATGAACTGCCGTCAGCTACTGGTGGTTCCACAGAGGAAATTTCCACCAGACAGTTGTCAATACCCATTGCGGCAAAAGCAGCCAATAGGTGTTCCACGGTAAAAACTTTGGCCTCGCCAGCTTCTAGCGTAGTCGCCCGCATGGTATTGGTTACGTTGATTGCCTTAGCCGCAACACGGGGTGTACCAGCAAGGTCAGTCCGGGCAAATACAATGCCACTACCGGCAGGTGCCGGGTTCATAGCAATGGTTACATCCCGCCCTGAATGCAAGCCGATACCGGTATAAGTCACACGCGAAGCTACTGTGGTTTGGCGATCCATAGGTTTCCTCCTGAGTTGTCTAAGTCCAATTAATTTTACAGGATATTGAGATTTTGTGCAAGTATGTTAATAAACTTAAAGAAACGAATAGTTATGCAATACGTTTACCAGCCAGAGTACGGGCACTGGTATTGAGTTGGTACTCAATAAGTTCTTTATACTGGCGGCCAACGTGAGAAGCCGGATTAACAAACACTTGGCTGGGGATGCCAGACTCTACGATGGTGCCTTTTTCCATCAGCACAATGCGGTCAGCTACATGTAGTGCAAAGGCAATTTCATGGGTCACCACCAGCATGGTGGCCGCCCGGTATTTAGCCAGTTCTTCCATAACGACAAGAACTTCTCTTACTAACATGGGGTCAAGGGATGCAGTAGGCTCATCCCACAACATGAGTTCTGGTTCAAAGGCCAGCGCCCGGGCAATGCCTACCCGTTGTTGCTGACCACCGGATAGTTGCTCTGGTTTGTGGTCTTGCAACTGTTCCATACCTACTTTGGTCATGGCAGCAAGCGCCTTGTCATAGGCCTCCTCTTTGGCTTGCCCCCCCATGACTAATCCCAACATAACGTTTTCAATCGCGCTAAGACGATTGATAAGATTAAAGTGCTGAAATACATAGCCGATACGCTTACGCACCTTTCGCAATTCATCTTCCCTGAATTGGGTAATGTCCAGGCCATCAAAAACAATCGAGCCACTATCGGGTTCGATTAGGCGATTAATTGTCCTGATGGTTGTTGACTTACCACAACCTGATGGCCCCATTATGACAACAGTCTCACCAGGTGCGACTGCCAGGCTAAGGTTGTTGACAGCTACCAGACTGCCAAATTTTTTATACAGGTTTTGGATGGTAAGCATCCTGCTCACCTCCATTCTAGTCACATATTACTTAAACTTTACTTTACGTTGGTTCAGTTTCTGCATCAGACCTGGACGGCCGCTGGGGATAACAATCTCTCTCATGACTTCGTCAAGTGACAGCCCCAGTGCTTCACCGGCCATAACCTCTTCGCCTGCAATCGGGCTAATCTTTTCGGTATAGGCAGCCACTAACAAGCCAAGCAATGCACCGATAATAGGCACCCCAATCCACGGCAGGTACGGAATACCACCGCCAGCGAGAATGAACATGGCTGTCAGCATAACAGCACCTACGCCCATACCATAGCAGCGCTCAGGTGCAGTAAAAGCTCCTGTCATACGCTCTACTGCTTTGTGCCAGCCTGTGGCAGGCAGCTTATTTGCTAAGCGCTTACGACGAATGACTGTCATGATAGCTGTGTGGTCCAGTCCCAGGAACAAAATGGTGATAATGATGGCTGTCATACCTGCCAGAACTCCTCTTACTTCATTAAGCACCTGATACAACTCGCCACGTGCGTTGGGTTCAATTACACCCAAAGCGGTCGAGTAGAGCGATACGTTGTTGTTACCGGCCTGTGCATAAACAATAGGGGCCACAGCCTCTGTACTGATGTTGCTGGTTGTCAAAATTTGAATCCTGGCACCAGGAATAACTTGTCCGGCGATAAATTTATCCAGCAAGGTAACTGAATGACTGATTTCGTCATCTTTGAGATTAGGCACAGCACTTGCAAGATATTGAACCTGGGCTGTAATCATGGGCACATTTACTGCCTGCAGACCATCGAGGCGGGCATTGGCGTCTGTCAGGTTCCGCTTGGCTCCCTGCGCATCAAAAGCGCGTAGTGTACCAAGTGTTGTTCCGCCATTTGTAACAATGTTGTCAATGGCTGATTTAGCCTGGCGGGCATTGGCTGCCACACTATCCAGGGAGGCCAAACTGGAGCTTAAACTGCCCAGGTTTTCCTGCGCCCCTGTCAGACTGCTGATGGTCGAGTTGACATCACCATTGAACAACTTCAATAACTGCAGGCTAGTAACCAAGCCGCCGATATTACGGGAGGAGCTGTCTAGCTGATAGCGGATACCACGGGTGTCAATTCCCGCCAGGGCGCTGGTAGCAGCCTGAATAGTACCGCCCGCTGTCTGCAGGCTTGCTAAAGTAGCTGCTAATGCATCGACACTGCCGCCATAGTTATCAAGTGCACCCAGGGCAATGCCGCTCAGGCTTTTGGCATCTTGGGCAAAACCAGGAATTTGTCCGACAAGCTTACCTGTCTCGCCTAATGCATTTCCCAATTCCTGACGGGGATTTTTATAGGTAGCGGTAGCGGTCTGCGCTCCAACTGCCTCTTTTTCTAATTTAAAACCTGGTGTGTTGCCTAACTTAGAAGCATCACCCTGGGTAATACGCCCTTCCGCCAAGCCATTGGCAAGAGCCGCTGTGATTTCCACAATTACATTGCTTTTTTCCGGTGCTTGTCCAGCCTGTGGCAGCTGCGCTGCCTGACCTTGAAAGACAACAATATCCCCTTTTGCCAGTTTAGTGCCAGCAGCCGGGGTTAGCGTGACTTGTGAAGCATAGGCTGACAGGAACCGTTTCAATTCAATCATGGTGCTAACCATATAGGTCATATCATCATTTTTGCCGTCAATCGATACATTCTGTGCATATTCCAGGTGCAGATCTTTTTGCATGGCTTCTGAAATACCTTCACCCAGACGCACGGGATTGGCCGGTTCACTACCTACCGGAAAGGTAATTTCAATAACTTGATAGTCTTTTAAAATATTCTTGATACTGCTACTTACAACTGACGACTTATCCAGTGAAGTTAAAATAACGCCAACACTGCTGCCATCATGGAAAGCGAAACGAACCCCCTCCATTTGCATGATACGCTCAATCAACATGTTTTTCGCACCGTCTGGCACGCCGCGAATATTAAGGCGTGGCTCAGTCATCATACCGACACTGCCACCGCCGGGAATGCTACCAAAGGTTTTCGACAGATTTTCATATATTTCTTTGGTTTTATATTGGTCAGGCAGCGTAACATAAAAAAACGATTTGCCGGTAACTGTCGGTCCTTGACTTACCGTGCCGCCAGGGAACACCTCTGCAACAATCTTGTTCACCTGCATGGCTGTATCGTCTTTCATTTCTTCCCTGACTTGAATTACTAAGTCATATTCACCATAGTCACCCACAAGGCTAGCGAGTGTTTTCGAAAAATAGGTATTAGCAGCCATGGAGACTGAACTAGCCACCAATGAGCCGATAATTACACTTACAGTAAGCAGTGTTACAATGTCTCGTTGAATAGAATCCTTACATATGCTTCTAATTGTTTTCATTATTTTCATTTTCAACATACGTTTTAGTCACCCCATTTCTGGAGTACATTATAACATATATATCAGCTTTATGTAAATAAGTATATCAAAATAAGCACATTATTTATATACGATTTTCGATCAACTTCTTTACTAATGAATGATTTGCTTGTTTCTGCTGCCTAAAAAAGCGAGCTTGCGCCGCTGTGCTATCATCACAATGACCGGGGTCGTAGTACCGTTTCCCTTTACAGTCATTGCGAGCACCAACGTGGCAATCTCGCTTTTCCTACTTACAATATTTATTTTTTCAAATCAGGCGGTGCCGTCTTCCAACGGTTGTGCAGCCAGAACCATTCCTGGGGATGCTGTCTGATATGCTGCTCAATAATTCGAGTCAAGTGCTGGGTAGTATTACGGATATCCTCAGCCCGGTCGTCTGTTTTAGTCACCAGGACAGGCGGGTGAAGGATGGCGATGTGGGTACCGTCCGGGTTCTCGGTGATAAAAGCCGGAACAATGGGGGCGTTATTGAGTCTGGCCAGTGCGGCAGCCCCTTGCGGAGTGGAAGCCATACGCCCGAAAAACTCTACAAATACCCCCTCGCTGTGATTGTCTTGATCCATTAACAAGCCGATAATTTTGCCTAATCCCATCAGTTTGACCATTTCCCGCACCCCTTGCTTATAGGTGACATGCATACCGGCTTTGGTACGGTATTCGTTAATAAAGGTATCCATGGCGGCATTGGTCTGACGCTGGACTACAGCCACTAAAGGAAATCCATGCATGGCCAGTGCCGCCCCTAGGAGCTCCCAATTACCACTATGTGCGGTAGCCAGTACAGCTCCCCGTCCCATAGTAAGCGCAGCTTCAAGATGCTCACTGCCTATAAGGGTGACATACTTATTAATGTTGTCTTTGTTCAGTCTGGGCATGTGGAGTACTTCCATAAACATCGGTCCCAAGCGAATTCCACTGCTTTTTGCAATTGTTTCTGCTTGCTCCTCAGTAATGCCGAGACTGCGGCTGATATTGTCTATGGCCATCTTCCGGCGCTTTTTCGATACTAGTGGCCAACATAGCCTGCCAATAACCATACCCAGGTTACGCCGTAAAGCTCGCGGCAAAATACATACAAAACGGCTTACTATTTTTACTAGATAATACAACACTCTTTGTCCCTCCTCGAATCTACAGCAGAAACGCCGGAGGGGAGCACCGTGGCAGGTTCTACTAGTAAAGCACGCGAACCGCCCCGTGCTTCCCTAGTAGGTAAAGCTGGCACCAAAGTACGTTTGATGCTCGCGATGGCCAACATCTAATTTGAGGCCAGGCACTACTGCCATGCGCGCACCATAATTCATGTCATTGCCATCCCATTCGGCGATCAGCGTTGTTGCCGGAAAAACATTGTTGCCAGTAAGTATGCCTAGCGGATTAATGGTCTTTTCCACGGCAGCAAATACGCCATCATAGCGGCCATTGCCAATACCAGCATGAATACGAAATCCAAAGGGTAATGCTTTGCTGGCAGATACATAGGCTGTGCGCTTGTCTAAATTGGCAATATCTTCAACGCCAATAGCCACACCAGGGGTTAAAACGGTTTCCGGCACCAGACCGTACTTAGCGTTAACATAGGTGTGATCGTCACGACCGGAGTCGTTATCATAACGAAAGCCTGCTGCACCAACTTCAAGTTTGCCAGTCAAATTCATAGTAAAGGTACCAACACCACCATCTTTTAAATGATAGTATCCCAAAGAGAATTGCCCTTCCTGCAGAACATCGGCCGAAGGAGTATTAATAAGGCCTGTTGAGCCATTGACAGAAGGTGCCGCAAATACAGGCGCCGATGTCAATAAAAAGGTTATAGCCGCAAAAATTGTTTTTTTCATGATTGGTTCTCCTTAATAGAAGTGTAGTTTTATAGTATGAGTTTATATGTATTCCCCATAAGGCTCGCAAATCCTGCTTACCAGCACTGCGTAATTTGTGGAAATTGAAAGGACGGTTATGGGGTGATACACCATAACCGTCCTTTGTATTCCCGCTTACTTAGGTTCCAGTTGAGCAAGTCTTTGTTCGAGTTTGCGGATTTTTTTGACTAGCTCTGGCAGGTGGCCGATGGCGGCTTCGGAACGCAGCCATTCCTGGTGCGGGCGGGCGGGAAAGCCAGCGCAGAAGGAATTGTCAGGGATATCATTAATTGGTGCAGTGCGGGCGGCAAATACACAGTTGTCGCCAATGGTTATATGACCGTTGCAGCCTGATTGTCCGGCAAAGGTAACGTTATTGCCGATTTTGGTGCTGCCGGCAATGCCTGTCAGGGCTACAAAGAAGCAGTTTTCGCCAGTTACTACATTGTGAGCCAAGTGCACCAGGTTATCAATCTTAGTGCCTTTACCAACAATAGTACTGCCGGTTGTGGCTCTGTCCAAACAAGAATTGGCACCAATTTCAACGTCATCTTCGATGATGACATTTCCCACTTGGGGTACTTTTTGGTGACGGCCACCGACGGTAACAAAACCAAAGCCATCGCTGCCGATGACAGCGCCGCTTTGAACAATAACCCGGTTACCGATGTGACAGGTTTCACGCACGGTGACATTAGGATAAATTATTGTATCATCGCCCACAGTCACATCCCTGCCAATATAAGTATGGGAGTAAATGATAGTATTATTGCCAATTTTGGCATTATCTTCAATGACGGTATGGGCCATAATGGCGACCGCTGTTCCCAGTTTTACATTAGTCCCAAGGATAGCGGTCGGATGAATACCAACAGGTATCGCCGGTTTAGGAGTAAGCAAAGCCAGTAATGTGGTAAAGGCCATCCGGGGGTTAGTTACCCGGATAGCCGATTTGGGGAAGTCCCCTATTGTATCAGGAATGATTACCGCTGCGGCGGCACATTTGGCAGCTTTGTCAAGATGAGGAGGCACAGCAAAGGTAATGTCACCAGGACCGGCATCCTCAATGTTTGTTATACCGGTAACCTCCCTATCAACGTCACCAATGACTGTTCCGTTAACCAATGCGGCAATCTCAGCTAATGTTTTTTTCACTGGACGCCTCCATTTATTGCATTTTTTGAATAACGGCATCAGTTATATCTGTACCGCCTGTGGCAACACTGTTTTTATAAAGTACAACACCCATTTTTTTCTCTTGGCTTACTTGCTCAATGGCCTGTTTGATATTGGTGTCAATCTGGGTTTCCAAGTCTTGTTTGGTCTTTAGAAATTCACCATACGCAGTTTCCTGACGTTTTTGAAATTCTTCCGCACTGATACTGGCTTTGTCTTTTTCCAGTTGGTCACTCAATTCTTTGCCTTTAACATTAAGCTGATCTTGAAACTGCTTAATTTTTGGGCTGTCAGACATAACTTTGTTTACATCAAGAACACCAATGGCCGCTTGACCGCTATTACAGCCTGCAAGTGCCAAACCGGCAACAAAAACGAGTACTAACACCAGAGCAATTCTAATTTGTTTATTCATGATAAAATCCTCCTTTGGAACCCTCATCACTTAATTATAGTATATGCATGCAAATTATTTCTTAAACGCGGCAATCACCGCGTTAGTAATATCAACAGCCTTAACATTGACTTGATATCCTGTCAATACAGTGTCCAGGTGGCGTTCAATTGCCACTTTGGCCGTTTTATCACGGACATCATTTAAAATAGTTTCTTCAAGCACATTGATTTCCTGTTGCTTCATGCCCAGTTGCTGCTCTAGCTGCTTGTTAGCCACAGCTCCATCTGGGGGTATAACTGCTTGGGCTATTGGGGTAGACATATTGGCAGTTTGAGCCACCGTTTTGGCATTGAGCTCCGCATTTACTTGTTGGGCATAGGCGGCAAGTTCCTGCTCTATAGCAGCTTTTTCAGGAGCTAGCAAAGCATCTAAGCTTTGGCCCAACTCTTTTTCTTTGGCTGCCAGTTTATTGGCTTGCTCTGCTTTCAATGCATCCAGGATCTTTTTTTCTTCAGCCGTTTGTTTTTCATCTAGTCGTACAGTTTGTAATTTTAGCTGTTGGTTAAAAATCTGTGGCTGATATTCCTTATCCAGTTCTTGGGCATAGGCCTTAAGCTCAACCGATAGTTCACCATGGACTTTATCAGCTTTTTGGACAAGCTTAGCCTGCAGTTCTTGTTGTTTTGCAGCCATTTTGGCATTAAATTCCTGTGCGGCTGCTGTTTGGAGTCCGTTAGCCACACTGCCTTGCAGATCCATGGCTGGTGCTTCAGTGGCATTACGTGCTTGATTAACTTGCCCGCTTAGTTGTTGGCGAAGAGTGGCTGCCTGTTGTTTGAGTTTTTGCCACTCTTGATATTTAGGATGAGCATTTATGGCCTTATCCATGTCGATTACGCCAACTTGCGGCACTTCGGGGGGCTTGGTTTCAGGTGTCGCCGAACGGGAACAACCTGCAAAAAGAACAGTACTAAGGATCAGGATTACCAGAAACCGTATTGGTGTTGTTTGCTTTTTAGTTGTAAACACCAAATCACCCTCTCTAGTGTTAAGGTTCAAGATTACAGGTTTGTTTATGGTAAGGTTAAAGCCGAGCACAGACTAAACCGGCTCGGCTCAATTTACCGGATACTTTATCCGATGACCAAGTTGCTCTAAGACTCCCGCTTCTACAAGCGGGAGTTATACCCTAAAGGGCACAGGCGAGCAACTAAGTCCCTGGATAGGTTCGACTAAGCTTCAGATGAGGTTAACACCCCACCTGAAGCTAAGACTCACTTTATATTATTTGCCGGTGATTTTTTTGCTAACATCCTCTGTCAGATCCTGAGCACCATAAACTACGTTGCTGACATCAAATACGACAGCAATTCCTTTGGCATCAGCTACCGCTTTGATGGCCGCATCAACTTTGTCCTGAATTGGCGCAAATAACTCTTGCCGTTTCAATTCAAGGCGTTGCATCGTTTGATTGTAATATTCTTGTTTTTCTTTGTCTGCCATATTAGCAGACTTGGTTTCAAATTCGGTTTTGGCTTGTTCTACTTCGGTTTTCATAGTTTCTTCTGCTTTAGCCAGATCAGGATGCTGTTGCAGCAGTAATGACCTGTTTACTTTGCCGATATTAGATGCAGTACCGGCACTAGCCGCATGGCCTGTACCGGTTTGCGAAAGCGCCAAACCAAAGACCCCCAGCAAGAATACTGCAGCTATAGTAACAGCAACCATTTTAGCAACTTTTTTGTTTTTAAACATTCTTTTTACCCTTCTTTCCTGCCACTTGGCAATAAATTCTCTCCTCCACTTACCAATTATAACAGGCCCTACCCTATTCAGCAAGCCCTACAAATTGGCTATCATTCTAAGCCAGTTTTCCTTTTCAGTAATAACATATTCGGCGCTTAGGAACTCATGCAGCTTATATCTGACTCCAAATTCGTAGTAATCTGTTTTAGGCATATCTTCCAGCCGAATCGTCCAGTTGGGGCCAAGGTAGTGATTAATCCATATGATACTTCCATGTTCTGAGATATTATACTTTAGACCGGCTAGAGTATTTTCCGTGAATTTATGGCTCCAACCTGGTTCAAACTCCCACTCCATGCTATCAGGGACAAATTTAATTTCCATAAAAGCCTCATCCCGATTGCCGGTAAATTTACCAAAATGAAGTTTGGCCATTGTATTATCTCTCTCTCGCCCCATATCCAAACTACCTTCGAGACTTACCCGGTATTTGGTAGTTTCGGCACGGAGTGTTATTTCAGTATCAACGCCGGGACTTACGACCGGTGTTACTATCAAGCCATACTTTTTAACTATGGGGTGCTTAGCCGCAGTTCTTTGTATCTCAGTAGAAAAATACTCTTTATGCCGCTCCACAAAGGCTACCGGCAAACCACGCAACATCCCCGCCGCTTCACGAACAGGGGGCCTGGCTTCAGCCAGCAAGATATTGGGAATGGTACTAGAGCGCAGGGAAAGTTCAACATTATTAATTGTTGGCCCTGTGGGAATTAGAGAAAGTTTGATGCTTGTATGCTGCCCGGCAGTAATCTCAAGATTACTGCGGAATTCCGGCAGCTCGATTGCCAACAATTCACGGATAACCGTCTTGGATATTCCGCCTGCCCATTCTACTGAGTCTACAGGCAAGCCGATCAAGACATCGTCAACTTGATCTTCTATTTTACCCATGTCGTTTTTGATTACTGTCATTACCTCAGGTGAGAGGCCACCTATGTCAATTTCAAGAGAAACGTCGCGCACCACATCACCCCAGGGTCTCACTGCCACTAAAATATTGGTGCTACTACCCGGAGTTAATTTAACTTGCTCAACTGTATATCCAACAAGTACTCTGTTGAATATATCCCTGACAAGATCTTCATATTTGGCTTGATTTGTCTCTACTTCACTAAGGGTTCGCCCAACAAGAATCTGTTCTCCCACTGTCATAATACTTGCGGTCATTCGCTTGGCAATTCTAGCAGGAGGCGGCTCAGCAGCCGCAATAGTTACCACGATTGTATCCACTGTCTCAGCTGCAGCTAAGCCGGCTCCCGCCCATAGGCTCAGCAAGATAACAAAGCTGAAAACTAGGATAATCTGGCGTGGGTATTTTCTGCTAATAACTCGTACCTCCCTCTTAGTAAATGAGTCAGGCCACCAGCCTGACTCATTAGCTAAAATGTTTTAGAACTGACCGCCAAAGCTAAAGTGGGTACGTCCACCCTCCGAGCCTTGAGCATAGTCAATGCGGACAGGCCCAATCGGCGTTGTCATGCGGATACCAACACCAACGCTGGTTTTAAGGTCATTGAGCTTGTAACCGCCATCGGTCCAGGCATTACCAATATCAGAAAATACTACACCCTGAATTTTGTTAATGACCGGGAAGCGATATTCGACAGAACCGGCAAGCATTTTGTTGCCTTTGTATTGTTCATCCTCATAACCACGGAGTGTGTCGGCACCGCCGACTTCAAACCGGTTTGCATCCGAAATATTGCCATCAGCATAACCGGCCGTGAGACGGGTAGCAATTACGTGGTTAGGACCGACTTTGAAATATTTACGTCCCTCGAGAGTATATTTGTTGAAACTAAAGTCGCCGCCAAAGCCGGCAAATTCGGCTGACAAGGAGTACCGTGCTCCCTCAGACGGAGCAAAAACGTTATCCCGCGAGTCAAACACCCGCATTAACGTAACGCTGCGGGTCAAACCATAGTTATCTTTGAGATATTGGTTATGCTCCGCAGTCCCGTCTAAATAGTTAACAGGTCCATCTTCATATTCTTCATATGTGTCTTTACGGTTTTTAAAGGTGATATAATTTTGGATATATTCACCTGACGGACGGCCCAAAGTAATGTCAAAACCTCTTCTATTTTTGTCGTAGGTAGTCTTCTCAGTATCAGTGCCGTCATAGTAATCTGTATACTCATTGGTCAAGTCGTATACGCTGAAACTCAGCGAGGTTTGTTTGCTGTCAAGCCAGGGGCGGGTAAAGCTAACTTCATAGTTTTTGTCGCTGGCACCGCCAAACTCCCAGTGAAATTTGACTTTGTCGCCACTGCCCCTGAAGTTGTTGTCACCCACTTCAATAATACCAATCATACCATCAGATTTGCTGTAACCGCCGCCGATGGAGAAGGTACCTGTTTTCTGCTCAACAACACCAGCCTCAAGCACAACAGCATTAGGATCTTTACCAGGATTAAGCTTCATGTTAACATCTTCAAAATAACCAAGGTTGTACACTTTTTGCATGCTGCGTTTGGCATCCTTTACATTGAAAGGTTCGCCTGGTTTGACTTTCATTTCACGGGTGATAACGTTGGTTTTGGTTTTATCATTACCTTTAACAACAACGCCTTCCAACACACCCTCACTAATGGTCAGTGTCAGTACACCAGCCGGGCTCATGGCCACATCAGTTACCTTTGCCAGAATATAACCCTGGTCATGGTAGTATTGTTCGATAGCCCGAACATTGGTGTTAAGGGTTCTGGTGTTCAAAATACTATCTTTGCTGGTAGTCACTAATTCTTTAATTTTGTCTACAGATACTTTGGTATTGCCTTTAACAACAATGTCGGCTAACTTGGGGTTTTCCATAACGGTATATACCACGTTGACGCCTTCAGGCACTTCATTGAAGTTGGCTACAACATCAAAAAAGTAGCCTAAATCGTAGATAGCCTGCATGTCTTGCTTAACTTTCTCGGCGGTTAAGGTATCACCAGGCTGGATTTTTACCACACCTCTAACAGTGCTTTCGGCAACTTTATTAGTGCCGGTAATTGTTATGGCGGTAGCCGTTTTGCCTTCAATATTTGCTGCATAAGCAGGCAAAACTAACGATGCGGTTATGCTTAAAACAAGCGCAGCAATAACAAGAATTCTGCAGCGTAGAACGTTCTTCATCTATTACCTCCTTATTTATTCGTTATTGACCTCGCAACGATTGTCCAGCTGTGCGGATTAGCTTGTTAATCTCATCCGTTGTCAGGGGAACTTCTTTGCTTTGGTCGGCATTAGCAGCGGATTTTTTTGGTTCTGATGGCTCTGGACCCTCATATGCAGACTGTGCAGTCTGTTTATGAGTTGCAGGCTGAACGTCAGCACCTGTTGTAGCTACTGGTAGTGAGGCAGACGCTACAGCCGGTGGAACCTGGATGGAGCTTATTTCCACCGCCGGAACTAACTGTTGAGTCTCGGCTATCGGCTGAACCTCCTGGTGCTGGCGCGCCCCCCACCAATAACTGACGCCTACTCCGCCAATAGCTACCATCACAGCCAACCCCACAGCCAGACTATGCCGCAGCACCGGATATTTGTAGCGCCACTGCTGAGAACGGTTAACTTCCCTGGCATGGGTGAGTTCAGCCTGAGCTAGAAACAAGTTAAGCTCGCCGCGAATGTCTTTGTCTTTGTCAAAAGCCTGTTCAGCCTCTGAAAGCCATTGCTGTGCTGAGTTTAAATGCCTGTTAACATTTTGTTTACAATCCGCCACATTCACCACCCCTATTATAAACACTATTTATACTCCTGTGAAGAGGCCAGATTCTGGTCATTAGTAAACAAGCAAATACGGATAAATATCGCAATTAACTTGTTGATAGTCGGTATTTCGAGTAGTTTTGACGTATTTGCTGTTTTTTTGAGATTAGTAGTTCGACAAGTCTCACTTTATCGCCAGTTGCCCATTAGCTTGGACAACATCCCTCGCAAGCGCCTAATTCCTTGTTTTTGCAGACGATAGATATGTGATAGGCTTACCTCCATTGTAGCCGCCAACTCTTTGGGCTGACAGTCATCAAGAAATACGCCCTGTAAGACCTGCTGCTCTTTGGCTGGCAGACGATCCATGGCCGTTTTGAGTTGCTCGACAAGGTAGTTCTGCTCTACTTGTGCAGCCACCTCAGCCTGCGCATCAATTAACAAGTCAGCAATTGTTGTCTGGCTAGCCCCCTCGGTTAGCGGGCTATCGATATGCAACAAGCTACCGTCTTCGCATTTCAGGTGATTAATAATCCGGCCCTTGATGCGATGCACAGCAAACAGGCTAAAAGCGACCCCCCTGGTATGGTCATACTTTTCAACAGCTTCAATGAGTCCCACTGTCCCTTCCTGAATACTATCCAGCATAGCCGGCTCAGGCAGACGCCAGCGCATGGCTGTTTTAAAAACCAGAGGCTGATAGCTTTCGATAAGGCGGCGACGGCTTTCCAGGCTGCCGTCCACCTTATAACTCTGCCACAAGCTATGTTCTTCTTCAGGTAGCAAGGTTTGAATATTTTTCAGTTCTGCCAAATACTGACTGAGAATCATGGTATCCACCCTTTTTAGAAATTAGCTCTTGTCTCAATTATGAATAGCCCATTATTAGTTCCCCCAAAGGTTCCCCCGACGGAAATACGCTTGTTCAAGTCATAACGCAGACTTACGCTATTTTTTTGCTGATCAAGATCCATGGTATAGCTTAGTAGCAGTTTATCAGTTAAATATTTGCCTATTTCCAGGTTGTATCCTTGGAAACTGCTATCGCTATTATCTTGACTGGTTCGATTACTATAGGTATCAAATACTGAAGATTTTACTAGACGAAACTCATCAACCCCCAGAGCATTTTGCATAGAATTCTCTATCTCGGCAATAAAACGCATCTGCAAGCCAGCATTCAGCAGGCTGACTAACTGATCATGTCCTAACACACTATCATGTCTGGACTGACTATTCGATTTAGAAAAATCGCCGCCGCTGAGCGTCAATATTGACATAATTTCCTGCTGGCTCATGGCTGGATCAGCGGTTAAGGTAAGGTCCATCGCCGTAGCAGGACCATTGATCACCAGATTGATGCGTGTTCGTTGCAGTTTGGCGTTAGCCTTTAACTTAATTATCGGTATAATCGAATCGTATTGGGTAAATTCGGCGCTGCCACTTTCAATGTTAAAGCGGTTTGTCAGGTATTTTACCGTACCGCGCCCTGCTTCTATGCGACCAGCGGCTCGCGGTTTTTGTAATGTACCGGAAAACTTCACTTTACCCGCGGCCCGGAAATCGTAGAGATAGGGATTGTACATCCGGACTTTATTGCCAATGACTAGCTCAACATCCAACCCGGTATCCCAATCAAGCTCACCACCTTCAGGCACTGCCGGTATATTAACGGTAGCATCTTCAATGGTCAGTTTCCCTGATAGTTGCGGTTTTCCCTTCTCACTAGTTAATGATACCACACCATCTAGCGGTCCGGCAAAGTATTTGTGTTTTATTCCCAAATGATCCAATCTTAGCATGAGGTTGTAATTATCAAGCGCTAAGCCATTTAGATGGGCAGAACCGTTTAAGGCATAGGTACCGCCCCCCATTTTTCCACCAAAGTCGTTTATTGTAATTGTATCATCTTGAAACTGAATATCAACCCCTACATTTTGGATAAGTTCATTAATATCCGCCAATTTAATGGTGCCATTGACTACTGTTAGCTGCCCATTCAAGGTAGGCTGGGCCAATGTGCCACCAACACTGATTTCACCAGTAGTTGGACCAGTAGCCCAGGCCACTTCTTTTGTCAGCATCGGCAGTATACTTAGATCCGCGTTGTCAAGGCGCAGTTTCAGATCCATTCTATCGGTAATATCAGCTTTATGGCGGCCTTGGCTATTGAGGGCTTTTAGCGGTACTACCCCATAGGCGCTTGCTTTATAAGGTCCGCGCGCCAAAAACAGCTGATTAACATGAATACTGCCTTGATTATAGATGAACAACCCGTAGAGATTATCAAATTCAGCGTTAGAAACACTACCGTTTT
Organism: Sporomusa silvacetica DSM 10669; assembly: GCF_002257705.1. Taxonomy (GTDB): domain Bacteria; phylum Bacillota; class Negativicutes; order Sporomusales; family Sporomusaceae; genus Sporomusa; species Sporomusa silvacetica. The sequence continues at coordinate 237,795 of NZ_LSLK01000059.1, forward strand.
TGATCTCCAACGATACGGCTACATTGGGGTCGGCTGTTAGGCCGGTAGCCTGGGCATTAAAGCTGAATTTCCCTTTGGTCTCAATGGTTGTATCAAACAGGGCTGGTAAAATTCCGGTCTCAATATCGCGACCACCAATTTCCATATCAATAGCCCCGTTCAGATCGGCCTGCCCTCTGGCAACCAGTATCCCATCAGCCCCTTGTTTACCCATAAATTTATTGATAGTAATAATCTTGTTAGTAAGCTCAGCATCAATGTCGATGCTGTCAAGTGAATAGTTTTTGATCTGGCCGCTAGAGATGGCGCCGCGTAAGAGCACGTTGGGATTGGTAATACTGCCATTTAAAGCAATTTCCCCGTTAAGCCGGCCGCGAATACCTCGCTCCGGTATATTGGCTATCGCCAATATACCGGCTAATTCACCATTTTCTACCTTGAGCAAGCCGTCAATTTCTTTTGTATTTAGATCAGCAGCCCCTGCGAAAACGTAGTTGCCAGTACCTTGAGCAAAACGAAGTTCCCGGATAGTGGCGTGTCCGTCTTGATAAGTTAAGTGCGAAAAAATGTTTTTAATCTCCTGACCATTCAGCAGGACTAGCGGCGCTTCCAGTTGTCCTTCCAGTCTAGGACTAGCCAAAGTACCTGTTACTTGACCACTAATATTCACTTTGCCGATAACTGGGTAAGGGTAATTTACCCGCAGTCTGCCAAGTTTTACATTTTGGGCGTTTACGGCAAAGTTTAAACTATTATCAGCTGCCACCGTTCCTGATAGTTTTATACTGGTACCCAGTGATACTATATCCAGATTATTGACAATAATAGCGCCATCTCTACGTTCATAAGACCCCTCGGCTTTGGCAATAAGCTGACCATACAGGCTGCCTTGCGTCAATATAATTTTCCCTTGAAAGTTTGGATTGCTCAGCGGACCTGTCAGGTTTAGCTCATGTTCCACATTGCCTGTTAATTTAAGTTCAGGCATAACCATTTTGGCAAATGTCTCAGCCCGGGCGGCGTGAGTAATTACCACAAGATCAAGCTCCGGCTCAGAACCTGTCAACAAGATTTTGCCAGTAACTTCATGGCTGGCTGTGCCGTCGGTAAGGAGAACCTGATTCAAAGCTACCTGTTGGCAATCGGCTGTAAGCTTACCTGTAGCTGTTCCCAATAATTGTTCATTGGCCTTTAGGTTGGCAATATCAAAAGTAAGGGCGATGATTGGGGCAGCTGTTGTACCGGTAATTTCACCGTCAAATGCCGCTATTCCGGCAAAATTACTATTTTTCACAATAGCATCGTCAATATCTTGCAGTGCTATCCCCTGGCCGCTAACCTTCATTGTCAGCTGCTCTCCTTGCAGCGTGCCATCGGCGGCAACATAACCTGTTGGCAGCGCTGCATTAAAGTACTCCACTGTTGTCTTGTTGCCACTGCGTTCTATGAGGGTTGACATCGTATTGTACGGTATCCCATTGATGTTTCCTGCAGCCAGGGTCACAGTAGCCATGCCGGCCATTGATTGCCAGTCACTGCCTTGCCCGCTGACAGAAAGATTGACTTGTCCTCGCCCGCTTAGTGCTAGCGGTAGCTCTTGAACAGCTGCTGCATCCAGATTTTCACCAGCAAGCTGCAATTGATAGCGGCTGCTGACAATATCGAATACTCCCTGCCCCTGTACCTGCCCCCCTAGCATACTGACAAAAAAGTTATCAATTGTAAGGATATTGCGGGCAAATCTGAGGTTTGCCTTGGCTGCTTGCAAGGGATAGTTGGCAACTGTTCCCTGGGCTGCGGTAAGTGTCGCAGCCACAAGCGGATCGTTACGTGTCCCAACAACTGTAGCTTCAAACTTGACTATCCCAGTAACTGGCAAATTTCCGTTAATGACCGCCGGGTCAAAACCGGGAGATCCTACCTTCAAATCAAACACCGGTTGGTCACCAGCTATGCCGATTTTTCCGAACACAGTCACTGGCTGACTGGCAACAAGCGCATGACTGCCCAGTATGTAAACACTTTCATTAGAAAACATAACATCACCCTGCGCCTGCTCAACAGATATACCTGCCACCTGTGCTGCAAGGTTATCTAGTCCGAATTTCCCTGCATAACGCAAGCCTGTAGGACTCTTAGTAACTGTAACCTCTACCTGTTTGAGCAAACCGGCGGTGAAATTGAGTTCTGTACCGGCAGGCACCAATGCCTGATAATTGGCTGGATTCAGTTGCTTAGCTTTTACTGTCAGCCATAGGCTGCTTTTGGAATTGTTAAGCGAGCCTTGTATTTGCAGTGGCGAGGCGTTATGGCTGGCGGTCAAAATTGCATCAACGGTTTGGCTCCCGTCAATAGTAAACTGACCATTAGTCTCATCAAAATTCCATTGGCCTTTGAGTGAATGGACTTGAATACTTGCCTGTTCTAAGACTACATTACCACTAAATTCCGGGCTGTCAGGCTTAGCTTCCTGCTTTAAACACGCCGCATTCCAGGTACCATCAGTTTCTTCTACCAATACAATTGTCGCTTGCGTAAGTATAATTTTTTTGAGAGCATCGATAGCCGTCTGACCACGCAACAAAGCAAGCATGTTATAGGAAATAGTGACCTGCTTAATAGCCGCCATTTCCCGACCTTGCTTATCAAATATTGTTACATCATCTACGGTAGCTGAAGTTAGTCCAGCCGCATGCAGTTGACCAATTGTTACCTTAGTTCCCAACGAGTCGGTCAATTGGGAGGCTAAGGTTCCTTCCAGTTCGGCAAAAACAGTCTGACTGTGGGTTGACCACCAGCCAAAAACAACCAGCCCAATCATAAGTACTACTATAAGTAAAGCAATTGCTTTGATTCGCATTGTGCGCCTCCTCGGCTTGTTCGGTACTGCTTATTTCGACGAACCAGCTGCTTCTTCCTTTAAAACCAGCCTGGAAATTTTGCACTGATAATGTAAAAAAAGGGTTGTTTTGACATAGTTGTCAAAACAACCCTTTTAAAATTTACTAAAGAAACCTATTTTACTGCTATACCCATAGCCTTATTAAGCTTCGCCCGACTGGTATTGTAGTCGTACAGGGCTTGTACATAATCGGTCTTTGCTGAGGTTAAAGCAACCTGGGAATCAATAACGTCAAGGTTAGTGCCAACCCCGGCACTATAACGCACTTGGGCAATTTTATAGTCTTCTTCGCCCTTGACTACAGCTACTTTACTGGTCTCAATCCGCTTTTCGGCTTCCAACATATTGAGATATGCCTGGCGAACTTCAAGCTGCACGCTGTCTTTGGTTTGACGCAGCTGTTCTGTCGCTTTAGTAAGTTGAGCCTTGGAACCTTTGACTTGCGCTTTGACTAAGCCGCCGTCAAATAGATTGTAGCTGGCATTTATGCCGATCGACCAGGCGTTGTAATCCGCACCTGGAAAATCACTGTCATGCCACTTTTCGGATGCTGTGGCAGCTACCGTTAGCTTGTTGCCGCTTTCGGCCACTTTAATATTAGTTTTGGCAATATCTACATTGACCTGTGCCTGAGCTAAACCAGGCCGGTTGGTCAATGCAGCCTTAATGCAGTCTTCCAGTGTTTTATCATATTTTTGGTATTTCAGTTCATCTTTAACAATAAGTTCAGTATCAAGCGGCAAACTAATAATATTATTTAAGCTGGATACCGCAAGTTCGTAAGAGTTTTTGGCTATAATCACATTTTGTTCAGCAGCGGCTTTCTCTACTTCTGAGCGTAGTACATCAGTTTTCGCCACAGTGCCAGCATTATACTGGGCCTCTACATTCTTCAGATGTTCGGTGAGACGGTCTAAGGATTCTCCTCGCAGGGTAACCAAATTACGGGTTTGCAAAATACTGTAATACCCGTTTGTCGCATCCAGTTTGATCTGCTGTTGGGCTTCGGTTACACCTAAATCGGCGACCTTCACTGCCAACTTAGCATTATCAATAGTGCCTTCGAGCTTACCACCGGTGTATAAGGGCAGTGTCATGTTAATACTGTTGGAATATAAGGTAGTCAAATACGCCGGAACAGGCACTTTATAAGGTATATTTCCTGGAGTAGCATCATAATCGTAAACATAAGTACTTGATTCTGCCGTCTTATATCGGCTAGCGCTATGGGATAAACTTACAGATGGTGCTTTCCCCGCTTTGGCAACACTTACATCCCAATTGGCTTTTTCTAACTCTGATTCAGAAATTTTTACAGAAGGATTACTCTTGAGTGCCATTGCAACAGCTTCATCAAGCGTCAATTCTAGTGGTGCAGCAAAGCCTGGAAGCGATACCGCCATTAGCAACGTCCCTGTAAGTAAGGCTGATACCTGTTTGACCCTACGGCCGGATAAGATAAATTTTACCATGATCTTTATATGACCTCCTTGATATTATCACGTGTTTCAAGTGGTGACTGTTTAGTCAGACACTTATAATTATATGTCCACCCCTTAATGGTGTCAATGCGAACTACCGCTAAAATGACTGCTTTATGCCAAAATATGAAGTTCTTTCCTCATGCTTATTAAGACTGACTGTCTGCCCTACAAGAAAGGTGTCTGGAGCTACCTGATACTGAGTGCGCAGTTTGACCCTGACATCATTGGGATCATAGGCATCTAGCGACATTCGCAGTTCATTACCCAGTTTAGCGTCCATACCAATACCGACCTTATTATCAATAATACCTACTCGCTGACTTACAGCCGGACCACTTTTACCTAGTTGCAGATTTATTTTATTGTCTTCACCGATATCGTTAACACCAATGACAGTAAAATCATTAGGCGAAGTATTGATGATAAAATTTGCGTTGCTTTGGTATTTGCGATTATCAGCATCATAAAGGGCTTCGATACTGGCCTCGGTTTTAATATTTGATACCTTATCCAGCATTTGATTAGCCTTGGCCGAAGCATCACGAGCATTTCTCAGGGTTTCCTTGAGATTCTTGGACGTTTCAGGGTCGGTTACGACCCCCTCTAAGGCAGTAGCCATCTTTTCAACCCGACTGCTGGTTTGACGAAGAGCAGCAATGGTTTCCCGTAAATCTTTGGCTGTTTGTCCGTTGTTATCCACATCGGCAAGCATGTTATCCACCCGGCCAGCCGCGGCCTTGAGGCTGATAGACATATCCTTTAAGTTACTGACCATGGATGTTACATCACCATGGCTTTCATCAGCCATCATCGCCAACGTAGTTGTCAGCCTATTAAGGTTTTCTGTTATAGCCCTGGTATTTAGCGCCGTTTCTTTAAGTGCTGCCCTAACCTTTTCATCACCGATAACATCATTGAGCGCCTTAACCAGCGTTTTAATTTCAGCCAGTACCTCATTGGCTGATACCAAGAGTTCATCCATTCCTTGGGGATTTTCGCCGTAAACGGTGTCGTTAGGGACTAAAAAGCCTTTCACGTCCCGCTGCGGCACTACATTAATAAACTTTTCCCCCAACAGGCCATCTGATCCAATGGTAAATTTTGAGCCAGCAGGAACCTTTACCCCAGGATTCAGCATAATATCAGCAACCACACCATCAGGCAGCACCCTTACTTCAGCCACCTTGCCAACATCGACACCAGCATAACGTACAATGTTGCCTGGCTTCAAACCGCTTACCTGCCCAAACATAGCATGCACCGGATACCCTTTGTCACCAAAACTCATACCGCTCAAATAAAAAATCATTCCGACCAGTAAGGCAAGGCCCGCCAGTGTTATGGCTCCGACTTTTGCTTCCGTATTCATCATACTCTGGACCTCCCTTTACTTTCTGCAGATCCTCCCCGGATAAATTTGACCATAATTGGATTTTCGGATTGTCTTATTTTCTCTGGTGTGCCAGTTTCGATAATGCTGCCTCCATAAATCATCGCAATTCGGTCGGCAATACTGAAAACGCTCGACATGTCGTGAGTAACAACAACCGAAGTGGCGTCAATCATCCGTCTGGTACTAACAATCAGCCGGTTAATAGTATTTGACATAATAGGATCAAGGCCAGCTGTAGGCTCATCATACAAAACAATGTGCGGATCAATTGCAATCGCCCGGGCCAGACTGACCCGCTTTTTCATCCCGCCGGACAATTCGTTGGGCATCGCAGTTTCCTGCCCCCGCAGACCAACCATTCGCAACTTACGCCGTACGGTTCGTGCAATTTCTTCTTCCGGCATATCGGTATGCTGCCGTAAGCCGAATGCCACATTTTCCCCCACTGACATAGAGTCAAACAAGGCGGAATACTGAAAAACCATACCCATTTCTAACCTGATCTTGTTAAGTTCATCTTCTGTCATAGTAGTAATTTCCCGGCCATTAACCCAAATCTCTCCGCTAGTGGGTTTCAATAAACCGATAATTAATCTGAGCAGGGTGCTTTTCCCCGAGCCACTTGGCCCGATAATGACCATTATTTCCCCTTGCTCAATTGTCAGGTTAATGTCTTTGAGGACTTGTTTTCCACGGAAATTCATATTGACATTAACTAGCTTGATCATGGTTGACCTCACATTTCTACATTAACGATATAGCGCTATTGATAAAAAATAGTTACTGATAAAAATTAGAATTATCGACAAGACCACTGAACCTGTCGTTGCCTGTCCCACCCCTTCAGCGCCTTGCGCGGTGGTTAACCCTTTATGACAGCCGGTAATGGCAATAATAGACCCGAACACCATGGCTTTAATCATTCCGCCAATAATATCGTGCGGCACAGCAAATACCTTAATCGAATTAAAAAAGGTAAATGGCGTAATATCAGCATAGGAGGTAGCAATCAGATAACTGCCTATGATACCAATACCATCAGCAAAAATGACCAATATGGGCAACATGGCCATGCAGGCAAGTAAACGAGGCACTACCAGGTAGGCAACAGGACTTATCGCCATAACCCGTAGGGCATCTATTTGCTCAGTTACCTTCATTGAGCCAATCTCAGCGGTAATGGCCGCCCCTACCCGCCCGGCAAATACTACCCCTGCCAGCACCGGCGATAATTCACGTCCCATAGCCACCGCTACCAACCCGCCTACTGATGACTGTGCCCCATATTTTACAAATTCATGGGCAGTCTGCACCGTCATGACCATGCCAGTAAATAACATAGTCAGCAGCACGATTGGCAACGAGTCAGCCCCCAAATGTGCCATTTGCCTGAGCAGTAGCCTACTATTTAGATGGCGTAAATGATAGACAGTCTGACCAAACAAAATCAAGACTTCTCCTATATTTTCTAAAACGCCAATAACCATCCTACCGGTACGGGCGAAAAATTCGATAAGCATAACCATGCTCCTTACCCTGTATTTGGCTCAGATTATGTTTATAAATATTCAATATTTATTTGTAATTACCTGCTGCGTTCCTGTGAATTTAAATTTTCAAAATACACCAGCTAAACAACCTCTACTGTCGCTCGCCCCTTTGTTGCATTGAAAAAGAAGCCGATGTTCGGCTTCTTTTGAGAGTAATTAATTTTACTTATTTACGGTGAGTACAAGCTGGGTATCACCATCAATGATATAGTCAGTACTGATACATACCTTACGTTGACCGTCATCGCCTTTAGTCACTTTGGTGGTTGTATTGCCATTTCCAGTTAGTCCCGATTTGACGGTGGCAGTATGCAAAGCTGGGCTAGGGCTTGTTTCGAATTTATCAGTCACCGTTTTTGGCGTGTTCCCATCACTATTTTGTGTAACTCCAGGAACACTCATATCAAGGGCTTCTACCACAATGTCATTATTTCGGTCCCGTTTGACCAGTTCATTGACGGCCTCATCCAATGACTTAGGACGGGCTTTAACAAATAACTTGGCGATATCTTCTTCCCCATTTTGTTGCTTACCAAGTAGTTGTGCCACTGAAACCATACCGCCGCCGCGTACTACCAGCGTGAGTGTTCCCGCTTGCTGATCTTTGGGCACCGTATAGGTAATATGGCGTGTAATAAATTCATTACGGAAGGGTTTGAGTTTAACTGCAATATCCACTTTGTCACCTGGCTTAACAGTACCGTTAGCGGCCTTGGCCTCGATAATAGTGGCTGTCCGTCGTTCAGTATCTATATCGATATTTACTTTGACATCCATGATGTCAACAACAGCGAACTGGTTGCCTGCCAAAAGTGTCAAGGCTTCATGCACTTCAGCTACTGCCAATTCACCAATATTTCCCTGGGTATAAAACATATTTTCACGTTTTAATACTTGGCCGGGGATACCTGCCGCACTGATTTCAAAGCTGACTTTAGCTGTTCCAGATCCAATGCGATCAGTTGTTTTTTCAATGGCATTAAAGACACTGACTGCCGCCAGGGTAGGCGCCAATTCTTCATCCCGGATTACTTGTGCCCACAGCTCATTGGTCTGCCCCAGGTTCTTATCAGTAACAGTGATTCGTAGCGGTACAATGCCGGGGAATTTTCCTAGCTTACCTGCAACTCCAGCTCCTCTGTCCTGGTTGATTACGCCAATAGCTTCAGTGGGTGTTCCGACTTTGAAGGAGTTTTCCAAGCCACTGATTGTAGTAAAGACATCAGCGTCAGTGAGAAAGTAGTTGGCTTTACCTCGTTTTAGAAAAGGATGGCCAAACGCCAAAATTTTGTCGCCTTCCACATAGGTTACTGTTCCTAATGCACCTACACTGACATCGCCACGCACTAATTGTACGCCGATAGTGCTGCCAGGTTCCACTGTTTTATACGCAATTCCATTGTTGGCATCAGCCATACTGCCATTTACTGCATAGGGGGTAAGATTATAGGGTTTGAGCTTATCTGCCAGCATTTTCAAAGATTGTTCACCAAAGCCTGCTACCATCAGAGGGGTGGCTACTGGGGTGGCTGCCAACTCCTCATCTGGTACCTTCTGCTCAGCTTGGCTATCAGTAATATCCCATAGTTTGAGCATGTCGGCAATCGGTGTTACCATACCAATTTTATGGTCGGTTAATGACCAGCCGTAGGCAATAGCGCCTATCAGTTTGCCATTAATATATACCGGGCTGCCGCTCATTCCCTGGGCAATACCACCAGTACGGTCTATCACATCGCCAGATGTACGAACTAAAATTAGATCCCCTGACGGACCCTTTTGTTTCATAACTTCCAGAACTTCAACATCAAATTCCTCAATGGTATTACCGGAAACAACCGTTTTGGCAATACCATGCATACCTTTAGTAATTTGGTCTACAGGCAAAAATTCAGGCGCGGCCTGGACGTAAGCAATTGGTAGCAGGAAAAATACGGCTACCAGCGCTGTCAGACAGCGCCTCATAAATATCGACAAAATATTCATCCTTCCCAAAATCACCGTTTAACTGGTTCAATTCTAACTAATATATCGCCTGTTCTGACTTTGTCGCCAGGTCTGACCAATACTTCACGGACAACACCATCAACATTGGCACGTACTGCGACAGCCGGGCCAGTGATAGTTTCAACATATACCAGAATATCACCTTCACGCGCCATAGCGCCAGCAGCGACAAGACCGTTTGATAAAACATTGCCTGACAGCACACCACGTTGATCAACGGTTTGACCGGCAGCCAGTGACCAAGCAACCACACCGATCACTAGCAATACGGTAATGGCGATAATCGTTTTTTTGTGAACCATACATAACACCTACCTTTACTTTACTTAAAAGGCTCTTCTTACTTTTATTATAACGTATTTTTTTTAATTGGCAACATCGGAAGACACAATTACTAACGCGTCACCTACCCGCCGCTCATGGCCGTCAGACGGTTGATTAACAATCTTACCTTTTACTACCATCTCACTTGAACCGCCACCATCCAGGTTCATAGCGTCCTGAGCCCCTAATTCTTGCATAAACAAGGCTAATTCCAAGAGTGTCATCCCAATACTGTCATCTTGCCGGCCATCAACAACCACTGCCAGAATATGGCCGTCAGCTTTAAGGCCAAGTGCCGTTCTCGGGGCACGGCCACCAGCTACATCTGAGCCAAATTCTTCGATTTTTGTAGTCAAAAATACACTGTTATTCTTAATCAACATGGGTCCAGCCCCCAGCACATGCTCGGTCTTATCCCATTCCGTCCCCAGCGTTTGCTGGACCTTAACGGTATCGCCTACTTTAAGGGAGGACATTAGTTTGGCAGCTTCACCATGAGCTGACAGTACTACCCCATCAGACGGTATGGGGGAATTACTCGGATTAATGGCCGTTACTTTGTCATTTACTACAACATATTCCTGTCCATAGTTGTTGCAACCAGTGGTAGGAGCATACAAACCACTATATACTATAAGCTCATTTTCACCGCGTTCCCGGTTAACTGCATTAATAGGTATAGTCTGTCCGTCAGGCAGTGCGACTTTACCATCATATTGTACCTGATCAATCAGCAATTTGCCATCTGGCATAATGCCTAAGGCTGTCCGTGGTAGTTCCGACGTGCTGGCAATTTGACCATCAATTTTTAGTAAGCCGATAATGGAACCATCAAGGCCAAAGTATGAACCATTAACAGCCGCCAGCGCATGCGTACGTTCAACCATAGATAGTAACGGCTCCAGGCCTTGCACCACGCCGTTAGAGATGGCTGGTTTTATGGTAAAGCCCGCTTTAGGATCAATATCAAGAATATGGGCCAATATCGGACCATTGGCTGAACTTTTCAGCCACGAGGTATAGGTAATACCCGGGGCTACTTGCTCGACAAGTTTGCGATCATATTTTTTGATGATATCGACGACTAGGCGGTTAGGATTTTTCAGGGTAAATACTTTATATGTATACTCTGTTTTAAGATCAATAACAGCTCTGACTTTGCCTGATTCATCTGTCGATAACCGCAACTTGTCTACTGTTGCATCGTTAAAAACATATTGATTAGCCGTGTTACTGCCAATACCTGGCATATCAATGACCAACCGCGACGGGTTTTCGAGGGTTGTTACTAAATACTCAGGCAAAGTTGTTACATCAAATACAATTCGCACTGTGTCAGCTGTCTGGCTTGTCCGGACTTTGCTCAGAACATTACCCGGAGCTGCCCAAACAATACTCTGCATTACAAAGATAGCGATAGCTGTGACTACAGTAGTAACGGATAATCTTTGCCTAAAATGTTTAAACATCTATTCCACACTCCTGATATAGAGTAAAACCAGGCTAACGAGTAGCCTGGCTTTTAACAGTAGTTTTACTCAACTGATGGTAAAGCATATCGGCCAAGCCCATGCCACCGGCTTGCGCCATATTTTTGGTTAATTCAGTGTCTAACATCGAGGTCAGCATTTGTTCCTCTTGGCTGTTGCCAAATAAACCATCTTTGGGAACAGTAGCCCGCATACGTGTCATCATCATATTAAGGAAGACAGCTTCCATATCCTGACAAGCAGCTTTGAGTTTGGCATCTTCGCCAGTTGCCGTTGTCGCTGTTGCAGTCGCTGTAGTTTTTACCTGTTCTGAAGCCTGAACAGCCTTTCCCAGCCGATCGGCAAAGTCCGCTCCTTGATCAGGCATGTTCATCCCACCACTACCGGCAGAAATTGTACTGGGCTGAATCAAATTGTTGGAGTTAATTCGCATTCAATCACCGCCTAAGAAATTGAGATTATTCTTTTACATTATTTGTAGCTCAGCATGCAAGGCTCCTGCTGCTTTTATGGCTTGCAGAATAGAGATAATATCACGTGGAGTTGCACCTACCGCATTAAGAGCAGCAACTACATCACCAACACTGGACGAAGCAGGTAATTCAACAAGTCCGGCAGGCTGTTCTTTAACTTCAACGGTGGTATCTGTTGTTACCACTGTGTTGCCGTCTGAAAAGGATGGTGGCTGAGAAACATTCTTCGTCTGACCAATCTTTACAGTAAGGCCGCCTTGGGCGACAGCTACCTGATCAATTGTTACATTGCCGCCAATAACCACCGTACCGTTACGTTCATTAATAACAACTTTCGCGGCATTATCCGGCGTGATGGGTAATTCCTCGATAGCCGCGATAAAAGCTACTAAATTGTTACTGTAATAGGAAGGTATCTCGACAGTCACTGTACCAGGATCTTGGGGCAACGCAATCTGACCAAAATTCTGGCCAATAGCTTCACTAATCCTGTTAGCGGTAGTAAAGTCTGGCTGACTGAGCGACAATGTAATTTTGTCTTTGTCGGTAAAGGCCATCGGTACTTCCCGTTCCACTAACGCTCCATTCGGGACATTGCCAACGGTAGGGAAATTTTTATTTTGGCTGTTACCACCCTTGCCGGCAGCATAACCACCTGTTGATACTGCTCCCTGACCTACAGCATATACCTGTCCATTGGCTGCCCGCAGTGGTGTCTGTAGTAGTGTACCGCCCTGCAAATTTTTGGCATCACCCATAGAAGAAACAGTAACATCAATAGCATCGCCAGCTTTGGCAAAAGGCGGTAAATTAGCTGTTACCATAACAGCAGCTACATTTTTTGTTTTTACCTGGGTTGAATCAATAAAAACGCCGAAAGATTTGAGCATATTGCCTATCGACTGGATAGTAAATTTGCTTTTATTACTGTCGTCGCCTGTACCATTTAGACCGACCACCAAGCCATAGCCTACCAATTGATTACTGCGTACGCCCTGCACCTTGGCTACGTCTTTAATCCGGGTACTGACTTGGGCGTCAGCTACTGACGGAATTGTCATACTTACAACCAGCACGGCGGCTAGAAGGATTGCTGTTACTTTGCGCATATGTCCTCCAATACTATTTCTAGAACAATTAGAACTGCTCATTTGATCATGTCCTAGAATAAAAAGTTAAATGCCTGTGTTAATATTCCCTGGCGCTGTTTGCCAGTCAGCGGACCTTTTCCTTCGATCTTAAGCTGTGCATCAGCTACATTGCTTGATAGCACCGTGTTGGCAGCAGTCACATCATCTGACCTGATTATGCCAGTAATGGTTATTGTCTGTACATCAGTATTTTGTCTAATGGTTTGCGTGCCTTTTACAACCAATTGCCCATTTGGTTGAACTTCCGTTACCTTGACGGTAATCCGACCAGTTACTTTGTTGGTGTTAGACAAAGAACCGTCGGCAGCAAAGCTGTCAGAAGTTGAGCCACTGAGTGCGTTAATAAAAGTAAGCAACCCAGTACCACTCTCCAGGCTAGCACTGGCATCTTTGGTGTTAGAAGCACTACCAACACGCTTGGCACTGGAAGACTCGCTGATAATAATGGTAATAACATCACCAACAGCATGGGCCCGATGGTCGTAAAATAAGTTAGCAGCCGACCCGCTATCTACCCAAAGGGAATTGGCCTCCGCATAAAGCGCAGGCGCAATGATCAATGTACATACCAGTAAAAAACCTATAAGCTTGCGCATTATATCACCTTACTTTTATATATTTGCCCGAACAGTTGTGTCATCAATTACCTGACCACTAATTACTTTTTGGGAATTGATGTTTTTCACGCGAATAAATTCACCTTTACTGCCGTCTTGTAAGGCAATGCCTGACACCATTACCTCTATGCTGCCATTTTTAGCAGTAACTGTGACTGGTTGCCCTCGTCTGATAAGTACAGTTTGCCCCAGCATGTTTTCGGTTATGACTATCCCTGGAGCCAATTGGCGTTTTACTGGTAAGCCAAGTATTTTATCAAGTTCGGTAAAATATCCTGGCACCAACCGACCAATATCGCGTCGCTCAAAGATAATATTATCAGCTGTTATGGGCTCATTGGCATTGAGTGCCCGGCTGGCAATGGCAACTTGTTGATATTTTTTAATATCAAACCGCAATATAGCTGTAGTAAACGGTCGACCAGCTACTTGAACACCAACACTTATGCTGGTGGGGGCGTTATAGCGAATCCCATAGGGCAACGCCATGTTAAAAACTATCTCCCCTGGCGGCACCAGAATATCCTGGGGTTGCCCAGCTGAGGTAATCATAACCTCTCCGGTTGCGCTAGCCTTTAGATACTGCTTAGCTTGCTTAACAAGCTGCTGCCCGCTGATTGACTGTGCTAATGCTGTTACCTTAAGCTGCTTCGGCATCTGCCAAGTGATACCTGTTAAATCAACATGTGCTGCTCTCACCCGAGCCATTAAAATATCTCCAGCAAGTACATAGCTTTGGCCTGGCTGAGGTGTATGCCCTAGCCGAATTTGCCGTAAGCTGTCAATGCGTTCCGTATCGTCACCATTGATACTAGCGATGTCTCCCAGGGTAAAATACTGTCCGGTAATGGTGGCTTCTTTGGGAATGCCAACTGTCAGTTCCTGGGCCCGAACACTCTGGCCGGTAAAGAATATACCGGCAACACATAGAATCACCATGATAAGCCGGTATAGGTTAGTTTTCATAAATTATTTTCTACCGTTTAAGACCAGCAGCTGTTTCTAGCATAGAATCAGCTGTTGTGATAGCCTTGGAGTTAATCTCATAGGCTCGTTGCGCCACAATCATGTTAACCATCTCTTCCACTACCTGAACATTAGACATTTCAACATATTGTTGAACCAACGTCCCAGCGCCTTCTTCTCCAGGATTGGTCACAATCGGCGCACCGGAAGCAACAGTTTCTTTAAGCAAGTTGCCACCCAAACTCTCCAAACCTGCATCATTAATAAATCGGGCAAGGGTTATCTGACCCAACTCTTGTGTCCCCGAAGGTATAGTAGCTGTAACAATACCTTCCGATGAAATTGTAATCGCAGTGGCATTATCAGGAATAGTAATCGCTGGATCCAGCGGATATCCCTCAGAAGTTACTACCCGCCCCTGGGAGTCTTTCTCAAACGAGCCGTTTCGAGTATAGGCCAGCGTCCCGTCAGGCAAAGTTACTTGAAAAAAGCCATCATTTTGAATAGCAATATCCAATTCATTACCAGTACTCTGCAAGCTGCCTTGTGTGTATATTTTTTGCGTAGAAACTAGACGTGTACCATGACCCATTTGAATCCCGCTTGGCAATTGACTATCAGCTCCGGTAGAAGCACCAGCCTGCCGCATGTTCTGATACATAAGATCGGCAAAATCAGCCCGGCCTTTTTTAAAGCCAGTAGTATTTACGTTTGCTAAGTTGTTAGAAATAACATCAAGGTTGGTTTGTTGAGCAGCCATGCCAGTTCCGGCAGTCCATAAAGCTCGAATCATAGTATTACCCCCGTATTATTATTCACTCGCCGCCTCAGTCAGTCAGCAGGCTACGGGCCTCCCTATAGGTCCGGCCCTATCTATAGTAAATATCGGTTTTTTTTAAAAAAAGTTAAGTATTACCTATCTGCAACTACGATATCTTACCTACTTCGTTGACAGCTTTATCAAGCAGCTGGTCATGAGTTTGCACGGTTTTTGCATTTAGTTCATAGGCTCGATAACCACTTATCAGGTTGACCATCTCAGAAATGACATTAACATTTGATTGTTCCAAAAAGCCCTGCGATACTTTGCCAGTTGCCTGACGGCCATTATTAGGCGCCTGAAACAAATTAGCACCTTCTTTTATTAATTCACGTTCGTTATCAAATTCAACAACTCTAAGTTGTCCAACAGTAGCACCTTCAACTGACACATTGCCAGTGCTATCGACGGTAACTTGGCCGCCATCCGGTAAAGTAATCGGACCGTTTTGCCCTAAAACTTCCTGGCCATCAGCCGTTACCAGTCGACCTCTCCCATTGCGGGTAAATGCACCATTTCTGGTATAACGTATTCCCGCCGCTGTCTGAACAGCAAAGAACCCTTTACCGTCAATAGCAAAATCCAATGGATTGCCGCTATAGCGCATAGCACCGGTGGACTGAATGGTAGCTATTTCATCAATCACAGTGCCTACACCCAACCCGCCAATAACCGGCGCCTCCGGGCCGTCATTGATACGCTGGATTAACACACTGGCAAAATCCTTGGATATGGCCACATCTTTCTTATAGCCAGCTGTATTGCCGTTGGCAAGATTGTTGGCAATAGTATCGGCTCTGGTGGTTTCAGCAAGCATGCCCGAAGCCGCTGTATAAATACCCCGAATCAATGATATCACCTCTTTTCATATTATCGTAAATGTTTTCCGGTTTCTTAACACTCATTTAGATTTTTACTCGGTCAGATTACCCTTTTTCAGCGTTGTCAGTGTATCCTGAAGGCTCTCTAGTGAATCCAGTGCCTTACCAGTCCCTAACGCCACACAAGATAAAGGATCCTCAGCTAAATAGGTAGGAATACCTGTCTCCTGATTGATAAGCTTGTCCAGCCCATGAATAAGCGACCCGCCGCCAGTCATTACAATCCCGCGATCAACAATATCAGCAGCTAATTCAGGTGGTGTCTTTTCCAACACAGATTTAACACATTCGACAATGAGCGCTACTGGCTCGGCCAAGGCATCTCGCGTCTCAGCCGAGTTCACGCGCAGGGTTTTGGGCAAACCAGACACTAAATCCCGACCGCGAATTTCCAAAGTTTCGTTACGGCCATTAGGATAAGCGGTGGCAATAGCAACTTTTATCTCCTCAGCCGTACGCTCACCAATCAAAATATTATACTCTTTTTTCACATGACGAATAAGCGCTTCATCAAATTTGTCGCCGCCAATGCGCAGCGATTCACTAACAACAATACCGCCAAGGCTGAGTACAGCCACATCAGTGGTACCGCCGCCGATATCAACAACCATAGCACCACACGGTTCCGCAATTTCAAGTCCTGCGCCAAGAGCGGCGGCCAGTGGTTCCTCAATCAGATAGGTCTTACTGGCACCTGCTTGCATAGCAGCTTCCAGTACAGCCCGTTTTTCTACAGTAGTCACCCCGGACGGAATGCAAACCATAATTCGGGGCTTAAAAAAGAAATTCTTGCCAGCTACTTTTTGGATAAAGTGCCTGAGCATACTTTCAGTAGTGTCATAATCAGCAATGACACCCTCACGCATAGGACGAGTGGCAATAATATTGCCTGGTGTCCGCCCCAACATCCGGCGCGCTTCCTCGCCAATCGCCAAAATGCGGTTACTGTCGCGATCAATAGCCACCACCGAAGGTTCCCGTAATACAATACCTTTTCCCTTTATGTATACTAAAACGTTGGCTGTTCCCAAATCGACGCCAATATCCATAGTTCCAAACATGTAAAATTCCAATCCCCTTTCAAGCTATCTTATGCCTACCCAATACTTGTCCTACTATTTTCCTAAAAGAAAAAAAGAGGTGGCAGTAAGATAATCGGTGGCAATAAGATAATCACAAGTGAATGAATAATTCTACAAATAATTTAAAAATCCTCTATTTTTCACTATCTTTCTAAACCTCTATCCTTTTTATTTACAATTGTTTTCTGCTTTTTCTTCTTTGTATTTTTTCCTGGTAGCTTCACCACCGCGAATATGGCGTTCAGCCTTATTCATCTCCAGAATATTTTTCACCTTAGCAGCCAATCGCTTATTTATTTCTGGTAGACGCTCAATCATATCTTTGTGAACCGTGCTCTTGCTTACCCCAAAAACCGTGGCTGTCTGGCGTACTGTATGTTTTGTTTCCATGATGTGATTGCATATATCCAGCACCCGTTTGCGAATGTATTCTTTCATCCATTCCCTTCCCCCTCGCGCCCGTCCTTTTAACTCTTTGCTACAATGTATATGCGGTATCTGAGGGAAGAAGAATATGTGATTTTTAAATTTTTCACAATAACTCCGGTCAACTTTATGGCTTTCAACTTACAAGAAACAGCCCCCCTGGTTTAGCCAAGCACTCGTAAATCATTACGACTAGCTTTGCTGTGTACAGAGGAGCTGTGACGATGTTTCTATTTTACTCCGGGATATTGGGAAATATTTCGTGAGGAGCAAGATACTCTTGCTTGTCCTGTGTCTGAATCGCCAAGTGTAGGTGTGGCTCGGGCTCAGACAGGGTAATCCCCATTGAACCGATTGGTCTGCCTATTTTTATTATCGCATTTTCCTGCACAGCAACGCTGGCAAGTGAGCTATAGTAAACTATGTAGTTGTCACTTTCAACGACTACCGTAAGTCCATATTGTTTGTCAGTATAAATCTCAATTACTTTACCATTTACTAAGGCTGGCACGATTTTCCCTTCGCCCCCAGCGATATCAACACCATTATGATACCGCCAATCCTGGTATAGGGGATGAAGCCGCCAGCCAAATTTCTGCGTGATTACGCCGTTCCATAGCTCGCTTATAGCTTGACTATCGGCGACTGCATTGTTTTCTATAGCAACTGCTTCTACTGGCGCAGAAACGCTGGAGTTCGACTGAGATGCTGGCAAAGCTGGAGTAGTGTTAGCAGGATCTGCTGACAGAGAATTCAGCGCTGGGGACTGGACCTGTTGCACAGGCTCTGATACTGGCGCCGTTTTGGCTACTGGCGGTTTTGCCACCGGTTCCAAGGTACTAATAACGGCAAACATAAGCAGTGCCGCCACTGTTAGCAGCATTCCCGCCGTTGCTACCTGCCCTACATAACCAGTGCGTACTATCTTAGCGAAAATTCTTCCGGGCATATACTCACCTCACGGTTAGTATGCCCATTCATGGCGAAATATAGCACCCTCTTTAGGAGCCAAAAATATTTTTTAGCGCTGTCCCGGTATAATAGTATGTCAAAATTTGCCGGAAATCACGATTTTGCTTTGCCTGCCCATTAGCCCCATACTGACACAATCCAACCCCATGACCATACCCGATTGTTCTAAATATCAATTTATCACTAGCTGCCTTGACATTAAAATTGGCTGAACGCAACTCCAATTGCTGGCGAACTTCAAGCCCGGTTAACGTTTTAGATCCAATTCTTACCCTATTGACCCTTCCTGAGTCGGTATAATCAATAATGCTGACAACCCCAGCACTTCCCCCGCTCTGAGCAGTTGCCATAATGCCGGCATCTGTGCCTAAGCGCGCTTCTAGTTCGGCAAGCGATATTTCTTTGGTATCCTGATATCGCGGCGACAGTTGATCCCAACTACAGGCTACACTTTGTAGATAGGGATAATCAAATCCCCATACCTCCTTGGCACTTGCGGTACGTTCCCCACTCGTGGAATGAAATACCGCGTTAATGGGTTCGCCCTGGTAAGTAATTATCAGTCCTTGTGTCTGATCTACTGCTGTGCAGACTTTACTCCAATATTTACTATAATTTGTTCCCCAGTTTTCTTTTAGCTTAGTTTCATTATACCAGGCCTGGCTATCATTATGGTCTGTAGTGACATCGGCCCCAGGATGTTCGCCCGCACCTGTGCCACCGAATATCACCATATGTTTTACCGCATAGGTACGTGCTGCTACGGCCTGTGCCTTGAGGGCTTCTACTTCAAACTCAGCTGGCATTTCGGCAGCAACTACCCCTTTTACATAATCTTCAAGATTCATGGAGACAATCTGATTAATTTCATGCATATATACTTTTATGGTAATATCCTCACCCCGCAAAACAGTTGATTGATTATCTGCCATCCGGTTTGTGTCATACGTGCTTAGCACTACCACAATCGACGGAACAGCAATAACTGAGACAATTACCAGCAATATGCTGCAGATGGCTATATACCTCACCAACTCACCTTCTTTAGCAAACTCCACCTGTTAGCCTATATTCATACTATGCAAACAAGCTACCCGCTATGAGCAAAAAGAGAGCCTGTGTGAAAAACATAAAGCGAGATTGCTTTGCTGATGCTGGCAATGACCGGTGAGTGAAACTCTCATAGGTCATTGCCAGCATAGTGAAGCAATCTCGCTTGCGTTTACTAATACACGCGTCAAAGTTGGGTCACACCCACTTGCCGCTGCCTGTAAACTTCTTTAATGTGGAATATATATATTATAATTAGTTCGGCGATGTGACTAGCAATCTACTCGTTCTATATTTGCGCCAATACTACGGAACTTTTCCACTAATTTGTCATAGCCACGGTCAATATGATGGATATAGCCAATCTCGGTTTGTCCTTCTGCAACCAAACCTGCCAGCACCAGCGCCGCCCCTGCTCTAAGATCAGTAGCTTTCACTGGGCAACCGGTAAGGGTTGATACACCCTCTACCACAGCGCTGCGCCCATCAATTTTGATCGACGCACCCATCCGTTTCAGTTCATCAACATGCATGAACCGATTTTCAAAGACAGTTTCGGTTACAATACTTGTACCTTTAGACACCGTCATAAGCGCCATAAATTGAGCCTGCATGTCGGTTGGAAAACCAGGATACGGCAAGGTTTTAATGTCAACAGCGCGAATGCTGCCGTTACTGCAGACTCTTACGCCATTTACGTCTTCTTCAATGGTAACCCCAGCTTCTTTTAGTTTGGCAATCACTGGTTTTAAATGTTCTATCAGGGCATTCTCTACATAAACATCGCCCCCTGTGATCGCAGCAGCTACCATATAGGTGCCGGCTTCAATCCGATCAGGAATTACACAATGACAAGCGCCTTTTAACTCACGGACACCTTCGATTCTTATCATCTTGGTGCCAGCACCACGGACATTAGCGCCCATGTGATTGAGCATATTGGCCAAGTCCACAATCTCAGGCTCTTCTGCCGGATTCTCAATAATGGTCTGACCTTTGGCCATGCTTGCTGCCATCATGATATTTTCGGTAGCGCCAACACTGGGAAAATCCAGATATATTCGCGCCCCTTTTAAGCCTTGCCGCGCTTTGGCTTCGATAAAGCCATGACCCATTACTATTTCAGCGCCTAATGCCTCAAAACCCTTTAAGTGCAAATCAATTGGCCTCGTGCCAATTGCACAGCCACCTGGCAACGAAATTTTCGCGCAGCCTTCTCGTGCTAACAGTGGCCCCATAACCAGAAAAGAAGCCCGCATTTTTCGTACAAGCTCATATGGTGCTTCACAGGCTGTTATAGTAGTGCTATCAACATAAAACGCACCTGGTTCAATTTTAACCGCCGCGCCCAAGTGCGTAAGCACCTCGGCAATTGTGCGCACATCTTCTAAATCTGGTATTTCTTCTAAGGTGCTGGGACTTGTCCCGAGCAGTGTTGACGCGATTACCGGCAGCACTGCGTTCTTAGCTCCGCTGACTTTTACTGTGCCAGAAAGCCGATTGCCCCCTCGAACAATTAATTTTTCCACAAAATTTCCTCCCACCACAGCGGTAAGTACAATACAAAATTCCCTAACCTAGTTTATCATTACCGTGGTAGCTAAAGCAAGAGCTCCTAGTCCTATAATTATTTAAAATAAAGCCTTTACCTTCATTTTTGCCAGTATTTAGGCCGCTTATCCCATGTAAATTATGGTGAGTAAAGAAAAGGATTGCGACGCTAGCGTCACAATCCCACTTTTATTACATCTATTACGTTTTTTTCTCTGCAACCCTAAGACGTACTAGAGCCCGCTTTAGTGCCACTTCAGCCCGCCTAACATCAATGTCAGTCGCGAGTTGTGCTTCCTTTAGGCGTCTCTCGGCACGTTCTTTGGCAGATTCGGCACGGTCAATATCAATTTCTTCCGGCAACTCAGCGCAACCTGCCAACACAGTTATCTTTTGGGGGCGAACTTCAATAAAGCCGCCACACACGGAAAACAGGTTCTCGCCTTCGTCTGTCTGAATTCTCAGTGGCCAGATCTCAAGACCGGCAATTAAGGGCGCGTGACCGGGAAGAATACCCAGATCACCGTCAGTGGCTCTGGCAATAACCATATTGACGTCTGCGGAATAGACCATCCGATCAGGAGTAACAATATCCAGCCGAATTTTATTGGCCATGTATTATTCCCCCTTCATCTTCTGAGCCTTTTCCACTGCTTCCTCAATAGTTCCTACCATATAAAAGGCCGTTTCCGGCAAATCATCATATTTCCCGCTCAAGATTTCTTTAAAGCCCCGAATAGTTTCTTTGAGCGGTACGTATTTACCAGGAGTGCCTGTAAAGGCTTCGGCTACGAAGAACGGCTGGCTGAGGAATCTTTGAATTTTTCTTGCCCGGGAAACTGTCAGTTTGTCGTCATCAGACAATTCTTCCATACCCAAAATAGCAATAATATCTTGCAATTCTTTATAGCGCTGCAGTACTTCCTGCACACCACGAGCAACTTGGTAGTGATCTTCTCCCAATACATGCGGGTCCATAATCCGGGACGTGGAATCCAGCGGATCAACAGCAGGGTAAATACCAAGCTCCGCAATCTGACGGGACAATACGGTAGTGGCGTCCAGATGAGCAAAGGTCGCCGCCGGTGCCGGGTCAGTCAAATCGTCAGCAGGTACATATACGGCCTGTACTGAGGTAATGGAACCTTTTTTGGTAGAGGTAATCCGCTCTTGCAATGCACCAACGTCTGTGCTCAGAGTAGGCTGATATCCTACCGCCGATGGCATCCGGCCAAGTAGCGCCGAAACCTCGGAACCAGCTTGGATAAAGCGGAAGATGTTATCTACAAACAGCAGCACATTTTGCCCAGCAACATCACGGAAATATTCGGCCATAGTAAGACCGGTAAGACCTACCCGCATTCTGGCTCCGGGTGGTTCATTCATCTGACCGTAAACAAGCGCCGTCTTATCTATAACGCCTGATTCAATCATTTCATTCCACAGGTCGTTACCCTCACGGGTACGTTCACCTACACCAGCAAATACGGAGTAGCCGCCATGCTCTGTGGCGATGTTGCGGATAAGTTCCATAATCAGTACGGTTTTACCTACACCAGCACCACCAAACAGACCAATTTTACCGCCAAGTGCATAAGGAGCAATCAGGTCAACAACCTTGATGCCTGTTTCCAGTATCTGTGTAGATGTTTCCTGGTCTTCAAACGCCGGTGCCGGCCTATGAATAGGCCAAAAATCATCAGCAACTACTGGCTCCGGGTTTTTATCTACTGTTTCACCAAGTACGTTAAATACCCGGCCTAACGTGCCTTTACCAACCGGAATTTTAATTGGCGCCCCGGTATCTGCTGCCTTCATGCCGCGAGTAAGGCCGTCCGTAGAAGACATAGCTACGCAGCGGACGGTATTATCGCCCAGATGCTGCATTACTTCCGCAGTCAGCTTAACATGAACATCGCCAACTGTTTCGTCAATTGTGACAGCATTATATATGGCAGGCAGTTTTTCCGGGGGAAACTCAGCGTCAATAACAGGACCGATAACTTGTATAATTCTACCGATATTCACGGGGTTTCCCCTCCTTAACTTCTTAGAACCCTCTACTTAAGTGCCTCTGCGCCGCCCACGATCTCGGAAATCTCCCGGGTAATGGTGGCCTGACGAACTTTATTGTAGTTTAAGGTCAGTTTGGAAATGAGTTCTTGTGCGTTATCAGTAGCCGACCCCATGGCAGTCATACGGGAACCCAGCTCGCTTGCAGCTGCTTGTAAAAGAGCTCCGTAAATAACTGTTTCCAGGTAACGCGGTAAGAGTAAACTAAGAACCTCATTAGCTGACGGTTCAAAAATGTACTCAGTCTGGGGCATTTCCTCCCCTGCGCCGATTTCGGCTACCGGCAATAGCTTAATTGTTGTTGGCTGCTGATTAATCGGCGAATAAAAATGAGTATATGACAAATAAATTTCGTCATACTCACCTGTTGCGAATTTATCAGCCATGAATTGAGCCAACTTAGCAGCATCCTGATAGGATGGTCTTTCTGAAAAACCGGTGTACTCGCCATCAATAGTATAACCCCGCCGCTTAAAATAGTCACGGGCCTTACGTCCTACAGTAACCAATCTGGCGTTGTCTTTACCGCGCACTTGCGGTAAAACCTCTTTAATCAGGTTCGACGAATACGCCCCAGCCAAGCCTTTGTCGGCACTTAATACCAAATAACCAATCTGCCTTACTTCCCGCACCGCAAGCAGTGGATGGGAGGCATCACGGGCATTGGCCGCTACACTGGCCAATACTTCTCTAACCTTCTGGGTATAAGGCCTACTGGCAATGGCCCGTTCCTGCGCCCGGCGCAGCCGGGCCGCAGCCACCATTTTCATGGCTTTGGTTATCTGTTGAATATTTTTTACGCTCTTGATACGACGACGGATATCGCTGGCGCTAGCCATATATTATCACCTCGCCGCTTCAACTTTAACAAACGTATCTTTAAACTCTTTAATCGCTTTTTTAAGAACGGCCTCAGTCTCAGTATCAAGATTTTTCTGTTCTCTGATGGTTTTAGTCACTTCGGCATAGTTGCTGCGCATGAACTTGATGAAGTCCTGTTCAAACTTCGTTACATTCTCAATAGCCACATCATCAAGATAGCCATTAATAGCGCAATAAATGGATATAACTTGTTCTTCGACTGCCATTGGTGCATATTGTGGTTGCTTCAAAATTTCCATTGTCCGCTGACCGCGATCAAGCTGCGCTTGGGTGGACTTATCCAAATCAGAGCCGAATTGGGCAAAAGCCGCGAGTTCCCGATATTGCGCTAGGTCCAGACGCAAGCGTCCTGCAACCTGTTTCATGGCTTTAATCTGAGCAGAACCACCAACACGGGATACCGAAAGGCCAGCATTAATGGCCGGACGAATACCGGAATAGAACAGCTCGCTTTCCAGGAATATCTGACCATCAGTAATGGAGATTACATTTGTTGGTATATAGGCAGATACGTCACCTGCCAAGGTTTCGATAACTGGCAGGGCAGTAATTGAGCCGCCGCCCAAATCGCTCGATAACCTAGCCGCCCGTTCAAGCAAACGGGAGTGTAAGTAAAATACGTCGCCTGGATAAGCTTCGCGTCCGGGTGGACGACGAAGTAAAAGCGACATAGCACGATACGCCGTAGCGTGTTTAGATAAGTCATCATACACGCAGAGAACAGCGCCGCCTTTATACATAAAGTATTCGCCCATAGAAACACCGGCATAAGGTGCCAGGTATTGCAATGGCGCACTGTCGGAGGCAGTAGCGGCTACAATAATGGTATATTCCATGGCACCAGCCTCTTCCAGTGTTTTTACAACACGGGCAACAGTCGATGCCTTCTGACCAATAGCGACATAAATACAAATTACGCCTTGGCCCTTTTGATTAATAATAGTGTCAACAGCAATGGCTGTTTTACCTGTACCACGGTCGCCGATAATGAGCTCGCGCTGGCCGCGGCCAATAGGTACCATAGAGTCAATCGCCTTAATACCTGTTTGCAACGGTTCCTTAACCGACTGCCTGTCAGCAATGCCAGGAGCACGGTATTCAACCGGGCGAAACTCAGTAGTATTAATCGGCCCTTTGCCATCAATGGGCTGACCAAGTGCATTGACAACCCGTCCAACAATCGCTTCCCCTACCGGCACCTGCATGATACGTCCGGTCCGGCGAACCGTGTCGCCTTCTTTAATTTCAATTTCACCGCCTAAAAGTACAGCGCCGACATTGTCCTCTTCTAAGTTGAGGACCAAGCCAAATACTTCATGCGGAAATTCTAATAATTCGCCGGCCATAGCCTTTTCCAGGCCGTGAATCCGGGCGATACCATCGCCTACTTCGATAACAGTGCCAACATCATCAACATTTAATTCTACCTGATAATTCTCAATTTGTTGCTTGATGATGGCCGTTATTTCTTCTGGCCTCATTTTCATATCTCGTATGTCACCCCAATCATAAAGTCTACAGCAAGGCGGCTCAAGACATAAGCAGTCTTATCCATAAGATACTAAGATTACACTGCAACGGCTTGATTAGTGAGTAGCGCCGCTTTCAGCGCTTTAAGCTGGCGCTGTACACTGCCGTCAATCAGTTTATCACCGATTTTGACAACAATTCCACCGATAAGTGCCTGGTCCAAGGTTGTCTTGAGCACAATATTTTTGCCGGTAACTTTGCTAAGCTTAGCCGCTAGCGCCTCAAGCTGCTCTGCGCTGAGTTCTTTGGCGGTAAAGACTTCGGCCTCGGCAATATTTCTGGCTTCATTGGCCAAGCGAGTATATTCGCTAACAATGGCCGGAAGCGCTGGTTCCCGTCGTTTATCAATTAAAAGCAACAAAAAATTCTGGACAAAGCCATCCAAATCTCCGGCAAAAACACGGGTTATCGTTTCCTTTTTGGCCGGAGCCGGTACCAGTGGATGATACATAAGAGTAGCCAAATCGGCATGTCCGGCAATGGTGGCTTCTACCAGCTTAAGCTGTTTTTCCACTACGTCCAGCATAGCCTTTTCGCTTGCAATTTCATACACAGCCTGTGCGTATTTGAGCGCTAACATATTGGTTAGCATGGCAGACCACCAATTTCCTTGCCGTCAAGTTTATTGATAAAATCATCAACAATCCTGGCGTTGGCTTGTTCGTCCATGTTCTGGGCGATAATTTTGGAAGCAGCTGCAACAGCTAGCGTTACAACCTCGCCTTTGAGCTCGGCGATGGCGTGTTCGCGTTCGCGGGCAATCTCTTCCTGGGTGGCCTTTACTAGTCGGATACTTTCTTCACGGGCTTCTTTGAGAATTTCTTCTTTGGTCTGTTCAGCCAGCTTGGCGGCCTTTTCTACAATAGCCTGTGCCTGAGTACGTGCTTCAGCCAGTTGGGCAAGATACTCCTGCTTGAGTTTCTCAGCAGCTTGCTTTTCCTGTTCAGCCGTTTCCAGACTGTCAGCAATTTTGGCCTGCCGGTCAGCCAGCGCCTGCATTAGCGGTTTATATGCCACTTTCGTTAGAATAGCAACAAGTATAAGAAAATTTATAATTTGCGCTATAAGCGTCGCATTCAAATCAACCAATTGAGGGCCCCTCCTCTTTCCGGCGTATAAGGGGAGCGCTGACAGAAGGCATAATGCATCCTGCCAGTCGCCCGATAACGCTTAGATTACTTAATGAACGGATTGGCAAATACAAGTACAATTGCAATAACAGCAGCAATAATAGGAATAGACTCGATCAAACCTACGGAAATCAGCATGTTTACGAGAATAGTTCCTTTTGCTTCTGGCTGTCTTGCCATCCCCTCAATTGCCTTGGCGGTTACGGCACCATCACCAATACCGGCGCCAATAGCAGCAAGACCGATAGCTAAACCAGCACCAATAGCAGAAGCCGCAATAATAATAGCTTGTTCCACAGAAAACTCCTCCTTTTTGTTTGTTCAGTTATAGATTTTCAGATTAAGCTAAAAACTAGTGTTCGTTATTCAATGAGTTGGACAGATACGACATGGACAACATGGTAAAAATAAATGCCTGAACAATACCAACAAACACACTGAAGGCCAACCATGCTGTTGGAATAACATATGGCACCAGCATGCCCAAAATAATGAGCAAAATCTCGCCTGCCAGAATGTTGCCAAATAAACG
Source organism: Sporomusa silvacetica DSM 10669 (assembly GCF_002257705.1). GTDB lineage: Bacteria > Bacillota > Negativicutes > Sporomusales > Sporomusaceae > Sporomusa > Sporomusa silvacetica. Next base: position 265,081 of record NZ_LSLK01000059.1, read on the forward strand.
GAAGGATAGTGTAATCGGTTTAGCCAGTTCTTCGATAATATTGATAATAACAAAGGGGATATAGGGCTCAAAAAAGTGCTTAACGTACCTAACGGCTCCTTTTTCCCTGACACCGATAATATGTACCAAGATAACAACCATCAAAGCCAGCCCCAGTGTTGTGTTGATATCATTGGTTGGTGAGGTGAATCCCGGCACCAAGCCTAATTCATTGCCAACAACAAGGAACAGGAACAATGTGATAATTAGCGGTGCCAATTTTCGGCCTTTGGGCCCCATCGTGTTATCAATCTGGTCTAACAATGCGGTAACAGCCATTTCCAGGAAGTTCTGCCAGCCCCGGGGAACAATTGCTGCCCGCCTAGTGGCAACAACTGCCAAAATGATGACAATTGCCATAGTCAACCACGTCATAGTTAAGGTGTCCATATTAAAGGTAAGTCCGGCAAAGTGCGCCAGCTTATGTCCACCAATCTCATGTCCTCCACCATGTCCCATATTCATTTTCACTCCTTTCTATCAGTTTATTTTGGACTTTCCTAAATTTGTTATAAGCCCGGAAACCACGATACATACGGCATTCAAGAAAAGCACTATATGAAGTGAGAATAACCCCACTACTGCCGCCATAAAATCAATACCTGGTACATGAACTGATAAAACAAGCATCGAAATCATAAAACCATACCTGAGCAGCCAACCTGTTCGCATTGATGCAACTGCTTGTCCAGGCGGTAGTTCGGCACTTTTCTTTACCCGGCGGCACATTAGCAGAAAATAAAGCAAACTGCCTGCCCAGCCAGTCAATAAACCAGGTATAATGGATATTCTACCTGATACTAAAGCACCGATGGTTATAACTAAACCCCAAGCCAAAAGGTGCAGTAACGTTCGCCGCACTTGACTGGTATAATTATCGGAAAACTCCATTTTGAGCAATAAGAACACCCTTCATGACTTGACAATTTTTTTGTAGGTAGCCCATAATCCTGCCAGCATGCCTAGCACAATCCCTGACACAGTAAACCAAGGAAAAACGCCACAATAGTTATCAGCCCAACGACCTAAAAACAGCCCTACCGCTACCGTAGCCACCGTAGTAAGACCAATGTTCATTGCCACACTAAGCGCTGACCACGTCCCATCAGGTTTTCCCGGCATAGCTTCACCTCTTATAAATTTGCGAGCTATTTTGCTTATTATGACCCAAATGGCAACTAGTTATCATTTTTGGGCAATAAACTACCAAAAAGCTGCATCCTGTCAATACATTCTATACTGTATGTGAAAATTCCTGCTATAATGTTACAGAAGACAATAAAAATTTCACCAATTTGCATAATTTAGAACACTTTTATTCTTTACTGCTGGCCTCAAATTCATTTGGCAGCGTTGAAATCAAGTTATGCCTATACAAAATAGCGTTAACGATCCGACTGGAAGCTTTACCATCCCCATAGGGATTTACTGCACTTGCCATACGCTGATATTCTTTGTCATTTACAAGTAGTTCCCGAGTCTCATTATATACCCGTTCCTTATCTGTACCGATAAGTTTAACCGTGCCAGAGATTACTGCCTCTGGACGTTCAGTCGTATCACGCAGAACCAGCACTGGTTTGCCAAGGGCTGGCGCTTCCTCCTGGATACCACCCGAATCAGTAAGTATCAAATAGGATCTGGCCATGAGGTTGGCAAAGGGCTGGTAGTCAAGCGGGTCAATTAAATGTACGTGGCTGAGCCCGCCAAGTTCTTCCTGAACAACTTGGCGCACAAGCGGATTTTTATGGACTGGAAAAACAATTTCAACATCATCAAAACCATCAACAATCGCTTTTAATGCCTGATAGACATGTCGCATAGGTTCACCCAGGTTTTCACGGCGATGGGTGGTAACCAGGATGACTTTCCTGCTGTCATAGTCAATGCTTTGCAATAGCGGGTCAATAAATCTATAGGTAGAGTCGATGGTAGCCTTCAATGCATCAATAACGGTATTACCTGTCACAAATACAGTTTTAGGGTCTACTTTTTCCTGCAGTAGGTTTTGTCTGGCTGTAGATGTCGGCGCAAAGTGAATATCGGTTAATGTACCTGTCAGCTTGCGGTTCATTTCCTCTGGATATGGCGAATACTTATCGCCAGTACGTAATCCTGCTTCGACATGACCGATTACAATCTGGTGATAAAAGGCTGCCAGTGCTCCGGCAAAGGTCGTCGTCGTATCGCCATGAACCAGGACAATATCCGGTTTTTCCTCAGCTAACACCTGATTGAGGCCTTGCATGGCCCGACAGGTAATGTCAAATAAGGTTTGGCCTTGGCTCATAATGTCCAGATCATAGTTGGGAGTAATCTTAAATAAACCAAGTACTTGATCAAGCATCTCCCGGTGTTGAGCAGTAACTGCGACTACCGGTGTTATGTATTCAGGATGCTTTGCTAACTCAAGTACAACAGGTGCCATTTTGATGGCTTCAGGCCTAGTACCAAAGACAGTCATAACTTTAATGCGTGACATAAAAAGCTCCTTCCGCTGGAATCAAGTGGTATTTTTCACTTTTTCCTCTGATAAATACAAGGCGGGCAAAATTGCCCGCCTTTTAGTACAGATTCAATTTCAAAATCACTATTAATGGCTTTTCACTGAATCAGTGTGTTTAAGCACGCCATCATTATTACTTAACACGCCAATTTTCTTGGCACCAAGACAGGCCACAATAATAATGGCCAGAACAATTAACCCGGCATATACCTGGCTAACTTCGGTAAGCACAATCGCACTCACGCCTAGAAAACCGCTAATTACATACATCAACAATACGGCCTGTTTCTGGCTTAAACCCATAGCCAACAGTCGATGGTGCAAATGCCCTTTGTCTGGCTTAAAAATCGGCCGGCCATTCATATACCGGCGAATTATAGCAAAAGCAGTATCCATAATTGGCAGCCCTAATGCCACAATAGGAACTATCAGCGCAATGGTTGCCGCGCTTTTAACAGCCCCTAATATGGAAACAGCGGCCAGCATATATCCTAAAAACATGCTACCGGTATCACCCATAAAAATCTTGGCCGGGTTAAAATTATGCTGCAAAAAACCAAGTGCACTGCCAGCTAATGCTGCAGTCAAAATAGCTACTGTCCAGAAATTTTGTTCCAACGCCACTAATAAAATAGTAAGTGATGCAATTGTCGATACCCCGGCAGCTAAGCCATCCAAGCCATCAATCAAGTTAACCGTATTGGTCAATCCGACTACCCACATAATTGTAAGCGGGATAGCCAGATAGTTAACATAAATCATATCGCCGAAGGGATTAGTCAACCATTCAATACGAACATCGAACATGACTAGCACAGCTGCTGCCATAATCTGACCTAACAACTTTACCTTAGCCGACAACTGGATCATATCATCAATAATGCCTACAGCCAAAATGACAGTACCACCTAATAACAATCCTAAAATTTCATGGCTAATATGCATGCTGGACAATACAGCAAGTACAAAGCCAAAATATATTGCCAATCCACCCATCCGTGGAATTGGAGTAGTATGCACTTTACGGGCATCCGGGGCATCCAAAGCTCCTGCCTTAATGGCTAGTTCCTTGACTTGCGGCGTGATAAAGTAAGTTGCTGCCAAGGCAACAGTAAAAGCTACTACATATGTTTGCATATGCTAACACCTCATTTCTACACAACTCCAATTGTAACTCCCCGTGTGAAAGTTGTCAATCCGCAGCCAATGGAGAAATATGCCTGCCATTATAGTATTTCTCTAATACTACTGACAATATCCTTTACGACGCAGCTTATTCACATGCCCCTCAACAAGCTCTGGTATATTTACAGCATACCGCTCAGCCAAAATATACATCATCGTAAAACAGCATTGCGCTACATCTAATAACTCCAAAGCCGCTCCCCTGTTAACCTCGTCGGCAGCAAGACAATTTTGTTCACCTGACGCGCCAGCATGTTTGCCAAGGAATTGGGTAAGTTCGCCAAGTTCTTCCTGAATTTTGCACACAGTAGTAAGTAGTGTGACGTCCGCAATCTGAAGGTGTGGCAAACTAATATATTTGTAGTTGCCGCCATGGCGGTTTTGTATCGTAGTGATACGATAACTTTGACTGTTATCATAGGCGTAGCCTTTGTCCAATAATTTGGTAAGGTGCTCGCCAATTAGGCTGTCAGCATCAATCACAAAGTATTCCTCCATGACAAAAATCATCGTCACACAGGTTTGCGCTACATCCAAAAGTTCTTCTTTAACATCCGCAAGTAACCCTGAAGCCAGCGGTTGGTTTGCGAGTTCCTCCGGGCTTAATTTCTCCCAGGACATAAATTTAAGTACAGCGCGGGCTAATTCCCCGGCTTCTTCCATAGCCTTCAGCAGCGTTGAATCCAGTGTCGGGGTAAGGTTATTAAGTTTTGGTAAATAAATTGCTTCTACCATAGAACTCCCCTTTTATTCACTGACTAGCCGAAGCAGTCATACGTTATGCCAGCTTCAGCAATTAACTGTTCCGCCAGTTTATCCGGATAGCTATACTGATAGACAATTCGTTTAATACCAGCATTTATAAGAATTTTGGTACAGGACGAACAAGGTTGATGGGTTGAGTAAATCGTAGCATCACGAATAGGAACCCCATACATAGCTGCCTGAACCACTGCACTTTGCTCGGCATGAAGCCCCCGGCAGAGCTCCTGACGTTCGCCTGATGGTACCTGATTAACAGTACGCACACAGCCAATTTCGCCACAATGGGCCAAACCACAAGGTGCGCCATTATACCCGGTGCTTAAGAGACGCTGATCTTTAACAATCACAGCCCCAATGTGACGACGTAAGCAGGTTGAGCGGGTAGCAACAACCTTTGTTATTTCCATAAAATACTCATCCCAGGACGGCCGGGTAAGTTCTTGGTTATCACTCATGCGCTTCTACCCTCTCTTGGCCAACAATGTACTAACAGTCTATTCATGGCCCAAGTAAAAAATGACCGCTTACTTGGTGCCAAAAATCCGATCACCGGCATCCCCTAAACCAGGCACAATGTAGCCGTGTTCATTGAGATGGCTGTCAACAGCAGCTACATACACCTCAACATCAGGATGGTGAGAATTAACTAGATTAATACCTTCCGGTGCAGCCACCAGACACATCAATTTAATATTCTTGGCACCTTTGGCTTTTAAGAGGTCAATGGCCGCGACTGAGGAGCCGCCGGTAGCCAGCATAGGATCGATAACAATAAGTTCACGTTCATCAACATCTTTCGGCAGTTTGCAGTAGTACTCTACCGGTTTTAGCGTTTCATGGTCACGGTATAAGCCGACATGTCCGACCTTGGCAGCAGGAATAAGTTTTATAATGCCATTTACCATGCCTAGGCCGGCACGTAAAATCGGCACAACTCCAATTTTTTTACCTGACAATACTTTACAAGTACAAGTTGTAAGTGGCGTTTCGACTTGGGTTTCTTCCAGCGGCATATTACGGGTCAGCTCAAAGGCCATGAGCATCGCAATTTCTTCTAAGAGTTCACGAAACTCCTTGGTTCCTGTCCTAACATCACGAATGAGCGATAGTTTATGCTGAATGAGCGGGTGGTCAATTATTTTTACTTGCATGATATCATCTTCTCCTTACTTATGCATACAATGGGTATTTGCGGCATAACGCAGCCACCAGCGAGCGGGCCTTGTCTTGTGCTGCGCTGTCATCCGGGTTGGTCAGTGTCATGGCAATAATATCACCAATTGCCACCATATCCATCTCTACCATCCCGCGGGAAGTAACTGCTGGCACGCCAATACGGATACCACTTGTCACAAAAGGACTGGCTGGGTCATTAGGGATAGCATTTTTATTGACTGTAACGCCGATCTCATCCAAAAGGTGCTCGGCTTGCTTACCGGTAATGTTTTGCGTCCGCAAATCAACCAGCATCAGATGATTATCGGTGCCGCCAGATACCAGCGTAAACCCTTTTTGTTTGAGCCGTTCGGCTAAAGCTTGGGCATTCTTTATAATTTGGCCCTGATAGAGGCGGAATTCCTGGCTAAGTGCTTCTTTAAAAGCCACTGCTTTGGCGGCAATTACATGCATTAACGGGCCACCTTGAATGCCAGGGAATACAGCTTTATCAATGGCTTTAGCATACTGGGCACGGCACAGGATCATACCGCCACGCGGACCGCGTAGCGTCTTGTGGGTCGTTGTGGTAACAATATCGGCATGCGGCACCGGGCTGGGATGAAAACCAGCTGCCACTAAACCGGCAATATGCGCCATATCCACCATAAACATCGCCCCTGCATCGCGGGCAATTTGTCCCAGTCGGGCAAAATCAATAATTCGCGAATAGGCGCTGGCACCAGCCACCAACATCTTGGGCTTATGCGTATAAGCAAGCTCAGCTACCTGGTCATAATCGATAAGATGAGTATCCTCATTAACACCATAGGCAACTACATTAAAGTACTGTCCGGAAATATTCACTGGGCTGCCGTGAGTTAGATGACCGCCATGGGCAAGATTCATACCTAAAATAGTATCGCCAGGCTTTAAAAACGCAAAGTACACGGCCGTATTAGCCTGCGCACCTGAATGAGGCTGCACATTAACATGCTCAGAGCCAAAAATCTCTTTGGCTCTGTCAATGGCCAATTGCTCAACAATATCAACACATTCGCAGCCGCCATAATAACGATGTCCAGGATACCCCTCGGCATATTTATTAGTAAGTACTGATCCCTGGGCCTCCATTACGGCTTTGCTGACAAAATTTTCCGACGCGATAAGTTCCAGCTTATTTTGCTGACGAGCGCGTTCAAGGTCAATGGCTTTTTTTACTTCAGGATCTACTCCAGCAAGTATTGTCATGTATATTCCTCCCCAAAAATAAAGCGATCTTTTTTAAGATAACTCATAAACAGCGCGTACGCCGCCGATTAGTTTGGGCCTGGTATGGGCCGCAGTTAGATACGCTTGTCCAATATGCTTTAGCGTTAAACGCACAGGAATAGCCACTCGCTTGATATGCATACCTATAAGCGTGCTGCCAATATCAAGGCCGGCATGGGCAGTGATGGTTTCCACCACCGTCGGCTTGGTAAATTCGCGCATAGCCTGTGCCGCCAGCGAACCACCGGCTTTGGCCACAGGAATGACTGTGACTTCTTCGAGATGATACTCAGCAGCTACAGCCTGTTCGACAACAAGTGCTCTGTTAAGATGCTCGCAGCACTGTATCGCCAAGGAAATCTGATACCAGGAACAAACTTTTAAGAGACTTGACAAAATCCGGGCAGCCACTACCTCAGAGCCATAGGAGCCAATGCGCACCCCCTGTACTTCACTAGTACTACACCCCACTACCAGAATTTGTCCTGGCTTTAGCTGGGCTGTTTTTATCAATTCTTCAGCCGCCTGTATTGTTTGACGACCGATCGTTGCCAAGTCTGTATCCATGGTCATCCACTCCAATTTACTAGCAGTCTTTTTCTAACTCCATAAGTTTGGCCACCCGGCAAGCGTGACGTCCTCCGGCAAATTCAGTTTTAAGCCATACCTCAACAATCATTCTGGCCAAACCAGATCCAATCACGCGTTCTCCCATTGTCAGGATATTCGCGTCATTATGCTCGCGCGACATCTGCGCCGAAAAGACATCATTACAAAGAGCGGCTCTGATTCCCTTTACTTTGTTAGCCGCAATACTAACCCCAATGCCTGTGCCGCAAACAATAATGCCCCGTTCATACTCGCCTTTTGCCACTGCTTCGGCTACTTGACGGGAAATGTCGGGGTAGTCAACTGATGCGGAGGTATATGTACCAAAATCATGGCTATTTACCTTAAGCTCAGTTAATAAAGTTTTAATTTCTTCTTTTAGTCGAAAACCGCCATGGTCGCTGCCAATTGCTACTTTCATTGCAGTAACACTTCCTATGTATATATTTACATGCCATTCTTCATTTTCAACGTTAATTACTTTTTTCCTGCTAAACTTACAATTTTTTCCCACGCTGAAATCAGCAATTGTCGCAGTTGCTGAGCACAGGCATGGTACTTAACCTCGCTGCCACCAAACGGATCGGCAACGTCGCCTGTTTTACCAGCAAACTCAGCTAACGTGTACGTTTTTTCCACCATACCTGGTGCTACCCTCATAATCGCATGTTTATGCGCTATTGTCATGGCCAGTACCAGATCTGCCGCCATCAATTGGGCCAAATCAAGCTGCACTGAGCAATGCCTGTCCAAACTAAGTCCAGCCTGATGCATAACAGCCTGAGCCTGAGGCGAAGCGGGCTGCTGCCAGGCGGAAAGCCCAGCCGAGGTCACAACAATTTTATCAGCCACCCCCGCTTGTACTGCCATATCGGCAAGTATAGCGGCCGCCATGGGACTACGACAGGTATTACCGGTACATACAAGTAGTACCTTAAACATCTTTGTTCAACCCCTCCTATTTTGTGCCAGGAAAAAATTTCTCATACCTCTATAAATAATTCTAGCAGATTGTTGTCCATATGATATGTATTCCTAAAAGTACTAAAACACTGCCACCTATCAGTTCAGCCCGTCCGCCAATATACCGACCCAACTTACGACCTAATACTAGACCAAGCAGCGCAATGGCAAAGATAACTATCCCCAAAACCAAACTTAGTTCGAATAAATTTACATCAATCATGCCTAGGCTGAAACCAGCTGCCAGGGCATCAATACTCACGCTGGCAGCCAACAAGAGGAGGGCTGCACCATGCAAGGGGTTACTTGGCATGGTATCCTTTGAGCCACATATATTATCCTTAATCATTGAAGCACCTAAGCCAGCAAGCACCAAGGCACCGATAATTGTGGCAATATTTTGTACATTGGCAACTGGCCAGTTGATATGGTAGGCCCCCACGTGTTCAACAATACTCCCCAACCAGTGTCCAATATGATATCCAATTAGAATCATAATAATATGGGACACCGCAAACACAAAGGCTGACCGGAAAATCACCAGCCGGCGCACCTTGTTCATACCAATAGGCACCGCTACTGAAAACAAATCTGTTCCCAACGCGGCACTTAGAACAACCAGTTCAAACAGGCTCATATTTCCACCTCCGCTGGTAATGTATATGTACCACCAAGAGGCAATATGAAGCATTCCTCAATCTAGAGGCGAATAATGCGATACCCTGCAGCTTTACGTAATCGGTTCATGACAGCAAGCCCCAACCCCTGATCGCTAATACCTTCAGCATAAATGACATCCACAGCCTTATTATCAAAACTCCTAAGAGCGGTGTAGAGGTTGGCTGCAATAGCAGCCGTATCGCCGCGTGGTCCGTAAACAAAAGCTATAGCCTCAGGCGGCAAACTCCCTGCTAATTCAGCAGACACGATAACCCCCACTGTTTTCCCTGTCGCTAGCGCTTGATTAAGCTCCCGCTTTAAAAGTGCAGTCGCAGTAATCGGTTCGGCCTCCACTAAAAACAGCGGCGCCAAAGGCGCATAATGGGTATATTTCATACCAGGCGATTTTGGTATCGCCTGTGCGCCAGAGAGCGTTGGATCAATTTCGACTTCCCCCAACACTTCGACCAGCATTTCATAAGTAATCCCCCCTGGTCGCAGCAATGTCGGCACTGGGGTGGTACAATCAACCACCGTTGATTCTACACCAATCTCACAGGGACCGGCATCAATCACAGCGGCAATTTTACCATCAAGATCTGCCAGTACAGCTTGCGCTGTCGTCGGACTTGGTCTTCCTGAAGTATTTGCACTAGGCGCCGCCACTGGCACACCTGCCAGACGGATTAACTCTCTGGCCACCAGTGACGAGGGTAAACGAATGGCCACCGTATCCAAACCACCAGTCACAGCATCAGGCACCAGTGGCCGACGATTAACCACCATCGTGAGTGGTCCAGGCCAGTAGCGTTCAGCCAAAGCCAACGCATTGGCCGGCACAGACGCTGCTAGAGTATATATTTTGTCAACAGCATCGATATGTAGTATAAGCGGGTTATCTGAAGGCCGTCCTTTGGCCTGAAAGATAGCCTTTACTGCTTGCACGTTGAGCCCATTAGCGCCAAGACCATACACGGTTTCGGTAGGAAATGCCACCAACTGCCCCTGGCGCAGCATAGCAGCTGTCTCTGTCAAAACAGCTATATCCGGGTCGAACGGGTCTATTTTATAATAGTTAGTATGCACAATGATCATCTCCATTAGCAAAACGAAAAATTACAACACGTTCAATACCAGCATAATCTTTAATAATAGTTTCCGTTATCAGCCTACTGCCGGTATTAGCCAGTGCTGCTACCGGTCCGGCCTGATTAATTCCTACTTCTACGGCAATGAAGCCCTCTGGCTTAAGGTAGTCTGCTCCCTGCGCCACAATCCGACGGTAGAAATTGAGACCATCAGACCCGCCAGCCAACGCCAGACATGGTTCCTGACGTACCTCAGGACTTAATCCGGGGATCTCACTATCTGGAATATACGGTGGGTTAGATACTATTGCATCGAATTTTTTACCTGCCAGCGGTCGCAACATATCACCTCTAAAGAGCGCCAGACGTTCGGAAACCCCTTGTCTATCGGCATTTTCTCCGGCAACTGCCAACGCCTCGGCAGAAATATCAACCGCCGCGCCTACCGCAGTAACTAGTTTGGATAATAAGCTAACAATTATGGCACCACTGCCTGTACCCAAATCAGCAATAACCGGTGCCTCTGTACCAGCCAAGCGGTCAAGTGCGGCCTCCACCAATATCTCGGTATCAGGCCGGGGAATAAGTACAGCCGGATTAACCATGAAATCCAGCCCCATAAACTCTTTGTAACCGTTAATATAAGCTACCGGCGCATACATGGCCCGGCGTTTGACAGCTTGTCTGTAAGCAGCCAGTTCCTCTGGAGTTAGCGGCTGATCAAAATTAGTATATAAATACAGCCTGTCTTTACCTAATATATGGGAAAGCAGTACCTCAGCATCCAGGCGAGGATTATCAATCCCCTTGGAGTCGAAGTACTGCCTGGTCCATTGTACAATTGAAGTGATGGTCCATTGTTCAGTCATTGCACCCACCCGGACGGTGAGAAACGCCCATTTGGCATTTCTCACCGTCCTTAACGTTATTATTTATTGTACTTCTTGCAATTTTTCACTTTGACCAGCAGTTACCAGCGCTGAGATTAGTTCATCCAAATCGCCGTTTAGGACAAAGTCCAGTTTATGCAGTGTTAGGCCAATACGATGATCGGTAACGCGGCCCTGCGGAAAGTTATAGGTCCGAATTCGTTCACTGCGATCACCGGTACCCACCTGGCTTTTGCGATTCTCCGCCATCTCAGCGGCTTGTTCAGACTGCGCCAGCTCTAATATTCTGGAACGCAGCACACGCATAGCCTTATCCTTATTTTTAAGCTGCGATTTTTCATCCTGGCATGTTACCACAACTCCTGTCGGCAAATGAATAATGCGCACAGCCGATTCCGTTTTGTTGACATGCTGACCGCCAGCCCCACTGGCGCAATAGGTGTCAATGCGAAGGTCATTGGGATTGATTTCAATATCCACATCTTCGGCTTCAGGCAATACCGCTACTGTCACGGTAGAGGTATGAATCCGGCCGCTTGACTCAGTTGTCGGCACCCTCTGTACTCGATGCACTCCACTTTCATACTTGAGCTTAGAATATGCCCCATCGCCCTGAATAGAAAATACCACTTCCTTGAAGCCACCCAGATCGGGCGCATTTGCATCAAGCATCTCAGTCCGCCAGCCCTGGTTTTCGGCATAACGGGTATACATACGGAATAAATCACCAGCAAATAGCGCGGCCTCATCACCACCGGCACCGCCCCGGATTTCAACAATAACATTCTTATCATCTTTAGGGTCTTTGGGCAGAAGTAAAATTCGCAGTTCTTCTTCTAAGCCCGCTATTTTATTGTACGCCTCGCTATACTCAGCTTCCACTAGCTCGCGAAATTCATCATCAAGTTTATCTTTGAGCATTTCACGGGCATCATCAACAGCCTGCAGTGTTTTCTTGTATTCCCGGAACTTTTCCACAATCAAAATCATTTTACTGTGAGCCTTGGTCAGTTTCTGCCATTCGACCATGTCAGCCATTACCGCCGGGTCGCTGATCCGCCCTTCCAGTTCGAGAAATTTATCTTCCATTGCCTGCATTTTATCCAACATTTGTTTTCACCTCTATTTCTTGGTCAGGCCGCACAGCATTTAAGGCTGCAATCGCTACTTCAATCTGATCGTCACTCGGTTCACGGGTAGTCAATTTTTGCAACCACAGGCCTGGTGTAATGGCACAAGCAACCCAGCGAGCATTACTCCGTCCGGCAAAGCGGATAATTTCATAAGCAATGCCAGCCACTACCGGCAGCAAAACCACCCTGGACAAAATCCGGAGCCACAGGTCAGGCCAACCCAAAAAAGCAAACATAATAATACTTACTACCATGACAATAAGCAAAAAATTGGTGCCACAGCGGGGATGCAGACGGCTGTATTTTCTGATATTCTCCACCGTCAGTTTCTCGCCAGCCTCATAGGTATGGATAGTTTTGTGCTCAGCACCATGATACTGAAATACTCGTTGAATATCTTTCATGAGTGATATTCCCCAAATATACAAGAAGAAGATGGCCAGCCGCAAAATACCCTCAAACGTATTAAGTAACCGTGAATCAGTGACTGCACTATGAATATATTTTGCAGCAAAGGTTGGGATAATCACAAATAGTAAAATCGCCAATCCCAGCGAGAATACCATGGTCATGGCAATTTCTTTGGTAGATAAACTCTCTTCCTCCTCACCGGCCGCCTGTGCGGAAAATGACAAGGCCTTCAAACCATAAACCAGTGATTCTGCTAAAGCAACAACCCCGCGAAGCATCGGTTTCTTCAAAATAGGATAACGATCAGTAATCGAAGTCAACCGTTCCTTTTGAATCGTAATGTTGCCGGACGGTTCACGAACGGCAGTGGCGATAAATTCCGGACCACGCATCATAACACCTTCAATAACAGCCTGCCCGCCAACAAAAGGTTTTTTTTGACTCATGCTGCCCGCCCTCCTTCTATCAAAACTTTCTACGCAATACCGCCTGTGTTCACATATAAGTACAGCAGAGCATTCCTGCTCTGCTGCCCAGATGTTGTTCAATTAGCCAAGCGGCAATTATTCTTTGGTATTGCTGCCAAAACGCTTGTTGAATCTTTCTACACGGCCGCCTGCTGCTATTTGGCGCTGTTGACCGGTATAGAAGGGGTGGCATTTGGAGCATACATCTACACGCAGTTCTTTTTTAACCGAACCAGTAACAAACGTATTGCCACAGCCGCAGACAACTTTGGCTTCATTGAATTGGGGATGAATCTTTTCTTGCATATCTTGCACCTCACTTTATAGAGCCATTTAAATTAAATTTATGCGTAGTAATTATAGCATATCAGACTACGCTACGCAAGCTATCTCATGGCAACTTTGCTAATATCCCGCCAACTCCCTGGTTAAGCTCGGGAAGACGCCGCCGTTCCACATACCTTGCTGTTGAAACAAAAAATAGTGGCTGGCATTAAGCCTGCGCCACCAAGCTATAGCCCAAATATAGGGCGGCCCCCCAAATAAATACCGCTGAAAATTTTCCCAGCATCCCCAGTAACCTTCCCGAGCTATCTAAGGTTCCCACCAAACGCCCGGCAAAAGCCAGAGAAAAGAACCACAGCCAGGATACCAGGATACACGCTGCCGTAAACAATAGTTTGCTGCTGTCACCATACTGTAATGAGCTAGTGCCAATAACCCCGATAGTGTCTAAAATAGCGTGAGGGTTAAGCAGTGATACCGAAGCTGCAAACACGACCTGTTTACCAGGAGGCAAGCCTATTCCATCATGTGTTTGGCTATCTTCAGCCTTACTCTGCCAGGCGACCCAACCCATATAGGCTAAAAAGACAAATCCGCCAGCCAATAGCACCGCCTTCAGCCAGGCAAAACTCAGTATTACCAGCGATACACCCAGTACCGCGGCCAGAATAAGCAGCGTATCACAAAGCCCGGCTGTCACTACGGCAGGCATGGCCTGCCACAAATTAGTTTGTATAGCTCCTTGGTTAAAGACAAATAGGTTTTGCACACCTAATGGTAAAATAAGCCCAAAAGCTAAAATAACACCATGAATAAAAGCTTCCATACTTAGGTTCTCTTTTCCTCCTCAGACCCTGTATACTTCAGGCTTGCGGTGCCTCAGCAACGGCAATTCTTCCCGCACTCTGTTCAACGTTCTAAAATCAATCTTGCTGGTAATCACAGTTTCGACTTCATTGGCAAGCGCCAGTACTCTGGCCCAGGGGTCAACAATAATGGAATGCCCATATGACTTATACTCGGCGGCAGCATTTAATGCGGGAGCTGCTCCAATTACATATACCTGATTGTCAACGGCTCTGGCGCGCATCAATAGCTCCCAATGGGCCGGACCTGTCACCGGGCCAAAAGCACCTGGATACACTAAGATTTCGGCTCCTTGCAGTACCATTGTCCTGGCTAGCTCGGGAAAACGCACATCATAACAAATTGCCACCCCAATCTTTCCTAGTGATGTATCTACCAGCGTCATACTGCTACCGGCTACTAATGTCTTAGATTCCTGAAATACTGTCCCCCCTTTAATGTCCACATCAAACAGATGTACTTTGCGATGGCGGCCAATCAGTTTACCCTGCTCATTAAAGATAAAGCAGGTATTATAAATATTACCTACTTCATCCCGTTCCGGAATTGAACCACCAACAACTATTACCTTGTGCTTTTCAGCGCACTCGGCCAACATGGCAATAGTCGGTCCCTCCGGATAGATTTCAGCATATTGGGAAAATAGTTCTGACTGATAGGGACAATTAAACATCTCCGGCAATACTACCAAACGACTGCCCTGATCAGCGGCCTCTGCAATCATGCTCCTTGCCTTACAAATATTGCTCTGCTTATCTGCCACAACACCTAATTGGCAAATTCCAACATTAAAAACTAACACCTATTACCCCTCCAATGATATTCATACCACTTATGGATTATCTTGTAAAGCAATAAGAAAAGACTTGGCTTGTGCCAAGTCCTTTAGGACGCCGGCAGAAGCCTTAGTCGTTCAATCCAGGGAAAGTTATACTTTCCATCTGGATAAAAAACTAAAGGATTTTCCACTACCTCATGTCGAATAAAATTCAGTACACTAGCAGAAGGGGACATCTTATATCATGCAAAAAATTGCCATACCAGATCTTCAACCTAATATGGTAGTTGCCCGTAATATCTACAGCACCGAAGGCGTATTGCTATTAAGCGCCGATACGGTGCTCAATGCTATGCAAATTGATCGCTTACAGCAGTTTGGCCTACCTAGTATCTATATAAAAAATCCCTTTACTGACACTATCACCTATGGCGACCTTATAGATACCATCCCTGAAGTTGTCCGCGAAGAAACAAGGGTTCAGGCCGTCCAACTTGTGAATACGGCTTTTAAAAACCTTACTGTCACGCAGAATCTCGACACACAGCAATTTAAGGCGATTTCTAATTTTCTTCTTGATGATGTTATCAAAAATCGTGGGGCCATGATTCATCTCACAGATATCCGGGCCCGTGATGGCTATACCTTTGGGCACTCGGTTAATGTCTGCGTATTAGCTACCCTCACCGGCGTTCAGTTAGGCTATGACATGATTAATCTCAAAGAACTGGCATTAGGCGCCTTACTCCACGATGCAGGCAAAATGCTCATTCCACAAGAAATCATCATCAAGCCTGCTCCACTTACAACCACCGAGCGTAAACTTATGGAACAACATTCTGACCTTGGTTTTGATATTCTCCGTAAACACAGCGACATCCCATTGGTCTCAGCCCATATCGCCTTTCAGCACCATGAAAAATTTGACGGCACTGGTTATACCCGCGGCCTTGTCGGCACAGATATTCATGAGTATGCCCGCATTGTAGCCATTGCCGATGTATATGATGCACTTACCTCAGACAGACCTTACAAAGAAGGCATATTGCCGCACGAAGCCTATGAAATCATGATGTCCTTAGCTAATACCCACTTTGATCCAATTATTTTGCAGACTTTTCTAAATTATATTGCCCTTTATCCGCTAGGCAGCATCGTCCAACTTAATACAGGTGACATCGCAGTAGTAACACGAGTAATTCCCGGACTACAAACCCGACCAACCTTAAAATTTCTCCTTGATGCAAGCGGTCGCAGGCTGAAAAATGGCCCCGAAATTGATTTGACTAAACACCTGACAATTTTTATTACTAAAGTATTCACCCTTACAGAGGTTCTGCAGTTGGGTACGAATTCACCCCAGCAGACAAACCTTCATCAGCCCTTTGAACCAAGCTGCTAGCCTGAACATATACAAGCTCTCTGACAGTGAATTCCCTGTACTCTCGCTAATTGGAAACGCTTATTATATTATAACATTTTCCAATGCTTATCTCGCAACACTTACTTTGGTTAATGTTTTGGCAAGTCTCAGTAGTTCTTCCTGGCTGGTTGCGCCTTCCAGCGTTACTTCATTATTATCAATAATGACAGTTACTTTATTACGGTTTGGCAGATTACTATTAATGGCTTCCTTGGGGATGGCCATTTTTTTCTGTACCTGGGGCGGCACCGGCACTGAGCGGAGCGCATTGGTTGGTTTTGGGGCCTGGGTAATGATGATTTCATCAGGATCACCCTGATGGTACACTTGTCTAATCGTTTTGCTGATTGCATCAATTGAAACAATATCAGCTTTGCGGTCAGCCAAGGCCAGCATGGTGCCTTCCACTGCTGGTACAACAGGGGAAGGCACAGCCAAGGCTACACTAGGCGCCTGGGTGGCTTCCGCCTCTGGTTGAGCTGGCTCAGTAATTTGAGAACCAGGCGTCGAAGCCTGTATCTCGTCTTTGGCTGGCGGCACTGTCAGATTAGCCGGTGTTTCCACAATAGATGACGGTTGCGGCGTTTCAACGGCAGGCGCCGGTATCGATTGCGGACTCTTAGCCAGATGCTGTTCTTGCGTGGCTGGTGGAAAAATGTTTAAAAGTGTAATTAATAACACCGCCGCTGCTACCGTACCAGCAAAACTGGCTACGCCCCAGACCAAGCGTTTTTTACGCTTGGCCCTGGCAATAGAAATAGCTGCTTGCTCCACAATATGGTTCAGTACTGCCGGAGGCGGTACAGCTGGCGGCGCGACTGCCGCTTTAATTAGCTGGGCAGTACGCAAGAGTTCGGCGAGTTCTTCCTCATGCGTGTTTTCTAACGGCATACCCTGATTAAGTTCATCCAAAGCGGCTGACAATGCTTCTGCTTGTCTTTTTTCCGTATTAGTGTTATCCTGCACCAGCTTCCCTCCCTCCTGTAATGCCGTTTTCATCAAATAAATCCTTCAGTTTTTTGAGCGCCCGCTGCTGCAGCATTTTTATGGCAGCACTACTTTTCCCCATGATCCTCGCAACATCAGCTATGGCCACCCCTTGAAGAATTCTAAGTTCAATCACTCGTCGTTGCTCTTCCGGCAAAAGTTCCAACAGCCTACTCACTTCCCTGCGCTGTTCCGCACTCACGACGGCTTCGTCAGGACGAGTACTTGTGTCAATTATAGGCTCATTATATTGAGCAATATCAACCAAATGGGGAGCCCGACCACGTTTACGGTAATAATCAATAATAAGATTAAGCGTAATGCGTGACAGATAGGTTTTGAAGGTGGCGTTAGTTTCTTTATACCGTGGCAGCGCCGCCAGCGCCCGCAAAAAGGTGTCTTGCGCGATTTCCTGAGCGTCTTCTGGACTGCCAGTCTTAGATAAAGCCAAGCGGTAAATAGGCGGCCAATAAGTAGTAACCAGCTCATCAAGGGCTGCCCGGTCACCCTCCTGCGCCTTGGCAATCATACGATTTTCATCCTGCGCCATCTTTTGTCACCACGCTTTACCTTCACATATATTTAAACGCACTTCAACTCCATAAGTAACTGGTATTTTATCCGCTGACCAAGTTAATAGCAACTTGGTCGAACTTTATGCACCCTATAGTTTCTTCCCAATAAAGCAAAAATACTCTTTACCAGTACAACTCATTTTACCAAAAACTCTCCTACGGTGAGCGGCAGTTGACCTAGCTGCTCTTTTACTTCTTCCATACTGTCGGCAAAGCCGCTGGCCGCTTCTGCATCGCTAAAGCGCACCTTTACATCTAGGTTATTCCCGTCATATAAGCGAAATGCCGCATCTACCATGCCAATATTTTCGGTTTCCAGGCAAATTCTCAGCCATGTCTCGGTCACTTTCTGGCCGGGATTTTTTTTGTCTTCTTCCTCTTGATAATAAACATGAATGTAGGCCGGATATACTGTTTGGCCGTCACCAAAGTATAGCGGTACCGCTATACTCAATACCCTTTGGGCATCCTGTCGTTCAGCTGTTACACCACTTGGCTTAGACATAGTCTCAGCCAGTTCCTGCACTACCTTGATGGCCGCTTTAACCTCTTCCGGACTTTTTTCCTGCCAAATGTTGGCCAGCTCCACCATAGCCTGTTGACTAAGACCAAATGACTGAGCCGCCTGTGGTTGCTTAGAAGTAAGCAGTTCTGCTGCCTGTTCCAGAATATTGGCAAACACAATAATCTTTTCGCTTGGTGACTGCTGTGATTTATTGAGAGCTGTCACCAATTCAGCTACTGCCGCTGGCAGTGTTTGCATCGGCTGCCCGGCTTGCGAGGATGAAGCCTGAGCCGTCAGCGTTGGCGCAGACGACTGAGTGGTTGGCCTTGGTGTTTGTTGGGCCGGCATCTGCGTTGTCTGTGTTTTCTGTGCGGTTGGCGATGCTGGTTCTTCCGGTTGCAATATGGTTAGAACTAGTTTCCTGATCTCCGGCGGCAGGCTTTCAACCAGCTCGGGCTGAGTGGCAAAAGCCCTGAGTAATTGGGCCGATTCTTGTGACTTAACCGCAAAACCTGCTAACGTAGTAGGTTTTGCGGGCAAATTCTGCGGGTTATTGGGGGAATTCTCCTGACGCTGCGGCAGTTGAGATTGCTTTGCACCAGGCCCCTGGCCTTCCTTGGCCTCCGGCTGGGTAGTCTGCGCGGCTTGCTCTTGGCCTGATTCTTCCTGTTGTAATATAGTTAAAACTATTTTCCTGATTTCCGGCGGCAGGCTTTTCAGCTCGGGCTGAGTGGTAAAAGCCTTGAGTAATTGGGCCAATTCTTGTGACTTAACCGAATCACCTGCTAACGTGGCAGGTTTTGTCGGCAAATTCTGCGAGTTATTGGGGGAATTCTCCTGACGCTGAGGCATTTCAGGCTGCTTTGCATCAGGCCCTTGGTTAGGTTGGTTATTTCCTTGCACATTGGAGCGCGCAGCCAACTGGCGCAGTACTTTGACCATTTCTTGCAAGTCACCAGAATTTTTTCCCTGTAACGCAGCAGTGAGTTCTGTCTGTAGTTGCTGTTTATCCGTTGCTGCCGGGGATGAAGCCTCCCCTTGGCCTTCCATAATATCAGCCAGCATTGCCGTCTTATCGGCTCTTGTCTTTGATGATTTAAGCAACGCAACTACACCTGCCAGCAGGCTAGTCTGTACGGCTTGATTTTGACTTAATAGCTGCTGAACAGGCTCCCTATTTTCCGGTGGTAAACTTTTGTCCTGTGCTGTCCGGTTGGCAATCGTCTGCGTAAGTTCACCCAACTCACCAGTTAGTAGAATTTGTTGTGTTGAAGGATTTTGCTGGTTCGATTTTGTCTGGCCTGCTTGCGATGATGGTTCTTCCTGTTGCAATAGGGTTAGAACTAGTTCCCTGATCTCCGGCGGCATGCCTTCAACCAGCTCGGGCTGGGTGGCAAACGCCCTGAGTAATTGTGCCAATTCTTGTGACTTAACTGAGTCACCTGTTGGCATGACCAGTTTTGTCGACAAATTCTGCGAGTTATTGGGTGATAAATTTCCCGGCCGTTGAGGCACTTCAGGCTGCTTCGCGTCAGACCCTTGGCCCTCCTCGGCCGTGAGGCCAGCTGCCTGTTCCATAATATCAGCCAGCATTGCCAGCTTTTCTGCTCCTGTCTTTGATGATTTAAGCAGCGCAACTAAGCCCTCCTGCAGGGTAGTCTGTGCTGCTTGATTCTGGCTTACCAGTTGCTGAACAAGCTCCCTGATTTCCGGTGGTAAGCTTTTGATAAGCGCCGCCCTGTTGGCAACAGTCTGAGAAAGTTCAGTTAGTTCAGTTGTAATAATGCTTTCTAAAGCCACCAATACCGCTTGCGATGAATTGGCTGTCTTACCTGATGAATTCTGCTGTACTTGGGTGGTCTCGTCCGGTTGCCCAGCCGGCGCAGCCTCAGGTTTAACCGTCAAAGTCGTCTGGACAGAGCTGGCATTATTTATGGTGTTAATCATCATCGTCCCTCACCTTTTTCATGTCTTTCCCTCTCAATATCAATCCAATTAGGGATCTATCTTTATCCGATGACCAAGTTGCTCTAAGACTCCCGCTTCTACAAGCGGGAGTTTAGAGCAACTTCCCTGGAAGTTGTTCGACTAAGCTTCAGATGGGGTTAAACCCCACCTGAAACTAAGGCTCACTTTATAACTACGATTATCTCTGTTATCGGGATTTTTATTTAATTTCTTAACATAACTCACAATATTTACGCCAATACATAAACTATAATAAAAGCCATAAAGGAGGCCGCTACATGGCTACATTCCGCAAGCTACTGTCCGGGGGACGCAGTTCAAGGCCTGCGCCAATATTCCAGCTTGTTCCCGGTCAGCCGCTGACAACTGGTTATTTTTTATTGCAGGTTGAACCTGCAATCCGTCACGGAATAGCCGAACTATTAGAAAGCAATCCGCGCCATGCCCTCACCGAACTAGCATTAGTCGCCTATTTGATGGGTATGGGATTTGACTATCCTACAGCACAGGTAATTGTTGAAGCTTGGGAGAAAGACGATATCTTATTGGCACAAGGAATTTTGACAGAATAAAGCAAGTTCTACTTTTGGTTAGAAAATTAAAATTGCCACGCGATACACTCAATGACTACTCTCAAACCCTTCGTCATTGCATGTGCTAAGCGTGACAATTTTTCTATTATTCTATTACAGTCACCAATTCCCCAAACAGCTCTTTATTAGCCTTGATTAGTTGCTCGCCGCCTAAAACGCATAAGGTATTGGTTTTCATTACCGTATCGACAAGTTGGGCTAATTGGTGAATATCCTGCTGTTTAGTCGCCAGAATTTCATCCCGCTCCTGCTGCAGATCTCTTTGGCTAATATTACGAATATACGCAACATCTGCTCGTTCGCCCTTCATCTGCGGCGTCAGTGGCGTATCCATGGTACTTATGGTGCCAATAATATATTTGGTCATTTCGCGTTTACTAACTGTTTCAGCAGTGAAGTTGTTCAGATAGTCTACCGTTGCATCATACACCTTAATAGTGTCAGCCAAATTTGGATCGCGGTAAGAACCAAACACGACATTACCACTACGTTCAAATTGAGCAAAAGCACCGTACGCTCCACCCTGCACCCGAATCCGATTCCACAGATAATCATAGCGCAAGATGGTTTCCAGCACCTTCATGCTGCCATGATAGCTAAATCCTAAGCGGCGGAAGTTGCCCCCTTTGGCTACATACTGTACCTTTCCCGATGTCATCAGGCCTTCATTACGAGCTTTAGCCTGGAAACTGTAGGTAACCGGCTCATATTGCCTTGTTCCTAGTTTGCCAAAAAGCACAGGCAATTTCTGGCAAAAGGTCTTATAATCTTCGTTTTCACAGGTTATGCCGATAAAAAGGTTGTTGCGATTAAAGATAGTCTGTGATACCTTCGCCAGCGTCTGGCCAATTTCGCTTATCCTAGCATCCAGATCTTGTTCCAGTTCTACAATAAATTTGTAATAGGTCAGCTGACCAACTTCATTGTATTTGGCAACAGGTGATAAATAGGATAATAGACGGCTGGCCACTACCTGCTGGCCACGCCTAAAGAGCGCGCTATCCCAGGTTGCTTTGAGCTCGCGTATAAGTTCTTTCAAACGGGCTGCGTCTGTAAATAAACTGCCGCCGGTTATGTCGCCTAATAAGCCAAACAGCTCCGTTAGCTTGCTCACAAGCGCCTTAGCTTTAACCCGAAACATTGGCGTGTATATTTGATCATCACTGTTCTCTGAAAAAGCAAAGACATCATAGGAAAAACCACCTGTATGAATATTAGTCTCTTTCGCCAATTCGGCATAAGGATATTTTTCAGTATCAACCTTGCCCAAAATATCAGCCAGTAAAAACAAATAAGGCAACTCGGCTTCAGCTACGGCCCCGGTGTTGAAATAAAGATTAAGATACGCAATGCGATTGGTGAACAAGGGATGCAGCAAGACTGTTACGCCCTGTTCCTTATGCTCTTCGGCAACCAATTTCTCTGTTTTCGGATCAATATCTTTTAATTCCACCAGTGGAATCAGTTCAAGTTTTTCCGGTGCATCAGGGGTTTCCTGACGCATTTTCAATGCCTTGGTCTGCTCTACAAGCGCACCTAACTCAGCTTGGCTTAACCCATCCTTGTACTTGGCCAGCTTGGCCTTACTCTCAGCCGACTTGCTTGCGCCGATCTTGCTATTAGGCTTTAGGGTGACCAATGCCTGGTGAGGGTTCTTTAGCAAGCAGTTTTTGATCAGCTGTTCAAAATAGCCGTGCCTAAATTGCTGTTTAATTTTCTCCAAAGCCGGTTCGTACGCTAAATGGATCAGCGGATTTTTATCATAAAGCCAGCTATCAAGACATTTTATGTTGTAAACCAATCCTTTAGGATGTTTCCCGTAGTTGGCCTCCCGCAGGTGGAACTCGAAAATATTTACAGATGACTCTACCAGTTTTTTATCCAAGCCTTCGGTTGCCAGCTTGTTTAGTACAGCATAAACCGTTTCTTTAAACAAATCTACTTGCTCAGGATTAGCGCCGCCAACACCAAAGGTCATGGTTGGCTGAAGAATACTTTTATTATAGCTGCCGAATACCTCTTTTCCCAACCCAGCATCCAGAAGCGCTTTTTTCAATGGTGCTGCCGGGGTTTCTAAAAGAATATGTTCCAGCATCATGAGGCCCAGATAACTTTCAGGATCGGTGGCTTTACCAGCAACAATATTTAATGTAATAAAGGTTTTATCGTTTGTTGATTCGTCCGGCGATACCGGGTAATCTACAACTTTTACAACCATTTCTTTAAACGGTTTTTGTAGCGGAATTTCAGAGTCAATCTCAACCCCTGTGAAGTCCTTGAGATAGGCAGCATCTAAAAACTTCAGATTATCTTCCAAATCCATATCACCATAAAGAAAAATATAGCTGTTAGCGGGATGATAGTATTTTTTATGAAAAGCAACAAATTGTTCCTGAGTAAGTTCTGGTATAAACTCAGGGTCGCCACCTGACTCAACGCCATAGGTGGTATCTGGGAACAGACTGGCATAAATCTGATGTTCTAAGATGGCATCTGGAGAAGAGAATACGCCTTTCATCTCATTGTAGACAACACCTTTATAAGTAAGCTCAGCCTCTTTATCAGGCAGCTCGTAATGCCAGCCCTCCTGCATAAGAATCGCAGGCGTTTCCAGCATCTGTGGATAAAATACAGCATCAAGATAAACATCCATCAAATTACGAAAATCCTTTTCATTGCGGCTAGCAACAGGATACATGGTCTTATCGGCAAAGGTCATGGCATTCAAAAAAGTGTTGAGCGAACCCTTTACCAGTTCAACAAACGGCTCTTTTATCGGAAATTTGCGTGAGCCGCAGAGCACCGAATGTTCCACAATATGCGGCACACCAGTTGAGTTCTCCGGCGGGGTACGGAAGGTAATAGAAAATACCTTATTATCATCTTCATTGCCCAAGTGCAGTAGCCTCGCACCACTTTGTTCATGCACAAACAATTTTGCATCAGAGTTAATCTCATCAACATGTCTAGCCTCTAGCAGCTTAAAGCCGTGATAGGTTTTACCAGTCTTAAAGGACATATCGTTACCTCGCTTTTACCTTTTGTTTATCCTATGTAGTGTCTTACTAAGAAGTTAAGTATTCTTTTTCGGCAATCTGGAACAGTTTTCCTTCAAAATGAACAAAGAGAAGCTAATAAATAGCTTCTCCCGCTTGACAATAATTAATTATCCTATTTTTTAAATGAATCATAAAGCACCTGATACTCATCTGTCGGCGGAATGGATTTATAAATATAGATATGAACGCCACTGGGATCATTAATGACAAAGCTACGTTCCCCCCACGGCTTATCAACGAGCTCCTCACAAAACTCCACCTCAGCTTCCTTCAGCCGCCGATACTCGGCATCAACATCCTCTACTTCAAAGGAAATAATAATACCTGAGCCATGGAAAAATTCACCGGCATCGCGCTGCGGCTTGGTGAAACTAACCCCGACCGAAAGCTCTGGCGCAAGCAATTCAATATACCAGTCGCTTTCGTAGACAAGCTCAAATTTAAAATGCCGCATATAAAAGTCTTTGGATTCAGTTAGTTTGTCTGTACTAATTGTAGTATCCACCCGTGTTATTTTCATAAAGCTCTCCCCCATTCAGGTTTTCGCTGTTTAAAATGGACTACTTTTAGCTTGCAGGCTTCTGCCATACCCTGAGCAAGCGCCAGAGCCCGACCGATATCCTCCGGCTTATGTGCATCGGAACCGATAGTCACCAGCTTACCGCCCAATTCAAAAAAGCGTTTATAAACCGGTAGCAACTGCTCTACCGCCGCCGGGCTTGTAAGACGGCGGGTATTAATTTCCATAGCTTTCTCCTGATCAGCCGCAGCCTTTAGTATTTCATCAATTCTGTCGCTAAATTCGCAGTAATGGATATCCGGGTCCTGATAGCGGGCATAGCGGGCAATATAATCAATATGGCCCAGACTATCAATGAAATCATGGCTCTTTATACACTGCAGCATAGCTTCAAAATACCGGTTGTATACCTCTTGCTTGGGCCGGGATTCATAAAAGGAGCTATGGTAAATGTCAACATTGTCAACAACATGAATTGAACCAATGACATAATCAAATAAATTATTTTCAATAATGCGCCGGTTTTCCTCCAAACAATCAAGACGCATACCA
This sequence comes from Sporomusa silvacetica DSM 10669, assembly GCF_002257705.1. Taxonomy (GTDB): domain Bacteria; phylum Bacillota; class Negativicutes; order Sporomusales; family Sporomusaceae; genus Sporomusa; species Sporomusa silvacetica. Next base: position 290,336 of record NZ_LSLK01000059.1, read on the forward strand.
ACCTCAATCCCGAGCAGCACCTTATCGCCCCGGTATTGAGCGTAATCCTGGAAATATGTTTTTACATCAAAAGTAAAGACATCTGGCTCAGGGTAAGCCAAATCCATATGCTCAGTAATAATAATCCCTAAATTTAAGTCAGCAGCCCTGCTAACAGCCGTCTTAATGTCCATGTTGGAATCAGAAGAATAACGGGTATGAATATGGGTATCGAACAACACAGAAAAAGCCTCCCTAATTCAAGAGAATAGAAACGTGATTATCTACCATTCTAATACAAAAATACCAAAACTACAAATATCTAAGAGGACGAATCTATTTTTTTATCCAGATGGAAAGCCTGCTACACTGGCAGCGGATATTCAACAATAAGCTGGCCGGACGGCAATTTGTCTACCGCAAAGCCTGCAATAAGTTCTGATGCTTTAACTTGCTGGCATCGTTCCAGCAAACCGGCTTTCCAGGCCAGATAGCCGATAATACTTTCCGCTTTTACACCGCGCTCCCGAAGCACGGCAATAGATAAGGCCTGCTGCCGCTTGGATAAGCGATGTCCTTCCTGATCTATTAATAGCGGCACATGCGTAAAAACTGGAGCTTTTAGCCCTAGCAGCCGATATAACAGCAGTTGGCGCGGCGTTGAGCTTAAAAGATCATCGCCGCGTAAAACATGAGTAATGTTCATAGCGGCATCATCCACCACAACCGCTAATTGATACGCATGAATACCATCAGAACGCCGCATGATAAAGTCCCCAATCTCCCGGCTGATATCCTGACTGCGAAATCCTGCATGCAAATCTGAAAAGCAAATTTCTCCCGGTGGTACGGCTAAACGCAGCGCGGGATGCCGGATTACCTGCCTGGCATCGTCAAGCTTACGCCGCCGACAAATACCAGCGTACACACGTTCATTTTCGCCACCATGCGGTGCCGATGCGGCCAGTTCAGCCCGAGTACAGTAGCAGGGATATACCAAGCCTGCTGCCGTCAGTCGTTCAAGTGCCGCCTGGTACAGCCCACGCCGCTCAGCCTGACAGTAAGGCGCATAGTAGCCACCAACATCTGGCCCCTCGTCCCAATCAAGCCCCAGCCATTTCATATCAACCATCAGCTTTTCTCCATATTCAGTCCGCGACCGGTCAGGATCAAGATCTTCTACTCTGAGTACCATGGTTCCGCCAGCCGCTCGCACCTGTAGCCAGGCCAACAGCGCCGTCCAGGCATTGCCTAAATGAATTTCACCTGTGGGACTAGGAGCAAACCGCCCTCGCATTGTTCGCATAATGACTCTTGGCCTCCTTTGATATGAATATAATAACAACAAAGCCGGGGCTTGCCACCCCGGCTTTGTTGTTATTACTCCTGACTTTGCTGGGTTTCAGCAGCATCATTATCATTGGTAAGACCCAGCTTGTCAAATATCGTAAAGGTCAAACCAAGAATGATCGCTACTATGGTAGCTAACGCCATCCCTTTAAGTGTGACTGAGCCAAAGGTCATATGGGCACCGCTGACACCGATAATCAGGACAACAGCTGTTAAAATCAAATTGCGCGAACGGTTATAATCCACTTTCGACTCTACCAGTATCCGAACACCAGAAGCCGCGATAACCCCGAATAATAACAGCGACACACCACCCATAACCGGGGCGGGAATACTTTGAATAAGGGCTGCCAGTTTACCGACAAAGGATAATACAATGGCAAGGACTGCCGCAAAGCCAATTACCCAGACACTATAGACCCGGGATAAAGCCATAACGCCAATATTTTCTCCATACGTGGTATTGGGTGTAGAGCCAAAAAAACCAGATAGAATTGTCGATAAGCCATTGCCTAACAAGGAACGATGCAATCCTGGTGATGCCGACAAATCGCGACCCACAATATTACTGGTAACTACCAAGTGGCCGATGTGTTCAGCAATAACTACCAACGAAGCAGGAATGATAATTATGATGGCTTGCAAATTAAATTCAGGCGTATAGAAGGTAGGCAGCGCAAACCATGGCGTTGTGTACACGGCTGCTAAATTAACCATCCCCAACGTCAAGGCCAGAGCATAACCGGCAGCGATACCAATTAATATCGGAATAACAGCAAAAAAGCCGCGGAATAAAACAGAACCGAGAATGGTTACCCCCAGCGTAAAGATAGACACCATTATCACTTGGGGATCAGGTGTCTTAGCCAGCAGCCCAGCCATATCAGCAGCAACCGGAGCCAGCTCCAAGCCGATAATAGCAACAATGGCGCCCATGGCAGCTGGTGGAAAAACAACATCAATCCATTTCGTGCCAACCACGCCAATACTTAAAGCTACTATGGTAAAAATTAGACCAGCGGCAATGAAACCACCGAGTGCAGCACCATACCCGTATTGGGCCAAGACCAAAAACACTGGTGATAAAAAAGCAAAGCTTGAGCCTAAATAGGCAGGAATTTTTCCTTTAGTAATAAAAATGTAGAGCAGTGTACCGATACCATTCCACAATAGTACTGTAGCCGGGTTAATCTTAAATAAAATCGGAACAAGGACTGTGGCCCCAAACATGGCAAATAGGTGTTGCAGACTTAACGGCAACGTTTCAATCATCGGTAATTTTTCTTCCACTTGAATGGTTCGTCGCATAAAACCCCTCCTTAAATAAAGCTTTCATAATTTTAAGCCTATAGGGCAACCCTTGTCAAGATATGGAATACTATGACAGCGAAAAAGAGTCGGCGCTCTTGAAGATACGCACTGACTCTTTGCTATTACTTATGCCATCTTTTTAAGTTAGGCAAGTGTTCCCGCAATAATCTTCTTGCTGCCGCTTCTGTCATTCCGTTTTCTTTCATATGCGGTAAACAAACTTCAATCATCCCTTCCAGCGTCAAATCCGGCTGCTTAAATTGTCCATTTTCATAGCAATAAATACAATACTCTTCGGTTTTACTCCCACTAGCAGTTGTTCCCAATAGTTCTTCTTGTCCGCTAAGCGGCATACCACAGCTTTGACAAAACTTTTCCATCTGGCACCTCCAAAATATTTTATGACAGCTTTCCTCACCTTTTCATTCGACGTTATTATAAGGGTCCCAGTCAATCAGCTGGCTTAATCGTGCCTCAGCCATTTGTAGTTCTGCAAGCAATCTGTTCTTATCCTTAGACAAGGTACCTGCCAAGGCAACCTGATTAGAGCTATGAGTGCTTCTAAACAGACAGTGACTACCTGGCGGTAAGTCAATGTTACTCACCAATTGGTACAGTTCGCCCATAATCTTCGCTGGTGGCAGCGGCACAAATTCACCGCGTTCAAATTCAGCTAACAGTTCACTGCCACGGTATAGCATAAGCGTCAATGCACTCAGCATCTGGGGTTGGATAGCGTTGACTGCCTGGGCGGTATGCAAGGCATGACGGCTAGAATGAACTTGACCACCGAGACCGGCAATAACCATCAGTGACAACTTGATGCCTGACGCTACAATACGCTGACCAGCAGCAATGGCCTCAGCCGCGTCAACGCCTTTATTTATCTGTCTTAGTACAAGTTCATCACCTGATTCCAATCCATAATAAACCAGCCTAAGCCCGGCCTCCCGCAGCGCCGCCAATTCTAACGGCGTTTTATTCAGTATATCCTTAGGACCGGCATAACACGATACCCGTTGCAAGCGGGGAAAAGATTGCTGCAAAACATGCAATATAGCTAACAGCTTGTCTGTTGCCAGCACCATTGCGTTGCCATCTGCCAAAAATATACGGCGAATGTGCTGAGCATAGGGTTTAGCCGCCTCGATCTGGGCCAAGACTTCTTCCCATGGCCGCACGCGAAAGTCAACCGAACGATACATAGTACAATAGGTACAGGCATTATGGGAGCAGCCTATTGTTATCCGTAAAATGAAGCTGTACGCTTCACTGGGTGGACGAAACACCATTCCATCAGCAGTGTCAAAATACAAATATATCGCCTCTTGTCAAATTGGTAATGTAACCCTTCCTACTGTAACAAAAATAGAAAAAGTTGTCAAAAGACCTGAGCCCCCTAACAACTTTTGTAAAGCAACTAAGCTAGTTGCTGAGTACTTGTTTCCCGCTCTGCTTCTACCAGCAAGCGGTCAAAATCTAAAATAAAAATTCTTCTTTCACCCACCCTGCCAATGCCGTCAATATACTGTGTTTCCCCTCCGGTTTCAAGGCAGATTGGCCGCTCGATTTCTTCATCATCGAAGTATACAATATCTTTTATTTCATCAACGATACAGCCTATAGGCATATCATTCGTACTAGCTATAATAATTTTACTTTCTTCTTTAATTGGCGTATTTTCCAAGTTTAATTTATAGCGCAAATTGTAACCATAAATGACATTACCCCGTAAGCTTATTCTGCCTTCAATCTCTTTCGGCATACTTGGAACCTTTTGGATATTACACCGTTTAGCCCTCAAAATACCATTTATCAGTCTGGCATCAATGCCAAACTCCTGACCATCCATTTCAAACACAACCAGTTGTACACGCGACATAGTAAGTAACCCCCTCCTCTTATCAGAGAAATAGTTTATGACTATGATCTGCCTATGGCAACTGTTTTGCTCTCCCCCCTTTCTACTCAGCAACAGATTTGTCGATTACGACAAATTACCCTACTTTCTCTATTCTATGTTAAATCTGGTTTTCCTCCCAACATATCCCATGTGAAAATAAAAACGCTCACTTTCGAGCAAGCGTTCCTCTCATACAAGAATTAGTCAACTATCTCTTGTTTTAACTTTTGATAGTCTTCCCAGGTATCAGCATCGTAAAAGGCCGCCTTTTCAGGCCAGTTAACTTCCACAACCTGCGTCGGGTTAGCACACATAATCTGCCGTCCGCCGGTATCACCATTCAGCTCAGTAAGTGCAGTAAGCCAGTAGCTGCCAAATAGTACAGGACTATAGCGTTGTCCCTGATAACAGGGCACAATAATCGTTTTACTGCTGGCTGACTGCGCAAAATGACCAATTAAGGTCTCAATCAACGCTTGAGATACCAACGGCTGGTCACCCAAAAAAAACATGATCCCGGCAAGATCCCTGACTAACTGCTGGACACCCAAAACAATCGATGTAGCCTGCCCCTGCTGGCGCTTGGAATTATAGACCGAGCGAATAGCCTGCGCCTGGCACAGCGCAGCTAGCTTTGCCTCAGGTTCCCCAATAACGGCAATACAATCGGCCCACGGAAATTTGCCCACAATACCTAGTACATGGGTTAACAAGGGGTGGCCCGCCAGTGGAAGCAGCAGTTTTTGCCGGCCCATACGCCTGGCAGTACCTGCCGCCAAAATTACTGCACCAATTCCATTACTCACAGGTTGTACACCTCGCTTGGCTGCATAGCAACGCCATAGCCTGAGGTCACCACTATCCGGTCAATACCCACCTCCGCCGCCTTAACATAGCCGGCAATTTGTTTGGCCGCTTGCCTGGCAGCCTTATCGCCGCTACCGCTAAGCAGTAAAACCTTGCTTCCCCGGGCATATTGGAAGATGCCCTGTTGATGCACGGCCAGCTTGGCAATATCCAGCCAGGTGATTGGCTCGCCCGGCTGTTTATTAATTATATGAGTCACCAACTCTAACCGATGGGTATTGGCTGGAGATAACGGCTGCTCCAGAGCGCTTATATTAACTACGCCGACAGTTCTCATTGTACTGACAGGTATAACGGGCTCCTGCGCCGTCGGAGCTTTGATAAGGCAATGGCGCGCCCCGTCTGCCTCGACCAAAATACAAGCACCAGGTAGAGCGGCGGCCAGCTTATCTACCCAGTCGGACGGTATCCCAATTACTTTTTCACCCGCTTGCCGGGAAAACCAAGCTACCTGTTGCTGCTTTGCCAGTGCTTGTATAACCTGTGCCACCCCTGTGCCAAAGTTATCAATCACCACCAGGGGATAATGAGTTATCTGGCGATAAAACATCTTGGTTGTAGTTGTAACCACAATAGGCCATCCCAGGCCAGCAGCGACAAGTGACTGCACTAAGGATGTCTTACCTCCCGCACCAACGCAAGCCACCACACCAGGCTGCTTTAGGCCTATGGCGTCTACCAGCATATTACACCACCTTGATAAATACTTCCATGATTCATAGTTCTTTCCACCCCTAGCGGTAAGACAATAAAGGCGGCAACCACGTTATGTGGCTGTCGCCTTTATTGTTTCGCTATTTAACCGATGTATTCCTGCTTGCCAATAGCGGCTTCACCTGGTTTATCGGTACCATTTAAGGTAGCGTTCAAAATGATAGCAGTCACACTACCGGCAGTAATGCCGCTGTGGAGAATTACCTGCGCCCAACTAGGGAAGTTCTGATAAAAGTTAGGTACAGCCAGCGTAATCATGCCCACGCCGATACTGACGGCAACCACCATAATATTGTGAGTACCATCAAATTGAACCTTGGATAAGGTCTTAATCCCGCTGGCAGCTACCATACCAAACATAGCAATACCAGCACCGCCCAATACCGGATTGGGAATAGCGGCAATAACGGCAGCTGCCTTGGGGAATAAGCCCAAAACTATCAGGATGACACCAGCAGCTGCTACCACAAATCGGCTCTTAACCCTAGTCAAACCAACTAAGCCGACATTTTGCGCAAAAGCGGTGTAAGGGAAACTATTCAATATCCCGCCCAGAATTGTGGAAAACCCATCTGCGCGGAGCCCCTTGGTCAAATCCTTTTGCGTAACAGGCTTCGAAATAATCTCACCAATAGCGATACAGTCACCTGTCGTCTCAGTCATAACTACCAGCATAACCAGTACCATGGCGAGAATGGATGCCAGATCAAAGGTTGGCAGTCCAAAGGCAAACGGAGTGGTAACTCCCATCCACGCGGCGGTAGGAACCTGTGAAAAGTTAACCATCCCCAGGGGAATAGCAATCAGCGTGCCCACAATTAATCCCAAAAGAACGGCAATGTTGCTCAAAAAGCCTTTAAAATAGCGGTAGAAAAATAGCACAAGTATCAGAGTAACAAGCGCCATACAGATATAAGGGAAGGCCGCAAAATCCTTGGCTGCCGGATTGCCGCCAGCAGCCCAGCGAACAGCAACCGGCATAAGAGTGACACCAATGATAGTGATAATGGTACCTGTCACAACCGGCGGAAAGAAACGGATAAGTCGGCTAAAATAAGGACTCATTAGATAAGTCACAAGACCGGCGACCATAATGGATCCATAAATGCCTGTCAGGCCATGGGTCTTGCCAATAATAATCATGGGCGTCACCGCAGCAAAAGTTACCCCTTGAATAACAGGCATCTGAATACCCATATTTCCAAACCCAATGGTCTGAATCAAGGTCGCAATACCACAGGTAAATAAATCGGCGTTAATCAGGTAAATCAGCTGTTCTTTGCTCAGTCCCAGCGCATTGGCAATAATGAGCGGCACAGCCACAGCTCCGGCATACATAGCCAACACATGCTGCAAGCCGTAGGTAAACAGTTGGCCCAGCGGCAATATTTCATCCACTGGATGCTTGGATTGGTTCTCTTGCATTACATTTTCCCTCCTTCTATTCTTTGGGGATTGACGTTATTCAGGTCTTGCTTGTGGTTTCATCCCCATAAACACCTTTTCTGGAGTAATTGGCAAACGGGTGATGCTGACGCCCACTGCATTATACACAGCATGAGCAATGGCGGGCGATGGCGTATTGATAACCGCTTCGCCAATCGACTTGGCACCAAACGGGCCTGTTGGCTCATAGCTTTCTTCAAAAGCCACGGTAATCCTGCCTACATCCTTCCGGCAAGGAATTTTATATTGCATAAAGTTATTGGTCTGCAACCGGCCACGTTCGTCATAGCGAACTTCCTCGTACATAGCCAAACCAATGCCCTGGGCAATTCCACCCTCCACCTGGATTTTGACCAGGTTGGCATTAAGTATCGTACCACAATCTACGACCGCAACATAATCAATAAGTTCAAACTTCCCGGTCTCTGGATCTACTTCCACTTCAGCAAAACCGGCAATGAATGGCGGTGGTGATATCGGCGAGCCATAGGTGGCGTTACCTACCAGCTGGCACTTGTCGGTCCCCACAACCAGCGATTCTGCCAGCGTTTTGAGGCTGATTGCCTTACTACCGTTAAACGCTGTAAGTTGCTGACCATCAAATTCAATTTGTTCAGGCGCCACGGCTAGCACTTTGGCACCTTGGGCAATAATCTGATTTTTTAAATCTTCGGCAGCCTGCAGCACAGCCATACCAGTGACATAGGCAGTGCTTGAGGCATAAGAACCGGGATCATAAGGTGAAACATCGGTATCTGCCGCGTGAACAATAATTTTCTCTGGCGGTGTATCCAATACCTCTGCGGCAACCTGGGCCAGCATCGTATCACTGCCTGTCCCCATATCGGTGGAACCGATGAGTAAAACATAGTGACCGTCCTCATTCAGGCGGATGGCCGCCGAAGACGTGTCAATACCGGCAATGCCTGAACCTTGCATGGTTACTGCCATACCAATAGCCCGTATTTTGCCGTTCGGCAGTTCCCGGCGGGGATATTTATCTTGCCAGCCAATCATCTCTCTGCCTTTTTGGATACAACGCTCCAAAGTCGAGCTGCCAAGCACATTGCCATGATAAGCAAGCGCGGTTTCGCCTTCCTTGATTATATTTTTTAGTCTAAGCTCGGCTGGATCCATATTGAGCCTGGCTGCCAATTTGTTGATTGTTGATTCCAGCGCAAAGGTTCCCTGGGTAGCTCCATAGCCCCGGAGTGCGCCTGCTGGCGTTTTGTTCGTATACACAGCATGACCATGATAACGGACAGCTCTGGTCTTATTATAGAGTGGCAGCGTCTTATCGCCACACACCGAAAAAGTAGTTGACCCGTGTTCACCATAAGCCCCGGTGTCTGATAGATTCTCAATATCAAGGGCGCGGATAAAACCGTCTTTGTCTGCACCTAATCTGACTTTTAGCCGCATGGCATGACGGCTGGTAGTACAGCTGAAGGTCTCGGTACGGCTATAGATAAACATGGCCGGTTTGCCGGTTTTAAGAGTTACCAAGCCGGCAAATACTTCGCCTGAACCTGTTTGTTTGCCGCCAAAGCCACCGCCAATCCGTGGTTTGATAACCCGCACTCTCGTAGCAGGCAGTTCTAAAGCTCGTGCCACTTGTCGTTTAATATGGAAAGGAACTTGTGTGGAAGTAACCACTACCAATCGTTCAGTATGGTCAAGATAGGTAAACGCGCGAAAGGTTTCCATCATCGCCGGCGCCTGAGCCTGCGTATAATAGGTTTCTTCAACAACAATATCGCAATTCTTTAGTTCCTGCTCAACATCGCCTACAGCCAAGGTATGGGAGGAGCAAATATTGCGTTCTTTTGCCAGGCCAGTATCAAAATTGCAGAAAAGGTCATCTTCCGGATGAATGACTGAGGCATGATCAATGGCCTGCTCAAAATCAAGCACTGGTTCAAACACCTCATAGGAAACTTTGATTAGTTTCATAGCCGCATTGGCAGCCTGTTCACTGGTAGCGGCAATTATGGCTACCTCATCACCAACATACCTGACAATAGGGTCAAGGATCAATCGGTCATAAGGAGATGGTTCCGGATAAGATTGACCAGCCAGCGTAAACCGTACTTTAGGAACATCTTTATGGGTAAGAATGCATTCTACCCCTTTACTATTACGCGCTTTAGTTGTGTCAATCGACTTGATTCTAGCAAACGCATGCGGACTGCGCAGGATTTTTATCACCAGTGCATTGGCGGGTGCCAAATCTTCGGTATATACAGGCTTACCTGTGCAAATAGCAATTGCATCAGTTTTAGGCAAAGCTTGACCTACATATTTCATACTGGTGTCACCCCCAGGTACTTCTTGATTGCCCTGAGCTGTCCCTGATAACCGGTACAACGGCACATGTTACCTGTCAAATAGTGAATAATGTCAGCTTCGGCAGGATTAACCAGCTCCCGTTTCATGGCCAGCACTGTCAGGATAAAGCCGGGACTACAGTAACCACACTGTTCAGCCCCTTCTGCTGCCATAAAGTGAGCAAACCCCTCTGCCTCATGACGCAACCCCTCAATGGTGGTAATATGCTTACCATTGGCACGAAAGGATAAAGTAGCACAGGACAAGGTCGGTTTACCGTTCAGCCAGATAGTGCATAATCCACAGCAGGAAGTATCACAGCCTCTTCTTACACTATACAAGCCCTGCTGACGCAGCGTATCAACAAGAAAATCGTTAGGCTGAACATCGAGGGTAACCTGCCGGTGATTGATGATGACGGTTATTTGCATGCTACCACCTCCGCAATGGCCCGTTTAATGAGTGTTTTGGCTACAGCCTGACGATACACAGCTGAAGCGCGCGAATTGTCACCAAAAGACAATTCCCCTACTGCTGTTTGGGCAGCCTGCTCCATGACCTCGGCAGTCATATCATTATCGCCATCCCTCAGTAGTGCGGCCGCCTGAACAGCTAGTCTGGCGCGAGTAGGCCTGGCACCAACGGCAATTTTCCATTCACCGTCAAGCTGGGACACAGCCACCGTCAGCAAGGGATAATCACTGGCTGAGTTACGCAAGGCCTGATAGGCAGCATGGCCCTTGGTTTTATGAATGATTATTTTTGTCAAAATATCTTTGCTGCGGGGTGTATCCAAAAAGGCCGCTAACGTCATCCGCCCGCCTTTAACTAATTCAACTTCAGTATCAAGTGCCAGTAAGGCGGTAAGAAAATCAGAAAAGCCATACCTCATAAAGACAGACGCACCAACAGTCACAACATTACGAAACTGCACACCAATAATATTAGCTACTGCTTTTGGCAATAAACCATCAGCATAGTTATTTACAGCTGCATTTGTTTCTACATCACGCAAACTTGTCATGGCACCAATTTCGATATAGCTGCCATAGTCTTTACTATATTTCAGACCAAGTTTCGACAAATCAACTCCGGTATGAATGGTCTGAGAGCCCATCCGCAGATAGGCGCAGCCGCCTAGCACGGCATTGCTTCTTTTCTCTTTTAAAATATTATAAGCAGCTTCCAGTGTATCTGGCTGCGCTACGTTAAGCAAGGTAAACAATTTTCAACCTCCATTGCCGATCGAACATTCGGCAATTATTTCGCTAGTATAGTTCGAATTATAACATAGCCGCTTGCTTGTCGAAAAGAAATATTGTATATGTTGTGTATTTAGAGAGAAAAAAATGCCGACCACTGCAACAGTTGCATGCGACCGGCCGATATTTTTACCCCAACAGAAAGTACAACTTTCTTAAAGGCAGGATAAGGGCAACATCGACTTGCACTGTCGCCAAAGGCTCGGCGCAAGCCGTGTTTTCTTTACACTATCTTTGTTGTCCAATTCTCGACATTCCATACTGCTGTTACCCAGTCTTCGTAAAATTCAGGTTCGTGGGAAACCAGGAGAATAGTGCCTTTGTACTCTATTAGAGCGCGTTTTAGTTCGGCCTTGGCTTCGATATCAAGGTGGTTGGTGGGCTCGTCCAGCACCAACCAGTTAACGTCTTTAAGCATAAGTTTACATAGCCGCACTTTAGCATTCTCGCCCCCGCTTAAAACCATCATCTGGCTGGTAATATGCTCATTGGTTAGACCACAACGCGCCAGTGCGGCCCGTACTTCAAAATTGGTCAGGCCAGGGAACTCATCCCACACCTCTTCTATGGCAGTACGGCTGTTATTACGGCTGGATTCCTGCTCAAAATAACCGGATTGCAGATAATCACCCAATATGACCTTACCGTCAACCGGTTTGATGTACCCGAGCAAGGTTTTGAGTAGCGTTGATTTGCCAAGGCCGTTCACACCTCTAATAGCTACTTTCTGACCGCGCTCTAAGGTAATATCCACCGGTCTGGTAAGTGGCTCATCATAGCCCAGTACCAAACCTTTGGCCTCAACAACAAAACGGCTGGGCGTCCGGGCTTCCCGGAACTGGAAATTGGGTTTAGGCTTCTCCCGAGGTTTTTCCATAATCTCCATTTTATCCAGTCTTTTCTGGCGACTGTTAGCCATGCCCCGGGTAGCTACCCGGGCCTTGTTGCGGGCGATAAAGTCCTCCAGGCGGTCAACTTCTTGTTGCTGCCGCTCATATGCTTTGGTTTCCTGGCTTTTACGCATAGCGTACATTTGCTGAAATTGCTCATAATCGCCAGTGTAACGAGTAAGAACCGCGTTTTCCACATGATAAATAACATTAACAACTTCATTCAAAAAAGGAATGTCATGCGATACCAGGATAAAGCTATTCTCATAAGCTTTGAGGTAACGCTTCAGCCATTCGATATGTTCAACGTCAAGATAGTTGGTAGGTTCGTCCAAAATGAGAATGGTAGGATTCTGTAATAGCAGCTTGGTTAAAAGCACCTTAGTGCGCTGCCCGCCGCTCAAGTCCGCCACATCGCGGTCAAGACCGATATCGCCCAGCCCTAAGCCATTGGCTACTTCTTCAATTTTGGCATCAATAATGTAGAAGCTGCCATGTTCGAGCATATCTTGTATCTCGCCGACTTCTTCCATCATTTTTTCTACTTCTTCCGGGGCAGCCTCACCCATTTTATCATATAGGCCCAGCATCTCAGCCTCCATGTCAAACATGTTCTGAAATGCTTCTCTCAGGACATCCCTGATGGTCTTACCCTTGGTTAGCACCGAGTGTTGGTCAAGATAACCGACAATCACGCGGTTAGACCATTCCACTTTGCCTTCATCAGGGGTCAATTGGCCTGTAATGATATTTAAAAAGGTCGATTTTCCTTCGCCATTAGCGCCAATCAACCCGACATGCTCGCCTCTTAACAGGCGGAAAGAAGCCTCGGTAAGAATAGCGCGGGCACCAAAGCCATGGGATACATTTTCAACAGTTAAAACACTCATTTTTTTACTCCTCTTACTTTTAGCAAATACCTTTATATTTTAGCGCAAGGCGGCTAGAGCTGTCAAAACCCTTTTTTCAAAAAGCGTTCTACACTTTATTCGCTGACCAAATTGCAGGATAGGTTCGACTAAACTTCAGCTGGGTTAAAACCCCTTCTGAATCTAAAGCTCACTTTATATTCACCCGGAGTTATACCGACCATTCTTTTGAACACCTTAGTAAAGTGGCTTTGGTCAGCAAAACCGGTGCTCATTGCTGTATCAAAGATAGAACTGCCTTGAGATAATAGTTGTTTAGCCTGGCGAATCCGTACCTGTTGCTGGTAGACATGAGGAGGTATTCCTACAATTTGGCTGAATAAGCGCAGTAAATGATAGGGGCTGATATGGGCAAGTTGCGCGACATCTTCTAGTGAAAAACAGGCAGCATAATTGGCTTCAATAAATTTCTGTATCATCTTAATATTTTCATAGTGATACGAGCTAAGCTCGACCTTGATTGGCGCTTCGATGTAGTTTTCGAATAAGTAGCCTACAATGCTTAGCAGTAATGACTTTTTAATAAACTCCGTCTCATCACTGTCGAGCTTATCATGCAGTTGCCGCAGTCGGTTATAGGCGTCAGTATTGCTAATTACTAACTGCTTACATATATAATTATATTCATCACTTATCAATCCACTAGCTTGTAATACATCATTGGAAAGTAGCAGCAAACGGTAGGTATGCGGCTGTCTGTTAACAGTACTACAGGAATGCTCACTATTAGGAGGTATTACAAAAAACTGCCCCGGAGTAATCTGATAGCTTTCGCCCAGACAGCTATACAGTCTCACCCCTTGCTCTACCAGGCCAAATCCTAATGTGCGGTGAGTGTGGCGGGTGAAGGCGTGAGTAATCTGATATCCATAAACCAACTCTACTCCTAATGTTTTTCGATAGTCTGCAAAATGAATTGTTCCGCTTTCTGTTTGACGCTTACCCAACCTCTCACCTCCAATAGGCAAAAGCCGACCAGTTTATCATAGCTGGTCGGCTTTTCTTTAGTCTTACTATAACAAATTGTAATCTTGTTGGCAATAGTTACAGTAACGCTGGTACAAACTTTGCTAACAAATAGAGTTGTTCGTCAGCAAATACCGAGTGCGGCAAATCTGCGGGGATTACCGTGACAATACCTTCGCCATAGGCAATTTTGCTATTTTCAATCAGACAATGCCCTTTCCCTTTGACTACTTCATGCAGCTCCCACTTACCGGCATGAATATGACTGCCAATTTCACAGCCAGTATCTATTCGTACCACATGACAACTAAACTTACCATCTGTATCTTTGCCTGTAATCAGATGCTTTAGCGCAACCCCGGTAAATGCTGGGTGATGATTCCATGGTAACGACGCCACCGCAAATTCCTTAGAATCAATAACAACCTTGCCCATCTGAACCTTTTCAATAGCAATACTCATATAATCCATCCCCTTTTTGTAATTGTTGCAACACCATTATTACAAATCAGCTGTCCTTTTGTTTTGTACATTATTGCTCATCTGCTTTAGGATTGTATACTTTATTAATTAAAGTCTCTACCTATTGCACAATTTTACATATTAGGGTTATAATTTTACATATTGTAGGGGAGGGATATATACACATGTTAGAATTGAATATGGGAGTCATTATTGCCTTTGTGGTCTATCTGAGTGCAATGATGGCAATTGGTATCTATTATTGGCGGCAGGAGCAAAAGATGTCTCAGTACATATTAGGCGGCCGTCAGCTAGGTGCCTGGGTTACCTCCATGAGTGCCGAAGCCTCTGATATGAGCGGCTGGATGCTGATGGGCCTGCCAGGTTATGCCTATGTGGCCGGGCTTGGCGCAGGCTGGATTGCCTTAGGGCTTATTTTAGGGACCTGGGCCAACTGGCAGTTTATCGCCAAACGGCTGCGCAAGTACACCGAAATCGCCAATGACTCACTGACGCTGCCTGATTATCTTCAGAACCGCTTTCGGGATAATTCCCAAATTCTCCGGGTTATATCGGCAGTATTTATTCTTATTTTCTTTTTGATTTATACGTCTTCAGGCTTTGTTGCTGGTGGAAAATTATTTAACACCGTTTTTGGCATTCCTTATACTTGGGCGATGATTTTAGGCGCTTTTGTCGTAGTTTTTTACACCTTTCTCGGTGGCTTCATGGCTGTCTGCTGGACTGACTTTGTGCAAGGTGTCATGATGTTTTTTGCCATCCTGGCGGTACCGATCACCGCCGCCTTTATGATGGGTGGACCAGCAACTACTGTTGCCGCTCTAGCTACCCTAAATGCCGAAATGTTTAATCCTTTTACCACCCCCGAAGGTAAGCCGTTATCGCTTATTGCTATTATTTCTCTTTTGGCGTGGGGACTTGGCTATTTTGGTCAGCCGCACATCTTAGTCAGATTCATGGCTATTAAATCATCTTCACAAATCAAGCAAGCGACCCATATCGCTATGACCTGGGTTGTCCTGTCATTATCAGCCGCCGTGCTGGTCGGTATGGTGGGCCGGGTCTATTTACAGCAACCACTGACAGGTTCGGCAGTTGAGACTGTGTTCATGGTTATGACTCATGATCTTTTCTCCAGTTTTTTTGCTGGCCTTATTCTCTCGGCCGTTTTGGCAGCTGTCATGAGTACCGCTTCATCCCAGCTGTTAGTCACAGCCTCGGCTGTATCGCAAGACTTTTATAAAGCTTTAATTAACAACGAAGCCAGTGAAAAACAATTGGTTTGGGTTAGCCGTACGACTGTTATTGGCGTTTCTGTTATTGCTATTCTTATCGGCCTAGACCCCAATAACTTCGTATTAGATATGGTCTCCTATGCCTGGGCAGGCTTTGGCGCTGCTTTTGGCCCGGCACTGGTACTATCACTCTTCTGGAACCGCATGACCCGAAATGGTGCCTTAGCAGGCATTGTTGTCGGCGGCATCACCGTACTTATCTGGAAGCAACTGGCGCTGTTCGGGCTGTATGAAATTGTGCCTGGCTTTATCTTGTCCTGTCTGGCAATTTATGTTGTAAGTATTTTTGATACCCCACCAGCACAGGTGATTCTTGATGAGTTCGAAGAAGTAAACAACAGCAACATCTAATAGCAACACGAGACCAAAAGCGAGATTGTTTCACTGGTGTATCAGTGAAACAATCTCGCTTTTTTTGCCTTTAAACTACTCTTTTCCTATACTACCCGCTGCAAGAAGGACCTTGTCCGCGCCTGCGACGGCGAACCAAATATAGCGTCCGGCGACCCGGCCTCGACAATCTCACCGTTGTCCATGAAAATAACCCGGTTAGCTACTTCTCTGGCAAATGCCATTTCGTGGGTAACAACAATCATGGTCATATGCTCTTCAGCCAGCTTCCGCATGGATTTCAGAACTTCGCCGGTCAGTTCTGGATCAAGCGCGGAGGTTGGTTCATCGAACAGCATGATGTCAGGATTCATCGCCAGCGCCCTGGCAATAGCCACTCGCTGTTTTTGGCCACCTGACAGGCGTGAGGGATAAACATCGCGTTTTTCGGCTAGTCCGACTTTGCGCAAAAGTTCTTCAGCCTGAAGCACAATGTCTTCACGTTTACAGCCTTTGACAGTAATCGGCGCTTCAATAACGTTTTCCAGCACAGTAAGATGGGGGAAAAGGTTAAACTGCTGAAATACCATTCCCATCCGGCGGCAAATCTGTCTAGCCTCGGCTTCAGCGGCGTAGTTGACTTTTCCTTGACCGCTATCTGTTACTAGCACATCGCCCTCAATCTCGATGGACCCTTGATCAATGGTTTCCAGCCGGTTCAGACAGCGCAAAAACGTGCTTTTACCTGAACCAGAGGGGCCGATGATAGCAATGACCTCGCCTTTGTCCACCGTAAGCGATATGCCTTTTAATACTTCAAGTTGGTTAAACTGTTTATGAATGTTTACTGCTTTAATCATGTTCATCGCCATTTGCTCCTACTCGTCATATACAGCATACTTCTTTTCCAGCTTTTGAAATAACCAGGTAAGTGCCAGTGTCATAATCAAGTAAAATATGGCAGCAACAATAAATGGCATCGTATTAAAGTCCCGCTGTACAATCGCTCTGGTTGTCCGTAGCAGATCATTCATGGCCAGAACATAGATCAGGGAAGTATCTTTAACCAGCGTAATGGTTTCATTGCTCACTGGCGGCAGCACGCGTTTAATGACCTGAGGCAAAACAATACGGCGCATTGTTTGCACATAGGTCATGCCCAATACCTTAGCCCCTTCATACTGACCACGATCAATGGATTGAATGCCTGCCCGGAATATTTCAGCAAAATAAGCGGCATAGTTTAGTACAAAGGCCAGTAACGCCGCCGAAAAATCAGGCAGCCGTACACCAACATATGGCAAAAACGGCAGTCCAAAATAGATGAACAGGAGTTGCAGCATCAGGGGCGTTCCCCGAAACAGCCAGATGTATACCCCGACCGCACTGCTCAGGGCCTTGAACCGGGAAATGCGGGCCAAGGCCAATAGCAACCCCAGGGGCAATGCGAGGACAATAGTGGCAAAAAACATTTGCAGTGTCACTACTGTGCCTTCCAAGAGCGGCGGCAGAATTCCTATTACATAGTCCATTTATGTCTTCCTTACTTTACAATATCTTCGCCAAACCACTGCTGGGAAATCTTAGCCGAAGCACCGTCTTTCTTCATTTCATCCAGAGCCTTTTGCAGCTTGCCTAAAAGTTCCTTATCCTCTTTGCGCAAGCCGACGCCATATTCCTCTGAACCGAAATTATCCTTTAAGATAGTGTATTCGCCCGGTTTTTTAGCTATATAGTACCGACCAACAATTTCGTCCACAACGACCGCATCGAGACGGCCGGTCTTTAAATCCATAAGCGCGGCTACGTTGTCGCCAAACTTCTTGAGTTCTTTAAATGACTTCATAGCGTCAGCATCTTTTTCAATAGCCTCAATACTGCTGCTGCCTTCCTGCGTACCAACTACTTTGCCTGCCAAATCAGCCTTGGTTTTAATCGGCGAATTAGCGGCCACAACAATAATTTGGCGATTTTCCATATAGGCATTGGTAAAGAGGATATTCTCTTTGCGCTTATCAGTAATCGTCAGACCATTCCACAGCACATCGACCCGTTTACCGCTCAGTTCTGCTTCTTTGCTATTCCAATCAATAGGTTTAAATTCAACTTCTACTCCCATACGCTTGGTAGCTTCTTTCGCCATATCGACGTCAAAACCGATAATGTTGTTTTTATCATCCCGGAATCCCATGGGTGGAAAATTGTCATCAAGGCCAACCACAATTTTTTTCTTGTCGGCTCCGCCGCATCCGGCTACCAACATTCCGGCCACCAGTAACACTAACATGGCTGCTATTAATTTTCTCACTCTAACTCCTCCACTCTCCCTAAATTCTACCCTTATTTTACTTTAACGTATTAAAGTTTGGAAATAATAAAAAGCGCCGTTTGCGTAAACGGGGTTGGTGTTTGTATTAAAAATCTTGCATTTGCGGCATAACTCTCAGTATATTGTGTTCTTTGGGAAAAGACTAAATTGGTACAGTCGCTTCACACGGCAGTCTGACATTTACCTAAGCGTTCATTAATATCTTAAGCATCTTTTCCCGGTTATTAATAAATTCACGCATAATAATATAATGCTCAGTTTGCTCATATTCAATTTCTGCCAGGCCAGTTTCTGTCAGCTGCACTATCTTGGCATCAGGATAAGCCATAATAATCGGCGAATGAGTTGTTATGACAAACTGTGAATCCTGCCGAACCAACTCATGAATCCGCGAAATCATAGCCATTTGACGTAAAGGCGATAGTGCTGCTTCAGGCTCGTCTAAGATGTACAAGCCCTGTCCCCCAAACCGATTCATAAAAGTTGCAAAAAATGCTTCACCATGTGATTGCTCATGAAGTGACCGCCCACCATAAGAATCGATTACTCGAGCACCTGCACCTTCCCGGTCAAGCTCTTCTATCGTTGTCGCTAAATTATAGAAACTTTCAGCCCGAAAAAAGAAACCATTACGGGGCTTTTTAATCCCTTTCACAAGGCGGATATATTGATATAATTCCGAGTGAGAAGGTCTGGACGCAAAATTGAAATTAATGGTTCCTCCCTCCGGATTAAATCCCCAAGCTACCGCAATGGCCTCTAAAAATGTGGATTTTCCCGTACCATTTTCGCCCACAATCATAGTCACTTTCGGATGAAAATCAATACTATCTAAATCCTTAAATGCAGGCAAGCAAAACGGATACTCTGCCTGCGATTCTATTCGCTCGCGTATTACTTTCACACTCCGCAAATAAGCCCCATTACTCAGCACAAATACACCCCCATGCCAAAAATGATCCGTTTTGTCTTATAGGAATTCGCTGCAATAATATTATACCGATAACCAAAAGCCGGAACCTAGAAGATCCCGGCGGTAGCTCGTCTTGCTTATTATTCAGATGATGTGTTAACAAAGATTACTTGGCTTGTTCAATAGTAATCTTCTTAATAACAACATCTTCTACTGGTTTATCCTGCGGGCCTGTCTTAACTTTGCCGATAGCATGAACAACATCCATACCTTCAATTACCTTGCCAAATACGGCATGTTTGTTATCAAGCCAGGGTGTTGCTTTAAGCGTTATAAAAAACTGGGACCCGCCTGTATTGGGACCAGCATTGGCCATCGAGATAACACCTTCCGAATGCTTGAGGTCGCTGTGAAATTCATCCGGTATTGTATAACCGGGGCCACCTGTGCCATTACCCTTGGGATCACCACCTTGAATCATAAAGTCGGCAATAACCCGGTGGAAAATCAGGCCATTATAAAACCCTTTATCGGCAAGGGTAATAAAGTTTTTGCTGGTCTGCGGAACTTTATCTTCGAACAATTCTATCCGGAAATTACCTTGCGAGGTTTCGAACAACGCTACACTGTTTTTCTTCGTGGATACATCTGTTTGTGTTTGTGGAGGGGTGTTCTCTGCTTGCTTAGGCAAACTGGTATTGCTGCCAGCACAACCAGCCGTTGACAACACCAATAATGTGAGCAGCAAGATAAATGTAGTTACATATTTTTTCATAAAATCACTCTCTTCTTTTATTTGTTATCCAAATATTAGTATATCACATTAGGTAAAATAGTTTAAATTGATTTTACGGTTTGCAACAATTTTCCGTACTTTATCCGCCACCAGGAAATAGCCCTGGCCGAATCAATTTCCTGACGAATTTTATCTTTGTCTGGCGGTAAGAGACCAGACTTTGACAAGTGGGATTCTATGTAGTCATTATCGGCGTTACCCACATAGCCTGGCGTAATCCAGAAACCATAATTCATGCCAAAATCATTGCCATTTGTCAGACTGCGTCCCACAGAATAATACTCAAAACCGTTAGGGGCGACAAGTTCCAGCAAGGTTGGTGCAACATTGATATGGCTGCCTGCACTTTGCTCTGGTAAAGACTCTTTGTTGATGTTTTTCCCATAAACGATAAAGGGAATAGTATACCGCTCAAACACGGCTGGATTTGTCTCCACATTAACCCTGTCAGCATGGTCGCCAACAATGACAAACAGGCTGTCCGGATACTGCTGACGGGCCTCTTTGACAAACTGAGCCAGCATTTTGTCAGCATACCAGAAATGCCCCAGCTTCTTAATAAGCTCCTGGTCGTTCTTAAGTTTATCGGGTAAGCCAGCAGTAACAATACTAGGATCAAAACCCTCTTTGGCCAGATCGACAGTATAGGGTGAATGATTGGATACCGTAATAATAACATGGAAGCCAGGTTTGTCATTCTTCACTTGTCCAAGCACAGCTTTATACAAATCGGCATCATCTACACCCCAAACATTGCCACCTTCACTAGTAAAATCGCCCATACCATGAAATGATTCAAAGCCCTGTGCCAGCGTAAAATCTCTGATTTTTTCCCAGGAGGCAGGCCCTGCATACCAGCAATCAGCGGTATAACCCAGCCGCTTCATCTGTGGTGCCAGCGCAGTAGTATACGGTTCTTTGTAAGACTCCGGCAAATAGTTTAGATACAGGTTAGCCTCAGCTAATCCGGTAAGTACACCCATTACGCCGGAAATGGTACTCATGCCATTTGGTAAAAAATTAGGAACATAGGCGGCGTCCTCTTGCGCAATGAGCTCCTTCATGCCGCCCGCAATAGCAAGGTTACTATACTGGGGCAGTAGCGGCCAGTTGGCATAACTTTCGGCAATAATAAGAAACACTTGCCTGGGCGGTGCCTCTGTTCCTACTACTACTTTTTTGCGTAAAAAGTCATCCAAATTAACTGAGTTCACCGGCGTCCCTGCCAGATAGTTGCCATAATCATTCAAGCGCACCGGCTCCATATCAAGGCCGGTAGAGGAACAAACCCGCTCATGTAGGACGTAAGCCCGGTATAGTGCCTGCACATCATCCAAGATAGCTTCATTAAGCAGCTGATCCTTAGTAACTCCGGAATTCTCCCAGTCGATATTATAGGCATAAGTCATGGTTCCACCAAACCGAATAAAAATAGCCAAATAAAAAATGACCACAAGCAGAGCCGCTCGAATTACAATGTTTTGATACCACTTAGGCAGCCGGGGGAAGCTGAAAGTTTTAGCAGCCAACCACCGCTGCAGTACTTTGCACAACAAGAATGCTGTCATGCTCGCCAAAAGCACTCTGACAGGCAAATTATACTGCTCGACAACAGTATGCACAATGGCCGTCACATCATCATTTAACGTATTGAACAACAATTGATTAAAGGCCATACGAAATTCCTGGTAGTAAGGAATACGCGCGTGAAATAAAAAGCTAAGTATCGTAACATAACCCGCCCCTAGATAAAAGCGAATATGGCTAAGCCCTTTCCAGGGAAGAAACAAGCGCAAACCCGTACAGCAAACAAGCGGCACCAGCACCAGCATCCCCGCGCTTTTCAAGCTGATTCGCAAACCATAATATAGCGCTGAAACAATGTCGCTCACAGTCACGGCTTCGCTCAGAAACGAATGCATTACCGCAATAAAGCCAACGCGAAATAAACAGAAGACTCCTACTATGAAAATAAAGAGTTTGCAATCCTGCTGCAACTCAGCATAAAATTCATCCCAACAAACCAGCTTGATAATAAACCCAACCTCTCCCACCTTTAAGATAAGACTTGGCTTGTGCCAAGTCCTTTAGGACGCCAGCAGAAGCCTTAGTCGTTCAATCCAGGGAAAGTTATACTTTCCATCTGGATAAGAAAACTACCGCTTTACTACTATTCAAAACTCCGGTAAAATTCTACTTTATTTGCTAAAATCCTGCAACCGTCAGCAAAGTTTTTTATCTAAAACAAAAAAGGCTACTCACAGGCAGCCTAAAATAATACATTTTAAGACAAAAGAATGCTTACTTTGTCTGTTCCTATATTTTAAAATTGGATAATCAGCCATAAACTGTCGCGGTTGCTATCTTCTATTTTTGCAGACAATAATTAAAACTTGGTATCGAAAGGAGCAGACTATGAAGCACACCAGCCGTAGAAAAAGTGCCAAACGCAGATGCAAGCGTCTAGTAGCCGCCCTTGCCGGTGCTGCGGTTGTAACCTCAGCTATGCTGCCAGGACTCCCCCTGTCCCATGCTCATGCTGCAGAGAATACAGCTATCACAGCTCCGTCTCCGGGTACTGAGGCCAATCCTCCCACTGAAGGCCAACAAGATAATAACAAGGAAACTACTCAAGAGAATGCAGTGAACCATGACCGTGATAAAGAACGCCCTGGTGAACAACAGTCTTCACCAGTAGCCGCCGTCAAGGCAGCAGCTGCGGCCTATGGCTTTGATGCCCGGTATGACAGTTTTTCACTACAATGGAATAGTTCGACCGAAGCTGTAGTCATGGTTCGCACCGATAAGGGCAAAACCTTCAAGGTCCGTCTAAGCAAAACCGCTGGTGACTGGAAAATTAATAGTGTAACAGAGGTCGTTACCGGCGGTCATGGTGATGGTGTTATCCACTTAGGCGACCCGGTAGAGGTTGTAAAAGATAATGCCTCCACCTTCGGCTTTGATGCTTACGACGATAGCTTCACACTATTATCAAATGCGGGCGGCAAAGCCATTGTCCAGGTAAAAACCAGTGGACAAACCTTCAAAGTTGATCTGGAAAGAAGCGGCAGCAACTGGATAATCACCACAATTCGCGGCATCGGCAACAGCAACTACCCTGCCACCTATCGTCCAGCCAGCCTCTATGGTTACCGAACGCCAGGCGCAGCTACCGCACCGGTAACAACAGTTACTAACAAGACACTGTATAACAACAATATCTTTGCCGATTGGACCTGGCACGAAAGTGCCTACCCCGCTGATATGAAAGTCGGTGTTTTACTCTTCAAACCTGAATCAGCCGATATTGCAGATATACCTGGCATCATTGTCGATAAGGTAGAACCGATTGATTTTAGCCGGCAACTTGTACTCTACGCCCATATCGGTTCAGTAGCTAGTAAAGGCTATGGCATTGGTATTGAAAACGTTGTACAAACAGGCAATGACCTGACTGTTACCATCAGGACAAAAAGCCCCTTGGAAAACCACAGACTCTCACCAACTATAGATAATGACGTTATCTCCCTTGACCGTCTGACGTTAAACTTTGACAATCCGATTCATATCCAATTTGTAGACCAAAAGGGTACTACCCTGAGTAACTATACCTTATACAGAAAATAAAAAGACTTGGCTTGTGGCAAGTCCATCAGGACGGCCGAATTGCTATGCCGTCCATGGCGCAATCGGCACTAGCGCCATCCGGGCGCGTCGCCAGCAGAAGCCGCCTGTGCCCTTCTTTAGGGTATAGGCGTTCAATCCAGGGAAAGTTATCCTTTCTATCTGGACGAAAAATAGATTGCCTTTCTGCGCATCATAGCACACAGAGAGGCAATCTATTTTCTCACGCTCAGGACATCCAAATGTATACTGCCATTTTTTTCGAAAACTCAATTTCCTCAACCCTTGGGAAAACAAAGTTAATTGTTTGCCTACCACTCTTGTCTACGCTTTTAAGTAAGGATGTTCTATCTTACTTAGTAAATTATCAAAAAAGCTGTTAACTTGTTCTATATAAATGTCATCAGGAATAAAGTTCTGTTCCAGCAATTTTTCCGTTTCCTCCGTTAGCTTGTTCTTGGTAACAATTTCTTTGCCTGCTGTTTCTAAAAGTTGCAGATAGTTATCAATAATAGGCCGTAATGTTACTTCCGGGGTATTGAGAAGATTTCCTTGTGGCGCATATATCTCGCCAATTACTTCGGTATGGTTGTAAAAAGCCAATTTCTTAACCCATAGGGAAATTACCTGAAAATGGTCTCTGGTAGCAAGAGCACCACTGGCTATCATTACTAGTTTAGATCGATAAAATGATGATTGTGCCTCTGCTGCCGCTGTTTTTTTCGGATGTCTGTTCCCCTTTGGATCTTGCGCAAAATATGGACTGCAAAGCACTATCATTCGTTCAATAAAAACTTTTAGCATACTGGATATGTTAGCATATTTTAGCGGTCTGGCTAAGACCAGAATATCTGTTCCTTGACCCAGAGACAGTATTTCTGCCATATCATCTTGAATTACGCACTGCCCGGGAGTACCGAACCAACAGGTATGACAAGCTCTGCAATGATTGATCGCCTTATCCGCCAAAAAGATGTTAAGTGTTTCCGCGCCTGCCGCCTGTGCGCCTTTTAAAAAGGCGGCCACCATTAGATTGGTATTGCCGTCTTTTCCTTTAGGACTTCCATTTATAACAGTAATCTTCATTTCTGTTCCCCCTCCTTTTTTAATCGAACAGTAGTGAGAGATAGTCTTATTTGACAACAGCCTGCGCAAAGTGGACATGTTCGGACGCATGATAGCCATCTGTACGTTTCTGGAAGTATCGTTCTTCGATATTAGTGGGGCTTAAATTCTCATGGAGACCTAAGCCTAGACGCGCGAGGTCTGGAGCCAGTGTTGACGAGTCAAATCCGGTTATTATCGGCTCTCCAATCTGCCGCAAATATTCCATTCCCAATTGCAAGCTCTTAGATGTTTTTTCCGGAATAAATACGTCAGTATGATAGTAATCAAAAATGATGGTGCTGCCCACAGGTGCAATGTCAGCAAGGGCACGCAAGGTGTTGAACACCGAATCGCTGGGCAAGTAATAGGTTACACCCAGCCAGCTAAAGAAACTTACAGCCTGTGGGTCATAATACGGTGAACTGGTGAGTGCTGTTGCCAGACTATCCTGGGTAAAATCCACCGGGATAAAGTGCAGTTGATCCGGTTGCTCCCAGCTTAACTCATTGAGGCGACGGCGCTTAAAAGCTTGCATCGCTGGATGGTCAATCTCGAATATTTGAAGCTTGTCTAAAATCTCTTTACGTCGAAACGCAAAGGTGTCCATTCCTGCTCCAAGAATAACATACTGCCGTACCCCCTGTCTGACAGCATTTTCAAGGGTGTCTTCCGTATATCGCGCGCGACTAAGGATGAGGGGTGCGCCGGTGTGGGAGTGTATAACCTCCGCTAGAGCGGTAGCCGGATCAGGGCATAACGCAGCCCGTGCAGGGTCAAAAACTTTGAGACCATCTGCTAGCTTTTGTCCCATGGTTGTGCTTTCTTCTTTTGTTAACAAATTACTGGCGAGAAAATCTTCAAAGATCTTGGGCGTATCGTGCAGGGCATGGTAGGCTCGAAAATAGGCGGTAAACAGTGCGGTACGGCTGATTTGTTGTTCTTTCATTGTAAACCCTCCTTTTCTTTAATTGACTATGCCCAACCTCGCTTTTTTCTCGATGTCTGCTGCAAAAAAGGGCGTCTCTCCGATGAAATGTTCTTGCGTTGAATCAGAATCACTGGGCGGGAGATTCTGAAGCGTTGCGAGGAACGTCATATCCGCCGTCTCGGCCGTAACATTACAGGTCAGCATACATGACTGGGCAGACACAGCTGCAATTTTAAGTTCCCATGTAACTTTGACCAATACCGAAAAAGTTCCATCCGGTCCCCCGATCCACATAACCGAGCTGGATACAGTGCGCACGTGATCACGCTGGACTAGGTCCTCGATAAAGTTATTCACAATAAAATTGCCACCAATTGTTTCGACACTTACCGCTACCCGCTTACCGCTCGGCAGACGGCCTTGCACCATACCGTTGTGTCCGGACGAACATGCTCTGTATTCCTCATCCTTAAGGCTAAAAAACCATTTTGCCAGATCGATCGATTTCAGCGGGACATTGATTACAGCGTTATTGCTCCCCTGTCCGATAGTTACCATTTGCTGGGCTGCCATTTTCCTTTTCCTCCCTCTCCTAAACATATTTTGGTTGAAACTACGGCAAATGCACTATTTCTCTTTAAATTTACACCACGAATTCTCCAATGAGAATCACCCGAACGGGTGAACTTGTTTTTCAGCAGGAAAACCATCCCTGAAACGTAACAAAGGGATGGTTTTTTGCTAATAAATTTCGTTTTGCAGCAGCTTTAGTTCTCTTGCCCTGGTTACAGCCTGCATTCTTCTGTTCACCTGGAGTTTTTCATATATTTTCAGAACATGGGTCTTAATAGTATTTATTGTCAGGTATAACACTTGGCCGATTTCCTTATTAGACATACCAGCGGCAATAAGGTTTAATATCTCCAACTCGCGTTCCGTGAGAGGGGCAACCGGAGGTGGAGGAAGCGCGGTCTTTGCTCCAGTGTTCTTATCCTCTGCAAAAAAGGACTGCAATTTTTGAACATAAGCCATTTGACTGGCTAAAAGTTGCAATACTTCCAGCCGGTCTGGTGTGAATACTCCGGGCAGTAAACTGTTTTCCAAATAAAGCACACCCACAGGAATTCCGCTGCATAATAAGGGCAGGCAGACAATAGATTTAGACAGGGACTGCGCAAGATAGGGGTCTGTGGAAAAAATCCCCGCTTGCTCTAAATCATTCATCACCACTGGCTCTAGTGTCCGGGTGACATACCGGACTATCGTTCGGGCTAGTTTACTATTTTCTTCCAGGGAAGTCGACATTGCCAGCGCCACAGGGTGTAACTCGCCTTCTTTTGCCGCTTCAATAAAAAATTTTTCATCTTGCTCCAAAATTAGATATCCCTTAGTAGCTCCGGCATTCTCAATGGCAATTTCCAAAAAGCTTTTCAGCAATATTTCTGGCTTTGTTTCTGCCGCTAGTTTCTCTACTGCTTTGCGTATGGTATACAGTTCCGGATTGTTAATGGGGTCACTACCGTCAATACCGGTATGCTGCAAGACGTTTTTAAGTAGCTCTGTGGTTGCAAGTTCCTCATCGACTCTGGCTATCCCCGTCAACAGGAAGGGATACTGGTTCTGCAGAGCATTAACCTTTCCTGTTGCTCCCCAGTCGTTATATCCTTGGCAGGCATCGGTTAAATAAACTCGAGCAATCTTGTCCCGTCCATTGGTCAGATAAAACCTGGCTGCCAGTTCGCCGGCGATGGCTTCATTTTGCACATAACCATGCTCGCGAGCTGATTGGATGGACTGGTCATACAATAGCGCGGCTTCGCTATCCTTGCCGCTCAAACGGGCTATTTCGGCAGCAACCAGCAGGTATTTGTGCAGAAAGTTTGCCGGACAGGAATCTGACCATTTTCTCATCTGACGCTGATTCTTTTTTAGTATTCTCCAGTATGTTGGCTGCTGTTTTGTCTGCAGTCCCTTGTAACTAGCAGTAATCGCTAGCGAGTAATAGAAATTGTAGTCGGCGGCAAGCAGGCAACCCCTAACAGCATTAATGGTTGGTTGAGCCTGTTCCGCCAAGGCCAGGGTACGCTCATAATCACCATACAAGTAACATATTCGGATTTTCCAGATATGATCGATCATAATGGTTCTAGAATAGCCTGTTATTTCCCTGAGATTATCATTAACGAGCCCTATTAAATTTGCTAGGAGTAGTTGATAATGTAAGAGCTCCGCCTGTTGGGTAAGGTTATAATAATCCTGGCATTCCTGGTAAAGCTCTGGTAAAGAAACACCTGAAAAATATTTATTTTCAATAAGCATGATCAGTGCATCTCTGACAACAAGGAGCTTGCCTGATTCAAGACCATAATCAACAGCCTTCTGTAAGTAACTTATACCGGTCTTGCCATGCTCTGTCCAATGGCTCACCAGGGCACCGATCAAGTAATAAGCTATACCTTTTGCAGACTTATTATCATGCTCTTCAATAAGTCTTAGGGCCACATGGGCAAACTGGTGACCTGCTTTATAGTCTTCCAAAACACTGCCAGCTAGGAAGCTGTAACAGGCATAGCCCATAGATGAATATTGGGCATCACGATATCTAATGGAAAGATTGCTTGTTTTTAACATAATCAGCATAAATAATTCAGGGTTGACCATAGCGGCAGCGTCCGCCTGCGCTAAGAGAAGGGTAATTGTTTTCTTCTGTGTTGGCGTCATTTCCGGTAAATCATTTGAATTTTCCGGCTTACAGGTAAGCAAGCGCCATTTAGCCAGCAAGATCTCCTTGATCAGTTCAAATTTTCCAGGATTAAGTGTTAAATTTATCCCCAATAGTTTTAGGCCTTGTTTTCCCAATTGCAGGGTTTCGTGATATTTTTCTATCCCGGCATGTAACACTATCCTAAAAACATAGACAGTAGCTTTATCTAAGTCTGTCTGGGCCCGTGACAGGATTAAATCAAACTGTTGCTCTGCTGTGTCGAAATGGGAGCAGAGATACTCGCATTGAGAGCGCTCAGTATGAAGATCAAAAGTTAGCTGGTAATACTCATCCCACGCATTATCTGGCAGTAATTCCATGCCAGCTTTAAAATAATTCAATGCCGACTCGTAAGCGGTTGTGATTTTGGCCTTGCGGCCAGCCAGCAAGTTATAGCCTGCCAGTTTAATTCGTTCGGAGGGGGCTTTGATTAAATTCAGGCCGCGGTTCAAATGGTCCATTATAGCTAAAACTTTTTCATTCAGTTCATGCCGGCTCGTATTTTGCAACAGCAAGCGGCCGATTTGCACATGCAGCTTCTTTTTATCCTCTGCCGGAATCAAGGTATAGGCCGCCTGCTGAACACGGTCATGTAAAAATTCGTATCTAGCGGCAAGATTAGCTCTGAAGAAGGTCTTAGAGGTGTGATACCACGCTTCACTCCATTTGCTGGTATTGTGTACAGGCAGAACAAATTCTTCCACAATTGACGGCCAAAGGTCGGCGGCTGTTTGCACGAGGGATTGCTCATAGGCGATGGTTAGCATCTGCAAATCAAATATATTGCCAATGCAGGCGGCCAGTTGCAAAACATTACGGGCTTCTGTCGGCAGCTTTTGCAATTTCCCCAGCAGAAGATTGATAATATCATCCGACAGGGGCATTGCCTGGATGGCGACCGAATTCCACTCCCAGCAAACATCCTGTGGGTTAAAGCTCAGGAGTTGTTCCTCATAAGCAGTCTGTAGTAACTGCCCCAGAAAAAAGGGGTTACCGCCTGTCTTCCGGTACAGGATTCGAGCCAAGGGCTCCGCTTTGGCTTGGGAATAATGCAAGGTATCGGCGACGAATTGATTAGTATGATCCAAACTCAGTGGTGCCAGCGTAATGCGTTGTAACGGGATTTTCGTTTTTTTCAGCTCTGCCAGAGTGATTAGCAACGGGTGCTCTCCGGTTACTTCATTGTTTCGGTAAGCGCCAACCAGTAAGAGGTAACGGCTGTCCATATCCTCGCTCAAGAACTGGATTAATTCCAATGACGCCGAGTCCGCCCATTGCAGGTCGTCCAAAAATATGACCAAAGGGTGTTCTTTCTGGGCTAATGCCCGGATAAAATTCCGAAATACTCTGCGAAAACGATTTTGGGCTTCCCGCGGCTGAAGTATCTCAACAGGGGACTGGGGCCCTACAATTAATTCAACTTCAGGAATGACCTCGGTAATGATTGCTCCGCTCTTACCTAGGGCGTGGTGAAGTGTCCCTTTCCACGCTTCAAGCCTATCCTTGCTTTCGGTCAGGAACTGTTGCATCAAATTTCCCAAGGCTTGAATGAAAGGTACATAGGGAATATTCCGCTGGAGCTGGTCAAACTTGCCGGTTATAAAATATCCTTGTTTGGCCGCAAGCGGTTTCAAGGTTTGATAAATCAATGCCGTTTTTCCCGTACCCGCATAGCCATCCACCAGCAACAACCCTGCCGTTCCGGAACACACACGCTCAAAAGCAGCTGTCAAAATGACTGCCTCTTGTTCCCGCCCGTAGAGCTTACGGGACAGTTGAAAACAGCCGAACAAGTCCATCCGGCCGGGAATGAATGGTTCAATCACGCAGTTTTGGTTCCATTGCCGCCGGCATTCTGCCAAATCTGCCAAGAGTCCGGCAGCACTCTGGTAGCGCTCCATAGCAGTCTTGGCCAGTAACTTCATGATGACGGCTGAGACCGCCTGGGGGATGTCTGGATTAATTTTTTCGGGGTTTACCGGCATTTTGGCCATGTGGACATAGACCCATTGCAGAGGATCATCTGCTTGAAAAGGAAGCACTCCGGTGAGTATTTCATATAAGATGACCCCCAGGGAATACAAATCACTGCACTGGTCAATAGCCTTACCTGTCCGACCGATCTGTTCCGGCGACATATAGGCCATGGTTTCTGTGAGCGGGTGGGGCAGCAACTCATTATCACCCTTCCGGGACATCAGAATTGCCCTACCAAGATCGGCTATTTGCACCTGTTCTGTACCAGGATGAATAATAATAGCATCAGGTTTTAAATCCCGGTGGATAATCCCTTTTTGGTGAAGCTCTCCCAGTACTTCCGTCAGTTGAATGGCAATAGAAAAGAACAGCGTGAGGGCAGGCGGACTGTTTTTTAGGTGAGTTCTAAGCGGTATGGCCCCGTTATCTTCCATAATCAAGGCAATGGTTGATCCGGCCCGTTCCAGTCGCACAGGCTTGATAACTCCCCCGATATTGAGGTTGCGGGTTATCTCGTATTCATTAATGAGTTTCGCTATGTCAGCCGTGTTAGCCCCTGGATTAATGGTCTTAACTAAAACTTGCGACCGATCTTGGATCGTCTGTGCCCGATAGACCTTAAAACGGTTGTATTCATAAAGCTCCTCAGTAATTATATAACCGGGTAAAGTAACCATGTTGCTTCTCCATCAACTTTCATCCGGTATTCTTAGAGCGTTTTTCAAAAAACGCGCAAGTTCTCATAACACTGTCCAATTATTGTTAATAATGTTATTTCATTACTTCCAGGAGCATTTGTTTTTTCCTGCATATACCATATGCAAAATAATAGAGGCTCCAGGCAATGCATAGCATCACCTAGAACCACTGGCATGAACATTATTGTTCACTTAAATATATCTTTCCATCCTTGCACAAACGTATTAGATATTTCCTTATTTTGTCCGGTTCTCTTAAGAGCGCAACCGACAACAAGAAACATTTTTCTCCCTCCATCAACAATTAATTTAAAGTTCTTGCCCAGACCCTTATGTTATTGATTCGATCTGTCGGTAACTCTAATGACTCCAAAAACAATTGATGTGTTCCCGGGGACATTATTTCAAAGTCCCTGTGCCATCTCCCCTTGTCATAATCGTCAAATCCTGCGGCGTTGAAAAGTTCACTCCAGCCAGACCAGTTCACCGGACCGCTACACTCTTGCGCTCGATAGTCCAACAACAGTCGAATAATTGATTTTTGTTGTTCTTGCAGTTTGGCAATTTCCATGTTTAATTCATACACCCTGGTTTCGAGCAGCGATGCTGTTACGGGCTTTGCTCCGGCTAACAGTTCTTTGATTTTATTTAGCGGCAATCCGGCTTCCCGATAGATACAAATCTGCTCAAGCCTCTGACAATCAGCTTCCGAATAAGTCCGGTAGTTGGCTGTGGTTCTTCCGGATGAGACCAATAGTCCGATGGAATTGTAATACAGCAAAGTACTGCGCGAAAGCTTAAAATTTTTAGCCAATTTTCCGATGGTATATATCAGGAATCGCCTCCCGGCTACTGTGGTTTCTTCAATATGTTCCCGGTTTGAATGAAATGACTCAGGGCATTTTCAAGCCAACTACTATTTTTCTCATAAGCTGCTCTATATCGAGTGATAAACTCATTACCCTGTTCACTAAGGCTGGTAGTGGTATATGTCATCTCAATAATTGTAGTAGTGCCGCCCTGTTCACTCAACCGCATAGAAAAAACGGAAATGAGCAAGTTTGGTAAGAAACGAGTATATTCGGCTTGTGTATTAGGTACATGTTTAGTCATAAGCCAGTAAGCTTCGCCCTGTCCTGGCCTGTCGGTTTTAAATGCACAGCCCAGTTCGGCCAAACCTGTCCCGGAATAAATCATTTCATAAGACCATCCGTCTAACCATTCTTTCTCCCTTTTGGGACAAAGCAACGGAAATACGATATTCGGTTTGGCCGCTATCTTTATGGTATATTGATCTACAAATCTTTTTCCGTAAAACTTGGACATATTCCTTCCCCCTATCAACAACATTCCTCTACTTGAATCTAAGACTAAACTATAAAGTAATGGTCATGTCAATATGCAAACTGCATTTAACCAAAGATTAGAGGCTGTGTTAAGGGTGTATAGTAATCGTAATCTCAATATCCAGCTGTAGCTGACCTAGTTCACTTAAAAATATCTTTCCAACCTTGTGTAGACGCATTCGATATTTCCTTATTTCGTCCGGTTTGCTTAACAACGCAACCGAGTTCTTCCTGTAAAGACAAGCATGCGTTACACGACGCACAATCGGCGTTGGCACTTCCAGCTCCGTCCAGCCAGCGCTTTGGTAGACCTGGCTCAGCTATTAGTGGACGGCATAAGGATAGATAATCAACCTTTCCTTCATTTAATATTTTTTCCATTCGTTCGATATTCCGATGGCCGCCGACAAGTATTAACGGTAAATTTGAATCAATTTCTTTGACGTTATCATAATAGTATGATTGTTTTTCCTCAGTATTGATCCTTGTCCGGGACTCAGGTATGGGAAATGGAAAAAAGCCCAGTTCTTGTTCGGAACGCGCAAGACAATCCCACATTCCTCCGCTTACTTCAATTGCGGCAACTCCTGAATCTTCAATTTCTGTTATGAGTTCAGCAAAATTTTCCGGAGAAATACCGCCGGCAACATGATCATCACAGTTAATTTTAATTAAGATCGGAAAACCGCCAACCTCTTTGCTAGCTAAAGATATGATATCTCTTATAATGCTTACCCTATTCTTAACAGAGCCACCAAACCGATCTGTTCGCCGATTAGTATATGGAGAAAGAAAAGAGCTTAATAAATAGCCATGTGCGGCATCAAGTTGGACACCATCAAACCCCGCTTTCTTTACTCTTACAATTGCATCGGCAAAACATTTTATAATTATTTCAATTTCATCGCCATATAGTTCTCTTGCTGTTTTCACGAGAATAGGGGACTGTACTGCCGACGGTCCAATACATTCCGCCGAGTTATTGTGGTGAAGAACCTGCCTTCCAAGGTGGCACAGCTGGGCGATGATTACACACCTACTATCTGTTTGGTGAACAACATCAGCAATTTTTGCTATTTCGGCAATATATTCATCACTGTATATACACATTTGTTTGTCTACCATTTTGTTGCTTGGTGTAACTGCCATAAAACCACTTATAATCATTCCGGAACCGCCTGCTGCAAGATTCTGATAAATTTTTAGTGTTGTTTCATTTGCTTTTCCATCTGTTGTCATACTATTTTCGCTAGTTGCCGATCTTACCAGTCGATTTTTCAGAACCAGATTAGAAATTCTTCCTTCAGAAAAGACTGTATAATTATGTCTATCCACGCTAGTTACCTCCCATAACAAACCGCCAGTAGGCCGGTTATTTTAAGTACATTGTTCATTTTTGGTGTTAGCCATTCATAACTCCTCCTTCTTTCCGAAGGATAAAAATATTGTTTGTCAAACCAAAAGTTGAAAATAAGACAGCCCCTGGCTATTGCAGCCGGACGGCACCTGGCGATAATCGACTTTTCGTAATTTTAAAATATCATGTTTTGTTAGGAGATTTCTTCATTAAATGCTTTTCTCAACAACAGAGTAATACCATTCTTTTTGTACTTTTTCAAAAGACTGTCCCAGTTCTTTTCAGCTAATAAGACAATTCCATCTTGGATGATGGAAACTTTGTATCCTCTTTTTAAGGCTCCCTTCGCTGTAAAATAGACGCATCCTTCAGCATCTAAGCCAACGAGATATAACTCCTTAATTTGATTTTCTTTTATAAATGATTCAAAGCTTGGATTGGAAAATGCATCTGGCATCGGCTTCGTAAAACAATGGTCAGATACGATTCTGACTCGTTTATCGAATTCCGTTCCTGGATTTCCTTTAATAGCTGTGCCATGACCAAAAATTTTAGATATCATCTTGCCCAAAAATCCGTCAAATTCTTGTCGAATATATACAATTAAAAGATTTTCCTTGGCCGCCTCATTTATTACCTTGTTTACTGTTTCAATTAATCTTCCAGAGTCATTGTAGGGAAAGGGAGATTTTGCCGTTGTTCCAGTATAATCTTCCTGGATATCTATCACTAATAATGCCTTTCGTTCTTTATCCACTTTGATGCACCCCTTTTCATGGTTATTATATATACAAATTATACCATCCTAGGTATAGCGAAAAAGGACACTTATTTTTACCGAGGGTGTGCGGCGTAGTGTGGGTGATCATCGTCAGCAGTGGAAGGGCTGTCAGACCACAAAGAATGGCTATGGCATGTTCCCAGGGGTTCTCGCCGAAGGCGGCGGTCGAGGCAAGGACAATCGCCGCGCTATAGATGCCGATGAATAATCGGCTTTGCGACCAGTAGCCTATGACGGCGAGCATGGCGCAGACGAGCGGCAGATACCAGGAGAGTCCTCCAGCGGGAAGGTGACTTACCAATACCAGCCAGGTGAGCGCGATGGTGATGAACTCCATCAGGATGGAAAAGGATCGGTGAGCCACCAGCAATGGGCCGACCGCTCCCAACCATAACAAAAGGTCGGTATCATAGCGGTGTTCGCCTGCCAGTAAACAAACCGCGCCGATATAGCCTGTCGCGTACAATAGCATACCTATTTGCCGCATGCGATTGCCCCCCTTTATGTAGATGGACTAGTTTCACTTAAAAATATCTTTCCAACCTTGGGCAAACATATCAAACATTTCTTTTTTTCGTCCGTTTTTCTTTAGAGCGCAACCGAATTCTTCCTGCATAACAAAACAGGCATTACATGACGCGCAATCGGCGTAGTCATTTCCGGCTCCATCCAGCCAGCGATTTGGCAAGTCTGGTTCAGATATCAACGGACGGCATAACGACAGAAAATCAACTTTTCCTGCATTTAATATACTTTCCATCCGCTCAATGTTGCGATGACCGCCGACAAGTATTAACGGTAGATATGAGTCAATATTTTTGACAGAATCATAATAATATGATTGCTTTTCCGCAGTATTAATCCTTGTTCGTGCTTCAGGCAATGGCAGAGGAACGAAGCCCAGCTCTTTTTCGGAACGGGCAAGACAATCCCACATCGCTCCACTTACTTCAATTGCGTCAACTCCTGTATCTTCAATTTCTGTTATGAGCTCAGTAAAATCATCCTGAGAAATACCGCCGTCAACATGATCATCGCAGTTAATTTTGATTAAGATCGGAAAATCGCCAACCTCTTTGCTGGCTAAAGATATGATATCTCTGATTATGTTTACCCTATTCTTAACAGAACCGCCAAACCTATCTGTTCGCTGGTTAGTATACGGAGACAGAAAAGAGCTCAATAAATACCCATGTGCAGCATGAAGCTGAGCGCCATCAAAACCTGCTTTCTTTACTCTTACAATTGCATCGGCAAAACATTTTATAATTGTTTCAATCTCATCTAGTGAGAGTTCCCTTGCCTTTTTCAGTAGGATAGGGGATTCTACTGCCGATGGTCCAACACATTCTGCAGAGTCATGTTTATGAAGAATCTGCCTTCCAGGGTGGCACAGTTGAGCGATAATTACACACCTACCGTCTGTTTGGTGAACAATATCGGCAATTTTTGCTATTTCCGTAATATGTTCGTCACTGTATATACATGCTTGTTTATCTAATATCTTGCTGCCTGGTGAAACTGCCATAAGTCCGGTTATTATCAGTCCAGATCCGCCTGCGGCAAGGTCTTTATAAATCTTAAGTATTGTATCAGTTGTCTTTCCGTCGGTTGTCATACTATTTTCGCAGGTTGCAGACCTGACCAGTCGATTTTTCAGAACCAGATTAGAAATTTTTCCTTCAGAAAAGACTGTACACTTATGTCTATTCATTTGAACACCTCCAAAATAGCGGTTGAAAAACTTATCGCCAGGTTACTTCCAACGGATTCCTATCAACCAGCCTTTGGTAAGTATAGCGGGGATAGCCCACCATCAGCGCGCCGACTATAGTCATGTTTTCCCCGATCTCTAGCAATCGGTACATTTCAGGATAACCAGTAAAACCACATATCTCCAATAAGCCGGCCCAGCATGTTCCCAGCCCCAGGGTTGGCGCGAATAGCTCAATATAATCCAGTGAGTGGCGCGCATTGTCCCGTCCAAGGAAATGCTCTTTTGGAGCTGTGGCAACAATCAAATGTGGTGCATCTCTCAGGATAACGTCTTGCTTGGTGTTTCGGTAAACGTCCACAAAACCCTTGAACGGCATTACCCAATCCACGTTGTTCCCAATTTGTTCTTCCAGACATTGCACCGTCACCTCAGCCAGCTTTGCCATAAGTTCCCGCTTGGTAACGACTAGGTATGACAGCCCCTGGCTATTGCAACCGGATGGCGCAAATCTGGCAATATCCAGCAATTGCAGCAGTAGCTCTTGTGGGACGGCCTCCTGCTTGTAAGAGCGGATCGACCGGCGCGATCTTAAAAAACGGGCAGCCGCCGCCGGGTCCAGCGCAGGAAGATCATTTACAGGCACTTGCTTACTAAGCGGTACCTGTGGATGATCTAACGCCCCTTCCGGGCATACCGCAACACAATGCCCACACTTAAAACATACTTCCGGCAAAAGCAGTTCCGGCCCTTGCTGCTGCATTTCAATAATTCCTATAGCCGGGCATACTTCTACGCAAGTACCGCATTTGGTACACTTTGTACTTACAGTTAACATTATCAACCAACTCCTTTTAATAATATCAGCCTTTCTATTAATACTTGATATCCTTTGCTTAGATACATAGGCTAATTTAAAGATTACAGTTTTATTAGCCAAAAAGGATCACCCAAAAGGGTGAGATGTAATATTTTTCAAAAAACATCCCTACATAAAAACAGAGGGATGTTTTCCTTAGTTTATCAGTTTTAATTCCTTAGCCTTGGTTACGGCCTGTACTCTCCGGCTCACCTGCAGCTTGCCATATATATTCAGGATATGGGTCTTGACGGTATTTACAGTGAGCTTCAATCTCAAGGCAATTTCCTTGTTAGACATGCCGGCGGCAATTAGACGTAAGACATCCAGTTCACGCTCTGTGAGTGGCTCAATCATTGGCAGCGGGGTAGCGTCTACTGTGATGGCAGCTTCTGCTAGAAATGCTTGCAGCTTCTGGATATAGGCTATTTGACTGGATAACAACCGCAATACTTCCACTCGTTCCGGTGTGAACACTCCGGTCAACAGGCTGTTTTCCAGGTACAGGGCCCCTACAGGTATGCCCTGAAGGATCAAAGGCAGGCAAACAACAGCTTTTGAACACGACTGAATAATATAGGGATCTTTAGCAAAGATTCCAGCTTGTTCGATGTCATTTACAATTACGGGTTCCAGCGTCCGGGCAACATAGCGGACCATCATCTGTGAGAGATTAACGCTTTTTCCCAGGATAAGTGGTGTTACTGTCGCCGCCGAATGTGGATCATTGTCTTTAGCGGCTTCAATAAACAGTTTCTCATCTTTCTCCAGAATTAGATAACCCTTATCAGCTCCAGCATTCTCAATAGCAATATCTAAAACGCTTTTCAGCAATTTGGCCGGGTTTGTTTCTTCAGCTACTCTCTGTACCGCTTGCACGATAGTATACAGTTCCAGTTTACCAGTAGCTTCGTTGTTGCCACCATCGGCAAGGTTGGCAACTTGGTAGGCTTTTTTTAATATTTCTATGGTTTCAAGCTCTTCATCTACAATAGATGTTCCAGCCAGCAAGTGCGGATATTGGATTTCGAGATTTTGTACCTTTCTGTTGGCTCCCCACTTGGTATATCCGCTGCGAGCGTCGGTTAGATAGACTTGAGCAACTTTATCCCGGCCTTTGGCGAGATAAAACTTGACTGCCAACTCGTTGGCGAGAGCTTCATTCTGCACATAGCCGTTTTCGCGGGCAGAGTAAATGGCCCTGTCGTACAGGGTCATGGCTTCATTGTCTTCACCGTTCAGGCGAGCTATTTCGGCGGCAATCAGCAGGTATTTGTGGAGAAAGTTTGCCGGACAGGAATGTGACCACTTGTTCATCCGTTGCTGGTTTTCTCTAAGTAGTTTCCGGTATTTCTTCTGTTGGTTTTTCGGCAGTTGGTCAATGCTAGCAGTTATTACTAAGGAACAATAGAATATGTACTCGGCAGCAAGTAAGAGACCACTGATTATCTTAAAGTCTTGGCAAGTTTGTTCCACCAGGGCCAAGGCTTTCGCGTTATCACCATAGAGGTAATATAATTGGATTTTTGAAAAATGATAAGTCATAATAGCTGTATGATCTTCTTGTAAGCATTTTTGGAAATCTTCTTCCGTGTAATCAGCATTGCTTAGGGTTTCAAGGTTTCCGGCTAATCCTATTAAATTGGCTATCAGTAATTGATAATTTAAAAGTCTCACCCGTTTGGCAAAGTTATAGTAGCGCTGGCCTTCCTCATAAAGCTCGGTCAAAGAAGCTCCTAGCAAGTACTTTGTTTCAATAATCAAGGTCTTCGCATACCAGACAAACAGCAATTCTCCCGACTCAAGACCATAATCAACAGCCTTCTGCAAGTAACCAACGCTGGTGCTGCCATGGTTTGTCCAGTGGCTTGCAAATAAGCCGGCAGTAAAATAGAATATGCACTTGGCGGAACTATTATCGTATTTTTCGATAAGTTTTAGGGCCGTCTGTTCAAACTTATGCCCTGTTTTATAGTCTCCCAGCACATTGCCGAAAAAGATTCTGTAGTTGATATAGCCGGTGGGAGAAAAATCAGTGTTTCCATACTTAATGGATATATTTGCAACTTTCAGCATAATGAACATGCATAATCTTGAATTGACCATAGCAGCCGCGCACGCTTGGGCTATGAGAAGTCTGATGATCTTCTTTTTCACCGGATCAGTCATTTCCGGCAAAGTAGTAAAATTGGTCAAATTGCGGTTGCGCAAGTGCCATTTAGCCAGCAAGATTTCTTTAATGAAAGCAAATTTTCCGGGATTCTCCGGCAGATTGAGTCCCAACAGTTTTAAGGCTTCTATTCCTAATTGAAGCGTTTCATGATACTTTTTAATCCCTAAATTTAAAGTCATTTTAATAAGGCATATATCGGCCTTTTCCATCTTTGTTTGAGCCCTGTCCATTAATAAATTAAACAATTGGTTTGCTGTGTCGAAATGGTCGCAAAGATACTCACATTGGGCATGTTCCAGGTGAAGATCATAAGTCAAACGGTAATACTCCTGCCAAGCATTGTCAGGGAGGAGGGCTATGCCGGAATTAAAATAATCCAGCGCTGAACCGTAAGCGGTTGAAGCTTTAGCCTTCTGACCGGCTAGCAAATTGTACTCCGCTAATTTAATCTTCTCAGCCAGGTAATGGATTAAATCCAGAGCGCGGTTCAAGTGGTCCATAATGTCAAAAATCTTTTCATCCAGTTCATTCTGAGCCGTATTTTGCAAAAGCAACCGGCCAATTTGCAAGTGTACTTCCTGTTTTTTCTCTTCCGGGACCAGGGAATGAGCTGCCTGCTGGACACGGTCATGCAAAAATTCGTATTTGGTTTCAGAATTGATAGCCTTATATACATGACAGAACGATCGATAAGTATGGTCAAAACCATTTCTGGGCAGTACAAGGCCTTCGATAATTGCCAACCGGAGGTTGGCAATTATTTGGCCAGGTGTCTGTTCACAAGCAAGGGACAGCGTTTTCAGGTCAAATGTATTGCCAATATAGGCGGCCAGCTGCAAAACATTACGGGTTTCGGCCGGAAGCCTTTGCAACTTGTCCGTCATAAAATTAATTACATCGCTAGCCATGGGCATTTCATCGATAGAAGCCGGATCCCATTCCAAACAACGGTCATTTGTGTTAAAGCGCAGAAGATTTTTCTCATACGCGGACTGTAACAACTGACCAAGAAAAAAGGGGTTGCCGCCTGTCTTCCGGTAAAGCATTTCTGCTAGCAGCTGTGACTTGCCACTCCCTCTTAAACAGTGTAAGGTATCGGCGACAAATTGAAAGGTGCAGGCTTGATCCAGGGGCGCCAGCGATATATGTTGTATAGGGATTTTCATTTTTTGCAGTTCATTCAGGGTGAGCAGTAGTGGGTGCGCGCCGGTTACCTCGTTATCCCGGTATGCACCGATAAAAAACAAGTAGTGACCGTCCGGATCTTCACATAAGTATTGGAGCAAATTTAGTGATGCGGAATCGGCCCATTGCAAGTCATCCAGAAAAATGACTAAGGGATGTTCTTTTTGGGTAAATACCCGGATGAAATTTCTAAATACCAATCGGAAGCGGTTTTGAGCTTCCCGCGGCTGAAGTAATTCAGCTGGCGGTTGGGGCCCAATAATCAATTCTACTTCAGGAATAACTTGGGTAATCACCGCGCCATTCCGGCCTAGGGCGCGCAAAAGTTTTTCTTTCCAAGCAGCAAGACTCTCCTGGCTTTCGGTCAGAAACTGCCGCATCAAATCTCTAAACGCCTGAATAAACGGGGCATAGGGGATGTTCTGTTGAAGCTGGTCTGATTTTCCGGTTATAAAGTATCCCTTTGGGATCGCAAGAGGTCTAAATCCTTCCTGAATCAATACCGTTTTTCCGGTACCTGCATACCCATACACCAGCACCAATCCGTCCCGGCCTAAACGCACACTTTTAAAGGCATCTGTGAGAACTTTTATCTCCCTTTCCCGGCAATAGAGCTTGTTAGGAAGCTGAAAACGGCCAGACAAGTCTACCTGCCCGAGGATAAACAGCTGAATCGCTCCGGTCTGGTTCCATTGTCGCCGGCATTCTGCCAAGTCTGCCAGAAGTCCCAAAGCGTTTTGATATCGTTTCCCGGCCATTTTGGCCAATAATTTCATGATAACGGCGGAAAGCGCAGGTGGAATGTCAGGATTGCTCTCTCTGAGGTTAACCGGTTTTTGGGCAATGTGGGCATAGATCCACTGAAGTTGATGGCTTGCCTGGAAAGGAAGCTGTCCAGTCAGTATTTCGTATAACACTACTCCCATGGAATAAAAATCGCTGCGGTGGTCAATAGCCTTGCCCATCCGGCCAATCTGTTCCGGCGACATATAGGCCGGGGTTCCTGCCAGAGTATGGGGCGGAAACTCAGGGTGACCTTTCCGGGGCATAATGGTTGCGATGCTGAAATCCGCTATTATTACCTGCTTTGTATCAGGATGAATCAAAATAGCATCGGGTTTTAAGTTCCTGTGAATAACGCCCTTTTGATGGAGTTCACCCAGCGTTTCCGTCAGTTGAATGGCAATGGAAAAGAAGCCGGATAGGTCCAGTTGATTAGCACGCAGGTATTCTTTAAGCGGTATAACTGTGATATCTTCCACAATCAAAGCAACGGTTAATCCAGACCATTCCAGTTTTATCGGCTTGATAATTCCGCTAATGCCTAGGTTGCGGGTAATTTCGTATTCGTTAATGATTTTCGCGATATCAAGCTGGTTGGCTTCAGCCGTAAGGGCTTTAACAATAACCGATCGTTGGCCTTGAATTTTTTGAGCCCGGCAGACTTTAAAATGGTCATACTCACAAATCTCTTCAGTAATTATATAATCAGGCAAAGAAACCATTTTGCTTAGGCCATCAATTCTCATCCGGTAGTCCATATGCAATTTCAACACCTAATAGTTGCATACCATCACTCCAGTTATTTAAAAAAATGTTATTTTTTCACTTCGAGGACTCTTTGCTTTTTCCTGCACAGCGCAATGAATAAAATAAATAGAGGTTCCAGGCGATATTCAGAATCCCCTGGAACCCAAATAAGTATATCTTGCTCCATTATTATTTGGCTGTTATTTGTTATTCAGATACTTTATCCTGAGGTTCCCTTTTATCATCATTTCGCTATCTCTCTGTGGCAGGACCTTTTTAAGTTCGGAGAAGATATACTCAATATCGGTTGATTTTGCACAGAGTTTTTTGGCATTTTTATCAAAGATACTCAGGTATTGCTTCATGTCTGCAATATCCTTTTTACCGGATATTGGACCATGCCCCGGAATGATCTGGTCAACATCCATCTTCTGAATATAGTCAAGCACGGTAAGCCAACTGGGGATATTCCCGTCGGCGATATAGGGGTGATAGCCTGTAAACAAGATGTCACCGGTAAACAGGATCTTTTTGCCAGGCAGATAGACAAGGATGCTACCATCCGTATGGGAAGGCCCAGGATAGATTAGCTTAATTGTCTGATCGCCCAGGTCTATTTCCATTTGCTCGTTAAAGGTCAGGGTAGGGTAGGCGATGGTCGTTCCTTCCATGTCTTTTTCCGTAAGTCCCCAACTATTTTGGACATACCGCAGCATAGTTGGGCCGGCCTTTTTTAGGTTATTTTTGTCGATCTCGTGGGAAATGATAGTTGCCCCGAGCTTCACAAACTCCGAGCTGCCCAGAACATGGTCAGGATGGCAGTGGGTAGTGACGACATACTTTATAGGCTTATCAGAAATCGCACGGATGTCATTGATAAGCCGCTGCGCCTCTTTGGCCGAAGTAAGGGTATCGACAACTACGATCCCGTCTTGGCCGATAATGACTCCGGTGTTTGCAGCAAAACTATTTTGCGGTATCATCGGTTTTGTGTCTACATAGCAATAGACGTTATCCGCTATTTTTGTTAACCCATTTTGTGCGAATGCGATCTGAGTAAGCAAAGAAACACCAATCAACACGATAGCTAATATTGACCGACGGCAAATTCGCGATCTTAAAATCTCTGTTACCATTTAGTTAAGCCTCCTAAAATAATATAAATTTGCGCTTGCGCAGAAAACAATTCTACCTCCTCCCAAACATGTATCTTAGAAATCGAGCCCAAACGGAATAGGGAGAAAAATGCGTTTATACGTCACAAATGTATAATACCTTCTCTTTTAAAAACGCAATTTTATCGATCTTAGGGAAAACTGAAGTCAATTGATCCTCGAAGCTGTTTGCATACTCTTTGTAGAAACTACCTTCTAAAAACTCGACGAACCGGGCAATAGGATTTATGTTTTGAGGAAAATCAATAATTATAACTTTCTCCCTAGCAACCCGCCGCATTTGTTGTAAAACATTTAACCGGTATTCATCATTCATGTCGTGAAGGCAAAATGCAGTTGTAACCAAGTCAAACGACGCAGTTTCAAACTGAGTTAGTTCGTGGGCCGCCAAATTCCTAAAATTAATTTTGCTCCCATAGCTTATTCTTGCTTCGTTTAACATCTCCGGGGAGAAATCTATGCCGGTAATATGGGCTGTGTATTCCAACAAAATTCCTGCAAGCCCACCAGTTCCGGTTCCGACATCAAGTATAGTAGTGTTATTGCTAATTTCGATTCGTTTTAACAAAAGAGGCATGGATTTCCGGTAGTCAGATCGCATTTTCTTATTGACGACCTTATAAAACGGCAACCCCCATTTATAGAATTTCTTTAACCGCTCAGCACCATCATCCTGCATACAAACACTCCTTTACACACTTTAGCCATTAATATCCCCTTCACCCACATTGAAGTAATCTTTGTATTACGCCTTATTAACATTTTCTTTATTCAATTGCAATTTCCTCTATAGTTGTAAATATTTATCAATTTATCGATATACGACAGACCGTGTAAACAGTAACCACTGGCATGGATATTATTGCTTATGACAAGTTATTTTTTGGTCATACTGATAACATACTATCGGTTGCAATTTCTTTTCCTGCCTTCTCTAACAGTTGTAGATAATTTGCGATATTATCTACTAACTGAGGACAACTAGCAGTAAGAGGTTGTAATGCTTCTGCCGGGAGATTTAGGAATGGGCCTTGTGGTATGTAGATTTCTCCAATTACTTCGGTAAGCATATTGAGAGCCAATCTTTCAATCCAGAGAGAAATGACTTGGAAATGGGATCTTTCGGGGTAACCACAGTTCGATATCATCACTAATTTTGGTGGTTTTACTCCTGATCTAAATGGCGAAGCATCGTTGTCTTTATTTACATGCCGGCATTCACCATTGCTATATTTTTGAACATGAGGAGCGA
Organism: Sporomusa silvacetica DSM 10669; assembly: GCF_002257705.1. Classification (GTDB taxonomy): domain Bacteria; phylum Bacillota; class Negativicutes; order Sporomusales; family Sporomusaceae; genus Sporomusa; species Sporomusa silvacetica. The sequence continues at coordinate 334,897 of NZ_LSLK01000059.1, forward strand.
CAGTCACTATCATTCGATCCATAAAAACTTTTAGCATACTGGAGATATGATCATAGTACAGTGGGGTTGCCAAGACCAGAATGTCTGCTCCTTCTTTAACAGCCAGTATCTCTGCCATATCATCTTTAATCACGCATTGTCCGGGAGTATTGGTCCAGCAGGAAATACAACCCTTACAATGTTTGATTTCCTTTTCCGCTAAAAAAACGTTTACAATTTCCGCTCCTGCCTCCTGTGCTCCTTTTAGGAAGGCGCTGACCATTACATTGGTATTACTTGCTTTACCTTTCGGACTCCCATTAATAGCAACAATCTTCATATTAATCTCCTCGCTTTCTTATGCCACTATTACATTCGTGGTCAATGTTAAACTTATAGTAATTGTTCCCCATAGACATCACCCGAAAGGATGAGTTGGAATATTTTTAACAAAAAACATCCCTCAACTGGAGCAGAGGGATGTTTAGTTCTGTATGAGGTTCGAGCAGCGGCAAAGGTGTTCATACAGTTGGCATTATCAACCGATATCCTTTAATAATATCAGCCTGATTATTCATGATGCCGGTGTTTCCTTTTTCAATGCTTCAAAACAAGCCTTTGCTTCCGCCGAGAACTCGTGGAAGTTATTATAATCATTCCGGAACCGCCTGCTGCAAGATTCTGATAAATTTTTAGTGTTGTTTCCGTTGCTTTTCCGTCTGTTGTCATACTATTTTCGCTAGTTACCGATCTTACCAGTCGATTTTTCAGAGCCAGATTAGAAATTCTTCCTTCAGAAAAGACTGTATAATTATGTCTGGTCACTCGATTACCTCCTAAATATCGATTGTAAAACTTATCGCCACGCTACCGCAACACAATGCCCACATTTAAAACATATTTCCGGCAAAAGCAGCTCGGCCCCTGCTACCGCATCTCAATAATTCCAGTAGCCGAGCACGCTTCTACGCAAGTGCCGCATTTGACACACTTTGAACTTACTAAGTGATTCCCGTCATTGCCGCAATAATAGTATTACAAATCTAATCACTGTGTCACATCACCCAACATGCTGTTGTACGAATTTGCCGATATTATTGATTGCCTGCTGTGCCTCAGGTACAACTCCAGCAAAGGCGTGAAATACATGCCACATGTTATCCCATACCTCCAATGTAACGTCCACGCCAGCTTCTTCAGCCCGCGCTGCCAACCGGGTAGAATCATTCAATAATACCTCATGGTCGCCGACCTGAATCAATAGATTGGGTAATCCGCCCAGGTTTTGGCTTATCGGTGATAAAATTGGTGGTTTTATATCAGTATTATCCTTAATAGCCACCGCCGTCCATTCCCGGCGTATCTGTTTTTGCAGGTTAGCTCTGCAAACCTATCAATATTGACGGCCAATATGGACAAATAGACCTACCACAATTCTTCTCTCTGTGACTTTGGCCGTCTCCCGTCAACATCCGTGAATCCATAGTGTTGAGCTACTTCAGCAGTAATCAGAATTTTCCCGGTTTCATTCATGATGTTTTCGTCATTTGCCAAAGCCGCTACGCACCTCCCGACAAATTGCGGAGATTCTGAATCGGACAGATCAATTGATTTATCTTGATGCGCTAATGCAATCATGCCTTCAGTTCTTACCGTATCCGGATATAGTGAAATCACTGTCACCCCGTACTGTCTTAATTCATGAGCCGTATCGGCCGATAATTTATCAATCGCCGCTTTACATACCCCATTGGCAACATTAAACCAATAACGTCGCCCCGCGAAATAGGATATATTTACGATCAAGCCACTTTTTTGTTTCGTCATCATTTGCGCCGCAAGCCTGCTTGCAACATAATTTGATCGTACTCCGACTCTGATAAAATCATCGAAAAATGAAAGGGGCTGTTCCCAAAAAGGTGTATTAGAAAAATATCCTTTCATTATATGGTCACTTGCAGGCCAGGCACTATTAACCAGAATATCTAACCTACCTTGTTCCCGATTGACTGTTTTAAAAAACTTTTCCACCTCCTCGTCTTTTCGGAGATCACATTTGTAGGCGATTCCAGTTCCCCCCAATTCGTTGACTTTATCCACTGCTTGATAAATCGTTGTTCCTTTTAGAAATTGAGGTAACTCATCATCTTTTTCAGTGCGTCCTACAACGTAAACCGTTGCCCCCTGTTCAGCCAGTCCCAATGCGACCCCTCTGCCGACACCCCTACTTGCCCCTGCTATTATAGCAACCTTACCCTGAAGAGTTTTCATAACATCACTCCCTTTCTTGAAGTGGGATAACTATTTCCATGACAAGCGATTCGGGAGGCGTAACAGCGGGATCATTGTAATATAACTCCCGGATCGGATATACAATCTTTTCGCCTTCGGTGTTTACCCAAGCAAAGATGCTAGCGTACGCATCGTCATGTCCGTCATAAGAACCAATATGGGTACATGAGGCGGCTCTTACTGCAGGCAGTGTCCCCGTGGCCTGGGTCGGGTCAGCAACCGGCAGAGCAACTTCTACGTCACAGCAGGCCGGATCGAATCCTTCTTTATGGTACAGATTCACCAGCGGCCCGTTACAACAAATTCCCTTATTGCTAAATTCTCCATGGAAGTTTCGCATCATTTTAGGCAACTGCTCCGGCATGTTTGATAGAATTGCCCGTTTCGATATTACTGGAAGTTCCGGAATTAGCTTTATTGATGTGGTGAGATTAGGTTTTATAATAAGTGGTTTCTCCTTTTCCAGCCATCGAGTTAGTTTCAATAGTTTGCCGTTTAGCTCATCATTTTGACGAAGGAGCATTTGACGATGCTCCTCCATGATCTTTTCCAACGAATGACCACCTTGGTACAAGGTAAGTGCGATGCTAATTGTCTTGAGTGGCATGCCGAATTCCCGGAAAGTGCGAATTAATTCCGCCTGGACAATTTGTTCCGGGGAATAATAGCGATATTGGGTATTTTTTTGTACTAAGGCCGGCTTAAAGAACCCGATTGTTTCGTAGTGGCGAAGTGCTTTCACTGTCAAACGGCAGATACGGGAAAACTGTCCAATAGTGTACATGATTTTTCCTCCGGTACCGGAACTACTTCCATTTTAAACCTTCCTGCAAGGGGAAAGTCAAGCGGCAATCGTACCCCTATACCTACTTTGAATTAAATCTTTCTCGCTATAACAATACTATGTATTCCGATTACTGGAGCAAATATTTTCCCTTTTTCATTGCTATAATATTTTTTCCCTAATCTATTGGAATCAAATTCATCAACTAATTCGAATTTGTATTTTGATAAAAATTGTTTTATTTGGCCCTTTTCAATCCCAAAAGTCAATTTTTCACCTATCTTTGCAGCACCTTGATAGACTCTTTCCTCGTCCTTATAAATATTTTCTTGTCTGATTACTGAAGAGTATATATAATCAAACACAATCATGCTATCTTTCCCTGAATATTCACTTATTTGATCAAAGATAGTGTTAATAGTTTCTGGATCAAGATAGCATGTTAAACCTTCAAGAATATAAAGAGAAGTTATTCCTTTTTTGAACCCAACCTCGTCTAATTTTTGAGGTAAGGATTCTTCTGTAAAGTCAACAGGGATAAACTTTAAATTGGAAGGTAATTCAATATTTTTTTCCCTGAGCTTATTTATTTTAGTATTTTGTGTTATTGGGGCATCGAGTTCAAATATAGTAGCATGACTCAATTCATTATTAAAACGGATTGCACGAGAATCAAATCCAGCACCCAATATTAATACCTGTTGAAAACTTTTAGAATGATTCTTAAAAATTTCATCAATCACTCTTGTCCGTGAAACAAGATATTCATAACCGCCTCCTTTCGAAGCAAATCTGCTTGCGAAGTTCGGGAAATGCTTTACTATAAAAACAAAAAATGGAGACATAAAGATGGGAGCTAGATAATCATCACTTTTGTAATAGTTGTCTTTTGAATAATAAGATAAAGCGCGTGCCCCACAAGTCAATTGTGCAGTTTTGGATACCTTCACTTTAATTCTTTTGCTCATTATTTATTAATTCCTTTCGTTCACTCTTTTGCCAGTTTCATCTTTTCCGTATCAGGGCAGATAAAAATGGCATCTGGTTTTAAGTCCCTGTGGATAATGCCCTTTTGGTGGAGTTCTCCCAGCGTTTCTGTTAGTTGAATGGCAATGGAAAAAAACAAGGGATCTGGCTGGCCCCTGTCTTGAGGGTTTTAATAATAACCGGCATTTGACTTTGAACCTTTTGTGCCCGAAAGACCTTAAAACAATCATACTCACAAATCTCTTCAGTAATTATAAATCAGGTAAAGAACGCAGCAATAAATAAGATAAATAGAGGTTCCTGGCGATATTGTGACTCACCTGAAACCTCAGAAACATCTTAACAATTATGGTAAACTGGCTCAGCTAAAACTGAACTTTGAGCTTGCGGAGGGATATTCTAATCCCTACCGCAAGCTTTAATATTTGATTACCTTTCCATATCATAGTACATCTCATAACGGGCCGAGTTTAAAATACATCTTATCCTTTTCCCGGGCAATACGAGTAAGCTGCTCTGTCTTATCTACCGGGGGAACGCGTAATACCGATCGTCGGGACATGGTTAACGAATTGCCGGGACAAGCGGCAGCGCACTTACCGCATCCGAGACATATGTCTTTGTTAATATCCGGCATTGCACCCTTTTCGTCATCACGCATGGTAATGGCATTAATCGGGCAATGCTCGGCACAGGCGCCACAGCCTGTGCAATTATCAATTTCCAAGGCTGGGATGAAATTACTGGGATGAGTAGAAAATACCCGATACTCTCTGGCAGAACGCAGAACTCCGCAACAGCATCCGCAGCAGTTACACATATAAGCCGGCTGGTTTAGCACATTGTCACACAGGTGAACCAAACCCAGCTTTTCTGTTTGCTCAAGCAATTTCAGCAGTTCATCCACGGTGGCCGCTTTGGCCATACCACGACGTACCAGCCATTCTGCTCCTTCGCCCAGCGAAATGCATGTTTCCAGGGGCGCGTTCAGTTCACAAGTTTTGCCCTGGTGGCTGGCCTTATGCCGGCAGGCGCAAATGCCAATCCCCCCGCCGCCCGACTGGCGGATGATTACAGAAGCCCTCTCATAGTCCAAAACCTCTGTTTCCACGGCAGCTGAGATAAGATTTTCATACATTATCGTCTGAAAAAACTTTGTATCCTTACCTATTATCTCCATTCCCACTTCAGGGTGCTGAAAATATTTATCAAACAGTTCCGCCATTTCTTTTAAGTTGACCTCGGTTGGCACTCGCATAAAAGTATGCTCAAAGAAGCCAATGACCATCGGGGCCAATATATAGTAAATACCATCCCGACGGGGTATATCCACCACCAATCCCTTATTTGCCATATTGTCAAGTGTTTTTTTCAGTTCGGCTTGTTTAATACCAGTGATGCCAGCAATGCTATCTAGTGTCATTGGTATTATCGGAAATTTACTGCCAACCATGGCTTCACTCTCAGTATAGAGACGGTAGAGTATTGCCAGCAGATCCTCATTCACCGGAGCTCCAATCGGATTCCTATTCAAGCGTTCGGCCAGTGCTCGATAAACCTCTTCTTTGGCATTTACAATATGTCCCATGAATAATTCCTCCTCAAAATCAATTTCTTTAGTATTACTTTACTGCACATATTAGCTAAAGAGCATCACCCAAAAGTATGAGAGAGAATATTCTGAACAAAAACATCCCTTGCGCGTCTATATATTTTTTATTCTTTTTCAACAGCTATCTTCCAACTGGGCATGTTTTCATGCAGTTAAAACAATAATATTGAAAACCAATAAACTGGCTTTGATACATCTTTGCATAAAATTCACTGCGAAGCATCACATTTTGCTCATCTGCACTACTATTTACGAATTTCACCCAGAAACCGGCACTGGCGACTATACCATAAGGTTGTGACTTTTGCAAACAACGCAAAACATCCGTTTGACCAGGCTGATCAAGAGCATTTGCCGGACAATTTGTGACGCACTGATTACAATTAACACATATATCTTCAAGAGTACTGTTTGTCGTTTTTAGCTCCAGATCAGTCAAAACAGCCGTGAAACATACCCTTGTTCCAAACTGTGGATGAACAACAATGTTGTGGCGGCCAAACGTGCCAAGTCCTGCGCTGACTGCCGCATGACGCAAAGAAAGTTGACCTGCAATTGAATTTCCTAAATCCATTGGATATGAGAATGGGACTGTCATCGCCTTGGCACAAAAATCCTTGGTGAGAAAACGTGCCAACTTATAGTTGCAGGACCGTGAAAACTCCATTAGATCCATGCGACCATTCATTGCAGTAATCGGGCTGGGGCTTTCACATGTTGCCAATTCGTGATAGGCCAATATAATGATCGATCTAGCCTCAGGAAAGATACTGTCAATTGCAGGTGATGCCGGACTTTTATAATCTTGCACAGACAAAAAGCCGATATCATCCACACCTAGGTCTAAAACATATTTTCTTATGGTTTCTTCCATTGCTACTATTCCTCCCTATTTAATTTGATACAGACGATCATTGATTTCCTTCAGCATGCACTCTTGCTAATCACCATGTTGCATTTGTAAATGGTTCTAGCGAGGTACAGGTTATTTCTAGCTTACAGGACTGATTATCTCAAGATGATCACCCAAAAGGGTGAGATCGAAAATTTTTAACAAAAAAACATCCTCTGCCGCAGCAAAAGAATTCATTGCCTGCTAACCCACAGTGGACTTCCGACATTGATCTATGTGCCAAAATTCAGGATAAAAAGCGGATGATGCGTCGATATTCCCGATAACTGATAGCCAGATGCCCGCTTGCCAGCAATAACGCCGCCAGGAACATGGGGAATGATTTTAGCAATCCCGCAGACAAAACAAAATACAGGACAGGGCTGACTGCCATGGGAATGGGTATCCGCCATAAAGGCAAGAATAGAAGACTGTAATTTCGTCCCCTTTGGAAGAATCGGAACCACCCAGCGTAGTAGACGATAAGCAATAACAACATGGCAATGAGATAGAAACTGCTTGCAGCATCATCCAGTATAACTGGGTAGAACAGAGGGATAATGGTCACACCAAACTGTCCTGCCCGTTCCAAAATCATCAGCCCAACAGGTTCATCCACCTCTTCTACCGCTGGCGCATTAGTCGGCGGGAAAAGTAGCCATAGTAGATTCGGAATGAGCACCATCATAGGAACGCCTATTCCAGTCCAACTAATCATGAAATTCTCCGCCAACGTCAATCATGCCTAACCCAATTAGATTAATTGCAGTATCAATCATTTCGTCAAGGCCTACCTCGCACCGCTGTAAAATTCCAGTGCGGTTAGAGAGAAAGATTCCCTCGGCCACAGAATACAAGTACAGCGCTAATCGGCATGGGTCAACAGGACGCAATTCCTGACGTGAAATGCCCTCCTGAATTACACCCTCCATAATCTTTACCACTTCCTGGGATTTTTGCTTTAATGTTTCTTCTAACGGCTGGGGAAGACCAATACCAGCCATCGCATTAGTCGCTAAATGCATAATCTCAAAGAGTTGTGGCTCCTGATAATAAAAAGCCTTATATGCATAGTAAATATCCCGTAGGCGTAAACCAGCATGACTGTCATGTGCGGCAGCCTGGCGGAAATCGTCAATTAGATAATCAAACGCCTCACTACAAATGTGAAAAAAAACCTCTGCTTTGTTATTGAAGTAAAAATACAAAGGACCAGTAGAAATGCCTGTAGCCTCGGCAATCGTCCGCATAGTAGTTTTATGATAACCCAACGATAAGAAAAGTTCGCGTGCCCGTTCTAAAATCACTGCCCGCGTGTTAATTTGATCAGTGCTATCTTTCATCATTCCTCCGACACATTTAATTATTATAACTTGGCAAGCAGTTTCTTATATGGCTCAACCATTTTTGTTATCATTAGTTTACCGTAAATTTCTTTGCGAACCACAGGAATCTTAATCAGTAAACTAAACAATACATTACGTATTCTGGTAAAGTAATCCTTATGGGGAAAATCATATGTTCCATGACTTTTGTAAAAACGATGATCTGCTGCAAATGGGAAGCGCATTGGTCCCCATATTTCATCCCGGAAAAGCTTAGTTCCTCCTATCCCAAGAAAGGTGGCCGGTTTGATATATTTCCTATTAGCGTAGTCTACGCTCCGCCTAGCTAGTTCCTGCAGCGATAGATCAATTTCATAAGAGTCATCCGCCTCATCTGTCACAATCCCGACAAGATTAGCCTGTTGCCATTCTGTATAAGCCTCAATAATCTGTCTAAGATTAGGCAGTTGCCGCAGAGGTCCGCTGATAACAAAAGCAATTTGCTTTCCCGCAAATGACGGAATGTGAGTATTGAAAAATCCTCTGTCAAAAAAATTCTTCCATAATGAAGATAGATATCTATCGCGAATTGCTCCGGCAAAAACTAGAATATCGGCAGTTTTCAACTGACTGTTATAAAAATCAGTAAATCCATCTTGTTCATTATAAATACAGGTATTGTCATACCCACAGTGCAGACAGCCAAGACAACCGCCCTTAATATTAACGTTGTGCAAATTGATTACTTCCACCTGCCCAGCGAAATGCGCAGCAATTTTTCCGATCATCCGGGTTAGATTTATTTGCTGCTCTTCAGCGTCTGTTACAATTACTACCTTTCGGCCATGGTTGTCAAAAGAGACTTGATCTGTTCCGGGAGTATATTCTGAAGTTTGCCTTATCAGTGGCGAATAAACCCTGCTAGCAGGAGCATCCCTATCAATCGCATCGAAAAAACCTTGCGAATACTGAAGCAACTTTTTTCTTTCCTGTTCGTTAAATAAATCTTGCATTCCAGCAGAATAAGAGGCATACAGCTTCATATTCAGATCATCGCAAATACCGTGCATATAATTGTGAGCTGTATGATCATAAAAGTGAATAGACGTTGTTAGTATAGCGGTATGTTTACCTTTGAAAGCAGCTTCTGCCGCCCGCTCTGTTATCAACTCAATAAACCGCTTATACTGCGCATGAATCAAAAGTATATACAGCGGGAAAGCCCACAGTATGCCGTTAGCACTTCTGATATCTTCAATTATTTCTTTAAATGCTTGTTCATCACTTTCTAATTTTCTAATTTGCTGGGCTATGTTGAATATTTTGAACTCATGCTCCAGGTATCTTTTTTGGATGAAGGCAACATACTGCATGGTAACGCTGGTCTCGCCTTTGGGACTTCCGTTGAGAACAACAATCTTCACAATAATCTCTCCTTCCTTGTTTTCAGGATCGACACACACTAAAGCCGATTTTAGCCATGACTATAACAATGTTATAGTCATGGCTAAAATATAACATTGTTATAGTATTTAGTCAATATTTTCCTCTAACTGCTCTTTCCCCACGTTCCGCGTTAAATCCTATACATAGTTACCTACTTACTGTAAATAATGGTAAAATATAGATACTATTTAGTTAAAATTGGAAGGTTCTTGTACATTTTTAATAGAATTGAGTATCTTCAGACAGTACCAGATTGTCCTCTCTTTTGTTAAAATGATCCACTTTAAAATTTTTCACTTTAACGCCCCTTTAAATGTTACAGGCTCCTTCGCCCGCTTGTGTCATGCTGCCCGTAGATAATTCTCCACTATGCAGCCAAATCCTCTCGTCGAACTTCCGGTTCCACCGGAAAATTTGCATGAAATCTAAGCGTCAAAAATGCCGTCACCTTGACACATGTCAGTCAGTAACGGCATTGGCTTTACAATAACTAGGCTCGAAAAATGGCAAAAAATTACTACTTATTTTTTATCCAGATGGAAAGGTAACTTTCCCTGGATTGAACGACTAAGGCTTCTGCCGGCGACGCGCCCGGATGGCGCTAGTGCCGATTGCGCCATGGATGGCATAGCAATTCGGCCGTCCTAAAGGACTTGGCACAAGCCAAGTCTTATCTTATCCCAATTTCTTCGTCTGTAAGATAACATGCGGGATCAGCTTCCCAGAAATCCCCGGTCATTGCCTCAGCCCGCGTCCGGAAATTCCCATTACAAATAGCAAGGTATTGGCAAGCACCACACCGACCTTTAAGCAATGGTTTACGGTCTTTAAGTCCGCTAAGAATTGGATTAGTCAGATCAGTCCAGATTTCCCCGAATTTCCGTTCCCGCACATTACCAAAGGTATGGTGTTGGGTGAATTGATCAGGATGAACAAACCCGCTTGGATCTACTTCCGCAAAAGCAATTCCGGATCGGTTACCGCCGTTAAGCGAAATCAACGCTTTGATTCTTTCAGCCAATGCAAGATTATTCTCGTCAAGTGCTTTCAGGTAAAGGTATACTCCATCACAATGGTTATCAACTGTTAGAATTTCTTTAGTCAAACCGCGTTCTTCGAAGTCTCGGGTCCGATGAATAATAATATCCATAGCCTGGCGTGACTCAGCGTTAGTTATATCTTCGCCCATCATTAGGTTGCCGCGCCCAGAGTACACCAAGTGGTAAAAGCAAACACGATCAATTTTTTCCGTTTCAATAAAATCAAAGATATTATTCAACTCTTGTAGGTTGTGATGGTTTATGGTAAATCTCAGTCCTACACGCTGGCCGGCCGCAACACAGTTTTGAATTCCCTGCATTGCGGCTTGGAAAGCGCCCTCTTTACCGCGAAACTTATCGTTTACTTCACGCAAACCATCCAAAGAAATACCGACATAACCTACACCGATCTCTTTGATCTTTCGTGCAACTTCTGGCGTAATCAAAGTACCATTCGTTGACAGTGTCGGTCGAATTCCCTTGGCAGCAGCATAGGCCGCTAGTTCAAAAAAATCCGTCCGGATAAGCGGTTCCCCACCTGAGAACAATAACACAGGAACCCGGAATTCCGCTAAGTCATCAATAAACTGCTTGGCCTCATTGGTGGTTAATTCGCCTTGGTATTTTTTCGAATCCGAATCCATATAGCAGTGGCGGCATTTAAGATTGCATGTCCGCGTAGAATTCCACACAACAACCGGTCCTGCATCATGGGTAACCCCATGGCGCGCTCCCTTGGAATTCTGGTTGTAGCGTAAAGTATCGCCAAAGTATTCTGTTGAAAATAGAAGTTTCGTAACACTTATCATTGTTTTATCCCACCTATAATACTATTTGTCAGATTAATTTCAACTCCGAAAATGGGTACCATTACAAAGCCCAATACAATCATACCATAAACTATTCCTTAACACTAATTCAACACTATTGATACACTTTTTCTTTACCGCCACAACGCCTGGCGGTCATGACCATATTGAAATTCAAATTGCATGATAGCTGCCGCAATATCCTTGGTATTACTCAGTTGCTGCCACATACGTGCAAGCAGTAGTAACGTTTTCTCCAAGCCATAAAGATAAAAGGGTTTTCTAAAGATAAAGCTCACTAAAAAATTTTCCAGCAAGAACGCTCCCGGCCCTGCTGCCACCGGCAACCTATCAGCAGCCAGCTTTTCCAGCCAGTCATAATTACGATTAAATAAGGCCGTCAGCTCTCTGGCAAGGGTTTCGTTCTGTGGTAAATCATTTATTGCTTTAACTGTTTTAGTCAGCAAGTCCAGACGCTCATCAAGCTGCAAGCTCCGGCACTGCAGGATATCAATAAAATGAGTTTCCAGTTCAAAGTAGTAATGCAGTGGTTCCCAGGCTGGCTGCTGCTGAGGATAAACTTCGACAGCGTAGTTATTCTCCGGGAAAGCAATTGGTGGTTGGTCGGCTCTCTTAATAGCCAGCGGTGTCTCTCGGTCAGCCAGCTTCAATACGGCCGGACAACTGAAGCTGAGCGTCAGTTCAATTCCCCGTGAGGTACTCATAGGGTAACGCGGATAAGTCTGACAAACGGCATCAAGCTGGCTGTGACCAGCTTCTTTATGCAACCGACAGCGATTGCACTTATCCAAAAACCAACAGCCACCCCCGGCCTGTTTGGCGATATAGGCATATTCACCATACCCTGCAGCCTCATTCAGCCTGATAAACGCCTGATCAAATTCCGCCTTGCGGCCTGTGCTATTAAACAATGCTTCATTGCGGCGATAGCTGGCTTCACCCAAGGTTACCTGCCAGGAATTACGGCAACAGGTGCCACACATCTCACAGGTAAACCGTTCACATAGATCTACATAAATATACGTAGAAACACCTTCTTACTTAATTTACTTATATTCTGTTTGTCGGCTATTTCGTACACCTTATCAAGTGTTTACCAGTAACCCTGAGTAAAAGCTCCATATAGTGTAATACTACCATATGCAGGTAGTTTTAGGTGGTGTTTAGTAATGGAAGAAGCTTCACATGACATGATCAAGAACAAGCTTGATGCTCTTCGACAACGAATGATAGAAAGCGAGAAAGTCACAGGCGAAATATCGCAGGTGATTGCCCAACTTAGGCATGTAGAAGGCGTGACTGTCTTTACAGCCGTAGCGGCCAATAAAACTTTTTTGGAGGATGCGTTCAAAAAAAGTGGTGACGTTATATTTTTTGAATTTGCAACCTTTTCCGGCGTAAAAGTCTTGCTCGTATATATTGAAGGATTAGTAAATAAGGAAATAGTAGGACGAGACATTATAAATGCATTTATTATGAAATCGAAAGAACTACCAGCAAATACGCTGCTTGATTCGAAATTTTTAAAAACCTTAATTACGGCAGCAGGCGTGATAGAAACTCAAACAATATCTGCGGTTATTGATGATATATTAAATGGTAACACTGTTCTGTTTGTTGATGGAGTAGCTACAGCCTTTCTCATTGAATCCAAAGGATGGGAAACAAGAGCGGTAGCTGAGCCTGATACCGAGTCAGTTATTCGGGGGCCCCGGGAAGGTTTTATTGAAAATATCAGAACAAATACTAGTTTATTGCGGCGGAAGATAAAGAACCCCAACCTGGTATTTGAAAATATCAGCCTTGGCAAACAGACAAAAACCAATGTTGCTATCGCTTATATTGATGGCATTGTAAACCAGGCAGTACTGGGGGAAGTGAGAAGACGGATAAATAAGATTGATACCGATTCGATACTAGAAACAGGTTACATTGAGCAGTTTATCGAAGATAGCCCGTTTTCGCCACTGGCGACTATTGCCAATACCCAAAAGCCCGATATTCTGGCGGCCAAACTACTCGAAGGCCGGGTAGGCATATTTTGTGATGGGACTCCGCATGTACTCACTGTTCCCCACTTGCTTGTCGAGACACTGCAAACCAGTGAGGATTATTACATGCGACCATTCATCGCCTTAGGGTGGAGAATAATCCGACTTTCAGCTCTTTTCTTTAGTATATTTGTACCCGGTTTATATGTCGCGCTGCAGACTTATCATCAAGAAATGATTCCAACAATACTACTATTACGCATGGCTGGCTCAATCTCGGATATACCCTTTCCGGCTGGAGCGGAAATGCTTATCATGGTTATCTTTTATGAGTTGCTCCGTGAATCAGGCGTCAGACTTCCCCGGGCAGTAGGATCGGCAATCAGTATCATCGGCGCGCTGATTGTTGGCGAAAGCGCGGTAAATGCCGGCCTCGTAAGTGCACCCGTGGTTATTGTTACTGCCGTTACTGGAGTTGCTGGGTTTATTGTCCCGGCTTTATCGGAAGCTATCATGTTTTATCGATTTTTTTTCTTAATTGCTGGCAGCGTAATGGGCCTGTATGGTGTTGTGTGCGGGTTATTCTTCATTGTGTTGCACGCAGTTTCGTTGCGTTCCTTTGGTGTTCCCTATACCTCTTCGTTAGCACCTTCTGATCAAGGCGTACTCATGGATTTTTTCCTTAGATTTCCGCTATGGGCGATGAAAAAAAGGCCACCAGCTATTGCAAAAGACAACCAACAACGGCGGGGGGACAACGAATGATCCTACGCAAAAGAATGCTTGCAATCACCGTAATACTCGTATTAGCTTTATCGCTTACCGGGTGCTGGAATCGTCGCGAGTTAAACACGCTTGGAATTGTCGGCCTGGTTGGCGTAGACGCTGATAATAATGGCATTAAAACTACGTTTGAGATCATTAATCCTAAAAAAACCGGTCAGAATGGTGGCGAACAAGCTGAACCCGTCAAGTACGTACAAGCTAACGGCAGAACTGTTATAGAAACATTCCGCGATGCAACGTTGCGGTTTGACCGCAAGCTGTTCGTATCGCACGCCAAAGGATTTTTGTTCAGTGAAGAACTTGCCAGAAATGGGCTGGCAGAGCATCTTGATATGATTTTACGCGACCATGAGGCGAGAATAGCAATGCATTTAGTTATTGTAAAAGATGTTTCTGCTGCCGATGGTATGACCATTGCCAGTGGAATCAATACTATTCCTTCAAGCTATCTCGAAGACTTACTTAAGCAACATAAAACCCATTCGAAAAGCGTGGATTCCAAAGTTATCGATTTCTTACAGACATATAACGGCAAAGGTATAAACCCCGTTGTTACGGTACTACAGAAAGTAAAGAAGGCCAAAATAGGAACAGGGAAAAGTGAAGAATACGAATTGAGCCCTGAAGGAGCAGCCGTGTTTTTAAAGGATAGATTGGTCGGATTTTTGAACGGTGAGGAAACAAGAGGCTACAACTGGGTAATCGGCAAAGTACATAGTGGTATCGTTGTATCCCCTACCCCTAATACTAACGGGACTAGCTCAGTAGAAATATTAACAGCCCAGAGTAAAAATGATGTCGAGATTACCGGTAATGATATAAAAATCAAAGTAAAAATCACTATGACCGGTATGCTGGATGAAGAAACTGCAAAAGTCGAAATAACAGATCACGCGGTAATAGCAATGCTAGAGCAGGCAACTTCACAGAGCATTAAACAGGAAGTAGAGCATACCTTGCTAAAAGTGCAGACCGAATATAAGTCTGATATTTTTGGTTTTGGACAGCTTGTCCACCGTAAATATCCTCAGGAATGGAAGAACATGCAGGATAATTGGGATGACTTGTTCTCACACGCAACCATTGAAGTGGAAACCCAAGCAAAGATAACCAAAACAGGCAAATCAGCAAATCCTGTACAGGAATAAAAAGGGGCCAACAACAAATTGATAGCAAATTTAGAAAAAATATCTCCACTACAAGTCATTCTTTTACTGAGTTTTTGCCGCATAGCTATTGTACTATTATGGTTTAATTTCAACAACCAGGATGTATGGATTACACAAATTATTGCACTGTTTTACACCGCAATAGTATCTGCTCCTTTATTATTTTTAAGTAAGCAGTTTGCTACTCTGACGTTAATAGAGTATTTACCAATAATAACCGGTAAACTGGTCGGTAAAATACTGGGAGCTTTATATATTGGTTTTTTTCTGTTTTTGGCTACCCTTGATTTATCGTTGTTTGATAACATTCTTAAGCCAATAAATTATCCCGAAACTCCGGATTCTGTCATCGTATTACTGGCGTTAATCACTTGTGCTTATGGTGTATATCTGGGCCTGGAATGCATTTGCAGGGTGGCAGAGTTTTTTACCCCGCAAATTTTTGCCATCATTTTCTTCTATGCAGTGCTACAAATCCCTGATATGGATTTCAAAGTATTTCTGCCAATATTGGCTGATTCCACTTTCTCGGAGATTAACTTTCAGGCCTTTATTACGGCTGCCAGAATGAACGAAATTGTAGTTCTTGCTATCCTGGCTCCATTCATTAATAAAAAAGGAAATGCAACTATGATTTTTTTCTGGACAATGATCGTTATTATCGTATTTTCCCTTATAATCATAGTTCCAACGCTAGCAGGCTTAGGACTAGATCTCTCCAAAAAAACCTTTGACCCCTATTATCTCTTTATAAAACAAATCAACATCTATGATTTCATCACTCGCATTGAATTTCTCATTGTTGCCGCCTGGAATATTAGCATGTTCGTGAAAATTTCACTAATGTTACATTTGGCAATACTATGTTTTGTTCAAGTTTTTGGACTTACAAATCGCAAGGTTCTCATTATTCCCATGGGCATAGTGATATTCATAACTGCTTTAAAAACAGAGATTCTTAGTTCTGTTGTAGTATTCAATATTATTGAATACTATGTACCTTATATCAACTTAATTTTTATGTTTGTTATTCCTGTAATTGCGCTGGCTATTTTTTTTCTGAAAAGAACTATGAAAGTGAAAATTGACTGTAACCGTTAAGCTGTGGCAGAAAATATAAAACACATAGGATAACAGAGAAAACGCTGAATTATTCTACTAACTATTTTATACCCAAAAGACGTATGAGCCAAGGAGCTATTCCTTGAATCATACGTCTTTTTTAGTTTGGCATTAAAACAAAGTTAATTGTCTTATTACCAAGCAGACAAACCTGCAGTAACAACAGTAACGTCTTGCTCTACTGAACCACCACTTACACCAATTCCACCTACTATCTGACCATTTTCAACAATAGGCAAACCGCCGCCAAAAATAACCAATCGTCCATTATCAGTTGTATTAATTCCAAATAACATCTGACCTGGTTGAGTTAAAGTAGCAAGCTTTTCAGTAGACATCTTGAGAGCTACCGAAGTATAGGCTTTGCCATGGGATATATCAACGCTGGCCAAAAGTGCCCCATCCATACGATGCTGGGCTACCATATTTCCACCTTCATCAACTACGGTAATAACCATAGGACAGCCAATCTCTAATGCCTTTTGCTCAGCGGCGGAAATCATTTTTTTCGCTTGATCCAAATTCACGATTGGAGCAGCTTGCGCAACTGCTGCAAATCCCATCACCATTACCATACACAATACTATCATACAACTGACTTTTCTTCTCATTTAACGAACCCCTCCATCTCTGCGTTGTTATTTACCGGCTTGATGTAATATTTGCCTTGCTAATTCATACCTCCTTTTCTATTATCTTGAGTTACGAGAAGTTACTTCATTTACCAAGATTTAATTTACATAAATAACTTCGACAAAATTCTGCAAATATTACCTTTATGTGCCATTCGCGTTTTATTAGGAAACTCCTTCTGTAATATTAGGGATTTGTTTAAATTTACAATATTACAGGGCTTGTTGTCCGAGGATAAGCATAATGTTATGTTAACTGTGGTTTTCATTAAGTTCTATGGGAAGAAACGGTTAAAAGCACCGTAGGATCAGCCAGGATAGGATATTTCCGCAATGTAACTAACTCACCGGAACTGTCCTCACAATTCTTTTGCATACAAGTCTTTTGAATATGCAAGGGCCGTATCGCCTCCATTAACCAGTTTAAATTTCCCTGCAATAATAGAAAATGCCGGTTGGCGATTCTGACTACAGATATTACAAAAAATATATGAATAAATTAAAGGATTTTGCAAGGTTTTGCCGAATGATCTAAAAAATGAAAATAACTAGTAAACGTAATTAGTGAACGGAACGGTGGAAACCTTTGTGAATACTTATTTGACTCAATGTATACTGGTACGGCTATAAATAACGTAAATATCATTGACATAGACAATGATATTAGTATTTCATTTGTTTTCGGGACAGGGGAGTTTGCATTATCTAGCAATGAGATAGCAGCTTCGGAATTTTGCCATAAGCAATTAGAGTTAATTAGCATGTTTACAGCACGCTAACACTCATTTTTTCTATAAGAAAATAATTTTAAATAATTTTTGTATTGATCCAATATTCTGAACTAACAAGTCAGAAAAAGGTCGACAGCCAAAATGGCTAGTCGACTGTTTTTTTTGGGGGAAAGGGGGTGTCGGGATGAAGGATACTTGCTAATATAAAACGTGCTTTTCCAAGGTATATGAAATACAGAAGAAAAACAGATTTTCACTCAAGGAGGAATAGTGATGAAGTTATCTACAAAGATGATCGTTGCTTTTTTAGTAGTAGTTTTGGTGAGTGCCATTGGTTCCACATATGTATTCTATAAGATTGGCCAAAGTTCCACCAGCATTGAATTTGTTGAACAGTATGCATTGCCACGATTAGACGGGGCCTCTCAAGTGACCGCCAATGCAATTGGAAAAGTTGGCAATGTTAGGGGCTATTTGTTTTTCAATAAACAAAACTATATTGATGAATATCATAAACAAGCTAGGGAAAATGAACAATTAGAAACTGCATTAATTAGCGAGGCTAAATCAGAGAAGGCACGCGAATTTCTCCAGGAAGTAAAGGCCCTTGATGATAAATATAACGAGGTGTTTGCAAAACGGGTACTGACTTTAAAACAGGCAGGCAAGGATCAGGAAGCCTTACAGGTGGCAGCCGATGAACTAACACCAATAGGATTGGCACTGATAGCAAAATCGAGAGAATATCAAAATTTCGGGGTACAAACAACCAAAAGTGTATTAACGGAAAGTATTCAAGCTTCAAACGCGGCTAGGACTGCTGCTGTTAGTTCCAGTATAATTGCGGCTATCCTAGGTATATTGGTTGGGATTTTTGCAACCAGAATTATCACAAGATCCCTAAAAGTAATGTTATCTTTTAGTCAAGAATTAGCAAATGGCGATTTTCGAGATAAACCGCGGACCTTTGTTAGCAAAGATGAATTCGGTCAATTGGCAGATGCCCTGGTAAACATGCGCAGTAGCCTTCGCACAATGATGAAACACGTTAATGAGTCGGCCGAGCAGGTGGCAGCATCTTCTGAAGAACTAACTGCCAGCGCTGATCAATCGGCTCAAGCCGCTAACCAGGTTGCAAGTTCGATTACCGATGTGGCAAAAGGCGCCGGGGAACAGTTGATTGCCGCCAGCAATGCCTCTGCGGTAGTAGAGCAGATGTCGGCTGGTATCCAGCAAATTGCTGCCAACACCAATGAAGTATCTGAACAATCGGCTCAGGCAGCCAATAAAGCCCAAGAAGGTAATAAGTCGGTGGAAAAAGCGGTAACCCAAATGGCCCAGGCCGAACAGACTGTTACCACCTCCGCTGAGATAGTCACTCAATTAGGTGAGCGATCCAAGGAAATTGGACAGATTGTAGATTCTATATCCAGTATTGCCGGACAAACCAATCTCTTAGCCTTGAATGCTGCTATTGAGGCGGCACGTGCGGGAGAACAGGGGCGTGGCTTTGCCGTAGTAGCTGAAGAAGTTCGTAAATTGGCCGAGCAATCCCAGGAAGCCGCCAAGCAAATCGCCACCTTGATAAATGAAATTCAGTGCGATACCGATAAAGCCGTAGTAGCCATGAACGATGGTACGCGGGAAGTCAAGCTGGGTGCCGAAGTCGTCAACGCTTCAGGACAAGCCTTTCGGGAAATTGCTGCTTTGGTAACCCAAGTATCAGCTCAGGTCAAGGAAATATCCACCGCCATTGAGCAAATGGCCATTGGCAGCCAGCATATTGTCGGATCGGTAAAACGGATTGACGAACTAAGCAAAAAAGCATCTGGGGAAACGCAGACGGTATCAGCGGCAACAGAAGAGCAGTCAGCGTCCATGCAGGAAATCGACTCAGCCAGTCAGGAATTGGCCAAACTGGCTGTAGAACTACGGGAAACTATTAATAAGTTTCAAGTTTAGTATAATAACTAAAATCCATGCCGTTTAAAATGAACGGTTCGATAAAGCCGGGAGCGTTGTAGCCATGGCAAACCTCATGAGTTTTTTTTACAAAATGGTTTGAGAGAAACGCGGAAGTCTTTATACAAAAAGCTATTTGTCCAGTAATAGACAAATAGCTTTTTTGTATGTTTATTATCTTACTGCATTAAATTACGAACAACCATCACAACGATAACAATCCAGGCCACAGCCGCTACCGCAATCACAGCAAAAATATAGGGCATTCGCCGGACCCATTTTTCACTTTGCCGCCTGCATTCCGTGAGTACCGGCGCTGGCAGTAAATTGGTCAAATACAGCATGGCGCCAGTAAACAGGGTAACGTCATCAGCAATGCCTACCAGCGGCAGATAATCAGGCAATAAATCAATCGGACTAAGCACATAAATAACCAATGCTGTCAGTATTCCTTTGAGGTAATAAGGAGTTTGCGGATGCCGCCAGGCATAAAATAAAATCATGGCATTTTCCCGCACCATTTTTAATAAGGCCCAAAATTGATATAGGCGGCCTGCCTTTATCATAGTCTCACCTGCCTACATTTTATCTAGTGTCCAAACCCGAGTAGAGGTGCCACATCTTATTTCCCTGACCGTTGGAAGGATACCAACGCTCCGATAATAGCAAAGGCAGCGCCTACCAGCAATGCGGCCTGATACCCATCCATGAAAGCGGCTATCTGCTGCACCTGCGTTGGCTGATTAAAACCACTAAGGCTGGCAGCCCGCCGGTATTCCAGAATAGATACCGCTACTGCTGTCCCACATACCATGCCAAAGTTCCGCGCTAAGGCATTGATACCGCCCGCCACTCCCAGTTGCCGGGGTTGTACAGCACTCATTATACTGTTATTATTCGGAGACTGGAATAGGCCATTGCCCAAGCCCATAATGGCTTGTGAGGCCATAATCAGCCATAACTCAGTATTTACCTGAAGCCTGGCGGTTAAAAATAAGCCCAGCGCCAGAATTCCCATTCCAGTAGTAGCTAGCGGACCTATGCCAACCTTATCTGACAAACTGCCGCTCAGCGGTGCAACTACCGCCATAACCAGGGGAAAAGCTGACATAATCAGCCCGGTCTTTGCCGGGGTAAAGGTTAGTATATCATGGAGGAAGTACGGTAGCAGTAACGTGTTGCTAAACATAGCCATGAAAGAGAGCATACCAGCCAAATTGCCTGTTGAGAACTCCCAATTCTTAAATATTGATAATTCCAGCATGGGATAGGCTATTCTTTTTTCCTGCCATATAAAGAGAACAAACATTACCATGGCAAATCCCAGGCAGGCAAGCGTGCTTATCGAAAGCCACCCCCACCTAGTGCCATAGCTTAACGCCAATAAAAAACTAACCATGCCAATTGTAAACAAGGCCGCCCCTAGATAGTCTATTTTTTCCTGCTGTAAATTCTGATCGACCGGCAAAATCAGTCGCACTCCAGCATAGCCGAGCATGCCAATAGGAATATTGACATAAAAAATAGCATGCCAGCCAAAATTATCCACAAGCAGGCCCCCTAACCCCGGACCACTCAGACTGCCTAACGCTACAATGGTGCCAATCACCCCTAACACCTTGCCACGCTCACTTTGCGGAAAACCCGCCGTAAGTATAGCCATACCATTAGCCATCAATGTAGCAGCGCTAATCGCCTGCATTACGCGAAAGCCAATCAGCATACCAATAGAATTAGCCATACCACATAGTAATGAACCTGCGGCAAAGCCGATAAAGCCATAGCCATATATCCTGCGGCATCCCAATACATCGCCAAGCCGCCCCACAAGTGGCAGCAGGCTGGTAATTGCCAGCAAATACGCCGTCACCACCCACTGGGCTGTGGGAATATCAGTCTGTAATGCAATCGTAATCGGTGGCAAAGCAACATTAACAATCGAAGACGTCATTGTCGATATAAAAATGCCTATACTAATTACACCAAAAATCATCCACTTATAATAAGGAAGTTGCTGCAATTTTTCCTGCACCCAGAAACCCCTTTCCCGCTATATACAATGCGTTAACGATTTTAGGCGGGCAGTGTAAACGTAGTCTAGTTAGTTTGCCTGTTATTCTTTGGATAAATTCCACCAGAGATAAGCTATTTCCTCTGCCAACTTACTCCATTGTAAAAAAATCAGCATACCCCGTCAAGCAGGATATGCTGATTTAGTCTTTTTCAATTATACAACGTTTTAAAGATTTTTGACTTATCCTATTCCTCTACAAGTTGGTGCTGACCCACAGGTAATGGTCCAAGAGTAGATACGGGTCCAAGAGCAGTAAGCGGATTGCACTCCAGATCACTATAGGCGGTAATGCCATGTTCGCTCATATCCAAACCCTCGGTTTCTTCTTCCACTGACACCCGTATGCCAACTGTCGCCTTGAGGGCCGAAAATAGCATATAGGTAGCGGCAAACCCCCACAACGATACAACGGCTACACCCAACAATTGAACACCTAGCAGCCCCAGGCCGCCGCCATACAGTAAGCCACCTTTTTCAGCAAAGATACCGACAGCCACCGTACCAAAAGTACCACATACCCCATGCACAGCAATGGCACCTACCGGGTCATCAGCTCGCAGCCGGTCAAATAGCGGTACGGCAAACACTACCAACATACCGGCAATACCACCAATAACGATAGCACTAATGGGCTCCACAAAAGCACAGCCAGCCGTAATGGCAACAAGACCACCCAAGGCACCGTTAATCGCCATACTGGGGTCAGCCTTACCCCACTTTACCGCCGTATACAGAGCAGCAATCGTACCACCAGCGGCAGCTGACAAATTAGTATTCACGGCAATACGGGCAATATTCAAGTCCAGACCGGACAAAGTGCTGCCTGGATTAAAGCCAAACCAGCCAAACCATAACAGAAAAGCTCCAAGCGCAGCTAAGGGCAGATTGTGGCCAGGCAAAACATGTACTGAACCATCTTTACCAAACTTACCTGTGCGCGGCCCCAATACCAGTACCGCCGCCAGGGAGGCCCAGCCACCTAACGAATGGACCACTGCTGAACCAGCAAAATCAAGCATACCAAGCTTATTAAGCCAGCCGCCGTTACCCCATACCCAATGTCCCGCAATAGGATAAATAACAGCCGTAGCAATAAGCGAAAAAACTAGATAGGGCATAAACTTCATACGTTCAGCCACCGCACCTGACACAATGGTCGCCATGGCAATGGCAAAAGCCGCCTGAAACAGCCAAAACGCATAGACCGGTATTTTTAAGCCTAAATACTCCATATCTCCTTTTAAAAAGAATCCTGACCAGCCAATGACACCAGCCTTATCCAGACCGTACATTATGGCAAAACCTACAGCAAAATACGCTAGCATGCCAACAGTACAATCCATGATAACTTTCATAATAATATTTAACGAATTCTTACTGCGGACAAAGCCGGCCTCCAGCGCCGCAAACCCGCCTTCCATCAGAAACACCAACGCGGCACACAAGAGCACCCAAACCGTGTCAATGCCGGCCGCTAATGAATTAATTGATAATTCCACTTTGCTCACCTTCCTCAATATAAGATAAGACTTGGCTTGTGCCAAGTCCTTTAGGACGCCGGCAGAAGCCTTAGTCGTTCAATCCAGGGAAAGTTTACCTTTCCATCTGGAAAATAAAAAGCCAGTAATACTGATGTATTAATACATCAGTATTACTGGCTTCATCGCCATAATTTTGTATGAATTTTAATTATATTATAGCACACTATCCTAATCACACAATACATTTTTAATAATATTTTTTCTTTTATACTACAGAGCTGTAACTCCTTCGTCGTCTGTACGTATACGGTATACATTTTCAATAGGATAAATAAAAATTTTGCCATCACCGATCTTACCCGAGCGTCCCTGTTTGACAATAGCCGTGACTACCGCCTGCTCCAAGTCTGCAGGTATCACTACCTCAATCTTAACTTTTGGCAATAAATTAATTGTATATTCTTGACCGCGGTACACACCGATGTGCCCTTGCTGTAAGCCGCAGCCAAATACTTCGGACACGGTCATCCCCCTGACACCGAGCTGAGCTAAAACCTCTTTAACCGCATTCAGTTTGTCCGGACGAATGATTGCGTCAATTTTTATCACCCGATTCCCTCCCTAAGTAATACTTGGCAAGCACCACCAAAACTTGCTAAACATAATAACATAGTCCTATACTATTGTAGCAGACCGTAAAGACAATGTTAAGCTAACGCGAGGTAAAATATATGAGCAACCATCCCGATTTTCCACAAGAGCAACAGCATTTAGCGGCTACTATTGAAGCCATGAAACAAGTAATCAATGATTTAGAGCAGGATATGGATGACCGTGTACATAAGATCAACCAGTCACTGTCCAAAAAAGACGAGGTCAGCGCTTATGTTCATTCGCTCATGAAAAGCGACCATGCTATCAAAGTATCTGATATCTCCAAAGCACTTGATAATCCCTACTTTGGCCGGGTAGACTTTCGTGAAGACGGAACTGAAAGCTTTGAACCCTATTATATTGGGCGAACCAAGGTAGCCAAGCTGGACATTGAAAATAGTAAAGATATTCTGGTCTTTGACTGGCGCGACCCTATCTCCACCATTTTTTACGAATGTCAGGATGGACGCGCTACCTACGAAGTACTGGACCGCTACACCTATACTGGTGAGGTCAGCCTCAAACGGCAATACAAGATTGAAGACGGCTGTCTAATCTCAATGTCAGAGGATAATATTCTCAGCAAACTCATGTCCCGCCAGCAAGAATCGCTCATTGCTGACCCTTTCCTCTTGGAACGCCTGTTAACCGGGGCCGGAGATCGGCTTAAAGATATCGTTACCTCTATCCGCTCTGAACAAAATCAGATTATCCGGGAGCCGCTCAACCAAGTAACCATCATTCAAGGGGTAGCCGGTTCAGGCAAAACTACCATCGGGTTACATCGTTTGTCATATCTGCTATATAATGAAAAACTCAAGCCGGAAAAATTGGTCATTGTCGCCCCTAATAAAGTCTTTTTGGATTACATCTCTGAGCTCTTGCCTGAAATTGATGCCCAGGATGTTCGCCAGACCACTTTCCCTGATCTGGCAACAACCATTATGCAAATAGAACCTGTCATCTTTCAGGCAATAACCCCATCAGCCGAACTGACCGCAGTATCCAGATGGAAAGGTACTCCGGAATTCATCAACATTATGGAAGCCTTCTTAGATAAAAAGCTGCAAAAATTCTGTGAAAAACTTACTAGCCTCAGCCTATTTGACAATCAGCTAACCATCACCAGAGAGCAGCAATTGGAAAAAGTAATTGAAGGGGCTGGCGTGCCTTATAATGAACGGCTGCAGTCACTGCAAAAATATATCCGTTTCCGGGTTAGAAACTTTATTGAAGTCTATGAGGCAAACTATAAACGCGGCAAGGCGCATGCTGACGAAAAGACAGCAGCCGGCTATGCCGCTGAAGGTAAAGATTTTATGGAAAAGCATTTTGCCAAACTGCCTTTTCTAGAGCTATTGACCGGCTATACAAAGCTTTTTCATGACAAACAAGTCTGGCGCAAAGTCAAACCGCATGGTACCACCATTGACGTCCTGCTTTCCCATACACTTACATTACTAACCGCCAATCAAGTGGAGCGCGATGACCTGGCGCCGCTATGTTATTTTAAATATTTGCTTGATGGCTTTTCCCATATCGAAAAATTTGACCATATTGCCATAGACGAGGGGCAAGATAGTAACCTATTAGAATACATCATCCTCTCCCGCTTGTCCCGCAATACCTCCTTTACCATTATGGGTGATATGTCGCAGGCCATTCATACCGACCGAGGACTTACCAGTTGGCAGCAGCTGTTGAAAGCGGTATTTGCCGAAGCTAAATGCCGTTATTACGAAGTCAATTTCAGCTACCGTTCTGCCAAAGAGATTGTCGAGCTATTCAACAAAGTTCTACCCTCAGGCCGTTCAAAGGCCATCCCCGTCTACGAGATTGGCCGGCAACCAGTTATCGAGTCAGTGCAATCCGCGCTGGCAGGCCTCAAGCGCACGCTTGAAATTATTGAGGAATACCAAGTCCTAGGCTGCAAATCTATTGGCATATTTACCAAAGGGGAAAGCGACAGCCAAAAACTACATAACGGCCTACGACAGGCCGCCCCCCACCTTACCAGCCTCAATCTGATCACCACTAACGTCCTTAGCTATCACGGCGGTATTACAATTGCTCCCATCCTTTTAGCCAAAGGCCTGGAATTTGACGGTGTCATTATCTGGAATGCCTCAGATAAAAAGTTCACGGCTGACTTTCATGATGCCAAACTACTATATGTCGCCCTGTCGCGAGCCATGTATTACCTGTATATCCTGCACCAGGGCAAGCTCACTCCGCTGCTTACGTAGCCAGTTTCCACCCGCTTATCGTCAGGTGCATCAAAAATGATAAACGCCCTATAGTTCATTCATTTCTGAACTATAGGGCGTTGCCATTTTTGATCAGGATATCTTAGTACGCGAGCCAAGACTCCCGCCTCTACAGGCGTCGTCGGTTCAGGAGGAGTAGACTCTCCACCTGAACTCCCGATGCTTCAGCCTTGCTGAAACAAGTTCACTTCCGGAAATCTTAGAACATATACCTCAACTGAGCAGTAAAGTTCTTAGCATTAATGTTACCGGTTTCTTCATCTTCAAAGTCTTGGTATTGGAGAGTCATAATACCGTTATTGAACACAGTATATTCAATACCAAACTCCATACCTTTTACATTGTTCATCATATAGCCTGTAGGGATATTTGTTGCAGTTTCCCAAATCAGGTCACCGGTGTGAGCTAAAAATCCATTTTCAGCCTTTCTATAGCCTACCCATAATCCATAAGTATTTGGTTTCGCCCAATCAGCGCCCAGATATTTTACTTGAGCAACCCAAGCCTTGGCAGTGTCGCCATTCAATAATTTAGCTGCATCTGAGTCATTTTGCCCATATTCAGCAGTAATCCCGATATTTTTTATCCCTTTATACCCAAAACCAGCGGCCCAGGTATCATTGAATGTTCCACGGCCAGCTAAACCCAAACCAAATGGTGCAAGATTCTGTGACTTAGTTTTTGCATAAACTAAAGTCATATCAAGATTCTTATTAATGTCATAAACTACATTGGCACCGGCGAGATTAATATCTGCCGAACCAAGATCATGTTTAAACGCAACGCCAGTCACTTTAACTTTATTGCCAACAGTCACGGTAACGCCGTCCTGGTTAGCGCCCCAACTGTAAACAAGACCTTTACCAAGGTGAATAGGCTGACGCCCAAATGTAAAATTCTTACCAACTAAATAAGCCTGATCCAAGCTAGTTTCTGCGCTAGAACCCCATTCACTTTCTGCAAAGTATCGACCCTTAAAAGCTAAATCTTTAGTTAATGGTGCATCCATATACAACAGCAATCGATTTTTGAATGCGGTTTTATCTCCGGTTGCAGGTTCATCAACATATTCATACCATTCACGAACCTGGCCGGTAATTTTGATATTGCCAATTTTATTTTCCAGATTAGTTACACGAACGCCAAGATTATTCAATTCCTGGGCATATTCATCAGCTAACTTATTTATAAGAGCTTTGTTTTCGGCATCCGCTTTGTCAGAGTTTGCCATTGCCTTAGCGACGACTTGCGCCATTTCATAACGGGTAATGATTCTGTCACCTTGGAAACTTCCGTCAGGATAGCCGCCAACAATACCAGCGTTAGCTAGTTTGTTTACCGCGTCATATGACCAATGTTTAGCAGGAACATCGGCGAACGGTCCGGCAAAAGCAGTGCTGGCTATTCCTAATACAAACACTAGCACCAGGGTAATAATCATACTCTTTTTCATGTGGTTCCCCCCTAGTTTTTTCTTTTCTTCTGGTAACCGCTGAGTTTGGAGAACGCAGTAGAGTTTCTATATTTCCTCAGTCTCACTCTCCTTCAGCTCATGTCTATCACTGATGCAAGACAACTAACGGCTAACTGAGGTGCACCTCCTTTCTTACCATAGGAAAGATCACCTGCCATCGATCTTATTCCTACGCACCACATTTAATGGAGGTTATTCCATATAAAAGCAAATATTCCTGCTCGTTTTAATTGATTATTCACTATTTTCGGAAAAAATTAATAATTAGGGAGGTATTTCAAATCCCTTATTTCAATCTCTTAGTAATATATTGTTCTACGGTTGCCTTGATAACGCTGCAATCTTCGTTGTCAGGCAAGGCTGCCAGCTGCCGTTTTAAATGGCCTTCTTCTACCAGTTGTGTTAATGTCCAGTCGAAATTGATATCATAAAACCAGCTTAACCGAATGAGCCGCTTGTCGGCCAGAGTCTTAACATCAGTATAGGATAAAACGCCGCCGGTCTTTAGCTGCTCAATCATTATGGGAGAATAATCATGGTTAGCCTGGATGGGTGGTAGAACCCGGAAAATATCCAGTTTGTCGGCATCGCGAATAATTTTGGCAAACAGCTCATTCTCCGGCGATGTCGGTGCAATGAGCATTTTGTTATGAGCTATGATGGCAAAGGAAATCGCCGTCTGTTCAGTTGGCGAAAACTCCTTCAATAGTCCCGTTTCCGCCAGCATCACGGCACCTACATTGCCGTGATCGAAAGACTCGGCATCCACAAAAGTGCGATATTCGGTAACCTGCCGAAAGCGAGCAAGATCATGGAATAAGCCAATGACTTCTGCCAGGGTTTGTTGACGGGCCGTAAGTTTTGCATACTGAGCAAGTTTTACGGTATTGCTTGCCACCCGTTTGCTATGCTCCTCTTTCAGCAGCACACGCTCCATAATGAATTTGTCATCAGTATAATAGGTGTGGATATATTTCTCTAACCACTGATATAAATAGTTTAGTTCAGTCATAACCGCTCCTCCTTCGCTGATTATTATACCATACCCACACCTAAGATAATCTTTTTTCAATACACCACCTGCCGGTGGCTGCAATCCTTGGGCTATCAGAAACCAAGTATTGCAAACCATTATGGCAGAATAAATAATATGTCAAGGGACCTGTCCCCATGACAGCACGAACAACTAATTTCAAAAAACTGATAATTTATCTTGCCCTAGTTCGATTTTTGTGGTATTCTATAAAAAACTTAACAACTACATCGTGATGATAGGGAAAGTATCATATCTGTCTTACCCTCAGAGAGTCGGCTAGGGTGAAAACCGACGGAAGACAAGTATGAGAAAGCCACCCTTGAGCTGTAAGCTGAAAGTGAGTAGGCCTTACCGTACCTGGCGTTAACAGGATCAAGCGAGCCTTGTGGCTAATTTAGGTGGTACCGCGGGAACTATAATCTCGTCCTTTTACGGACGGGATTTTTTTATTTTCCCAGATGGAAAGGTTAACTTTCTCTGGATTGAACGACTAAGGCTTATCTTAGTAAATTAAGGGAGGCAATTACCTATGAAAGAGTCATTGAAAGAATTATTAGTCCAATTGGAAAAGGACTGTACGCAACCTATTGAACAACTCGCTGCCATGCTCAAAAAATCAAAAGAAGAAGTGGCTGCGCAAATTAAACAGCTTGAAGATGAAAAAATCATTGTTAAATATCAGCCTATTATCAATTGGGAAAAAGCCGGTGAAGACAAGGTGACTGCCATCATTGATGTTAGAATCACCCCCCAGCGTGAAGTCGGCTTTGACGCTATTGCCGAACGCATCTACCGTTTCCCTGAGGTGGTTAACCTCTACCTAATGTCCGGCGCCTATGATCTAAGCGTTATGGTAGAAGGCCACACCCTCAAAGAGGTATCTAAATTCGTATCTACTAAACTTTCTACCATTGACGGCATTATCAGCACGACCACCCACTTTATGCTCAAACCCTACAAATATGCGGGTGTAATTATTAATGATCGGGAAACCGATCACCGGCTGGTGGTGTCGCCATGAGTTGGGCTGACCGTCTGTCACCAACTGTTAAAGCAGTACCCCCTTCAGGTATTCGCCGTTTCTTCGACATTGCGGCTGAAATGAAGGGCGTTATCTCGCTAGGTGTCGGCGAACCTGACTTTATTACCCCTTGGCATATTCGTGAGAGTTGTGTCCATGGCCTGCATAAGGGCTATACTTCTTATACCTCCAATTACGGTCTGCTTGAACTCAGAGAGGAAATTGCCCACAGTATCTTCAATGACTATCAGGTCACCTACGATCCGCGCACGGAAGCCCTGGTCACTGTCGGAGTCAGCGAAGCCTTGGATCTGGCTGTTCGCGCCCTGTTAAGTCCTGGTGATGAAGTACTCATTCCCGAACCCTGTTATGTTTCTTACAAAGCTTGTGTCACGCTGGCTGGCGGCCACCCGGTACCGGTCCCAACCACGATGGAGGATGAATTTCGCGTTACCGTGGAGCAATTGGAAAAGCTGGTAACCCCCCGCACCAAAGTCCTCTTAATCGGTTATCCCAACAATCCGACAGGCGCTATTATGCCCAAACAGGAATTATCAGCTATTGCCCAATTTGCCAAAAAGCATGACTTAATTGTTATTTCTGATGAAATCTATGCCTCATTAACCTATGACGGCACCCACACCTGTTTTGCCAGCCTGCCGGAGATGCGTGACCGGACCATTTTGTTAAACGGCTTTTCTAAGGCCTATGCCATGACTGGCTGGCGGGTTGGCTATGCCTTAGCTAACCCTGATTTTATTGCGGCTATGAACAAGATCCATCAATACACCATGCTCTGTGCGCCTATCACCGCCCAGCTGGCGGCCATCGAAGCCCTTCGGCATGGTAAGGATAAAATGGAAAGCATGGTGGCTGAATATAACTGTCGCCGCCAACTCATGCTGAAAGGCTTGCACCAGCTTGGTCTCAAATGCTTTGAGCCTAAAGGAGCCTTCTATATCTTTCCTTCCATTAAAGAAACCGGCCTGACCTCGCTAAAGTTTGCCGAAGAACTGTTAAAAGCCGAAAAAGTGGCTGTAGTTCCTGGTGATGCCTTTGGCGAAAGCGGCGAAGGCTTCATCCGTTGCTCTTATGCTTCCTCGGTTAGTAACCTCTCGCAAGCACTGGAGAGAATTGATCGTTTTATTAAGCAGTATCAATAGGGAATTAGGAAGAAAAAATACAAAGGCGGGATTGCTTCACTGCGAGCGCAGTGTGGCAATCCCGCCTTTTCGATTAGTAGCCCCGGATAAGCATTAAGCTATTCCCAGACTCTGTTTCATTAAATGCAGCGCTGCCTCAGGATACCGTTCAGCCAGTAACCCCGCCGCCGCCATAACATAGTGCCTGTCAATAAGTGCCTGGGCATTATGCGGCAATAAATAACCGTTGTTGCGTGGAGCATTAATACTGTTCAGAATACAATGGCCGACCGGTAATCTCGTCAACGCTCCCCCGGTGCCAATAATCCATTTGACAGCTGTTAGGTCTTTTCCCCTGGCAAGTGTCATTCGTCCTGTTGGCCCATAAATATACTCTATTGTACCGACATGCCGTTTTATCGCAGTAGTTGCCGCAAGCTCAGTCAAAATTCCCGCAAACTCTTTTTCTGCCATAGTTACCGGCAACGGTGTGCGCAAATGAGCTAACTGCTCCGGTTGACAGCATAGCTGTTCACACAACCGCTCACAGTCAGTTAGCGCCAATACATTGTCAGCATTGATATAAACGCCCAAATCACCCTCCACTGTACGTTTAGCTAATGGTTCAGGTGCAATTAACAAGGCGGCAATCTCAGGATCACCTTCTGTTACTGAATGTACATCAGTAGTCGCCCCGCCAACGTCTAGAATAACAAGGTCACCAATCTCTTCCCGCAACAAACAGGCAGCTTGCATAACAGCACCCGGCGTGGGAATGATGCGTCCACCAACCAAATCGCGGGTTTTGCTCATACCTGGCGCTTCCGTAATATGCTTTTCAAAAACTTCATGAATAACTCGTCGGGTGGGTTCAATTTGGAGCTGATCAATTCGGGGATAAACATTGCTAACTGCCTTTACACTAAACCCTTGGTTAGTGAATATTGCACACACTTGTTGCTTTGCAGCAGCATTGCCTGCATAGACCACCGGTATAGCCGGCGAAAGCCCTGCTGCCAACCTGTTGGCATTATTAATAACAGTTTGCTTTTCGCCATAATCAACCCCACCGGCCAATAAAATAATATTAGGATTAATTCTGCGAATTTCCTCAAGATCTACTTCACTCAGTTCCCCCGCTGTCACCAGATGAATATTGGCACCGGCTCCCAAAGCAGCCTCGCGGGCTGCTTTGACTGTCATATCATAAACCAAGCCGTGAACCGTCATGCGTAAGCCCCCAGCTGCACTACTGGAAGCCATCATCTCTCCCCACACAACAGGGAACCCTAGTTGTCCTTCCAGCGCGTCAATAGCCTGGGATAATCCAAGTGTGACATCTCCAGCTAATACCGTTGTCGGAGCCTGGCCTTGCCCGGCCAGCATTGGCACGCCAGCTTTTACGCCGGAAAAAGCACTGACAACAGTCGTCGTACTGCCGATTTCTGCAACAAGCACATCAAACATGCTCATTATTATCGCTCCCTAGTTCTTTATGCCGTTTTACCAGCAAACTGGCAACATGCACACCCTTGGTACCCCGACCAAAACCTGCGTCCATTCCTTCCGCAACAGCTAGTTCGTTAGTTACTTGTGTACCGCCACAAACGACAATCAGCTTATCTCTAATCCCCCTTTCCTGACAGTACTGATGTAACCGCCGCATATTGAGCCGGTGAATATCCGCATGAGATATAACAGTGCTTGCCAAGACAGCATCGGCACCAAGCTCAATAGCTGCGTCAGCCAGTTTTTCCACAGGCACAGAGGTTCCCAGGTAGTGGCACTCTATACCAAATCTTTCGATACCACCGTGCTTTATATCCAATATTTCGCGCAAACCCACTGAGTGTTCATCTTCGCCAACGGTGGCAGCCACTATTTTAAATTTGTGATCGACAACATACTGCCTGATTGCATCTTCGGTTAATGTTTCCGCCACTGGAGGTATCACCAGTTCTGCCGGATTAATAGCAAAAGGAATGCGGCCCTTGACTTCCACCAAAGTACCTTCGGCAGGATGCATAATTTGTTTATGAATGACCTCAACATCCTCAAACCCCATCCGCTCACCAATGCTTTTGGCAGCAAACTCAGCCACCCGCTCGGCAGCTGGCAAAAACATAGTCATACATACAATGCCATCGCCATGCCATTGAACTTCAGGCTGCAACAGACCCTGACGCCGCCCTACCTCCTGTTCAGCCATTCGGCAGTGCACATTGTCCTCCTTATCCAATTCATCAATCCAGACTATTTTATCCGGGCTGCACAAGGTACAATCGCCAATCAACTCGCAAGCCTTGGTCACACCTGCAGGCAATGCATTGTAGCCAAAATGATCGCACACTGGTGCCATATAGTCGATATCCCGCGGTACAATAGTACCAACACCTACCCCACCGTTGATCTGGCGGGCAATTCCATCGCCATTGCGTTCGGGATACATACCAGAATCAACAAAAAAACTTTGGCTGACTGCTGAAAAATAACCGCCAGCAGCAATAATTTCTTCCATAAATAAGCAGGCGCGTTCCTTTAATTCGCGAACTTTAACGCCCAATTCGCCGTCGAAATTCAAACTGACCATATTCAGCAAACCATCAAGTCCAAGTAAAGCCTGTTTTGCTGTGTTAACTCCGTGGATATTATTATAATGCCAGGGAACATTTCTACCTTCATCAGGAGTAATGGTGCTCTGAATATCGGCACTGGTCAACCGTGACAACAAGGCGTTGAGTACATGAGTAACGGTTACTTCCCTGGTACACGACTCCATATATTTGGTATTCATCTGCGCCCTGAATCTAAAACCTTCAAACAACTGGCGCAAAGCAACAGCATAGGGCAAATCAAGACTAATACAGGGAGCCGGCGGTGAAGTGGGCGGCACTGTTGATAAGCAAATCTTATCTTTGGGCATACCAACCATAATTGAGTATTGACAATTAATAGCATGTTGTACCATAAGCTCAGGCATGACCTTCCAAGCTTCCCTTGCCGTAGCATTGGCATTATGCGCCCCGTCAATCTGCGCCATGCCGGCAGCTGCCATAATCTGTTTAGCAACTGCCGCATCTACAAAGGAACGGTGCATATTGACATTCCTGTACAGTACATTGTACTGCGGATCCTGATGCGCACCATTTACCCCTTCTTCAGCAAGCAGTACCGCCACCTCTGGACCGGCTACCCCACTCACATAGGAATGAAAGTTAATTGGTCTGCCAACCTCATCCTCAATCCAATCAAGCGCCTTGCGGGTAGCCCGCAGCTGTTTACGGGTTATGGGCACACCGCCAACGCCTTCGGGAGTACCCTCAATAAGCCCGTCAAAATGGCTTTGGCCTGCGGTGCGAATAACCATGATATGATCAGCACCATGCCAAGCGGCCATCCGCATCCTGCGAATATCATCTTCAAATCGGCCGGACGCGATTTCGGTAGTTATCACGCAATCAGGCTGCGGATCAATGCTGTTAAAATACTTGGCAGCTGGCAATGGGCAGGATTGCTTGAGCGGTTCTGAAACCTGGTTATAAGTAAAAGGTCCCAGCTCTCTGGTACCCGGACGACTGCGCCATGTCCAGCCTTTACGACGGGGACGATAACTCTGTAAGTCTGTCAATAAATTGTTTAGATTTAATTTTTCATCAACCTCAAGCGTCATGATCATTCCCCTCCCATTTGCCAAAATTCCTGCAGACGATCCCAGCCTGCACCTTGTGCCAGATGTCTTCCCGCCTCCAAATAAGCTATGTTTTCCAGTTGTGCAAGCCGCCATACGGCATGACCTGCTCCTTTGCCCAGCATTCCTTTTTCTACACACTTATCAATAATTTCTTTGGCTTGTATGCTGGAAAATCCCATGCGCAACAACACAGAGCGCTCAACAGAAGGCGAAGTATAGGTACGGGCTAATTCCACTAATGGCTGAACTACTTGCTCGGTTAACTGCCAAAACCGTTCTTTCAGTTCTGCGTCAGATAACGCAGCCAGCTGTACACGCCGTTCCGGAAAATCATCTTGTCTTTGCATATAATCCGGGAATCCCCGGTTCACCTCCTGCATATTTTTTGTTATTTTTCACTCATTATCTGATTGGCTAACTCTTCAACAGCCGCAGGCAAAAGCCTGGTCTCCTGCGCTAAAAACTCAATATCTGCCAGATTAGGCCGCAGATTCTGGCTCAAAGCATTACGGATATAGGAATACCGCATTTTATCAAGGTCAATATCCTTAACAGATATTTGGCCAGGATTTTCAGGAATAACAATGGTTTTACCTGGTACGTTATCTGTCGGCATCCCACGCCGGACGGTAATACCGTTTGCTTTAGCAAACGTCAGTTGCGGCGATGGATGTTTTCCCGCCCCTGTGTATTCGGTCTCCTGCACCACAATAACTTCCTCCTGACTCATTTGCTTAGCCAAAGCAATGGCAGCTGCCAGTGAAGTGTTACCTGCCGGACCACGCTCAATACCTTCCAAGGCAGCTAGCATTTCCGTAACATAAAATACCTCACCCTGGGTAACAGTGACATAACGATCCAAATAACGGAGCGACCGTGCGGCATTGCGAGGTACATCAACCCGGTCAGGATTAGTAGCAAAGGGAACTCCGAAACCAGTATGCCCGGTTGTGAATGACTTGCGGTTAAAATCATTGTCACTAGCCATATGCAGCCCGGACAAATCAACACTGGCACCAATAACTTTTGTCTTATCACAGCCTGCATGCCGCAGTCCCCGGGCAGTACCTGTGACATTACCCCCACCGGCATGAGTGACAACCACAGCATCAGGATAACATCCGACATACTGTTTCGTTTGCTCAGCAACTTCCTTGCCTAAGGTTTCGATACCTGCAATGCTAAAAGGCGTATACAGCGATGCATTAAAGAATCCGGTCTCCTCTAATACCAAAAGAAACATATAAAACAATTCAGGCCCTACTGATAATTGTAATACTTCTGCTCCATAGGCCTCACAGGCCCGCCCCTTTTCCATGATTTCCGGCTGACAAACACCTCTGCTGTCAAAAACCTCTTGAATGATAATGCTGCTAAGATTTCGCATAGCTGCCTGTGAGGCTATGGCAGCACCAAAGTTCCCACTGGTAGCAGCGATGACTCCGGGATAACCATGCTTACAAGCATGGTATACCGATACTGACGCCCGGCGGGCTTTGAAACTACCTGAAGGATTGGCAGCTTCATCCTTGAGAAAAATTCTCGCTCCCTTACCCTGAGGTGCTATCTGCCTAACAAGCCTCGTAATATTTTTCAGTTCAATTAGCGGCGTTGCACCGATAGCAGTCTCTTTCTGAATCGCAGCAACCTCTGCAATATCATAAGCCGCCTGGCGCATCATTTTTTCATAGTCAAAAGCAATACTGCCGCTTTCAAATTCACAATAGTCAATAGTAGTGGCGCGCCGGATAATCTCCGGCCTGCGGGCCATAACTGCCTGATAACTTGTGTCACGCATCATGTTCCCCCCTCAGCAGGCCCCGCAATTCTCCAGCAATAGTGATTAATTCCGGTTGCGGCAGGCCATAATCTACGCCATAAGCAGGATTTATTGCTACCAGCTTACCGGATAGCTGCCTTCTGGCCAAAGTACAAATAGCGACTTGCTGTCCTATCTGCGCCTGTTCATCTAGTAAAAAACCTTTGACCTTTAATTCCAATGGCACCTGCATTGTTTCTGGCGGTACTTGCGGTGCCCGTTCCCCAGCCGGCAAAACAACCTGATAGATTTGTACCCAATCTCCCTGCCGTGCATAAGCCAAAATGCTCTCCTCCCTTAGAAATCATACTATTTTTAACCTATTTTTACCCGTTTGTGATCTGGTCTTTCCTAGCTGCCCTTTTCGGCGCCAGTACCACGTAATAATAGATCATGACCACAATAATAAATGGTATCCCTGCATAAATTGCAATTCGCTGATTGTCATCAAACCATAGTCCAATGACAATAATCAAGTTAAGGAAAAAACCTAAAGCGGGGACTAACGGGAACAGTGGTGTCCGGTATTTTAAATTACTCACCTTACCGCCGCTGTTGATAAATTCCTTTCTGAAGAAAAACTGCGATGCGCAAATGCCCATCCAACCAAGTACTCCGGCTAAACCACAGATAGAGATAAGCCATAGATATACACTATCAGCAGCATACACACTGCAAAGCAGCGATACTCCTGACACAGCCATTGTCAAAATCAAAGCGTTCATCGGTATCTGATATTTATTCAATTTGCCTAAAGCCTCAGGCGCCATTCCGCCTTTCGCCATTGCCCACAAAATCCGAGTAGCACTGTATGCCCAGGAATTTCCACAGGAAAGTGCTGAGGTAATAACAACAAGGGTCATAATCGTATAAGCACCCGGAATACCGGCATACTGGAAAACCTCGGCAAAGATACTCTCTTTAACCCCGGCTTCTTGCCACGGGACAATTGCAGCAACCACCATAATTGACAAAACATAGAACAGCAACGTGCGGACAGCAGTAGCGTTAATGGCCTTCGGAATGGTTTTTTCCGGTTTTTCACTTTCACCGGCGGCAATCCCAATAATCTCTGTACCATTGAATGCAAAAGCCACTGTCAGCATAGCCAGCAAAATAGCCCCAACACCATTAGGAAATAACCCATCAGCAAAATAATTGCTGATACCAATTGGACTGTGCCCGCCTATCGTCCCCGTCATCGCCAAGCATCCGGTGATAATACAGGCTACAATTGCGACTACCTTAATACCAGCAAACCAGAACTCTGATTCACCGAACGTTCCTACCCGCAGCGAGTTTAGTCCAAACAATATAACACCAAAGCCAAGTACCCATACCCACTCAGATACTCCTGTTAGATTATTCAGCAGCATTCCGGCTGCGACCAAATCAATACCAATAGTCGTTGCCCCGTTTAACCAGAATAACCAGCCTAACAGATAGCCTATCGACGGCGAGATAAAGGTACTTGCATAGGTTTGAAAGGACCCGGCGATAGGCATAGCCACAGCCAATTCACCCAGGCAGAGCATAACCATATACATGATAAAACCGCCAATAGCATAGGCAACAACAGCACCACCAGGACCGGCCTGATTAATTGTAGACCCCGAAGCTAGAAACAACCCGGTACCAATAACACCGCCTAAAGTAATCATAAACAGGTGTCGGCTTTTCATTCCTCGATCTAGACCAGACTGCTGGGACACCACACCGTTGACCTTATCATCAAAATGACTACCCTCCATAAGAAAATCCACCTCACTTAACGGATTACTTGATAAACCAAGACATATCTGCGTTCATACCATATCGAACCAATGATACCTCATTTTGTTTATCTATTATTTTACGGTAACGATGGTCGAAGGTTTTGTGAGTGTCACCAGCAATGTCCAATTACTTAAGCTATTACCCTTATAATTTTTTATTTAATTGCTAGTGCCTAACGTTTAATCAATTGACGAACATCACCCATTAGGGCACTGATAATAGGAAGTTCCGGCATGCTAAGAAGACCGGCACGGGCGTTAATCACCTGTGGAATCATATTAACAGCAGTAGCCATCGTACCTATGCCGCCGGGAATTTCCTGTTCGTCAGTAAATTTAATCGTCGGTGTGCCTTCGATAACAATATAATCACCTGTCTTGACGCCTTCCAGTTCAGGGTGAATTTGCTGCGGATGTTCCAGCGTAATAATCTCTAAACCATTTTTGTAGCCTTTGGCAATGTGACAGCAGCCTGCCACCATCCCTGGCTGTACTTTAACGTGCGGTGTTTCCCGATACACGTTAGTAATAATCGGCTCTCTGGTTTCAGCAATATCATCAAGTTTCCAGCCCAAGGACTTAGCAATCATGTAAATGGATTGCCTAAAACCAATATGGCCAACAATTGCACCACTCTTTACCCCGGCATGAAACTCTTCCACCGTTGTCCCTACCCCTTGCGTTTTCATAACTGTCGGTCCAAACGGGGAAAGGTCATTAACACGCGAGGCCCAAATTTTATTAACAATCTGGCAGGCTCCAGTCATCGTTAAGATAAGTGTATCAAGAACAAAGCCAGGATTAATACCGGTACCAAGAATCGTTACATTGCTCTTCTTAGCAAGCTTATTAAGCTCATCTGCCAGATCAGGCGTTTCTACCTGCGGTGCCGACATTTCTTCCGCAATGGTAATAACATTCTTGCCTGAATTCACAATAAGGGCAAGCTCCGGAAATACATCTTTGGTGAACGACTGCGTAGAGTGAAGAACAATGTCAGCTTTATTATTTGCCAGCACCTGCTCCGGCTTATCGGAGATAATAACGCCCAGTTTACGGTTTAGCCCCAGTACTTCTCCTAAATCTTTACCGATTTTGGCAGGATTTTGTCCAATCGCTCCCACAATTTCAATACCCTGTTTGTTTGTTACTATGTCGGTAGCTATACCACTGCCCATCGAACCCAAGCCCCATAAAATCACTTTAACATTCTCCATAAAATCAACCTCCTCGTAATTACAAACATCACAATACATGTTTGTAATTTAATTATTGCAAGAATGATGCCAATTTTCAGAAACCTGCGCGTGCTCTATTTACTCCATAATAGATCATCGCTCCGCTGCAAAAAAATTTGCAGCATTGCTGTTTTTTTTGCAGTTTGCTCTACAGCCTTTACCCGCAACAATAATTTTCCGGATATTTGTAAACGCGGGATACATACGGA
The DNA here is from genome assembly GCF_002257705.1 of Sporomusa silvacetica DSM 10669. Classification (GTDB taxonomy): domain Bacteria; phylum Bacillota; class Negativicutes; order Sporomusales; family Sporomusaceae; genus Sporomusa; species Sporomusa silvacetica. The sequence continues at coordinate 374,358 of NZ_LSLK01000059.1, forward strand.
GAAACCATAGCATGGACTAACGCCCCATATTCTATTGAAAAGCACAGCTCCTGCCCAACAGATATCACATTGTCCGCATCAGTAACATCAAGTATTAAATGGTCACTGCTGCCGCCTAAATTTTCCACGCCCGGCAAGAGCGGCTGTAACCCTTCCAGCGTAACATCCTGCCGGCCAATCGCAACAATAGCCCGCTTTCTAATCCCCCGGTCCTCAAGTACAGGTATATCGCCAAACGCATCCCGACCCATTTCACCCTGAGATGCTGATGGTTTTTCCTGAACTTCAATAACTTCGGCATGCAAAATGAAAGCATCTTGATACGCACCGGGAATGGGTCTGTAATGTACAGTTTCCCGACCAAGAAGAATGCTTTCCCCCAGTCGCAGCTGGGTAATTTCAGCTGGTATGCCGCCATTTAGCAGTAATTCGATATTGGCCGAATTACCGCCTGAAATAACAGGCAGTTCCAGCGCAACTTTCTCCCGCACCTCTTGCGTCAGACTAACCAAATTATTGAGGATCTCCGGCGTTGGAATCAAACCGGCATAGCAAGCAAAGTTAACACCAAAACCCTGTATCCTAACTCCGGGTAAAAGCAAACTTTGTTGAACTAATGGCAAAATTTTTTGCGGCACAACACCTTCCCGCAAATCTCCCATATCGACCATTAAAACAACATTATGAACATATCCGGCTTTCTTTGCTGCCTGACTCAGCTGACGCATCGTTGTAAATTCAGAAGCCAAACTACAGTCAGCGATTCTTACAACTTCATCGGCTTCACTAGGCATAGGAATCCGCAGCAGCATGAATGGAACCTTGATTCCAGCTTCGCGAAGCTTACGAAGATTCTGTATTCTGGCATCTCCCAGCATCTGTACCCCACCGTTTATCATCGTTTGGGCAATAGCTGTATCAGCACAAAAAGCTTTGGTTACACCTACAACCTGAATATCCTGTTTCCTGCATAGTTCGACAAGCAGCCGAGTATTCGCCGCTATCTTCTCCAAATCAATTTCTACAAAAGGATAACCCATAGTAAAACCTCCACCTCAAATTGGATTTTATTTATCAATAAAATATCTTGCAAAAACAATGCCAAGCAAAAGTACGCCAAGCCTTTGACAGAAGCCGCGGTTACCTTTATCCTGCTTTTATGGAAATTATACGCTCTGTATAAGATAAGACTTGGCTTGTACCAAGTCCCTTAGGACGCCGAATTGCTATGCCATCCATAGCGCAATCGTCACTAGCGCCATCCGGGCGCGTCGCCGGCAGAAGCCTTAGTCGTTCTTATGTCAACAGAATTTAGTTATAAATTCTGGTAGACTAAATAAAGCCGCCTATCGGACGGCTCCATTTAATAACACGCAATCTTATTTCAATAAATTTTGCAGAGTTTTATATAAAATTTGGGGCATGGCATCAAAAGAATAGGCAGTGCATAATCGTTCCGACAGCTTATGGGCATCTTTGCCAAAGGGTCCGATGTTGACTACCGGCATACTGATATTTTGCATCGACTTTATAGGCAAATTGTATTTATGTGGCCATGCCGGCAGGTTGTCTGTTAACCCTTTTACATTTGCGGTGTTATGAGAAATACTGCAGTAGCTCAAGTCCGAAATATAGGGGTAGAATTTTTTTATCACAATATTATAATCATATTGTGCTTTAACATCAGTCACTGCTTGTTCAACAGCACAGAGCAGGCTTCTTTCCTTTTCGTCATATCCCTGAACAAAAATATGGGGATAATAGGGCGGCGCAAAATACACGACGATTTTTGAATTTTGATCAGAATAATATTTATGTACTTCCTGAACAATAGCCAGAGAAAACGCTCTATCATCCACACCTTTTTCCTTCAAATCATCGACTAGGTCTGCAAGAATTTTATCAATCTTATCCCCCATTTCGCTTTTTACGTGCCGATATAGCTCATCATACGTCAGCACCTGTGTTTTCCATGGCAGTTTTCGGAAAGGTATGTTTGACAGATTACAATATTTTTCATATTCTTCATTCAGCCTTTTAATGACGTTTTCAAAGGATTGCTCCGCTTTCGCTTTGCACTTTGCTAAAACTTCATCCGGCTGACTTGAGTGGGTTGCATAATTAAAGTACAAATTAACCGCGTTGGTTGTTTGTACCGAATACTCTGTTCTTAAATCCCGCTGGCAAAGACTAATTGGGGGCAGCGTAACCTCGCCGTCGGCCATATCGCAAAGATCTGTACTCAAATCTACCTGATACAAGACTTCTGACGCCAGAAGGTTAGCATCAAGTCCATTAAAGGCTTCTCCTACATGGGTTTCTTCACCATAAAGATAAAAACAGGGCAATAGCTTTCCCACCGTACCAATATATACATATTTGTTGTCATCACCAGGATACTTTGTTGTCATATAATCGGTGTCAACAGCGGCGATAAACTCCCAGTCCCGCTCCATTGCAAGCTGTTCCAGATCCTCAACTCCGGAAAGCATGCCTGCAGAGTTACCCTCTTCGTCGGGAACACCAATAAAAACGATATTGCCCTCCAACTCATCAACCTGTTTGGAGAACTCTTCCAGCATAACTAGTAACGCCGCCACACCGGTTTTCATATCAAAGATTCCCCGTCCGAAAATCCAATCAGGTGAATGAATTTCGGCCAGCGTTTCCTCACAAAATTTAATGGATTTTAATTTTTCTTTGATTATTTCTGGTTTGTCAGCATACTCCTTTAATTCCGCAAAATCATCAATACCGGCAGTATCAATATGCCCGAGAGACAATATTGTCCGTTTAGAGCGTCGTTTTGTTCCTTCAATGAATGCCAGGACGTTTTTCCTGCCCAATTCATCATTTTTTAGTGGCAGGTACCGTAAATTATCCGGATGTTTCTTGAAATACTCTATTTTTTCTAAATGCTTATAAATTTCTTCGGCAATAGTAAATTCCCCATAGGTACCTACAACACTACGGATGCGGGTAAGTTCAACAGCAATGTTTTTTATTTTTTCACCCAAATTACCCTCGATGATCTTATTCAAGAAAATCACTCCTTTATATTAATGTTTGATGTTTATAGTATCTTTGCTAGAGTTTTTAGCAATAAATACCGAATACGTAAAATACAGCAATCCAAACCATACCGGCGCAAGGTATATTGCAATACGCGTTTGATCATTAACAAACATGATGATAGCTACTAACAGCAAGTATGCTATGCATATCCAATTAGTGTATGGCGATCCAGGCATACGATATTTTAATTTGTTAATTTCATCTGGCATCAATCTTTCTCTAAATTTCAGCTGTGTCAAAAGAATCATAAGCCATGTCCACAAAGCACCCGAAACGTTAAGACTTGTTACATAAACAAAAACCTGAGCAGGAGCGCAATAATTGAGAATTACCCCTACCAGTATTACTGATGTAGTAGCTAAAATCCCTCTTTGCGGCACTTGTGAACTATTCAGCTTTCTAAAATAGGCAGGAGCTTCTCCCCGCAACGCCAGACTGTATAAAAATCGTCCGGAAGAGTAAATACCAGTGTTACAAGCAGATAATGCAGCCGTTACTACTACAAAATTGATAATAGCTGCAGCGCCTGAAATACCAAGTTTTTTAAATGTCGCAACAAACGGACTGCCAATAGTTCCGATCTGATCCCAAGGATAGATCGATAGTATCACAAATAACGAACCAACGTAAAAGATCAATACCCGCCAAAAAACTTTGTCTATCGCCGACGGCAATGTTTTGCTGGGATCTTTAGCCTCTCCCGCTGTTAACCCGATACCTTCACTGCCACAATAAGCAAATGTAACCATAACCATAGACATAAACACCCCTTGTATGCCAAAGGGTAAAAAACCACCGTTGGCCCACAGGTTGGATATCCCCAGCGCCACACCCTCATTACCTATCCCAAATAGGATCATGAGAGAACCAATCAAAATCATACCAACAATCGCTATAATTTTAATTAGGGCAAACCAAAACTCAAATTCTCCATAAAATTTAACCGCCACCAGATTGACAACTGTCATACAAGCCAGTGCCGCAAGCGCAGGTATCCACTGTTCAATATCCGGATACCAAAACTTCATATACATGCCAACTGCCGTGATTTCGCACATACATCCCACTACCCATTGATACCAATAATTCCAGCCAGTAATATAGCCAAATTTCGAACCGAGAAAGGTAGTGGCATATTGAGCAAACGAACCAGATACAGGATATGTTACAGCAATTTCACCTAATGCCCGCATGATAAAGAACACAATAATACCGCCTAATAAATAAGCTAACAAAATTCCTGGGCCTGCAGTTTTGATAGCTGATGCAGAGCCTAAGAATAGTCCAACCCCAATGACACCGCCCATGGCAATAAGTTGAATATGCCGGTCATGCAAGCCACGGTGCAAATTTTCCTGAGCCATCTCCAGTTTATCCATAGTTTTACACTCCTCCATTTTTGCGCACTCTTCGCTCTTAACCCACCGGGCATTTCTCGCTAACTAACTATGTTCGTACAGAGTTACCAACCCCGAACTATTAATATCCCTCCCCGTTTTATCATTCTTCGGCAAAACTAACCGTCATATTTATCTGTAACACCTTCGCTACATGCCCATTTCTTTTAACAGCAAGATTAATGCCAAATTCGGAAAAGACTGATTATTCCGCATTTAACTGTTCTTGGTCTGCAAAAAAAATGGCACTAACGCCGTTTTTTTTTGCACCAGTCCATATGATTCAAACACAATCATCAACTAACCCATTAAACTCGCATAAATAGTTCTATTGTCAAAAGTCATCGACTATTTTTTCCCAGAAGATAGAACCAATTTTTCCGCACTTCAGCCAATAACCTGGAGCAAATTTTTTTGCGGTACAGCTTATCTCATCTCGTATTGCTTCCCTGCATGCCTGTCCCATTGTTTGCAACTAGTTTTCTACAAAAGAATAGCCCATGGCAAAAATTCTACGTTGATTTGCAGTTATGTTTCTATCAAAACATACTGCACAATCAATGCCTGTTTTTAAGCCATCGGCCTACAAAGCTACTTCATTTTATACTTCTTTATTTTGTATTGCAGCACTTGACGAGTCAAACCCAGACGATCAGCAGCCCGGGTAATATTGCCGCCGGTTTCAGCCAGCGCGGCGGCAATATTATCTATCTCCAGCAATTCCCTTTGATTGCCCAGGGAAAGCCCTTTGGGGAAAGCAACAGGATGCACAACCTGCTCTTGAGACCGCTCTAGCGTATTTGCCGCATTGGCGCAAAACAGCATCGGCAAATGCCCCATTGTAATATATTCATCATCTGTAACGAGATTCATAGCTCCCTCAATTACATGTTGTAATTCACGAACATTCCCCGGCCAGTTGTACCGTAAAAAAGTGTCCTCCACTGCTTTATCAATTCCCTTAACCTTTAGGGTCAAAATCTTATTATATTTTTTAATAAAGGTATCCGTATAAATAGCAATATCACTTCTTCTCTCCCTCAAAGCAGGAATCCTTATTGTCACTACGCCGAGGCGGTAATACAGATCCTCCCGTAGTTTCTTTTGTTCGATAGCCACAGCCGGTTCCACATTCATGGTAGCTATAACCCGCATATTGATAGCTACTTCATTGACTGCACCTACCCGCCTTACTATATTTTCCTGAAGAACGCGGAGGAGTTTAGCCTGCAGTTCCATATTCATGGAATTAAGCTCATCTAGCAATAACGTACCGCCATTAGCCTGCTCGAACAAACCTGCCCTGTCAATCGCGCCGGTAAAACCGCCCTTTGTCGTACCAAACAACAGCCCCTCCAGTAATTGTTCCGGCAATGCCGCGCAATTGACAGCAACAAAAGGATGGGATTTGCGGGGACTTAGATTATGTATACTTTGAGCAAATAGCTCCTTACCAGTACCTGTCTCACCAAATATGAGAACATTCGAAGACGTGTGTGCTGCCCGCTCAGCATAATGTATAGCTACCCTCAATTGCGGTGCTTCACCCAAAATACTTTCAATGGTATAGCGGGTATTAGGATGGTACGGCATTTGACCTCTTGTTTTTTGCTTAATCAAGTTCTCCTGCAGATTTACAATCTTATCTGCTAATGCTTGAATAAAGGTTATATCTTTGGCAATCTCTAATGCCCCTTTTACCTTTCCGTCAATAATAAGCGGCGTGGTACTATTTACTGTAACAATCGGCTTACCCCTAGCGTTAATATAGTTCTGCTGGCGGTCAGGTAACGCTGTCCCTGTCCGGAGAACAGTAAGCAATGTGCTGTTCTCTACCGTCAAATGCGGCATCGCACTCAAAAGGTCTTTTCCTAATACTTCGGACACCTCGCAGCCTTCCAGTTTTGACATAGTCTCGTTATAGACAATGGTTTTACCCTCTTCGTCAATAACATGAATACCTACGTCCAACCTCCCGAGAATTGTCTCATAGCCTTGAATCTTATGCAGAAGTTCGTCCAACAGAGTTTCCTTTTTACCTATACTTTTCAACTTTTTACCTCTCTTCTTCGCATTACAAAGCCCTGAATAACATACACTTTACTATTGGCTCAAACTGAAGAGTGATATCGTTTTAAATTAACATTTTATGACAAATACATTCTATATCCATTATGTTGTTTAAGCAAGTCACTACACCATAATATGCCACGTTATTTTATTAACGTGGCATACATCCTCCCATTCACTATCTTTGGCACAATAATTGCATTGTTAATCGTTCAATACACGACGCTATTTTAGCGGCGTAACTTAATCAATCACTCTAAGGGGGAAAACAAATGATTATTGGTGTGGCAAAGGAAATCAAAAATAATGAAAGCAGGGTGGGACTTACGCCGGCTGGTACCGAAACCTTGAAAAGGGCTGGCCATACGGTGCTTGTTGAACAAAGCGCCGGTGTTGGCAGTGGGTTTTCCGATGAAAGCTATGTAACAGCCGGGGCGCAGATTTTTGCGGACAAAAAAGCGTTGTTTGACCAGGCTGAAATGATTATCAAGGTGAAAGAACCCTTGCCTCCTGAGTACGAGTTGTTTCATGAAGGACAAATTCTTTTCACATACCTACATTTAGCACCTGAGCCTGAATTAACCAGGGCTTTGCTTGAGAAAAAGGTAACCGGTATTGCCTACGAAACAATTGAACGTAATCACACACTGCCATTATTATCCCCCATGAGCGAGGTTGCAGGGAGAATGGCGGTGCAGGTAGGCGCACACTGTCTGGAAAAACCGTTCGGCGGTAAGGGCATTTTATTAGGCGGTGTACCTGGTGTTGAATCGGCCCAAGTCGTTATTGTCGGCGGCGGTATTGTTGGTACTAATGCAGCTAAGATGGCTGTGGGCATGGGCGCACGGGTTACCGTGCTTGATACATCAGCAGACCGTCTGGTTTATCTTGATGATATCTTTGGCGGGAGAGTAACAACCGTTATGTCCAACAGCTACAATATTGCCAGTTGGGTAAAAAAAGCCGATCTCCTTATTGGGGCTGTATTGCTGCCTGGGGAAAAAGCGCCCAAGCTGGTTAGCGAGGAAATGGTTAAATCCATGGAACCTGGTTCGGTCATTGTTGACGTGGCAATTGATCAGGGCGGCTCAGTCGAAACAATTGACCGTGTTACTACGCACAGCAATCCTACCTATGTAAAACATGGTGTAGTTCATTATTCGGTGGCCAATATGCCCGGCGCGGTCTCGCGTACCTCAACTTTTGCACTGACCAATGCCACTCTTGACTATGCCTTGCAAATTGCCAATAAGGGCTGGAAGGACGCACTCAAGGCTGACCCCGGGTTGGCTACAGGCCTTAATACCTATGCAGGTAAGATTACCTTCAGAGGTGTTGCCGAAGCTCATAACCTTCCATTGACTTCAGTAACCGAAGTGTTAGCTTAACGTAAAGAGACTGTGTTTTCACACAGCCCCTGGTTCTTTACAATATAAGAAAAGACTTGGCTTGTGCCAAGTCCTTTAGGACGCCGGCAGAAGCCTTAGGCGTTCTATCCAGGGAAAGTTATACTTTCCATCTGGATGAGAAAGATGGCTACCACCAGTATTGAAGTAGCCATCTTTTTGTATTAATGATTATATATAATGTTAAGTCATACTGGCTTAGATATCCCCACAACACGTAACCCCGGCCAACGACTTGGCCTGAGTTACTGCCCGGAGTACAGCCTGCTCAACCGCCCTGGCGGCCAATACGCCGACGATATTGATATCAACCGCAACCTGGCCGGTTCCTAATGCAAAAATAGTATCGCCATCAAACAGCGTATGTGCCGGACGAATGGTTCTGGCATAGCCATTATGAGCCATCGACGCCACCTTGGTGGCCTGCCCTTTGGTCATAACCGCATTAGTAATGACCGCACCAATGGTGGTATTACCGGCAAATCGATTGCTTGGTTTTTCCTGCTGGGCAAGCAAACCCTCTTCACAGTTTAAAAATGCAAAGGGATTAGTTTGAAAGGCACCAGCCACAATGCTGCCATTAATGGGATTAACTACATCTCCCAGACAATTGACGGCGACAATAGCACCTACCATTAGACTGCCCGTACCTAGGCACACTGCCCCAATACCGCCTTTCATGGCATGCTCGGCGCCAAAAATTTTTCCAACTGTCGCCCCTGTGCCGGCGCCTACCGAGCCTTCGGCCAATTCCTGACTGCCAGCCGCCTGACAGGCCTCATAGCCCATGCACTTATCCGGGCGTATCTGATAATCGCCGCAATTTAAGTCAAACAGCACCGCTCCGACCACAATCGGTACCTTGGTTACGCCAACATCAAAACCGCTGCCCTGCTCTTCCAAATATTGCATGACTCCTGCTGCCGCATCCAGACCAAAGGCGCTGCCGCCTGCCAACAAAATGCCATGTACCTTGTCCACATAGTTTACCGGATTAAGCAAATCTGTTTCGCGCGTACCTGGCGCACCACCACGCACATCTACACCGACAGTTGCGCCCTCAGGGCAAAGAATGACCGTACATCCAGTAGCTGCCACCTGGTTGTCAGCATGACCAATGCGTATTCCGGGAATATCTGTTAGCTTTGCCATCTTCATACTCCCTTCCCTTACAATTTTTAATGACTGGATTTAGCATAAACACCGTGTTCCAGAATAAGCGCTGCTGTCACGCCTACCACAAAACCATTGCTTAGCAGCGGCCTGATAACAGCAGGAATGGTCGCTGTCATCGCAGCAGGCATAAAGGCTACTAACGTGCCCAGCATTAAAGAAACCCCAATAATTAATCCGGTTTCAAATCCAGAAGTCTCTAAGGATTTTGTTAACATCATCAGCCCACCAGCCATCTGGGCACACATCGTATAAAATAACAGACTTCCAGTAACAACTGTCGGTATATAGGAAAATAAGCCGATAATACTTGGCGTCAACGCTAATAACATCATACCTAATGCCGCCGCCGCCAACGGGAATCGTGACGCACAGCCAGAGGCAATAATAATTCCACTGCTAAAGGAATAATTAACCGGTCCCATGACCCCCAGACAACCGGCCAGCAGATTACCTAGTCCGGTCACAATCAGCCCGGCGTTGCTACGTTTCTCAGAATCATCGACCTGTAACAAACTGGCAGTACTCTGAATTGAGCCTAAATCATTGGCTGTCAGCGCTAAAAAACAAAACAAAAAAGAAATAGCCGTAACTAGGTCAAACCCAAAGTCTGTCACCATAAGCTGCCAATTGCCAGCTGCCTGCACAGGCGCTGCTACATTCGGCCAAGTACCGACAAGTAAGCCATAATACGCCAGGCTGCCAACCAGCAAAGCCCAAATAACAATAGTCGATTTTAGTACGTTTGGTAAAAATCGCTGGCCAATTAACATCGCCATGATCAGTGTAATCGCAAAGATAAGTTGGCTAAATGGCCGGTCTGAACCTGCCACGATCAGCTGGAGAATAGTTGGCAAAATGGTAAACGCAATCAATAACAGAACTATCCCTATAACCCTGGTGGTAAAAAGCACATTGATGCGGTTCAATAACTTGCACCAACTTAACACAGCCAGCAATCCCCCACATAACGCCACAGAAGAGTAGACTGTCCCAACAGCAGCATCTGCCTGGTTGGCCACAATCCCGCTCAGGAGAACTGCCGCCGGACCGATAATTAGTGGCAACCGGTGTCCCCATAACACTTGGATAAACAACGTCAGACCTGTTACCAGAAACAATTTTTGCAAATAATTCAGCTGCAAAGCCGGTGAATCCGCATAGTGAATACCGGCGGCAATGCTGCCAAGAATGATAATATAAGGAACAACCACGACATACCACTGCAGCCCAAATATCAAGGTTGTAAGCAATGGCATATGTTCATCCAGGTTATGTTCAAAAGTGAATTTATCCAATATTTCCCTCCTTTTGCCTACTTCTGTTGCAGCATAGAAGCCGTAGCAGCAATTTCCTGGCACTTAGCCGTTACTTCCTGTACAGTCGCGGAAATATTAGTGATTTCATTATTAACTGTATCCACTTTCTTTTCCAAGTCATCAGAAATATTGATAATTTTAGCTACCTGCTGTCTGATATCGTCCTCACTGTGTTTTGTTGAAGTAACTGCTGTTTTGGAACGGTCAGCCAGCACCCTGACCTCATTGGCCACCACAGCAAAGCCTTTGCCCAATTCGCCGGCTCGCGCCGCTTCGATAGCGGCGTTTAACGACAGGAGATTGGTCTGACTGGCAATACCGACAATTTCGTCAGATGCCTGTCCAAAATCAGCGAGCTTAGTTTCTACTTCACCAACACTCTCCCTCAGTTCAGTAGCTGTTTGAAAAATGAAATGCACTTCTTCAGTAATATGTTCGATACTTTTGGCATTTTCACTGCTGCCAACAGATACTTCATTAATGGCAGCAGTTATATCTTTAACATGCTCTTTAAGCAATTCGGCAGAGTGCGCTCGTTCTTCACTCAGGGCTTTTACCTTAGAAAGCATTTCCTCCACCTCGGTGTGGCTTGCCGCTAATTGCACTTTTTCGGTATCGACCTCTTTACGGTTATAGTCAATACAGTTTTCCACATGATTAATGCCTTTAGCTACCGCCAGGGCGAAATCCCTGCAATTGCCAAAACCGCAAGCATAGCAATTTAGTTTACGTGACTCCTCTGTAGGTTTATGCAACTGGGTAAATATCGGCTCCAAATCCGCAGTTACCATATCATAGCGTACTAACGACTTATCTTCATACCGCCGGACAAAGTCATTTAACGTAAGTTCTTTATCAAATTTCTCAAATATATCATAGGATTTTTTGAATAATTTAGTTTGCGTATGTTCGGCAATTTTTTTCTGTTTAAGCTCATTCATGCGATAATCAATATCGTCCAGCGCCATAACCTTGTTGGTGCCTGTACCAAGATTACAGCCACAAAGGCAGTTTAAAATATCAACTAACAGCGGAATTGGTTTGCCTGCCTGCACACGGTCGGCGTACTCATCTAGATAATGGTAAACATGGGTTGGACCTTCTATCTGCCTGATCCAGGCATCTTTAGTCTGAAATTCGACGTTTTCCCGCAGTCCGCCTGGTCGGCTGAAGGTCAACCCCAGGCCACAGCTTAGCTCCTCAAATTCAACCTCCGGATAACTGGCGAGGTTAATCCCATTTTTCACAAGATATTGCTCCAATTTGGCATAGGTTACATTATACTGCACCAAACCGGCTGTGTTTTTTTCATTAATTTCATCAATTTTGCCAATACAAGGAGATAAAAAACCCAATCTATTCTTTACATTCTTATAGTTTCGCAGATAAACAGCCGTGCACATCATCGGACTATGAATAGGAGCCAGACTCGTAATCAACTCAGGCCGGAATTTTTGCACAAAATTAACAATAGCCGGACAGGGCTGAGCAATCACTGATTTCAGTTGTTGCTCTTTAATAGCCTTTAAATAGGCCCAAGTAGTAATATCGGCCCCAAAGGACACATCATAAATTACCTTGACACCAACTGACTTCAAATAACCGAAAACCCTTTTATAGTTAGAAAAATTAAAGCGAACTGCTGGCGCAGCTATAATTGAAATACTTGTCCCTTGCAGCAAATCGGCAAAAAACTGGTCGGTATCATCAGCAAAATCTCTCGCTCCATGGTCACATACTTCCAAACACTGACCACAGTGAATACAGCGATTTTGATCCACCCTTACCTTGTTTTCCCCATTACATTCATACGCGATATTGGCTTTGGTCGGGCACTTGGCAATACACTTATTACAACCAGCACATAATTCTTCCTTGGTCAATAAGATATCTTCTTTCATTCTCTGCCTCACCTGCTACTTTGTTAATTTTATCACTAGCATATTATAGCACTAATTTTTCCAAGTTTAAATATTTGTTATTATCTTTTTTATCAGACTATAGTTTGACAAAACAATTCAAACTACCTAAAAAGCAAAGGAGTCTGGAACGATTTTTTGTCGTTCCAGACTCCTTTGCTATCAACATTACTTGGACTTAGCTATTCTGTAAGATAGCCCTTTTTGATGGAATCTTGGATAACCTCGTCAACAAGCCGTCCCAATTCCGTGGCGATCGCTGCCGTCCGTTTGTTGCGCTCTTTTACTTTATTGCTGGTTATATTGTTTAACTGCCAGGATTTTCCCTGCGTGTGATAGTGTAATAACAATGGCTGCAGCCTGTCCAATGCATCAGCAAGGCAAGCCTCTGGGCTGACTCTTTGTTCAAATTCCTCCCATAATGAGCGGAATTCCTGAGCCTGATCATCAGGCAGCAAGCCAAATAACCTGTCGGCTGCCTTAGTTTCGCGCTCATCTTTATCCAGTCCAGCCTGTTGATCAAAACAATAGGTATCACCAGCATCAATTTCGACAATATCGTGAATGAGTACCATTTTAAGTACCTTAAGCACGTCTACTTGCTGACTAGTAACATGCTCAGCCAGGAGCATGGCCATAATGGCTAAATGCCAGGAGTGTTCAGCGTCTGTTTCATGGCGTTCACTGCCAATAACAAAATTTTTCCGGTATATTTGTTTAATTTTATCCACTTCAATAATGAACTCAATTTGTCGTTTCAAGCGTTCAGTAGTCACAATATCACTCTTTCGTTATAGGATACTCTAATAGAATAACTTTTAGATATTCTTGAAACTTCTCAATTATCCTGCAACAAAATAGCAGCTACTACAAAATTATTTTATATTTTGTTGGTAATTATTTCTCTACTATGATATACTTAATGTCTCTCCGGTCAATTTTCTCCAATGTTGGCTTTAAGCCGAACCTTTACTAAAGGGCGGTTGCCGACTGGCTTTAGCCGCGGCGATAACATAATGAAGCAGTTTAGTTCCATAGCCTGGGTTTTGAGTTTTGCCACTCCCTGGCTATAGCAAATTTACAAAACTGAATTTTTTTGCTTTTGAGCAAATTTTGATATTACTGAGATGAGCTGACCATCTTCGAAAAGATCATTATAGATTCCATTATTTTATCCCAACAGAAAGATGAACTTTCTTAAAAACAGGATAAAGAAAAGTTAACTTTCTTTATGGAATACGGCAAAGCAGTATATAATCTCTTGCAGACTGGCGATACTATTAAAAAAAAGATTTAAGCAACACAAGGAGGCTACATTAATTGGAAAAATTTAAAGAGCTAGGAATTAGCGATTTAACAATACGCGCCCTTAGCGATATGGGCTTTGAAGAGCCGACACCGATTCAGGAGCAGGCTATCCCGATATTACTTGCCGGTAAAGATTTGGTTGGACAGGCCCAAACCGGTACTGGTAAAACAGCCGCATTTGGAATTCCCTTATTAGAAAACATTGGTAAAAGTGTTGGAGCTATTTTCGGAATTGTGTTAACCCCAACCCGTGAACTGTGCATTCAGGTGGCCGAAGAACTCAACAAACTTGGGCAGTTCTCAAATGTACGGACCCTCCCTATCTATGGCGGGCAGGATATTCAGCGTCAAATTAAATCCTTACAAAGGAAACCGCAAATCATTGTCGCTACCCCTGGTCGACTGATGGACCATATGGATCGCCGTACAATTAAACTTAACGATATCAAAATGGTAGTTATGGACGAAGGCGATGAAATGCTCAACATGGGCTTCATCGAGGATATTGAGAAGATATTGAGCGCTACGCCTGATTCCCGCCAAACTTTGCTCTTTTCGGCTACCATGCCTCGTCAGATTCAAAACTTGGCCCAGCGGTTTTTAAAGGACCCGGCACTTATCAGCATCAAGTCCAAAGAGGTAACTGTTCCGCTCATTGAGCAATATTATATGGAAGTACTTGACAGACAAAAATTCGACGTATTCTGCCGCCTCCTGGATATCCAATCACCAGAACTGTCGATTGTTTTCGGCAGAACCAAACGCCGGGTAGATGAACTGGCCGAAGGGTTGAAAAAACGTGGTTATTCAGCTGAGGGCATTCACGGCGATCTTACCCAATCCAAACGTGATTCTGTCCTGCGCCAATTCCGCGAAGGCACTACCGATATTCTCGTTGCTACCGATGTGGCTGCCCGCGGCTTAGACGTCAGCGGCGTGACCCATGTTTATAACTTTGATATTCCACAAGATCCGGAAAGTTATGTCCACCGGGTTGGTCGTACAGGCCGCGCTGGGCAAACCGGTATTGCTATGACCTTTGTTATCCCCCGGGAACTAGATCATTTGCGCTCAATTGAACGACTGACCAAACGTAAGATTGTACGGATGCCTGTACCTACCGTAACTGAGGCTATCGAAGGTCAGCAGCGCTTAGCTGTTGAAAAATTGCTCAATCAGATTGAAGACGGCGGTCTTGAACAATACCGCGGACGGGCCGAAGAACTGCTCACCGAAACAGATTCTGTTTCCCTGCTGTCGGCAGCCCTAAAACTATTGACCAAAGAGCCAGATGGCACTCCAATTAAAATTACTGAAGAAGCACCGTTACGCAGCCGTTCCTACGGCGGCGGCAAACGCAGACCGCAGGAAAATAGAAAACCCGCCTCTGCCGGTGGCAAACCGCGTTATAAATCAAACGGCTTTAGAAAATAACCATAACGAAATATAAACAAAAAACAGGAAGTCACAGAACCACTCTGTGACTTCCTGTTTTTTAGCCATTAGCAAAATTACCATTTTTAAATACCGGGATAGTCTCCCCTGTTGCTGTTGCCCCGGTTATCTCCAAATCGACTGTACCAATCATAAAATCAACATGTACCATAGAATCATTAACTCCGGCTTGCTCTAGCTCTTTCGGGTTCATAGTAACCCCGTTTTCCAGACAGATCGGATATGCCTTACCAATAGCCAAATGGCAGGAGGCATTTTCGTCAAACAGTGTATTATAAAACAAGATATTAGCGTTGGAGATGGGGGAATTAGCGGGAACAAGGGCTACCTCGCCCAGATAATATGAGCCTTCATCTGTTTCTATAAGCTTTTTAAGCACCTCATACCCCTGCGCCGCCTTACAGTCAACAATGCGCCCGTCTTTAAATGTTAGTGAAAAGTTATCAATCAGTGTCCCATTATAATTAAGCGGCTTTGAACTCACTACCACACCATTGACACCCGACTTTTTCGGGAGAGTAAACACCTCTTCTGTTGGCATATTGGCAACAAACTCGGTACCATCGGCTGTGTATTCCGGCCCGCCAAGCCATAGGTGCCCAGCTGGCAATTCTACCCTTAAATCAGTACCCAACGAGTTTTTATAGTGGAGCAGCTTGAATTTATGGGAATTTAGATAATCCATACTTTGTTTTAGCTGACGGCTGTGTTCCTGCCACGCAGCAACCGGATCAGCAGTGTCCACCCGCACGGCCTTGAAAATGGCCGTCCATAACTTTTCCATAGCTTCCTCAGCAGATACCTCGGGGAATACCTTCTGTGCCCAGGCCTGAGTAGGTATTGACACAACACTCCAGGCATTTTTGTTACTCATCATACGTTCACGATACTCTTTAAGCGACGTATTACCGGCCTTTTGCACCCTAACTACCCGCTCGGGATTTACATCCTTTAATAATTCTGGATCAGAAGCAGCAATACTAATAAAGGCCGCACCCTGGCGGGCATAGAAGAGATAAAATTCCTTCTGCCATTCAGGGAATTCATCAAAAATCTCATCAGGTGCCTGCAAAAACTTAATCTTGGAAGATAACTCATCCTTCCAATTCATAACCACCTCTCTGGCACCAGCCTTGTAGGCAAACGTGGCAATGCTTCTGGCAAAGGGAGCGCATTCCAGTGGCGATGAGATGACGAGCGTTTGATTTTGTTGAATATTTATCCCTGTTTTAACTACCAATTGAGCATATTTTTCCAACATAGCAGGTTTCATGTTGACTCCTTTCCATCACTTTCAGTGTACTATCTCGTATTACTTTATTCTTAACACATACTATTCACTTTATCATGGTAATGATTAATATACAATTAAAAACGTTATCTGCTCCTTTGACTAAAGCAAATAACGTTTGGCTTCTGAGCTATTAAAGAAAGTCTTTACGAATAGGGGTGAATGCGTCAATAAGGATGGAATCATCCTCCAGGGCGACAACCCCATGCAGCGTTTTACGGGGTGCATAATAGGTGTCTCCACGCTTGATAATACTTTTTTCCTCGCCAACAATAAGTTCAAAACTTCCTTGGGCCACATAGCCAATTTGTTCATGCTCGTCATGGCTGTGCGGTTGACCAATGCCGCCTTTTTTAAACCCAAACTCAACCAGCATCAAATCTTCACCATAACTTATTACCCGCCGGGTAGTCTTATCTGTAAGTTGAATGCATGGCAAATTAGTGTTATTCATAAGGAATACCTCCCATACTATATTTTTTAGTCTACCAGAATTTATAACTAAATCCTGTTGACATAAGAACGACTAAGGCTTCTGCCGGCGTCCTGAGGGACTTGGCACAAGCCAAGTCTTTTCTTATTTTTCTGTACCATGATTGTCTTAATAGGTAAATTTGTGAATCATATTATTTAATACACCTGTTTCCGCAGTAATTGCTTGATTCTCCGCTATTACATCTATAATCGAACTGGACTGCTGTTCTGCCAGCGCTGATACTTCTTGGGCCATAGCGGCATTCTGCTGGCAAACAGCAGAAATATTTTGAAGTAATTTGGCTTTTGTTTTACGGCAACTATTCCCATTTGCTTAGTGGCAATACTATTATAATACAAAATCGTGAACTACGTCACTTCTTAAACTTTAAGATTATTAAAATTGCAGACTTAAACATATTAAAGAAGAACCACCTAAACTCTAATTCGAAAGAGTTTAGGTGGTTCTTCTTGTCCAGCCTTTAATTTACGCAATTTAATTTATACGGTTAGACCGCACATCGTTTAGTGACCGCAGCAACCGCCTTGACCATGTTGATGTTGTTGTCCACCACAGGCATGTTTAACCCCATTGTCCAACTTCATTTTTTTCATGCTGCCACATTGGGGACAAGCAATCTCGTAACCATGTTTTCCGCCTTCAGTACAAGGAGCTACCTCCCATACATGATGACAATCAACACATTCAAAAACCCGATTTTGCATAATGTAATTCCCTCCCTCAATAATAATAGCTCTGCCTTCCACCAACGCCGTTGCGATTTTTTGCCTGGCAGAATATAGGATTCTTTGAAACGTTGGTCTGGATAAACCCATCATCGACGCACAAATAGCTTGCTCGAAATCCTTGATATCTTTCAGGCGGATTGCTTCCAATTCTTCCAGTTGCACAACAACTGGCTTTTTCCCGCACTCAACCTCAGGGGAAAATTTCCTACATAATGGTTCTTCAGCAATTAATCCGCAACAACGCTGCCTTGGCACAAACTATCAACCTTCCTTTTGAGCATATGCTCATTTATATTATATACCCCTTTGTTAAAAATATTCAAGAGGGAATAACAAATCTTTATCTGTTTACAGTCTTACGCAGCTTGGGCGACAATATCATCGCCACTACCACCCCAACACCAGAAGTCATGAGTGAGCTTGGTATATTGGCAAAAGCCGTCGCCAAACTACCCGTTATTTGCCACCAAGCCACAATATACCCGCCTAGTGTCCAAGCCGCTGCCAATACACAGCCGATCAAAGCACGCCAAGCCCAGCTGCCTTCACTAGTTGCCGGCGCAGGCCACACCCCTTTGGCAACAAAACCAACAATAAAGCCAGCAGTACCCTTGATAATAAAAGACCAGGCCGTGTAAGGTGAGAAGCCCATGAGCAGGTCATAGAAGGCTGACCCAATGGCACCAGCCAAACCTGCATAGACACCGCCGAAACAAATACCAACAGTAAATATAAAAGCGGTACCAAGATGAACCATAGCCCCTACACCAAATGGAATTTTGAGCGAAGTAGCAATAGCGCACATGGCAGCTAACACACCACTATAGACAATGTCTTTTGTAGTCAGCTTGCGTTTCTCATTCATATTTATTCTCTCCTTATATATAACGTAATCGATTACTTATTACTGCTTTGTCCACATCTGGACCAGCCAAGGCAAAGCCTTTTCCAGCATTACACCTTCCCGGGTGGGGGTACCTGCCTCATAGGTAGTCTTGATCGTCATGGCGACAAAATCGGCTGCCAGTTGCATAGCTGCAGGTACACTATACTGAGACAGCAAGCCTCCGACCAGGATACTGGCAAAAATATCACCTGTTCCCGGATATTTCGCTGGAATATGCTCGCTGAGAACTTGCCAGAAAGAGCCAGTACACTGCTCATAACCAATATTCATAATTTGTTTACCGTCAAAAGGAATTCCTGTCATAATAACAACTGACGGACCAAAGCCAGCCAGCCGTACAAGCCATTCTTTGAGCAAATCAACCGCTACTACTTGCTCCGTATAATCCTCGCCTAAGAGAAAACAGGCTTCGGTAAAATTGGGGGTAATAATATCTGCTTTGCTAACAAGCCGTTTCATATGTTCTTGCATTTGGAGTGTATAAACTGAATAGAGCTTGCCTTCATCCCCCATCACCGGATCAACTAGTATCAAGGGCTTATTGGCTGAAAATTCCTCAATAAAGCAAATTACTGTATCAATTTGCTCTTCTGAGGCTAAAAAGCCGCTATAGATACAGTCAAAATCAATGCCTTCTCTTTGCCAGTGATAATAAAAATCAGACATACGCTCTGTAAAATCACAAAAAGCTATCTGCGTGAAACCACCCAAGTGGGTGCTTAACACCGCCGTCGGCAACGGACACACTTGAATGCCCATACAGGATAATATCGGCATAATTACGGTTAAGGAACACCGACCAAAACAAGAAATATCATGAACAGCCGCAACCCGCGGAACTCGTAAACTCATGGTTTTTTGCCTTCCTGGGCAGCCAGCTTGCTCACTGCCATGAACAATACCTGGGTACCGGCGGTAATATCTCTGATATTGGCCCATTCTGCCGGATTGTGACTAATTCCGTCTTTGCAGGGTATAAACAACATCCCTGCAGGAGCAATCCCAGCCAAATGCATGGCATCATGGCCGGCACTGCTGGGCATCAGCCTACTGGCATACTGCCCGTCCTTCGCAATGCCATGTAAGAATTCGACTATTTCCCGGGAAATTTCAACAGGTTTTTCATCAGTAAGTGTCCTACTAGTTATTGCCACACCACGGCGGTTTTTTATTTCCCCCAAGCCTGCTGTCAATTCTTGTATTACCTGTTGTTTGCTAGTCGCAATAATGCCGCGAATATCAATGCCCAGTTCAACACGTCCGGGGATAACGTTCATAACTCCTGGCTCAGCCGTAATCATACCAATCGTGCCCACAGTGCCATTATGCGCTTCCTGACCTGCCAGCTTTTCCACCAACAGTATTATCTCGGCAGCCGCTGTTAAGGCGTCTTGCCGCATATTCATAGGCGTAGCCCCAGAATGGTCTGCTTGTCCAGTGACCACAACTTTAAAACGGGTCGGTGCCGCAATCCCGGTGATAATACCAATCTGCTCGCCTGCGTTCTCTAGCACCTTACCCTGCTCAATATGTAATTCAAAAAAAGCCTTAATCGCACCAGTATACCTCGCGGCGGCAACCTGCTTAGGGTCAAGCCCCCGCTGCCGCATAGCCTCGGCCAGCGTCATACCCTGTTTGTCCATAAGTTTTTCCAGCTGAGTTGGCAACAGTTCACCACAAAAAGCCTTACTCCCCATTGTCGCCATACCAAAACGGCTGGACTCTTCGGCCATGAATACCACAACCTCAATGGGATGATAGGTTTGTGTTCCCGCCGCCTGCAAACATTGAACTACTTCGATGGCAGCCAATACACCCAGCACGCCGTCAAAGTTGCCGCCATTTGGCACACTGTCAATATGTGAGCCCAGCATGACAACAGGCGCTGCATTATCGGTTCCTTCCCGCCGGCCAATAAGATTACCAAACGCATCAACGCGAACAACAAGTCCTGCCTGTTTCATGAGCTCAATAATGAATTCCCTTGCCTCCCAATCGGTATCACTGAAGGCCAAACGTGTAATGCCGCCGTCCGCCTGCGCACCAATGGCTGCCAGCTTACGAAAATTTTCTTCTAAGCGCTTACTACAAACCAAGTTTATACCCCCTCGACTACATTCTCACCAATTTTTTCTTGTCCAGATGGAAAGGTTATCCTTTCCCTGGATTGAACGACTAAGGCTTCTGTCGGCATCCTAAAGGACTTGACACAAGCCAAGTCTTTTCGTACCTTGCTCTTTCCCAATTCATAACGATAATGGCCAATAAGGTTACTGCACCACCGGCAATCTGAATAGGCAGCACATGTTCCCCTAAGATAAAATAGCCGCTAATTACACCCACAACAGGAACCAGATTAAGATACAGAGTGGTAATAGCAACATCTAACTGCTTGAGCACATACATATAAAATAGATAACCAAGCACCGAACAGCATATTGACAAAAATAAAATATGCCCCCACGCAGTCAGTGAAAGCATCTGCCAGTCGCTGCGTTCTGTAAAGGATAATGGGATGAGAAATATTGTACCAATCATTGTTTGATAGGTTGTCATACACATTCCCGAATACCTATTCTGTAGCGATTTATTAACAAGTGTATAGAAAGTCCAGGACAACATAGCTCCCACCACAAATAGATTCCCCACAAAATTGGCAGAATTTAAATCAAGCTGACCATTGGCTGTTACCGAAAGATAGGCACCGACAATCGCAATGGCTATTGCGATTAGCTTTATCACCGATACTCTTGCTCCAAAAAATAGTATATCCAAGCCAATTGCCAAAATGGGGATAATTGTCACTATCAGTGAGGC
The DNA here is from genome assembly GCF_002257705.1 of Sporomusa silvacetica DSM 10669. Lineage (GTDB taxonomy): Bacteria > Bacillota > Negativicutes > Sporomusales > Sporomusaceae > Sporomusa > Sporomusa silvacetica. The sequence continues at coordinate 395,719 of NZ_LSLK01000059.1, forward strand.
ATTGGCAGCTGTCGTCAATTTTATACCAATATTCTCAAAATAGAAATATAGCGTAATGCCTAAGCAGCCAGCTAATACCATCGATAAAATATCAGCCTTGGCTAGCTTGGCACCAGGTTCAACTCTTTTAAGCAACACCCATAGTAACACTGAGGCAATTATAAAACGAATCGCCGCTGTTGTAACAGGCGGCACCTCGGTAACTGTAATTTTGATACTTACATAAGATACTCCCCAAAAGAGAATTGTCACCAACATCAGTATGTTAGCCAATACACATTTCTTATTCCTTAGACCTTCACCAGCCTGCACTTCTGCCCTATTTTCCCGCATAACAACATCCTCCTGCTCTTTTTTTCTATCATACCGGCAAAACTGGTAAGCGTATTGTAAAAAATTGATCGTAGTCGATGAGTTAAGACTCCTCACAGCTTTTGTACTTATCAGGCGTCACACCTGTATGGCTTTTGAACACTTTATGAAAGTGGCTCTGGTCATAAAAACCGGTTTTATAAGCCACCTCTGTTATCTGGTTGTTTTGCCTTAACAATTTCTTGGCACAATTAACCCGTAGCAGTGTTTGATACGTATGGGGCGGTATGCTGAATTCATCCTTGAAGGAACGGATGATAGTAAACTTATTTAGGCCTGATACTTGTTCCAACTCTTCCAATGTAATTCTTCTTATATAGTTATTGTCCAGATATTCTTTTATGATTTTTAGTTTGGGCAATTCTTTTGCTCTGCTGCACTTTTTCCAAAGTGCCATACCTCGAACTGCCTGTGCTTCAAAAAAACCGATTATGTCTGCTTCTTTTTCTAGCGGGCTTATCGGTTTAATCAGGCGCTCAAGCATACTGCTCAGAGCAGTATAAGACTGAGAGTTAGTCTGCCCTGTCACAACTGGTTGACACAAAGCAGGTAATCCTTTGCTTGCAAAGAATCGTTGCATCCAACCTGCTTCAATAAAAAGCATTTTGTACTTCCATTGGCCAAGCGGCTGCGGATTGCAGGAATGAACTAGACCAGGCGGAATGAGCACAAAAGTCTGGGGATTAACCCATGTCGTTTTGCCTTCATACCAAAAAGAACTATTACCGGCCTCCACTACCCCTAAGGAATACTCCTCGTGGGAATGCTTCTTATAACAAAGACGATCAGCATCACATAGTTTCAACTCAAAAAACGGCAAATCAGCATCACGGTAAAATTGCACTCCCGCCACAGCAATCCCTCCAATTACCCACTACCTAGCAAAGCTATTTGCCAACTAGCCTTTTCCACTCGCTTCCTCCGCCATCTCTACTCTGGCCGCAGGCTGGACACCCTGCAGTTGGGTTAACAACATACCAGCCAACATTAAGGCACAGCCGACTAGTTCCTGAAAACCCAGCCATTCGTCCAGCAGCAAAAAACCGCCAATAGTAGCAAAAACCGTTTCCATACTGAGAATAATGGCCGCCTGTGCCGGTGGAGAATGTTTTTGACCAACCACCTGCAACGTGTAAGCAATTCCCACTGAACAAAAGCCGCCATACAGGATGGGGATGAGTGCCCCGCTAAGCCCCGCCAGAGTTATAGTCTCCAACCCAAGAGCCGTACCCATACTCAGCAAACCGCAGGTAACAAACTGAAAAAAGGACAACTTCAGCACATCCACCCTATCGGCAAAATGATCAATCAGTAAAATATGTACTGACCAGAATAAAGCGCCAATCAATTGCAGCAAATCACCATAGGAAATAAAAAAACTTTCTTTAACACATAACAAATACAATCCTACCACAGCCAACACCGCGCTAAGCCAGGTAGCCTTGCTAACATGCTGCTGCAGAAATATCCCTAAAATAGGTACAAGTACAATATATAGACAAGTAACAAATGCGGCCTTGCCGGCTGTCGTATAAATAAGGCCAATTTGTTGCAAAGAGGCTGCCGTAAAAAGAATCAAGCCAGCTAAAAATCCTGGCAGCAAAGCTCCCATGGCATTCACTTTGGGTGATGATTGCGGCTTATTTTGAAAATAGAAAATCAGCGGCAACAGCGAAAGACTGCCCAGTACAAATCGTACTCCATTAAAAGTAAAAGGTCCTACATGCTCCATGCCTACCCGTTGCGCCACAAAGGCAAAACCCCAGATAGCAGCCGCCAATAATAACAATAGATTTGATTTCATCGCACTCATATTATCCAAACTCCTTTTGCTAATAGACCAAGCCCCCTTCCTAGAGCAAATAGAAAAGGGGCATTGTTACCATACTACCACCAATTTAGCCTTTCGTCTAGTTAGGAAGGCCTTTCGAATTGCTCAGTTCTATCATTTTGGTACATTTCTTGCTGCCTCTGCCTGCGAAAAATGCTGGTAAAATAAAACAGCTTCATGATATATTATAGAGAAATATACATAGTCGAGGGAGAACAACCGAAAGATGGCAGATAAACCATTAAAAAGCGACACTATTCTCAGCCAAATTGACGCCCATAACCTTGCCGAAAAGATCGTCAAAATAGATGAACCAAACGTTAGTTTTTTCATTTTTCAACTTGGGGACTATTTGTTTGCCTTCGGTGGCAGCCAAGCCCGTGAAATACTGCCATATACGGGGCTAACCTGGATTCCTGGTGCAACTGCGCCCATTCCGGGAGTAATCAACCTACGCGGCGATGTGGCGGCAGTGCTTGATTTAAAACAAATGCTCGGTATGAATGAGGCTAGTAATAAGACAACAGGTGCTTTCATAGTAATGGTACGGTCTGGTGACGGGCGAAATGGAATTCTGGTGGATGCTATCGTAGATGTTGTGGAAATACCTGATTCAGAAACTAAACAGGTCCTGTCAACCCTAGACGAACGTTTCAAGCGTTTTGCATTAAGTCAGTTTGAATATAGACGTAACCTGGTAACAGTACTGGACGCTTCTTTACTTATAGAAAAGGCAAATTCCTAACGTGGTTATAGATATGTACCAAAATGAACTTCAATTGTTGATCGTTTCGCTAGGTGACAGGCGCTATGGTATTGACATTGACCAAATTGCTTATTTGACGAATTTTGATTCAACCAACTCTGCTGTAGGTTTGGAACAACTGCTGGCAGCAGGTCCTTTTGCAAACTGCCATTATTCAAAAATGCTACTCATCAAGCAGAAATTGCAAACGCCAATCCTCATTAATGAACCTGACGAGGTGGCAACATGCAAAGTCAGCGATATTCGTAAACTGCCTGATATTCTGACTGTAGCCGCGGGAAATAAAGGCGTGTGGGGACTTTTACCGCAGGAAAGTAACCTAATCATACTGATTGACTTTTACAAAAATCAACTATTTAAACGACTCACACGTAGTATTGATAAGCAGATATACGGTGCAGTCACAAGGAGCGAGTATCAATGAACAGTAGTCTTAAGGTAAAAATAATAGGACTTATGGCGCTTTTCATGTGTTGTTTAGTGGCCGTATTGTCCTATGTTTCTGTTACTAGCACACTTCAGCGCGGCGAAGTCCGGTTGCGTGAATACCAGGATATGCTTTATAAGCAAAAAACAGATAACATGAAAAATCTTGTTGAAGCAATTTCCAGTACTGCTTCCTTAATGACAGAAGACGAGGCAAAACAATTTGTGCGCAATGCCCGTTATGGTATTGATGGGTACTTTTTGGTTATCAATACCAATGGCAGTGTGGCTGTCCATATTGATCAACCCCTGGAAGGGCAGTCTTTAACAACTATAAAAGATGCCGATAATCAAGCCTTTTTGCTGAAGCTGCTTGAACAATGCAAAGAAAAAGGTGAAGGTACAATCCAGTATACCTGGCTAAAACCAGGTTCCTCAAAAACCGAACCCAAATTATCGTATGGCAAAATCATCGGCAAGTGGAACTGGCTGGTAGTAACAGGCGTATATCTTGATGATGTGGCGGCGGCTGTTCATAAAGAAGAAAGCGATATTCAACAAGAGGTATGGACTACGGTGCAAAGATATTTATTGATAGCAGCTTTCGCACTTGTACTTATTATTGCTGTAGCCGGTTTCTTTCTTAATCGTTATATAACCCGGCCATTGACCGGAGCCATTACAAAAGTAAATACCTATGCGACAAAAATGGATGAAACCGTGACAACCCAGGCCAGCTTTTCAATTGAGCTTTCCTCTTCGGTAAGCGAGATTTCCGCAACTATGGAGGAATTTTCGTCATCAGCTATTTTAATTAGCAATCATAGCCAGGGAGTGGCCGATAGTGCTGCGCAAACTTTGCAACGAACCCGGCAAGGCGTTGCTGAAGTCGAGGCCTTGATGGAAAAAATGAAGGAAATCTATAACGATAATCAAGTTAATATTCAGGAGATTGTTGCCTTAGGTCATAAGTCGAAAGAAGTTAACAAAATCATGGAGTTTATCAATAATATTGCGAGTCAAACCCGCTTGATTGCCTTTAATGCCGCGCTAGAAGCAGCCAGCGCCGGGGAAGCTGGCAAACGTTTTGGGGTAGTTGCTTTAGAAATCAGACGCTTGGCCGATAGTGTCATGGAATCAACAAAAGAGATCGAAACTAAAAGTAATGAAATTGTGGCGGCAGTAAGCCGGCAGGTAGTTGCTTCTGAAAAGAATACTAAAGGAATTGAAGAAGGGATGGCCTATTCGGAGCGTACTGTTTCTATTATCTATGACATAGAGAATGCAGCGGATCAGACAACCGATGCAGTCCAGCAAATTGTTCTTTCTATCCAGCAGCAGCAAACCGCCGGCGAGCAGGTACTGACGGCATTAAGGCAGATTAAGCAAGGAACAAACGACAATACAACAATGATACAACAGACAAAAACAATTAGTAAAGAATTGGCTAATTTGGCCGAGGAACTGGAACGTGTCGTTGAACATGGTAAAAAGGTGGCAACAGCTGATTAAGTCAGCAGTTAGGCGGGGATTTTATGGATGCTCAAAAGAACGCTATCAGGGTACTTATCGTTGACGCTTGCCCGATTGTTCGGGAGTTTATAATTGGACTATTAGCAGAGGAAGCTGACATCAAGGTAGTCGGCGAAGCCGCTAATGGCGAAGAAGCAAGCAAGCAGGCTTTCCTGCTGCATCCTAATCTTATTATTATGGATATCGCAATGCCTGTCATGGATGGCTTAGAAGCCATTGAAGTTATTATGCAGAATAACCCTACTCCGATTATGGTTGTCACCGCCTATGACGATGCTCATTTAGCGTATGAAGCAGTAAGCAGGGGGGCCTTGGAGGTAGTCGAAAAACCCAGTATTGATTCCACGAATTATCGGCAATTTATTCATAAGATAAAACTATTGGCCGGGGTAAAAGTAATCAGGCATATCACCGGCAATAGGCAAGCAACACCAAAACATATTATTGCACAGACACAATCAAACCGCCGCTCTAAAGCGGTAGCTATCGCCTCCTCATTAGGTGGCGCAAAGGTATTGGAATCCATACTTTCCCAACTATCTGCTGATTTTCCGGCTCCGATTGTTATCGCCCAGCATATTTCTGAAGGTTTTGCCGAAGCGCTGGCAGACTGGCTTGATTATAAAACACCGCTTACCGTAAAGGTGGCGTCGCAATCCGAACCTTTGCTTCCAGGGAGAGTATTAATTGCCCCGCCGGAATATAACGTACAGGTGGATGTAGATGGCAACATGGGACTATTGCCCTATTCACCAGGGAATATCTATCATCCCTCCTGCGATAGGTTGCTTGCTTCTGTAGCGAATGTCTACCGCAAGGGGGCAGTAGGCATTATTCTGACAGGCATGGGGCAAGACGGGGTGAAGGGCATGCAAGCCATCAAAGCTGTTGGCGGCATTACCATAGCCCAAAATAAACAAACTTCACTCATCTATAACATGCCCAGACTAGTAATTGAAGCTGGCTTAGCCGATTTTATTGTGGCGGAAAAAGATATAGCGTCCACATTGACTAAGGTACTTGCCTTATGATTATGAAGGCAACTATGCTGCCAGCGCTTGATTTAGAAAAACTCAGCCTGCTCATCAACCAGCGGTATGGGCTGGAGTTTCGCCAACAACGACTGAAACTGTTACAAGAGGCTATACAAGAACGTATGGAAGCATGTAAAATTTCTACTATCGATGAGTATCTGCAGTTAGTGCAGCAGCAGGAAGACGAACTATTGCTACTTATTAACCTGTTAACCATTCATGAGACTTATTTTTTCCGTGAACCGGCCCACCTTGCTATTATGAGTAAGCAGGTCATTCCCCGGCTAGTTAAAACCGGGAAACACCTTCCTTTTCTTCGCCTGTTAAGCGCCGGTTGCTCAACAGGTGAAGAAGCCTATTCGATGGCAATAACTGCTCTTACAATACCTGGCGCAGGAATCGACTGGGACTTTGAAGTAATCGGTGTTGATGTGGATAAAGAAGCCATAAAAAAGGCGCAAGCCGGTTTATATGGCTTATATTCTTTTCGTTCCTGTCCCAGAGATATCCGTGAAAATTGCTTTGATCGCATAGCAAAAGAAAGTTTTATGATTAAAAGCCATATCAAAAAAAAAGTACGGTTTGAGTCGCTAAACTTATTTGCGCAAGTGTATCCGGACTGGACGCAAAACATGGACATCGTATTTTATCGGAATGTCGCCATTTATTTTTCTAAAGAACAGCAGCAAGAAGTCTTTCGTCGTTTGTCTGAGTTGCTAAAAACTGACGGCTGCTTATTTCTAAGCTGTACGGAAACTTTATATCACAATAATAAACTACTATCACTGGTTAAAAATAATGACGCATTTTATTACCAGAAACAAGCTGCTGAAACATTTATTGGCCGCGCTGCTGTTACCAGAGAGATAACTGCAATAAATAGACAGTGTCTAACTGCTGACCAGCCAAGGCAAATTGCCGCATTACAACTAAAGAAACCGTCACCTAAACCTGCACTACCAACAGATCGTTCCAATCTAACAACCAGTAAGCGGCAATCGCCATTGCCATTAGCTGCTAAAAGTGCTCGCTGCCAGCAACGGTTCACAGCTGCACTGGAATTAATGAAACTGAAAAAATACCCTGAGGCCATTAGCCGCCTGGACGAAATCCTTGCCGTTGATTCCTTTTTCATTAAGGCTTATACCTTAAAAGCCAATATTCTCCTTAATCTTCAATGTGTTGACACCGCTACAGAACTTTGTCAGACGGCACTGATGCTGGATACCTTTTGCCTGGAGGCCTATTTGCTACTTGGCATGGCAGCAAAACTTACCGGACAGCAGGCCGAGGCTATTAAGCGCTTTAAGGAAGCGGTGTATGTATATCCCGAATGTTGGCTGGCTCATTTCTTTTTGGCTGAAATGTATCAGCTGCCGGAAGAAACCCCCTACGCCAAACGGGAATATGAATTGGCTATGAAAATACTCAAACAAGGCAACTTTGAAAAACACGGGTTAAGCTTTTTTCTAGTGCCGTTTCAACTTGATAACTTTATCCAATTATGCCAGCACAATATAGCAAAATTGCAGGCTTACGACCACTAAATCCCTACTGAAGGAGAGGGTATGGCATTATGGCATTAAATATCAAACTTCTTTCGGCTAAATTTACAGTAGAAGCCGCGAAACATTGCGATCAAATTGAAAAAGAATTACTCACATTAGAGGCACGAGGCTTTTCCCCAGAAATTCTTGATTCGGTTTTTCGGGCTGCGCACACGCTAAAAGGTGCCGCCCGAATGCTAAAATTAACAGGTATTTCAACAGTAGCACACCGAATGGAAGATGCTTTAGAGCTGCTGAGAAGTGGACAAAGCAGCCTTTCCCAAGAGGTAATGGATCTTTTATTAAAAGGCGTTGATACGATTCGGCAACTACTTGCTGCAGTTGCTGCCGAGACCCCTTTGCCGGAATCATTGCCACCAGTCTGCTTTGAACTGGAGCAATTTCTGCATAAAGATACCGCTGAGAACCAGGAAAAATGCCCTGATCAGACTTCTGCAAAAATTACAGATGATCGTGTCCAGGATGACGCTTCAAACATCACCCATGATTTTGTCCAAATACGTGCAGAGCGGTTAGATGAATTAATCCAGTTGATGGGAGAAGTCGTTTCTTTTCAATACCGAAAAAGGCAGCAAGCCAGTATAGTACGCGATATCATGCGATTATCAACAACAAGTCTTACGTTAGCATCTTGCCAAACTCTTACCACTGCGCAGACAGAACCGGTTCGCAATGAATTGGCAGCTACATTAGCCGCTATGCACAGTCAATTGTCGAAATTTCAAGATTCCCTGCGCAATGACGCTGTAATCGAAAACCTTCTGACCGCTAACCTGCAGGAACGGTCTTTGAAAATACGAATGCTGCCGCTATCAACCGTTTTTGATAAAATCAACCGTGTAGTTAGAGATCTTACCCGCACAACAGGCAAAGAAATTGAATTTCAAGTTGAAGGCGGCAATACCGAACTTGATCGTAAAATTATTGAGCATTTGGGCGATTGTTTACTCCATATGGTTCGCAATGCCGTTGACCACGGTATCGAATTGCCGCAAGACCGGGTTATGGCTGGTAAAAGAGCATGTGGAATCATCCGGTTATCCGCTTTTTACGATTCAGGAGGAGTCACTATTGTTCTCCATGATGACGGAGCAGGCATCTCTTTAGATCAGATAAAAACGACAGCTGTAAAGAAACGGCTGCTAACTGAAGCTGCTGTGAGTACCCTTACAGAAATGGAATTGCTGGATTTGCTCTTTTTATCTGGTTTTAGCACCAGTCCCATTATTACCGACATATCCGGGCGCGGTGTAGGAATGAATGTTGTCAAACAAACAATTACAGAGAAGCTTAAGGGCTCAGTCAGAATCCAGACACACGCCGGAAAAGGAACTACATTTTTGCTGAAAGTACCCATCACTCTGGCACTTTCACGAATGTTACTTGTAGCAGCAGCCAATCACACCTTCGCCATACCCGCCTACTCGGTTCAGGAAATAGTAATGGTACCTGCCAGCCAAGTTATCCATGTCGTCAGCAAACGCGCCCTGCGCATACGTGAGCAAATTGTCCCCCTGGAGGAACTTGAGACGATTCTGAGTTGCCCACAAACCGTACCGCATGAGCGATCTGAGTTATTGATTATCTTACTGGCAGCCGGCGCGGAGAGACTAGGCCTAATTGTTGATACTGTCATAAGTGAAGCCGACATGGTTATAAAACCTTTACCTTCAGCGCTAGCGTCACTTGCGTTGCTTTCCGGTTTTACTGTTGGCAGCAATGATGAAATAATTAGTGTGCTCGGAGTCACAGCACTACTAAAGCAGGCTCGCAAGAATAAGCTGCCTGCAGGTATTTCCTCAGAAATTGACTTGCAAAAACAATACAAAACCATTCTGGTTGTCGACGATTCTGCCAATACCAGGGATATTGTAAAAAGCATTCTCGAGTCCTATGGCTACAAGGTGGATTTGGCCGAAGACGGGCTGGATGCTATTGAAAAAACTGACAAAAAAGTATATGATGCTGTTATAACCGATGTCGAAATGCCTCAGCTTGATGGCTTCAGCCTTACTTCGCATTTGCGTCAAGATGAGCGGTATCAACAAATTCCGGTGATAATTGTAACCTCCCGCGAAAAGGCGGAAGATAAGCGGCGGGGTATTCAGGTTGGTGCCAACGCCTATATTGTTAAAGGTGCCTTTGATCAAACTAACCTTATTGAAACACTAAAAAATGTAATCGGTTAGTACGTTTGAAAGGGATGAACCATGGATAAACCTATAAACACCAACACTCCTCCAATAAAATTGCTGCTTATTGAAGATGACAGCTTTATGCGGGAAATGATTGCCTTAACCCTGGAAACAGAGAACTATGAAGTTACCGGTGTCGAGAGCGGTACAGAAGCCTTGCAAAAGCTAAACAGTTGCAACAAATATGGTGGCATTATTTCTGATATGTATTTGCCAGATACCGATGGACTTACACTCTTTGAACAAGTCCATCCTGAGTATCCTGACCTACTGTTTCTAATTTTAACCAGTGAAACCGATGAAATCATTGTCCGGAAAGCAGCCAATCTGGGAATCACCTATATTCTAAAAGATGAAAATTTTGCCGAAACAGTTCTGACTGCATTAGCTAACCTGCCACAAATAGAAACCGCACCTGCTTCTCTAGCCCAAATGCCTGCAAAACTATTTCATGACCTTAATCAGCCGCTTAATTCGATAAAAATGATTGCCGGCGGTATCCTCTTTTTGCTAAAGCAGGGGGAAAAGCTACCTGATGAAGAACTTTCCGACTGCATGGAAAAAATTTCGGTCCAAACTGACCTTCTTGCCAGTATGCTTAAAAAAATGCGAATGTAAATTGCTTAACCAAGTATTAGCCAAGGGGGGATATCGAATGAAGATATTGCTCATAGATGATGAACAGCATAGCCGTCAGGCTATGCTGTGGTTTTTAAAGCACCAGAACCATGAAGTAACAGAATGCGCCAATGGCGCGGAAGCTTTGGAAAAATTTTCTACCGACGATTACCCTATGGTATTATCAGATATTCAGATGCCAGGATTGTCTGGCATTGAACTGGCTAAAGCGATTAAAAAGCTGCCCAATAGCTGGCAAACCGATATTGTTCTCTTCACAGGCTATGCTGACTTAAACTCGGCGGTTACCGCATTACGTGCAGGAGTCTATGATTATCTGACAAAACCCGTAAATCCGGAAGAACTTAGTTCTGTCATTGAGCGGGTTGCCGAACACCAGGCACTTTTGCGGGAAAATAAAAACCTGACAGAACGCTTTCACGATGAAGTACATGCTGCAACCGAAGAAACCCGGCGTGAACTTGTCCAAATAAAACAAATTGTAGCAGAATCCATCATTGGTTCAGTAGGTGTTTTTTCAGAATGCATGCAGGCGATTTTTCACCAAGCCGAGCAACTGCACGCCGACCGGTCCATTCCGGTCTTAATTGAGGGTGAGACTGGCACAGGCAAAGAAGTAATTTCCAAGCTGATTCACTATGGAAGCCGTTTTGATCCCTTGAGTACCACCCCTTTTGTAGATATTAATTGCGCTGCACTAGCGCCGACTCTTTTTGAGAGCGAACTTTTCGGCTATGAGGCAGGTTCCTTTACCGGCAGTATGGCCAAAGGGGCAAAAGGCAAATTCGATTTAGCCCATAGTGGAACCTTGCTGCTTGACGAAATCGGTGAAATTCCTTCTGATTTACAGGGAAAATTACTCCGCGTACTGCAGGAAAAAGAATTTTACCGAGTAGGTGGGTTGAAGAAAATTAAAACTAATATCCGCCTTATCTGCGCAACCAATATACCTTTGGAGCAAGGTGTCGAACATGGCACTTTCCGGAAGGATCTATATTTCCGCCTGAAAGTTGCGCATATTGTCATTCCGCCGCTGAGAAATCGTAAAGAGGAAATTCTGCCGATGGCCACTATGTTCTTACAGGATTTTTCACGACACAAGAAGAAGCAGTTTGCCACAATTGCTCCGCAAACAGCCAGGATTATGGAAGAATATAATTGGCCAGGAAATATCAGGGAATTGCGGAACATTATCGAATATGCCACCTTTGCCTATAATGATAAAGAACTAAAGCCGGAACACATTATCGGACTATTACAACCACGACAAGAACAACCGGCTTCCTTACCGGAACGCAGCGGTATTCTTGAGCTTCCTTTTCCACTACAGGGTTATCCGTTGAAAAACTACACTGAGGATATCATCCTGAAAATTTTGGCGGCACATAATAACAATCAATCAGCTACAGCCAATTATTTAGGAATTTCCCGCAGAGCATTATCCTATCGCCTAGAAGAAATGCGCAATAAAAAAGAACACCACCTGGCATAGTTACAAAAATTTCTCACAAAAACTTCTCACCTGAGAAGTTTTTGTAGCCTTCTTTCCTTCTAACTGCTATTATAACAATATTTTAAAAGCACCAGTTTTAATATTATTGTGACGTATTCTCTGGCTCAATGCACTATATATATAACGCAAATGCTAACATGGCATGCTTTTTGCATTAATAATTTAAAATAGTTTAATTCAATTACATAATGCATATATGGTGTACTAACAGGAGATGAATTGTTTTGACAACTCCAGCGACTGATTTAACGATATTAGAAAAATACTATGACATTGTACAGATCATTGACCCATTCGCAACGCCCCCTCTACCTCCTGCTGCTTCCAACAATCCCCAATGTCAGTGGGAATGTTATCACCTGGGAAACAGTGGCCTTGTTTGTAAAAATTGTGTCTCCTTACAATCAATACAAGAGAAAGAAACCTTTATCAAAATTGAAGTGCGTAAAGGAAAATTCTATATGATTACCGCCATGCCGTTAGAGCTAGATGGGCGCACCGTAGCGCTGGAACTCATAAAATGCGTCAGTGAAAAGACAGTTGAAAGCTTTCTGCCTATGCCTGGCAAAGGCACCAACCTTTGCCGTTCTATCGCCAAACTCAATGACCTGGCAATCAAAGATGCCTTAACCAACATTTTTAACCGAAGATATATTGACGAACAGCTTCCATTGGAAATTTCCCTTGCCAAACAGCACAACCTGCCTTTTTCCATTGTTATGGCCGATATTGATTATTTTAAGCAAATTAACGATCAATACGGACACTTGGTTGGTGATGAAGTACTGAAATTGTTTGCCACGCAATTACAAAACAACATTCGCACAAGCAACGGCGATTGGATTGCCCGCTATGGCGGCGAAGAATTTCTGATTGTCTTAAGCAACTGTCCGGAGAGTCCGGCGTATAAAGTTACAGAAAAGTTCCGTAAAATCATTGATCAGACTCCCTTCACTACCTCGGCCGGCCAGCTTCATATTACTGCCAGTTTCGGCGTACATACTTTTTCCGGGCAGGAAAACGATCTGCGACAACTGTTTGATAAAGTTGACAGCCAGTTATATCACGCCAAACAAGCCGGACGAAACTGCACCGCATCAAAAAACAGAACGAAATCCTGTCAGGTTTACTGTCAACAGCACTAATACTATTTATACGAGGAGGAACAACAAATGAAACAACGTATGCCGATCGGCGCCCAACTGGGCGTACTTATGGGAACTGCCTTAGTACTTATGGTCACTCTACTGGGAATAGTCCTCTATGAATTTCAGGCAACCAGCAACAGTTATCAGAATATGCTGTCCGGTTCTATTATGCGAACTATGGCTCTACAAAATGCTCAGGATGACTTCCATGAAGGCTTGAGCAACATGCGCGGTTATGTTGCTTATAATGACGAAAAATATGCAGCCGACACCATTACGCTGCTAAATCAAAGCTGTGAGGCGGTAAAGACATTTAACACCGCCGTGACAGCGGCAGAGAGTAAACAGGTAGGTGAACAGCTGCAGTTGACTCTGCTCTCCTATATTGAGGATATTAAGCATTCCATTGCCCTAAAACAGAATCATGATGCCAGTTATGCCACCGTGTTGTCGGGAACCCGGCAGAAAACTGAAACAGTCAACAAGCTGTTCAATGATGCCATGGCGACTCAGGACAAGGTTCTTAAGCAGCGAATCAGCCAACTCAATGAACGACAAGCTACCTTATTTAAAATGGTCATTGGTTCCAGCATCCTAGGCATCCTCGCTATTATTGCCCTTCTTATCTGGTATAGCCGTCAACTGTCCAACCGAATGGGCAATCTGCGCAGTGACCTCCTGGCACTCAGCCAACTGGACTTATCCGACAAAGACATTCATGCCACCCTTAACGATGAAATTGGCGATATGACCGCGGCGCTCATTACAATGAAGCAGGCACTGCAGGACATTGTCCGCTTGGTCAGAAACAATGCCGACATGCTGGCGGCTTCCAGTGAAGAACTGTCTTCATCGGTACATGAGCAACTGCAAGTATCGGAAAGTATCGCCAAAGCCATTACCGATGTCGCCGAAGGAGCTGACCGAAATACCAATAATATCACGGAGATTTCTGCCGTTATCCAGGAGGTTAGCGCCGGAGCCGAGCAAATGAGCGCCAGTGCCTCCCAAGTTAACAGCATCACGCAGGATGCGGTCGGCGATGCCGATCAGGGGATGCAGCTTATCAACAGACTTGTTACTCAAAACACCACTATCGAAAAATCAATGGCAGATATTACGCAAGTATCAGAATCACTAGTAAAACGCTCCGATGATATCCAGCAAATTGTCACTACCATTCACACCATCGCCGGCCAGACCAACCTTCTGGCCCTGAACGCCGCTATTGAGGCAGCCAGAGCCGGCGAAGCCGGACGAGGCTTTGCGGTGGTAGCCGAAGAAGTTCGCAAGCTGGCCGAGCAAAGTGGTGCCGCTACCAGCCATATTGAAAAAATCATTGCCCAAATGACCACCGATATCCAATTTGCAGTAGATGTGGTTGCCAAGGCCAATACGGAAGTAGTGGCAGGCAAGATGGCGACTGATGAAACTCAGCAGGGTTTCCAGGCTATCATTAGCAAGTTGGATCAAGTAAAAACCGGTATAGAACAGATTAGCTATGCGGTGGAAGAAACGGCTCATGGTATGCAGTCTGTGGTCAACAATGTCCAAAATATTAGTGCGGTAGCAGAGGAAACCAGTGCCAGCACCCAGACAGTAGCGGCATCAGCAGAAGAACAAAGCGCCAGTCTCCATGAAGTGAGCTCCAGCTCCGAATCCATGGCTAAAATGGCTACCGAACTCAATGAAGTCACCGCAAGATTCAAAATGTAATCCCTACCCAGCAGGAAAAATGTCGTATAAGCTAGTATATAAGTAGTTGGAGGGATGAACATGCAAAAAGAATTCGTATTTGGTTTTGGAGAGAAAGAAGTAGCAATCACTCTACCAGAAGATCAAATTCTTCATATTGTTGAAGGTAAGGCCGTCGAAGCCATTACCGATGTACCTGCAGCCATAAAAGCGGCATTACGTAACCCGATTGACTCACCACCATTACAAGAAGTAGTCAAGGCCGGTGATAAGGTTGCTATCATTGCCAGCGATATTACCCGTAGGATCTCATATCCTGAATTTCTGCCAACGCTCTTAAATGAACTGAACGGTGCCGGCATCCCGGACAACGACATTACGATAGTCGTCAGCCTTGGTTCCCACCGCAAACATACCGCCCAGGAGAATATTGCGGTCTATGGCCAGGAAGCAGTAAGCCGTGTTCACCTTGTTCAAAGCTATGCTCCCACTACCGAAGACTTTGTCTATGTAGGCAAAACCTCGCGCGGTGTGGAAACTTATCTTAACAAACATATTGTTGCTGCCGACAAGGTCATCATGACCGGCGGCATTATCTACCACTCCATGGCCGGCTTCGCCGGCGGCCGTAAAGCTATTATGCCAGGCGTTGCCGGATACTCCACCATCCAAGGCAATCACAGCTTTTGCCTGCATGATGTTACCGGTCAGGGTATTAACCCCAACTGCATGGCCGGTAAGCTGGATGGCAACAACATGCATGCCGATATGATGGAAATGGCCTCCATGCTTAAGCAGACCTTTCTCTTTAATGCCATCTTTACACCAGAAGGTAAATTTGCCCGTTTTGTCGCCGGTCATTGGCATACTGCCTGGCTTGAGGGCTGCAAAACGGTAGAAGAAATCTTCGGCGTACCCATCACCGCCAAAGCTGACTTGGTGATCGCCTCTGCTGGTGGCTTTCCGAAAGACATTAATCTTTATCAAGCCACCAAAACCACCGAAAACGCCTTTATGGCCGTTAAAGACGATGGTGTCATCATTGCGCTGTTAGAGTGCCGCGATATTATGGAACCACCTGATTTCAGTGGCTGGTTCAACTATAAATCACTCTATGACCGTGAAATAGCCTTGCGCAAAGCCTTTACCGTCCCTGGGTTCATTGCCCTCAAAACCGGTTTGTTTGCCAAAAAAGTACCTCACATTATTGTTACACTCCCCCAAAACAAAGAATTCATCGAAAAGGCCGGCCTAATTGCCGTTACCACCCTGGAAGAAGCTATGGCAATTGCCGAACAAAAACTTGGCCGTACAAACTACACGATTACCCTTATGCCACACGGCGCTAACACTGTACCACTGCTGCAGGAATAGCCTCTTAAGAGATACAGCCAGAACCCAGAGCATTACTATGGGTTCTGGCTGCTTTTATTTTCTGAATATGTAGCTTCAATTATCGATGACCACAGCCCACATACGAAATGGGCCATGCACCCCTATTGATAGATCCATCTCAATGTCCGAGGTGCGACTGGGTCCTGTGATAAAATCAACGGCTGACGGCAACTGTCCCTGTCCGCGCCGTTCAATAAGGTGCCTCATTACCGTAGACATAGTCGGCACAATATCTGACTTGTGCATGACTGCAATATGGGTAGGCGGCAGTAAACTCACAGAACGTCCGGTATTGGCTCCATTAAACAAAGCCACTGTCCCGGTGTAGCCAATAGCATAGTTAACCCAGGTGATACCGGCATCAGCCTGTTCTGCAATTTCGATTAGTTCCTGCCGGGACTTGTCACTATTCCAAAACTCAGTTTTTACACCCAAGCGGGAAAATTCTATCTGCCTACGTAACTCAGGGTGATCCCACACAATAGCAATTTTGGCATTTAGCACCTTGAGCCACAACTTTATCTGATTAGTAGCCTCTGCCCCATTGTTAACGATGGCCACTTTGCCAGTTAGCGCTTCCAGGTTGGCCTTAAATAGTTTAAGCGGCTGCTCCGCTTCAAACTTCTGCTTCCGCCAAAATGCCGGCGGGCCAATTTCTTTTCGGTTAGGGGGTACTGTAAGTACTTTATCCCTCCCCAAGGCCTTGGCTACCGTTTGCAAAAACATAGTTTCCTGTGCAATATCTTCCTGAATATTTTTCATATGCTCACCTATTTCTTACTTTTTTCCCATCGCTCGCGGAAAGTTGTATCTGCAGCTGCCCGCATATAACGTGAATTAGTCCAATTGGCAAGCAGCGGTAATTTAGCAGTAATATAGCCGTTATGGACTAAAGGCTTTTGCCCTAGTGACGCGACTTTCATGGCAAATTTATAGGTACTAGGCAATTTGAAAAACTGCTTCCACATCCCAAAAGCAAACTTTTCAACACCTTGGCTATAACCGTCACTCACCCGCCGCTGCCGTAGCTTGAACAACAAATCCTGTAACGGAATCTTGGTTGGACAAGCACTTGTACAGGCAGCGCACAAGGTTGAAGCATATGGCAGTTCGCCCCAAAAGTCGATATCATCTTCTAATAACGGGGTAATAACCGATCCTATTGGACCGCCATAGACTGACCCATACGCATGCCCACCGATTTGACGGTATACAGGACACACATTAAAGCAGGCACCACAGCGAATACAAGTAAGCGCCTGACGGTATTCTTCATCTGCCAATATACGTGAACGGCCATTATCAACAATTACCAGATGGAATTTCTCACAGCCATCAATATCGCCTGGCTGCCGCGAGCCATTAATAACCGAAACATAGCTGGTAAGCTTCTGCCCAGTAGCATTGCGTGGCAACATAGATAAGACAGTTTCCAGATCCTCAAGGGTCGGGACAACCCGTTCCATACCCATAACACTAATGACAACCCTCGGCAAGGTTGTTGTTAACCTGGCATTTCCTTCATTGGTAACAAGCGTAATAGAACCAGTTTCGGCAACGGCAAAATTACAGCCTGTAATGCCAACATCGGCGCTGATAAACTTGTTGCGCAAAATTTTACGGGCAAAGGCGGTAAGCGCAGGTGTATCGGATTCAACCTTTTTACCAGCTGCCTTAGAAAATAGTTCAGCAATCTGGTTTCGGTTTTTGTGGATGGCAGGAACAATAATATGGGAGGGTGTTTCTCCTGCCAGCTGCAGAATATATTCTGCCAGATCGCTTTCGATTACCTCCATACCAACTGCCTCAAGCGCTGTGTTAAGATGTATTTCCTCAGTCACCATGGACTTGGATTTAACAATTTTCTTAGCATTGTACTGCTTACACAAGCCGGCAATAATCTTACAAGCCGCTTCAGAGTTTGGAGCAAAGTGAACCTTTCCACCTGCTTTCTTCACATTATCTGTTAACAACTTCAGATAATAGTCAAGATGATTGACAGTGTGCTGCCTGATCAGCTTGGTCTGCTCCCGCCATTCCTCCCAATGGGGAAGTTCACAGGCAGCTTTATCTTTGTTTGCGCTCAAACGATCTACCGCTTTGCGGACAGCTCGCCGCATCTGGTCATCTTTTAAGGCTTTGACCGCTCTGTCGCGCAGGTGAAAGGCTGGTCTTTCACTCACATTCTCATCCCCTCATCTAACAATTCGGCTACATGCATGACCCGCACGTTAGTTTTTTGCTTTTTTAATCTGCCGTCAATGTTCAGCAGACAGCTTAAATCAACACCAACAAGAACATCGGCCTTGGTTTCCAGGATATTTCTGGCCTTTGCATCCACCATGGCTTCTGAAATTTCTGGCAGCTTCACTGAGAATGTTCCCCCAAAACCGCAGCAAGCTTCTTCATGCGGCAAAGGTATATAATCAATTTCTTTTACGTTGGTGAGCAATGTACGAACATATTGGTCTGTATTTAAAAATCTGCGAGCATGACAGCTGGAATGATAGGTTACCCTGTGAGGAAAACGAGCTCCCAAATCCTCTTTCTTTAAAACCTTGACCACAAATTCACTAAATTCAAAGAGTTTAGCACTCAACTCTTTGGCCTGACGATACTTCTCAGGATCCTTCTCAAATAGGATCGGATAATACTCCTTAACCGCCGTAATACACGAGCCAGCTGGCGCAACCACGTACTGGCTGTTCGCGAAGGCGGTAAGCATGGTCTCAGCAACTGGCCGAGCATCCTCCCAGTAGCCGCTGCTAAGAGCTGGCTGACCGCAACAAGTCTGCTCAGGCGGAAAATCTAATGTTACGCCTAGTTTTTCCAGAACCCGTACCATAGCTTCACCAACCTGGGGAAACATACTATCACAAATGCAAGTAATAAATATGGATGCTTTCATCACATGTGACCTCCACAAATATAAGAAAAGACTTGGCTTGTGCCAAGTCCCTCAGGACGCCGGCAGAAGCCTTAGTCGTTCTTATGTCAACAGAATTTAGTTATAAATTCTGGTAGACTAAAGTAAGACTTATTCTAGCTTGTGCACTGTATCCAGGATTATCCTGAGTTTTTTCCCTCCTGCTGGCGAATAATAGAAGAGAACCATTTGAAGAGCTCAGGGGGGTAACTATTATTATGACATGGACACAAGAATATGTGCCGTTAGGCAGTATCGCATTATCCGCATTAGCCGCAGCCATCCCGATGATTATAATTTTCTACTTATTGGCTATTCGCCGCTCACCTGGACAAGTTGCGGGGATTTCTGCACTGATAGCCGCTTTTTTGGTAGCCGTGCTTGTCTACAAAATGCCCTTGAACATTGCTTTTCTAGCGGCTCTGATGGGTATAGCTTATGGTGTTTTTCCTATATTTTGGATAGTATTGACCGCCATCTTCATTTATAACATGACTGTTGAAACAGGTAAATTCGATGTAATCAAAAATTCTATTGCCACAATTACCGATGATCGCCGCCTGCAAGCACTACTGATTGCCTTTGCCTTCGGCGCGTTTTTAGAGGGCGCAGCCGGTTTTGGCACTCCAGTAGCCATTTCTGCCGGCATGCTCGTTGGACTGGGCTTTAACCCGTTATACGCCGCTGGCCTTTGCCTTATCGCCAATACCGCACCAGTTGCCTTTGGCGGCATTGGTATTCCGATCATCGTAGCCGGACAGGTTACAGGCATAGATACTATGAAGATAAGCCAGATGGTTGGACGGCAACTGCCTTTTATTTCGGTTTTCATCCCCATTTGGCTGGTAGTACTTATGTCTGGTTGGAAGGCGACTAAAGAAGTATTGCCTGCCTGCTTGGTGGCTGGCATCTCCTTTGCTGTCGTACAGTTCTTCTCTGCCAATTATCTTGGCCCTGAACTTCCAGATATTCTCTCCTCACTTGCATCCATTTTTTCACTAACCTTCTTTCTGCAGATATGGAAACCAGCCTCCATCTGGCGATTTCCTGGTGAGCAGGCTGGAAAATCAAAAACATCCGTCTTACCAACCTATTCCACAACAGAGCTTGTTACCGCCTGGGGCCCTTTTATCATTTTGACTGTTATGGTTATTCTATGGGGACTGAAACCTATTAAGGCGGTATTGGATATGCCTACCCTATCAATTTATGTACCCGGCTTACACAATCTAGTTACGCAGGTTGCACCTATCGCCAAAGCACCTACTGCCATGACCGCAGTATACAAAATAAATTGGCTAAGCGCTGCTGGCACAGCACTATTTATTGCCAGCATACTATCAGCTATGATACTAGGTGTAGGACCGGGACAGTTCTTCCGCATTCTTGGCAAAACCTTTAGCCAACTAACCAAACCATTGATTACCATTCCTGCGGTACTCGGTCTGGCCTATATCATGAATTACTCAGGCATGAGTTCAAGTCTGGGGCTCTTTCTGGCAGGATCAGGAGCATTTTTTCCCTTTTTCTCTGCCTGGCTTGGTTGGTTGGGAGTATTTCTTACCGGATCAGATACATCAGCCAATGCCCTGTTTGGTAATCTTCAATCAGTCACTGCCCAACAGGTAGGCGTTGACCCTACTTTGACCGTGGCAGCCAACTCTTCCGGTGGTGTTACCGGTAAAATGATTTCACCGCAAAGTATTGCCGTAGCCACTGCCGCTACCGGTCTTGTCGGTAAAGAAGGGGATTTGTTCAGCTTTACTGTCATGCATTCTATCATCTTGGCTATCCTTGTAGGAATCATGACCTATCTGCAAGCTTATGCCCTATCCTGGATGATTCCGTAACAATCGCAAAGTAGAAAAAAGTAGATCTGCCCTACTGCTTAGGCCAGATCTACTTTTTGTTAATTCAAGGTGTTGTTATACCCGAAACTTACTGACAGCTGTGTGGAGATTTTGTGCCAGCGCCGCAAGCGCCTCACTGGCAGAAGCTATTTCTTCCATCGACGCAGATTGCTCCTGAGTGGCTGCCGACACGGTCTGCACCTCACCGGTTGCACTGCGGCTTATCGCTTCTAACTTGTTGACCGAACCTACTATTTGTTGAGTACCTGTAGCCATTTGGTGGATAGCTAGCGATATCTCTTTGATTTGATCTGATACCTGCGTTATTAAACCTACAATTTCTCTAAAGGCCTGGCTTGCGGCATTCACTACCTCAGCACCCCGTTTTACCTCACGAGTTCCGTCATTCATAGCAATGACAGCGCTGTCGGTATCACCCAGAATTTCAGTAATTAAACCGGCAATTTGTTTAGCCGCATCCTGGGACTGCTCGGCCAATTTCCGCACTTCTTCGGCTACTACCGCAAAACCACGGCCTTGTTCTCCCGCCCGAGCAGCCTCAATGGCCGCATTGAGCGCCAAGAGGTTGGTCTGTCCGGCAATACCTGCAATAGCATCTACAATTTGGCCAATTTCCTTAGAGCGTTCACCTAGCTTAGCTACAACCGCAGCCGAAGTATTGACAGTTTGCTCAATAGAATTCATTTGTTCAATAGCTCTTATTGCTGACTTATCACCTTCTCTGGCCTTCCCGGCAGCCTCGGCTGATTGGGCAGCTACTTCATTCGCGTTGGCTGCAACTTGCTGGGTAGTCACCGCTATTTGCGCCACCACAGCCGCAGCATCCTGTGCGGTTGTAAGCTGTTCTTCCGCCCCTTTGGCCACATGGATGATCGCGCCCGCCACTTGGGTAGCCGCTTGTGAAGATTGTTCAGCACTGGCGGTAAGTTCCTCACATGAGGCGGCAAGTTGCTCGGCATCGGCAGTAATTTGCCTAATTAAGACCTTTAACTGAGCTGTCATAGCATTAAAGGCTTCTGACAACTGGCCAATCTCGTCCCGGCTTTCTACTGGCAAACTCCGCGACAAATCGCCAGCCGCTACTGCCTGCGTATTTGCCACTAACCGGCCAAGCGGCCGGGTAATGGACCGTGCAATAGCAAGGGCCGCAACAATGACCAGCAAAGCGGCAACAACAACCATGCCAACAGATAACATTAAATTGGCACGGGCATTGGCAAGTGCCTCGTATTCCGGCTGCTGCACCACAACTCCCCAGCTTGTTCGGGGAACAAAGGCATAGCCTGCAAGCTTACTTTGACCCTCAAATTCATAAGTGGTATTACCAGTATTGTTAGCGATTGCTTTCTGCACAGGCACCAGTTGGGTCGCATCTGCCTGCTTATCCACTAATTCTTTTTCAGGATGAGCAATTACCTTGCCTAGATTGTCGGTAACAAAGGCATAGCCGGTCACACCTGCCTTAACATCATTTGTCTTCTTTGCCAGCTCTTCCAGGTCCAGGTTAGCAAAAATTGCGCCAACCAAAGCACCTTGCGCATTCTTAACCGGGAGACAAATGAAAATACCTGGTTTGGCATTAGCTTTTGAAACTAGCACTTCACTAATTACTTCCTGTTCGCCTCTCATAACCCCCTGAAAATAAGCCCTATCGGCAATACTGATTAAATTACCCGCATCACGGGCAATCTGCTGCCCGTTTGTTGCCACCGTAACAACAGTAGAAAAATCGCTATACTGTTGTTTTACTACTTTAAGTATCGGAGCCTGTTGCTCCGGATCCATACTTTGTATCTGAGGCAGTTTACTTACTGTACGCAGAACACCAACCCTAGCCTCAATCAGACTTTCTATATCGTCAGCTAAGGCTACAGCAAGTTGTTGATTCTCTCTATTGGCTTTGAGGACATTATCCTGGTAAGCCAGATACCCGTTAACGCTACTAAGTACAAGCAATGGCACCAGACTAATGAGTGCAAAAAACATGAGCAACTTACTTCTTAGACTTGTAAATGAAAATTTCTCTACCATTTTAAAACCTCCACGATAATTTCTGCACATAGGTAAAAAACCAGGCCCTCGCGTTTGCTTGGACCACCTTACAACAATGACTCTATAACATATAAGTGCTGTCAGCCTAATCCCTATTAAACAACCCTAATATTTAACATATTCGGCTATATTCTACAAACCAGTTTATTACTCCTCCATAAATCCCGAAATTACTAGCTTTTTCTACATAATTAGCCAAAAATATGATTTTACCCTACCATTCGAGTTCTGATATTATCTGTTCAAAAAGGCTCTCTTCCTGTTTTTTGTCAATCGCGGGCTCATAAATTGACGCTTGCAATCCTGAACTATAGACTTTTAACTGATTCGTAGCCGCGGCCAGATTTTGCACTACCAACTAGTTCCTCTACAGGATAAAATTTATTATCACAGCAGGATTTTTCATTTATTCTGTAGTAATTATTTAAATAGAAGGAACTGCCGGGAATAAGAATTCCAGTAGTTCTCCATAAGAACATAAGATAAGACTTGGCTTGTGCCAAGTCCTTAGGACGGCCGAATTGCTATGCCATCCATGGCGCAATCGGCACTAGCGCCATCCGGGCGCGTCGCCGGCAGAAACCTTAGTCGTTCAATCCAGGGAAAGTTAACCTTTCCATCTGGACAAGAAATCTAATGATAATAGGGGGGATTAGTATGAAATCACTAAAAGGCACTAAAACTGCAGCAAACTTGATGCAATCATTTGCCGGAGAATCCCAAGCCAGAATGCGCTACACCTACTATGCTTCCGCTGCAAAAAAAGAGGGCTATGTGCAAATATCAAACTTGTTTACTGAAACAGCCGACAATGAAAAAGAACATGCCAAACGTTTCTATAAGTTTCTTGTGGAATGCCTTGATGGCCAAACAGTTACCATTCAAGCTGACTTTCCTGTTGCGCTAGGCGACACCAAAGCCAATTTAGTATCTGCTGCGCAAGGGGAAAATGAGGAATGGTCTGAACTCTATCCTCATTTTGCTGATGTTGCTGACCAAGAGGGCTTCCCGGTTATTGCCACTGTTTTCCGTAAGATCGCTGAAGTGGAAAAACATCATGAAGCCAGATATAGAAAGTTGTATAACAATATTATTAATGATACAGTCGTTAAAAAGCCTAACACCGTTCAATGGAAATGCAATAATTGTGGCTACATTCACACTGGCGACCAAGCCCCAGACCTCTGCCCAGCCTGTGCCCATCCGCAAGGCTACTTTGAAGTATTTGTCGAAACCTATTAGTCTGATGACCAAGTTTGCTCAACGACTACTAGCGTCCTATACCTATTAGGACGCTAGTAGCCGTTGAGAGCAACTAAATCTCACTTTATCTGCAAAAATAGTGAAAGCCAGAACCCTGAATAAATCAAGGGTTCCGGCTTTCGCTATTTTATGCTGCTACTAAAAGCGTTCCGGGAGGAATAAATTCCCATTTTTCATAATGTCAAGGGGACGGGGTTGTTGACATCCTGTTTATGCTTTTAAAACAATACCTCTATTAATGCCCGTAAGTCTTTCAATTTGTCGAATTGATAAGTTATACTTCTTCTTAAGCATTCATTAAACTGATTATGCCGTTAGCTCAGAATAAGTAATTGTATGAGTATTGGAGCAACAAGAAAGCAACCTATTAAAAAGCTGACCCTGAAATTGTCTACGGTTACAGCGGTAGCCAAATTCATTTAGATAAGCTACTAATTATAGCAAACATTAGTTCGGTATGGAAATCCTATCTGAGCAAAGTTAATAATCAGTTTTATTATTATACCAATACACATAGCCGACGCATTACTTGTTCTAATGCCTCTACTCCTATCTTCATCAACAAATGTACATGATTTCCCACGAACAATAAGCATAGACTTGATATCCGCTTTTTTCTTTATATCGCTGCAAATGCCTCAATGAATTGGGTACAATCTTCGTCGTCTTCAAAAATCGTCTGCCGATTTATTCCTCTAATAATTATATGGTAAATTCCGCTTTCACTCTTCTTTCTTGCGCTTCTTGGCATGCATTCACCCCCAACCTTATCTTATTTCCTAGTTTAATTGTTGTCAATAACCCCGTCCCCTTGACATCACCTCGAAACACTTCACCGGTCCCCGTGTTTCTCAAACTTTTCACTCTCCAGTAAGAAACAAAAAGAATAAATCACCGCAGAGAACTAAACGTAATCTCACCACCAACCACATAGAAAGAGACAAATTGCAAAGAATCATTGAGACTCTTAGTTAATGAACAGATAAAGACTATAGTTCCATGATAAATATAGCCGCTAACCCGAACCCTGCCTGGCTTGGCGGTATTGAGAATCCTCTCAATATTGGTTATGCGCTGCTTCATCGTTTCCACCCGGTCAGGCAAAGTCTTATACTCCAGTTCCTGTTTTGTATAGCGTTCCCTTTTTTCACTTGAAAGATGTTTACTGCCCTGATTGCGAAAGTGCGACATTGCTAACTGCAATTCATTGTATGTAACTTCTGCTTTCTTAATTTGCTGACGGAGACTAATTAGTTCATCCTTGAGAAGTGAATTAGCCGACACCGCAATCTCAGTAACAACACCGGAGTGATTGCCAATGGTACTTGCGCGGATTAATTCACCGGCCGATACACGTCCGCCCCGGATAAGTCCCCGACCGCCTTCAACAATGACGCGCGAACCTGCGTACACGGAGCTAGTTAAGATAACATCATTGACGATAACATCCTCATCGGCAAAAACAGTAGCACTTTCAATAAAATTGGCCACAAGACGTTCCCGTGCTTTGATTACACTACGTTTCATGCCCTGAATTCCCTTGCGCACAATGATGTTGTTGGCCTCTACCATACCACCGGATATTGTACCACATACTTCAACATTACCGCCGGCTTTTACAAAAAAGTCAGGTTGGACGGAGCCCCTAACAATGATACTGCCTTTAAAATCGATATTTCCGGTAGAATAGTCAACATCCCCGTCAATTACAATAATCGGTATGACATTAATGCGTTTATCAAGGAATATAGACAAATGCCCATTAATCGCAGCATAAAGACGCCAGTCGTCTACATTAATTACATTTTGTCCCACAGGCATTTGGATGTCATTACCGGCCTTAGGCGGAAGAGGTAACCCAAATACGTCTGTTCCCGGAGTACCTGGTGTTGCAGGAATTTTTTCTACTAACAATTGACCCTCTTCCACACAGAGAAAATTGTTAGTTTCTTTGAAATCAACCCGCCCATCCTCCAGTTCTACCGGACGCCCCTGGCTGTCAGGATCGATGTAGTATTTTAGGAAAGCGTTGTCGCCTTTGCAAGGCGGCGTACCACGGGCACAAATAATATTGGTTGCTGTATGTGTTTGCGTAAGCATGTTAAGAGCACCTTCGTCGATACCATAACAGACACCGGCAGCTTTCAAATCGGCTAATAGCTGTGAATATGTGATTAGCGGCTTATCTACAGGGATATTGACACTAACCCTGGCTTCAAGGCGCTTGCATCCAACCTTGACTCTAACCAGATTCTCTGGCGGCAAAACTGATAGCTGTGAGCTGACAATGAGTACCGGTGCCCCAATGGCTTCTCTGATTGTCACGGAAATGAAATCACTGTCAAAATTGGTGCATTTCCGATCTGTCAAATCTTGAATAATTGCTGCTTTTGATACCGGCCACCCGTCATTGCCGGGAGCCCACACGCTGAGATACACACCAACGTCGTTGGCACTGATTTCATACCGCCCATCTATCTTCGGTCCTGTATTGGCAATGAGCACTGGTGTCCCCATAGCTTCTCTAATTACCACAGATATGAAATTACTATCAAAATTGGTACATTTCCGATTTGTTAATTCCTCAATAATCGCTGCTCTTGTCACTGTCCAGCCGCCCCTAGCTGGAGCCCATACACTCAGGTATATGCCAACATCATTAGCAGTAATTTGATACTGGCCGTCTTGCGCCACAGGCAAAACTGTTTCATCCATAAAACCACATCCAGTCCATTAATCAGGTTAGTAAATAACGCACTATACTATTGCACTCTCCGGGAACTAACCGATGTACACATAAATAGTCCTCTGAATTCACAGTTAGCTAACGAGACAATTATTATAAATAATATCGTATAATAATTGTCCTGATTATATAGGAAAATTGTCCTAACGATGATTGCCTGATGATATGCTATGCAGTGTGAAAAAATAGTGAAAGCCGGAACCCTGACGAATAAAAGGTTCCGGCTTTCACTATTTTGTATTGTTTAAAAACGTTCCGGAAGAACTTCCAACCAATAGCCGTCGGGATCGGAAATAAAATAGATGCCCATCTCTTTATTTTCATAACAGATGCAGCCCATGGCCTTATGGTGGTTGTACGCTTTCTCAAAGTCACTGGTAATAAAAGCCAAATGAAACTCATTTTCACCTAGATTATAGGCTTCCTTACGCTCCTTAATCCAGGTTAATTCCAATTTATGCGGTGTCTGGCCATCTCCTAAATAAACGATAGTAAAACTAGGCTTTTCAATGCGCCGTAGACATACTGGGACGTTCCTTTATTGCGGAAAAAGGAATGTCTCTTTTTTTCATTGAGTGCTTTACAAAACCGGGTTTGCTGATATATAAGTTGAATCTGTCCCTTGGCCTAATTTAGGAAATTTTAACGCTTTGGCAAAATCCCGCTTGAATTCTGGCGATACGGCCAATTCAATATGCGCAATCTTTTTCGCCAGTGCTTCATTGCGCTGCCGCTCCCGCATGGATACAAGGTTCATACAAGCGCCGACTCCGGCGGCATTACCTACCTGTACAAACCGCTCCAATGGCAATTCAGGCAGCATACCGATTGCAATAGCACTTTGAATTTTTAAAAAGGAACCGAAAGCACCTGCAATTATAACTTTATCAACATCCTGTACTGTAATACCGGAAATAGCCATCAATCTTTTTATTCCAGCGGCAATTGCTGCCTTGGCTAGCTGTATTTCAACAATATCATTTTGAGTAATGACAATATCAGTATCACAGCCACTTTCTGCCTGTGCAGCGATCAGGAACTCCGGTACCATCCCAGGGCCGTTTCTTACCCGTGGATGAGCTAAATCCAGCCTGCCGTTGACTGAAATTATGCCGTTCTTATTCAATTCAGCTATCAGATCAATAATTCCCGAACCGCATAAACCAATTGGTTTATAACCGCCAATTGTCTGATACTCTGCTTTCATCCCGCAATTAATAAGGTTAACTTGGCTTATAGCCCCATCGACTGCCCGCATGCCTTGATAAATATGTGCGCCTTCAAAGGCCGGACCGGACGCACATGAGCAAGAAGATACTCTTCCATCCCTGCCGGCTACTGCTATTTCGGTATTTGTTCCAATATCAATACCTAAAACCATTGTTTGCGCTTCATCAATACCACTGGCCTGAATCATTGCAACATGATCACTCCCGACAAAACCGCCGACCAACCCCATCATATACACCTTGGCCTCACTCTGTAAATGTAGACCTATCGTTTGCGCCGTTACCGTAATGGGAGCCATCGTAACGGGAACATAAGGTGACAGAGCTAAGTGATTTAGCGGCAATCCCAGCAGCAAATGGTGCATAGCCGAATTTGCTACAATGACCGCCTGACTAATCTCGGTGACTTGACGGCCCTGCTCGAAAGTAAGCCGCTTAACCAGCTGATTAATACCGTCCGCCGCTAACACCGCCATTCGCCGGGCATTATCTTCCGTATCTAATGCAAAGGCTAATCTGCTCATTAGGTCTTCACCATAGGCAATTTGCGGATTTAACATACCTGCCGAAGCCAACACGACCCCCGTGTCAAGTTCCACGAGGAAGATGGCAATCTTAGTGGTACCTAAATCTATCGCCAGCCCTAATGGCCGGTACGCCACAGCAGGCGGAGATATATCTACAATTTCATTACCATAAACAGCTACTACCGCATGACCTTCATTCTCGGTCAGCTTAACATGGCGCAGCACGTCTATGCCTGCCGTCAAGTCGGTAACACCGTATTTGCCGGCAAGCAAACTATCCACTTGCTGCCATAGAGAATAAGGGTAATCCAGATCAGGTTTGCGCAACCCGTTGATGACGTATTGTTTATACGGATAATCAGTCTCAAAATGTGAAACACAGCCATCTATTTTGAGTTGCTGACGGCCAACAAGTGAGCTTGCAGGTATTTCCACTTTACTGGAACTAAAAACCCTTGCTTGGCAGGCTAAACGATAATTTTGGTCAAGCTGCTCCTTAGTCAGGTTTTGTATTTCAACAGCTGACGGTAAAGACAATTGACCGTCGATAAGTCTTATCAGGCAACGCAGGCATAAGCCTTTACCACCACAGGGAGCATTAATATTGTGCTCAAACAGTTCTATTCCATGTGCTGCTGCTAACACGGTCTGGCCTATATCGGTCTGTACCCGCTTGCCAACAGGCTGATAATCAATAATTACCTTTAGGCCATTATTCAACTTTAGTCCTGACATATTTTCCCTCCTTGCTGTGTTATTGCGCAACCGGCTATTGACTTTCTACAGTCTGCCTGTCCCGGATGCTATTTGATTTAGTATATATCACACCGGCTTTATACAAATATCCCCTTTCAGTTCTTATAGCCAGCAAGAAATCCCAACCTGCCTACAAGAATCCGAAAGGGGACAAGTGTACTTAATCGACGCTGCCTTAATTACTTGGTAACAAGTTTATCGCAAAGAGCAACGGCCTCGTCGGCGGTTTCAGCCCAGGCATCAGCACCAATTTCATTTGCAAAAGCCTGACTGGTTGGGCCGCCACCAATCATAACTTTATATTTTTCTCGCAAATTTTTGGTTTTAAGATAATCAACAATCGCCTTTTGGGCGGCCATAGTGGTCGTCAGCAAAGCACCTGCAGCAATTATTTGAGCACCTACCTCTTCAGCTTTAGCCAGGAAGCTTTCTGCCGGTTGGTCAATACCTATATCATAGACTTTATAGCCAGCAGCCGTCATCAAAGCACCAACAATGTTTTTACCGATATCGTGAATGTCGCCAGCTACTTGGCCGATAACAATCTTGCCTTTAGCTTCGCCACCAGTGGCGCCTGATTCAGCAACAATCGGATCTAGCATTTCAAGCCCAGTTTTCAGGGCGTCTGCTCCCATCATAACATCGGGCAAAAATGCTTCCCCGGCTTTCCATCTTGCACCAAGTTCTTCAATACCCTTGATTAAGCCGTTTTGAATGGCTGCAACAGGATCAATCTTTTCATCAATAACTTGCTGTACATATTCAACTACCAAATCTTCATCGCCATCAAGAATAGCCTCTTTTAAGTTTTCGAAAATATCGCTCATAGAAATATACCTCCATTTATTTTAATGATTAAACTAAACACTAACCTTTAAGGTATTCAGCAGTCTTCTTTTCCACGAAAGCTTGCAAAGCTTGACCAACATTACTATCAAGTGCAGGCGCTTGGAATTCGGCCAGCATTGCTTTCCATTTGCGCTCGGCCCGCTTGTTGGTATCCAGCCCCTCTTTTCCCCAGCCGTCATAAGATAACCGGTCGCTAAGCTGGACACGTCTAAACTCTTTAGCGTGGTTTTGTTTGGTATGTTTCTGCGTGAGGAAATGTCCTCCCGGACCGACCTTTTTGATAACATCATAGGCAAACTTATCTTCAGAGAAATCAATACCTTTGAGATATCGCAGAATCATACCGGCAATTTCATCATCTACGATAAACTTTTCATAAGACATTGCCATGAAATATTGCAAAATACCGGCAGTGTGCAGAACGAAATTGATCCCTGTTACACTGGCAGCCATCAACGTCATCATTGATTCATAACCGGCCTGGGCATCGACAATCTTCGCATCGGTCAAACCACCGCCCCCACGACTTGGAACTCGATAGAATCTTGCTAGTTGAGCACTGGCAGAAGTGAAGAAAGATCCTTCAGGGTTACCGATAGATAGTGATCCGGTCTGCATATCTGTAATAGCTGAAGTTGAACCATACACTACAGGGGTACCTGGATTAATACTTTGAGTTAATGTAATACCGGCCAATACTTCTGCGTTCTGGAGGGCTAACGCGCCAGCCATTGTTGCCGGTCCTGTTGACCCAGCCATTACCAAGGAGGCGATTACCATGGCCTGACCTGATTGTGCATAGGCCATCAGGGCTCCTAACATGCGGTCATCATATTTTAGCGGAGTGACCGAGTTAATGAGGCAAATCAAGGCTGGCTTTTCTTTGATTACGTCCTTGCCGCCAAACAAAATGGCTGCCATTTCAATATTGTCCTGCGCTTTGTCATAGCCAGACGCGCTGCCCATAAAGCATTTATCGGAAAGTGTTATGGAACTGTAAGTCATCTTCAGATGTCTAATTAAGTCGGGAACATCGTTTGGCTCGGCTGCATTACCACCAGTCATATGCAGGTTGGTGCTCATATGGGCTAACTTTACGAAGTTTTCATAGTCTGCCATATTGGAGTTACGCCGCGTTCCGTCTGCTTCATGGATAAATGGTGAGCCATAGCCAGGCATAAAGATGATATTCTCACCACCAACTATCAGGTTGTTTTCCGGGTTACGCGCATGGAGAGTAAACTCAGCAGGAGCCTTAGCGACTTGCTCTTCCACAAATTTTCTTTGGAAGTAAACTCGCTGGCCTTCTACTCTCTGGCCTTTAGCTTGCAGAACATCAAGAGCAGGTTGATAGGAAAACTCCACTCCGATTTCTTCCAAAATTCTCATACTCTGATCATTGACTTGCTGTACTTGATCAGGTGTTAATACATTAAATTTGGGTATCATTGTCAACACCTCTCCCTTATTATTGTTTTATGTTTACTGGGAAGCATGCTCCTCAGTTACATCTTTCTCTAGCCATTAAAAGTCTTTTTGTTACAAGTGGGGCTAGAATATTTTTAGTAGCGGGTGCTCAGGCGTTCCCAGTTTGGTACCAGTAAGCTTTGTTGTATAGCCCATCATTGCATCCGTGGTGGCAATTCCCCTATATACCCAAGGGGCGTTCATTATCGGGCCATAAAGAAGGAAGTCAGCCCCTTGAGTCACAGGATAGGTAAAGACAGCAGTACCTGCTGCTTCAAAGTACGGGGACCCTTTGGAACGCATCTTTTTCCATAGATATAAAGCATTTGAAGGGGCGCAGCCTCCAGGATACCCCAGCTGTTCTTTTACATCATAGATGGCCTTCGTAGTCCAACTATTACTGGCAACATCAAGTACACCAGGATCAACCAAAAACTGCTCAATACCGGCGCGTTTCGCGGCAGCAATTAGTCCTTCGGTTTTTCCGTCTCCCGTCAACAACTTTAGACGGCTGCTAGGCTTAAGATGCTTTTTGCTGAAGGCCAGAATGACCGCAGTTTTGATACCAAAATCCTTAATAATGCTCAGTTCATCTTCCGTGTAATTTTCTTCTATGGAGTTGTAGATAAGGCGGTTGATAATAGCCGGGTCTTTGCCTAGTAATTTTAAGGCGCCTGTCCGAATTTCCGGACTCACACTATCAAGCAAAAACGGCGATGAAGTATGTTTAAGAATAAACTCGACATGGTTCGCTAACGCCTCCGGGGTATCTCCCAAAACATCTATGATCCTGGGGTTGCCAGTCTCGGCACTCATTTCAGCCTCTTGATCAAGCAGTGCCTTGGCCTCATCCTTCTTGAAAATTCCTTTTGTCGAATCAAGGACAATCTTGTGTCCTCGGTAGAACATGCTACCAATCAACACTGTGGGAAATTCCCCCGGTTGTCCACCGACCTTTACGCTATTAATGTCATACACATGCTGCTCTGCCGTAAACCTGAACATTTGTTTCACACTCCTACATCAATTGTAATTTAAGTTTCGATATTATTGATATTTTACGGATTAACTAGGCCATTAGGCTCTTTAATTATCCTTTGTATCTGTTGGGTCGCTAGGCTTCGTTTCATCCGAGACATCCCATTCTTTTCCTGCCTTTTTAATGAAACCGATCAGTATAATAGCCATGATAAACATGGTCGGGAAAGACCCCGCAACTGATGCGGCCTGCAGTGGCTTCATACCGCCCAAGAATATAAGCGTCAGCGAAATGCCTCCTAAAACCACAGCCCAAAATAACCGGTTCCATTTAGCAGGTTCTTCGCCTGTTTTTAGTTGTGCAGTAGTTACCATCGCCAGTGTATATGCTATACTATTAATAACGGTTGCCGTAGAAATAAATAGCAACACTAAAATTATGGGTAATATAATAGAGGCGAAGGGAAGTGTAGAAAATATTTCTACAATCGCATACGGTACTCCGTGCGCTTTAATAATTTCTGCGAGGTTTATTACTCCTCTGGCTTGTAAATCCATCGTGTAGTTGCCAAAGACCATAAAGTACGTATAGACGCAGATAACACCCGAGAACATGGCTCCTAATGTGAATTCCCGAACCGTTCTTCCTCTGGAAATTCTCGCCAGATAGATTCCTGTGCTAAGAGCGAAAGCGATAAACCAGGCAAAATAGAATATTGTCCAGTCTTGAGGGAATCCAGACTTTAGGACAGGGTCAGTATATAAGCTCATTCTAAAGTAGTTATTGAACATGACTCCCAAGCTATCAATAAAGTTGTTGAACATAAACGCGGTTGGTCCTACTGCTAAAACATAGGCAAGTAGAGCAAAACCCAACCAATTTCTGAAATCACTTAACCGCCTGATTCCTTTGTCCAAACCCCCGTACACACTAATACCTATAATTACTGTCCAAATAATAAGAATTGTTGCATCTAATCCTAACGTGTGCGGAATGCCAGTTATTTTGGTAATCACCTCACTAAGCAGCGGCGTTCCCAAACCAACCGAAGTACTGATCCCGGCAATAATTCCGACCATGTAGAAGATATCAATGGCTTTACCTAGATAGCCGCTGGCGTGCTTACCAAGCAAGGATTCACAGGCCGTGCTTGGTCGGAAAACTTCTTTCCCCTGAACAAAAAACAGGTATCCGAACACCACACCGACACCGACATAGAGTGCATAGCTACTTGGTCCCCAGTGGAACAGTGGATACGCTGTAGCCATCGCTGTAGCTTGCGGTGACATAGGCTCTAAACCAAAAGGAGGAGCTGTAAGATAAAAGTAGAATTCTATAGGGCTCCAATATACGATAGCGGCAGAGGTTCCTGCGGAAAAAAGCATCCCTAACCAACTCAGGGTGCTAAATTCTGGTTTTTCCCCGCCAAATCTCTTATTAGCAAATTTACCAAATATGAAATATAGCACTGCTCCCAAATTCGCCAGAACAAAAACTTCGTATGTCCAGCCCATTTTACCAGTTAAAAAAGAAAATACTTTGTTTACGGCGTTAGTCCCAGCCTCTGGATTCAAAATAATTGCACTGCACATAATAGCAACCAACAATAACGGAGGCCAAAA
Source organism: Sporomusa silvacetica DSM 10669 (assembly GCF_002257705.1). Taxonomy (GTDB): domain Bacteria; phylum Bacillota; class Negativicutes; order Sporomusales; family Sporomusaceae; genus Sporomusa; species Sporomusa silvacetica. The sequence continues at coordinate 430,121 of NZ_LSLK01000059.1, forward strand.
TAACATTTGATCAATTTTTTTTCCCTCTTTACTCATTGCACGACCCTCCTAACTACAATTTGAAATATTCTAGCTTAGCTCCAATAGATATCCTACAAATGTCTAATCACCCCCTCTCTAGCTGGAACCAGCATACTCTCTTGTAAATTCGACTTACTTTCTAACATTGCAATTCCCGTGCCAACACCTCAATGTCACGTAAATCTGCGCTAAATAGTAAGACTTTTGCTAAAAATCTTACTATTTTCTCTAAAAGCGTTTTATCCTCAAATTACTATCAGATCATCTACTAGTGAATAAAAATTTTTCACTTTTTTCTCAAAAGTACTATACTTACTGGGCGCAACTTAAGTGAAAGAATTTTTTTCACTGAAAATTTTTTTTTACTTTAGTAGTGTACATTCTGTAGCACGAAGGGACTGAAATCTCTATATGCCAAAAGATAAGCCAAAAAAACTAGAAGAATTAATCATAGAGAATCGATTATTGCACGAAATTATTGATTCCGTATCCGAAGGTGTATATGCCGCCCATAAAGATGGAACCATTTTGATTTATAATCGGGCGTTTGAAAGACTGGAAGCCACAAATCGGCAGAATATGTTAGGCAAGAAAGATACCGATGTATATTCATTACCACTAGAGAATCTCCAACGCATGGCAGTACTGCAAAGTAAAAAACCGCTATTAGAGCAATATATGACTTATCATTTACATACCGGAAGAAAGGTTGATATTGGCTACAATTGTTATCCCTTTTTTGTAAATGGAGAACTTACGGCGGTATATTCAATTAACCGGGACATTCCTTCTATAAATGATCTCTTAACAAAGGTTGTCAATTGTTTTGACCAAAATAAATCGAAAAACCGGCCAAACGGCACTATCTTTAGTCTGCATGACATTGTCGGCGTCAGTCCTTTAATCAAACAAGCTATTAAACAAGCCCGGAAAATCGCACCAACAGCCTCCACTGTGATGATTTATGGCGAAACCGGTACAGGAAAAGAACTGTTTGCGCAGGGAATCCATAATGCGAGCTCCTACAGTTCACATCCTTTTATCGCAGTCAACTGCGCCGCTATACCTGAGACACTAATGGAAAGCCTGCTCATGGGTACGGTAAAGGGTGCATTCTCGGGCGCCATTGATACCCCTGGCCTGTTTGAACAGGCTGAGAATGGAACTTTGTTTTTGGATGAAGTCAATTCATTAAGTGTACCTTTACAAGCAAAGCTATTACGTTTATTACAAGATAAGAGTGTCCGTCGTCTCGGTGCCAAAACCGAGCGTAAGGTTAACTGCCGTATAATCAGTGCAACCAACCAAAGTCTCTACGAAATGGCAAGTAAGAGCTTATTCCGTGAAGACCTCCTGTATCGTTTAACACCGGTGATTTTACACATCGCGCCACTAAGAGAGCGTCCAGAAGACATCCCCGTACTTGCTAAAGAGTTTATTTCTCGCTTCAATGAGCAACTCAATTTGAATATAACGAAGATATCCTCTGATTTATTAGAGCTGTTATCCTTATATGAATGGCCAGGAAATGTCAGGGAATTAGAACATGTGATTGAAAGTGCTATGAGTATTGTTGAAAATACGGCGACAGAAGTAATTCTTGAGGATTTACCATCCTTTTTAGCTAAACGAATGCTTAGTAATTTATCCTCAACTAAGTCAAACAACACCTCGGCAGCGGAAATACCACCAGGAAAAATGTTAGCTGAATATCTGCGGCAATGTGAAACAGATTTACTGCAAAACATGCTAAAGCTGACTAACGGCAATGTAAGTGATAGCGCCAAGCAATTGGGCATCTCCAGACAAGACTTGCATTATCGGCTACGCAAGCTGGGAATTAAATCAACCACTTATAAAATTGAATGTACAAAGTGAGACTAAGCCGCTCTTAACTCCCAACGGGGGAGCCTTAGAGCGGCTTAGTCATTGAATGAACATTTATTTATTTTTAATACAGCTTCTATATCACACTATTTTGGCATGATATATGCTCTATTAATATAGAACTCAATGTTATACGTCAAGGAGGCTGAAAAATGGAAAATGTGAATCAATTACTTGGTATTGAAGATTCTCAGTTAACCCCTTTTTTGAAGAAACTTACGATTTATACCAGCGGAGGTCCTTTTTTGGACGGCTACATCCTGACAATTATCGGGATGGCTTTACTACAACTGGAACCTGAGCTCCATCTGGACGCATTTTGGACAGGGATGATCGGCGCTGCAGCTCTTATCGGCTTGTTAGTGGGGGGAGCAATCTTTGGCTATGTGACAGATTTGATTGGACGCCAAGTCATGTATCAAATCGATCTTGTTGCAATCATAATTTTATCAGTTGCGGAAATGTTCATCAGTACGCCTTTGGAATTAGTAATAGTACGGTTTCTTATTGGAATTGCCGTCGGGGCAGATTACCCAATTGCAACCGCTCTGTTAACAGAGTTTTCTCCCCGTAAGTATCGAGGTGCTATGATGGGATTATTGGCAAGCGCATGGTACGCTGGTGCTGTTGTGGCCGGTATCGCAGGTTATTTACTATTAGATATGGGTCCGGACGCTTGGAGATGGATGCTAGGGAGCTCCGCAATTCCGTCTATAATACTGGTAGCAGGCCGTTGGGGTACTCCAGAATCTCCCCGCTGGCTTGTAAGTAAGGGACGTACCGAAGAGGCTCTTAGTGTCATTCAGCAAGTCTATGGCACTCACGCCAGCCTTGCAGACTTAGACGAACCTACAACAGAAAAAACTCGATTTAGCAAGTTACTTGAACCAGACTACTTTAGAAAAATTTTGTTCGTAGGATTGTTCTGGACATTCCAGGTAGCGCCGTGTTTTGCCATTTATACATTTGCACCACAGATTTTAGAGGCGTTTCATTTAGGTAGTGGTAATGACTGGATTATCGGCTATGCTATTATCAATATATTTTTCCTGACTGGTACTATTGCGTCAATGTCTCTTGTAAATCACTTTGGAAGACGTCCGCTTATTATCTGGAGCTTTATTTTTATGACATTGTCTATGTTAGTCTTAGGTGTAGTTTCAGGAGCATCCGCATGGCTAATTTTCCTTGGTTTCGCTGTGTATGCTTTTTTTTCCGGTCCGCCGAGTGCCCTTGATTGGATCTATCCCAACGAGTTATTCCCAACTAACGTCCGCGCCTCCGCTGTAGGAGTAGTAACTGCCATCAGCCGTATTGGCGCAGCAATTGGCACTTTTGCATTACCCTATTCCTTACAGACGATTGGAATAGGCAATACTATGTTAGTTAGCACTCTGCTGACATTTCTTGGTTTAATTGTATGTATAGCTTGGGCCCCAGAAACAAAAGGCCTAACACTAAAAGAAACCAGCATACTTACGTTGAATAAAAAATGATTACTGCAGGAGGTAATTGTTGCTCCAAGTTAAAAAGATACTTAATATTGTGAAAAGGAGCTAAAACCCATGAAATTAAAACTTACCAATATCAAAAACCAGTTATTTTTGTCAATCACTCTATTTATGCTTGTACCCATAGTGTGCATTAGTCTTTACGTTAATTATGTAATGCAGGATGAACTGCAAACTGAGTTTCTAAGATCAACCACCAAAGAAATTATACAAGTGGATAATGGCTTTCAAATTTATTTAAAGACCATTGAGGACAACTGTACCTTTCTGGCTGAAAATAGTCTTGTTAAGAAAGCTGATCCGTCGATTACTTCCTATATGGACAAGCAGGGAAATATTAAAATGACACCATCCCAGAATGGAGGGCTGGAAGGCCAAATATATCAGGACTACGTAACATTTGCTACAGCCCACCCAGGTACAGCCTATGCTTATATGGCCACAGTCCATGGAGGGTATATTCAATGGCCTGAAGGATCGCAAAAGGACAATTACGACCCTAGGGTTAGACCCTTTTATAAAGCGGCCATGGAATTTCAGGGAAAAACCGTTAGGACAAGCCCGTATTACTACCCCGCCGACGATATGGTGGTTATCAGTACAGTCAAGACAATAACAGATAATGCCGGTGCAGTAATCGGTGTTCAGGGCTTGGACGTAAGCCTCAAAGGAATGACAGATATCGTCAAAAATATCCGTATCGGGAAAAGTGGATTTATTATTTTATTGGATAAAGATGGAACAATTTTAGCCGACCCTCAACATTCGGAACTGAACTTTAAAAAAGTGACTGATTTAAACATTGATAAGCTTAAAGGTGTAGAAAAAATAGATGCTGCCAATTTTGAAGCTAATATCGAAGGCACTGACTGTTTTGTTAATGTATACACATCACCACAAACCGGATGGAAGTTTCTATCGATAGTGAAAAAATCAGAAATAATGGAAAGTGCTATTAAAACCAGAAACATTCTCATGCTAGTAACTTTTGGTTTCATTATTCTGGCGCTTGCTGCTTCGGGTTTATTTGCGCGAAGATTTACCCAACCTATCACAGTGTTAGATGAGCAATGCGCTCACCTTGCATCCGGTGATTTTACTTTTTCTGCACCGGAGATACTGTTGAAGCGTACAGATGAGTTTGGTAATTTGGCTGTTGGTCTGAAAACAGCCCAGGAGACACTAAAGTCACTAGTTCACGATATCACAGGATCGGCAGTAACTGTGAGGGACTCGTCAGATACCCTCGCAGAAATAGCCGTTCAGACGAACAGGGCAGCAATTGAGATATCTCAATCTATCGAGCAAGTAGCTGTAAGCACGCAGGAGGGAACCAAGGATCTTGAAGGAGGAACGCAGAAATTGAGAGAATTATCAAATAATATTGAAGAGACAGCTATCAAAAGTAGAGACATGAACTGCTTGCTAGAAGATACAGTAGGAGTTAGCGGCCAGGGACTACACATTGTAAAAGTGTTGAGCAAAATATCTAATGATATGAAAGTGTCAGTTGCAGGAGCCAACAGTACCATTATTGATATGGACAAGATGTCGGACAAGATTGGCGTAATTACCGAGACGATTGGACAAATCGCCCAACAAACTAACCTTTTAGCTTTAAATGCAGCTATTGAGGCGGCAAGAGCCGGTGAAAGTGGTAGAGGATTTGCAGTAGTTGCCGAAGAGGTTCGGAAGCTTGCTGAACAATCGGCTAGATCTACGCGGAATATAAAAGAATTGATTGAAGGCATCCAACAGCAGTCCAAAAGCGCAGTAACTGAGATGAACCTGGCAAAGAATATTACAGTAGAACAAGACCAGGCTGTCAGCGAGACAGAAGGACTCTTTAACCAAATATCTGATTTAATAAAAAATACTACCGCTAAAGGTGCAGAAATCGCGGATCTGCAACGAACAATGACAGAGCACAAAGATAAAATACTTGATATATTTGGTAATATTGCTGCTGGTGCGCAGCAGACAGCAGCCAGTTCTCAAGAGGTTGGCGCCGCCGCACAAGAGCAGACAACAATTATGCAAGAATTTGAAACAAGAGTATCCACACTTCGTCTGCTGGTACTAGATTTGGAGAAGGCAGTAGGTATATTCAAGAATTGATTGGGGGTGATTACAGTGCAAACAGTAATTTTGGCTTGCCAGACAATGAGAGATGAAGTTGAGCTTGCTTTGCAGCAGTTAGGTATAAGTTACCCAGTGGTGTATATGGAATCGGGCTTACACAACTCCCCTGAACTTCTGCACCAGAAAGTTCAAGAGCAGATTGATGCATTTGATACCGCTGATGTCATTCTCATGGCGTATGGTTGTTGTGGAAACGGCCTCGTAGGAATAAAGTCTACCAAAGCTAAGCTTGTAATTCCGCGGATTGACGACTGCATTAGCTTACTGCTTGGTTCAAAAAAAGAGAGAGAAAGCATCCCAAACGGGATTTGTACTTACTTTGTAACTAAAGGCTGGCTAGACCCGGAAGGCAACGTAATGTGGTCATATAGGGAATGGATTGAACGTTATGGCGAACAGAAGGCTTTACGGATAATAAAAAAAATGCTGAATAATTATACTCGGTTTATGATCATCGATACCGGTGCTTATAGCATAGAGAGCGTAATGCCTAAAATTAAAGAGTTTTGCGAAAAATCTAATATGCAGTACGACGTTACCCCAGGCTCGTTACGATTATTGCGCCTATTGCTAACAGGACCCTGGGACTCAGAGTTTCTCGTTCTTAATCCTGGACAAGAGAGCTTATTAATTGATTTTTACCCACAATTAGCATCAGTTGATGCTCATTAGTATTATATAAATGATTATCGAAATTTGTAGTCGGATTTTCATTGCCTTTATAGTAAAAACAAGCTTAGACTTATCAAATATGATAGGTCTAAACTTGTTTTTCTAAGGGGGATTAATTATTTTTCTGATATTTTTCTTCACAGTATGCTTGCTCCATCCCACCCAGTGCACTCATTAGTCAGGCCTACAGTTTTGATGCCGGCGTTCTCCAGTGCGACAATGCAGGCGGTAAAATCGGCGTCCGGGTTGCCGTAACCCTCCTCACAACAAGCGCGCTGTCCGCCCCCAAGTTTTTTGCCATTTGAGTGACAAACAAGGCAGCCCATTCCTTCTGTTCCAACGCCACATTGAGGTTGGACATGATAACTCCCATAAAGTTCATGTCTTGCCGTGCTCCTTGTACAGCCTTTTGATCCTCATAGATCTCCGCTATTCCAGATTGGAGTACCCGCATCCCACACTGATCAACATCATTTCACATTCTTGGGCTAGGCGGGCCCTCCCCAGATTGGTATGGAAGATTATGCCGGTGGCATTGACGACACCTCGCAAATGTGACCGTGACTGTCGTTCCAGCTCCAGCCGGATACAAGTGAGTAATTCTTCTTGATTGCAGCAATCCAGCTTACCGGCAGCAAGGCTTTCGCGGTGTCGGCCCAGTTCTTCCTGGATTACCGACTTTATCAGGTTGCGTGGCAGATCGCTGGCTTCGCTTTCTATGGCTCGCAAGAGGTCGTCCATCTTAGGTAAAGTACGCAGGCATTGCTGCTTCGTCATGGAAAGGCCTCCTTGCACAAACTGTTGTTATTCGCTGATATACCCTTTGCCTATCAAAATGCTCTTGGCCTGTTCTACTTTTGCTTCAGAGAGCAGAACTACCGGTCCGGTACAACCCATGCCGCTTTCGGCATAGATGTTTTCCTTCCACAAATCCTTTACTGCGTCCTCTAAATCCAAAATTTCGATGCCATGGATTTCCGCAGTCACTACTTCCTTGGGCGGCTGCACCACTGCTTCAGCTGGTTCTCCCGCTTGCTTTTGAGCACGGCAGCCAGCCAAAACAGCATCAAGTCCTGCCTGTTTGGCCGCCTTGAGTTCCATCGCAAAAACGCGTTGGTAGTCGCCGCGAACCAATTCGGCTGCAAACTCAATGGCTCCCTTGACGACAGGAGCACCGGAAGCACGGGACACGATCAGGATTAGCTTATCAAAATTCTCTCCCATACCCGGACCGTATCCGTAGCCGACAGATTCGTAGTTTCCGCCGGTGTTGTAGGAAGAAAATAACTTCATTAAAATATTGCCGGTCAGTGAATCAGTGACCATTACATCACAGGAACCCATCAGCAGGTCGTTGCCCCGCATGACAGCACCGCCGTCACTTCTGCCCGATGTGGCAAACCGGATGGAATAGCCACTATTTTGTAGCCGCTGCAGCTGAATTTCAACCTGACGCGCGCCGTCAATGTTGAGCAGCCCAACCGTCGGTTCAGCCACCCCGCAGGCTTTGGCAGTGGCAATACCATACAGAGCATTGCGCACAAGTCCCTCTACCCGATCCAGGGCTGTGGTGCCGGTGGTGGTGGCAATGTACATCGCCTTACCCTTGGCCGGAGTAATAACACGACCTACAGTGGAAACCCCGATTGGAAAAGGGTAATGCATGGTTACGCCGCCCTGAACGGCACCGCTTGCCAACAGGTTTTCCAGCTCTTTATGCCCCTCCTCTTCCGATGAAACGCATACCGTTTCCACGCCAGGATAACTCACGGATTTCGTGCCGATGAACTTCACACGGATTCCCTGGTTCGCCGCCATGGCGGCAGCCCGGTAAAGCTCATCCTCGCCATGCTCACTGCCGAGGGCGGTGAGGGCAATAACAGCACGAGACGTTTCACCGCCTGTTTCCAGTATATCTGCCATTTCCAGGAAAGTGCCGGCAATGATGCGGTTGATATCTTTGTCCGCCATAGCGTCACTCCTCCAGCTTTCCGGCAAGATGTCCTGCAAATTCCCGCAGAGACGCGGCGATCAGCTGCTTCACTCGGCCTTCCGTAATCTCGGATCCCTGGGATACACCACTATTTTTCTGCAGCACAAAGGAAATACCGTCAAACAGGTTTGTCATGCGTCCTAAAAACAAACTCCCCTTGCCTACGAACATGGCGCGTTCTATCCTTCCCTCCAGCATTTCCTGCCGCGCAAATCCCAGATACGGAACGCCGGAGGGAATGTGACCTTGCGTTGGCGCCCAACCGACCATGCCGTGTTCTTCCACGAAGGTATTAAGATCCGCCTTCTGGATTTGGCCCTTCATAGCTGCCAGCGCACCAATCATTTTGTAGTTTGCCTCCGGCACATTACCTGCACCGGCGGGTTTTGTGATATCAGGATTCTGCATTTCCAGCGAATATTTGTTCACATCAGTCAGCTTAAGCCCTGCCCGCTCCAAAGGAACAAAGGTCAACGAAGAAATGACATTTTGTGGAGATGAGCCAGTTCCCACTGTGTGACGACCAAGGATATCGGTGTTGAATTCAGGGTTAATACCGTCGTTTTCCGATATCAGTACCGCAAACCCTGCCACGCAATCTTCCAAAATGGGCAAGCCTTTTTTCAGATGGTCCTTGCCATTCATACCCAGTTTGGCTGTGGAACCGCCTGCTGTTACCAGCACATTTTTAAAGACTCCTGCCTTAACCAAAGAGGCCGCCTGCACCAGCGCATGAGTGGGACCGGCGCAGAAGCCGCGCACATCGCTGCCTGTGGCATTGGTTAGTCCCGCCATTTCTGCTGCGGCTTTGGCGAAGTTACCGCCGCCACGCTGATTCATATCACCGCAAGCTTCCTCGGAACACTCAATCACATATTCTATTTCCTCTTTATTGACACCAGTCTGATGGATTAAATGCAAGATAGATGACACGCAGGATGACTTTGAGACCAAGTTTTCAAAAATGACATGAGCGGACAGTGTTTCGTCAATATCATGAGCCGCCTTCACGCAGCCGATTACTTCGCCATTCAGATAAATAGGCTCAGCCCTGGAGTTCTGAACGAGTTCTGCAATCTCCCCTGCGGCAGCGGATTTATCCAGGCCTGCCAACAAAGTGTTGTCCACCAGCGGATGTGCTTCCAGCTTTGCCTTAATAGCTTTGCTGAAACTTTCATTCAGCTTGACCAGGTCAAATGCATCACAGATCTTCATCATACCGATAAATTCATCCTCCGGCATGATTTCCCCGAACGCACCCTGCCGCCCTGCTTCCACGCGCTTGTCATACCAAGGCATGGGAAGCGCTGCAAGATCGTCCGGCGTCATATTGCCGATATAAACCTGATTGGGCGGATAGGCTACGCACGCCTCATATTCACGCATGCTCCCACCGATTTCCTTCAGGTAGCTGGAATCGGGATCAATTTTCTTTTGGGTAGTCTGGGTCGTGCCATTGTGAATGACCATATCTGGCGTGTGCGCCAGATAGTAGCTCGCCCCCTTAAGTACACTGTACATGGGAAACATCCTTTCCACTACAGATTGAGCGGGCGCTAAAAGATAGGCCCGATATGAGATCCTCCCTCTTATCACCCGCATTATCCGGATTCTTTCTCGATAAAACCCTAAAACTTGCAGTACTGATCGCGAATGGATTTCATTTCTTTAACGATGTTGTCCACATCCAGCACCATTTCCATCATACTGATTTGTTCTTCATACACCTGGGAATCTACCTTGGCCTTAACTTCCGGCTCGCATATATGGTATACTCTTAGTCCTAACTGGACTCCCGCCAATGGACCTGCATATGTGGGGTCGCCTGCAGTTACGGTTTCAGCTGCAAGTCCTGCCGCCTCACCCTCAGCTGCGCCGAGAATGACCACGACGTTTTCTGCGCCGAATTCCTCCGTAAACTCCTTAACCCGCTTCTGATTTTCCAGGTCCATAGCACCCGCAGCAGTTCAGACAAAGCACTCTGTTGATGAGAACACTACGTCCGCGCCCGCGGTTTCCACACACTGTGCAATCGCGGGGCCGGGGATGCCGTCCCTGTCGCCGATAATAATGACTTTTCTGTCTTTCAGCAACATTACCTGATTCCTCCTTGTATAATTTTTATTTAAACGATTACGACTGGTGCCGCTACCGTTAAATATATTTTTTAATCATTTGTTCCACATTTTCCGGAGTGGCATCCTCTTTCACCAGTTCCTCCACTTTGGCACCGTCTTTGTAGATAGCGATAACTGGCAGGCCCAGAATCTTCTGACCGATAGCAAGCCGCCGGGCGGCTGTGGTGTTGAGTTTAGTGAATTTGATTTTATCCCCATAGGTTTTTTCTAGCGTTTCAATGTGGGGCAGCAATGCTTTACAGGGTTCACAGCCATCACCGAAAAAATCCACCAGCACTGTTTCCTCAGCTTTCAGCACCTGCGTTTCAAATGTCTCTTTATCAACAACTTGCATAGAAACACGCTCCTTTTTTATTGTATTTATTAACCGGCGTTCCGGTCAATGTTCCAAATATTTTTCCGCCATCATGGCGGCTATCGCCCCGTCCGCTGCGGCGGTTACCACCTGCCGTACTTGCTTAACCCGGATATCTCCGGCAGCAAACACGCCGGGAATATTGGTTCCCATGTTTTCGTTGGTGGGTATGTAACCGTCTTGTATATCAATAGCTCCCTCGAACACAGCCGATTGGGGTAAAAAACCGATAAAACCGAACACTCCAAAGGTGCCGTCCTCTTCGGGGGCATGAATCTCTATTTCCTCATCAGTTTTTACGTTTTTTACGATCATGGATTCCAGCAAGCCAACGCCTTTTAGCTTTGTGATCACGGTATCCCACATAAAATGCATTTTTGGATTTTGTAACGCCTTCTCCTGAATGGATTTGGCCGCTCGCAACTGATCCCGGCGATGGACTATAGTTACTTTACGCCCAAATTTGGTCAGATACACAGCCTCTTCAACGGCAGTATCCCCGCCGCCAACCACATAAATATCCATATTCTCAAAAAAATTACCGTCGCAGGTTGCACAGTAGGAAACGCCTTTACCGATTAACTCCTTCTCCCCTTCGCAGCCAATGGCGCGAGGGTATGCGCCGGTGGCTATAATCACAGTACGTCCGTAATATTCGCCTTTCTTACCCCGTAACACTTTGATGTCGCCGGAAAAATCCACTTTGATAATGGTATCCCGGGCACGTTGCACACCGAAAGTTTCAGTCTGACGGGTCATCCGTGCCACCAGCGAACTACCGGATTCCTCTTCCATACAACCGGGATAGTTTTCAACCTCAGACGTGATAACAATCTGCCCACCATCCTTCTCCTTTTCAATCAGGAGAGTGCTCAAACGTGAGCGACCTGCATATAGTCCTGCTGAAAGCCCCGCAGGGCCAGCACCTATAATTACAACATCGTATACTTGCACGATATATCACCCTTTCTTTTCTTCACAGTAACACCCGTTCTTCGCCCTGACGGCTGGTAAATTTTTCTCGATCCATTTTTTCTAGCAGCAGCAGCGCATATTTCCTGCTGGTTCCCAGGCTGTCACGAAAATCGGACAACCGAATGGCTCCCTCTGCACGGGCCAGTCGGACGGCTGTTTCCTTTGCCTGTAAATACAACGTTCTCAATAAAATGACATGTCCAGCTACGGTCATGAAATCTGTTTGCAGCAAAGCTTCCAAAACAGTTTGCCTGTCTTTATCGTTTCCGACAAGTTCGTTGTCTGTAAGCAGTGAATAGCCGGCTTTTTGTACTGCAGCAAGCATTTCATCGCGAATGGTGCCCAGCTTTTTGGAAAATACCGGTGCGAACCCTGCTTTATAAAGCATTAAGCCGCTTTGCCCAATCTGTCCGGTCTCTTTCATCCACCCCTGCAGCCACTCAAACTCCCTGGGACGGCCCGCAAATTCTAACTGCTCCTGTAATTCAGCCTTGGGAATTCCGGCCCTCAAGGGATATTGCGTATGATAAACTTCCAGAATGCTTAGCGTCTGCTCCAATAAGGTTTGAAGTGCCTCAACATGAACAACCCGATTCTCAAAAAACATGATTCGGCCGTTCTGCATCAGCGTCTCAAAGTATTTTCCAACATCATACATATTGGCAGCGGAGGCAATAGCATCCTTATCGCCAAACAAAGTCTCCCTTGCAAATGCTTCCAGAACCTGCTGCGAAGTGCCTTTATCCTTGGTTTGCATGATAGCCAACGCCTGATCATCAGTATATCCAGACCACTTTGCTGCTGGATCGACAACCCTCCCGCCTCCAATAGTCTGAACCGGGGTCAAACTCCGCAAGACAAAACGGTCGGATTTACGGGCAATCACGGGCGACTCCGTCTGGAGCTTCCCATAGCATTCTTCTCCAGGGTAAATCTGCTTGCGGCCCATAAGAATTACCCTAGCCAACACCTCTGTTGCGCCCAGATACAGCTTGAGCCTCTCCATCCGCTTGACCGGCTGACTGGCATCAGGAGCTATAGAAAGATGTACATCCAAAGCGCAAGTGGCTTGCACCGAACCACGCGCAGCAACCACGCATCCTCGTCGGACCTGCTCCACCGACACGCCGGCTAAATTAAGCGCAGTTCGCTGTCCCGCGCGGGCAGTGGGGACTGCCTGTTCGTGAATTTGAATCCCTCTTACTTTAACGGGGAGTCCCTGGGGATAAACCCCCAACTCATCATTCAAGCTAATTGATCCTTCATTCAACGTACCAGTAACAACTGTTCCGAATCCCTTTACTGAGAATACCCGGTCCACTGGCATCCGGGCAGGTCTGGAGACAGCCTCCCGCCGCACCCCCGTCGCCATAAAGTCCAACAAAGATGTTAACTCAGGGATACCTTGCCCGGTAATAGAATCCACCTGCACCATAGGTGCTTGTTGCAAAAATGTGGTCGCCAGGTATTCTTTTGCATCCTCCACCACCAGCTCCCGAAAATCGTCCTCCACCATACCAATTTTTGTGATAACAACGATGGCCTTTTGAATACCAAGATAATGCAGAATATGGATATGCTCCCGGGTTTGCGGCATAATACCTTCATTAGCGGCGATTACCACCATGGCGATATCAATGCCGCCCGCACCGGCCAGCATGTTTTTGACAAACCGTTCATGCCCCGGCACATCGACGAGTCCAGCTGTTTTCCCACAAGGAAGTCTGCAATAAGCAAAACCCAAGTTGATGGTAATACCACGACGCTTTTCCTCTTCAAGTGTATCTGCATCAAACCCGGTCAATGCCTTTACCAGCGCGGTTTTTCCGTGGTCAATATGCCCGGCCGTTCCAATTACAATACTGTCCATATACACCTCAACCGTATACGATAATATTGTGATCCGCGCGCTCCACCACTCCACCCACCATACAGGAAGCAAGCGCCAAAGTGTTCAACTCGTCCAACAGCGCAGCCGCGTCGTCTGCATCCACGCTGACGAGCAGCCCTCCGGAAGTCTGGGGATCTGAACTTATTGAGCTTTCTGGTATCCATACCCGGTTCCTTTCTGCTTGTTATACAGTGCTTTTTAGTGGCGGAAGCATATGGGAATCGAACCCACCCACGGCTGTTCGACCGCAACACGGTTTTGAAGACCGGTAGGCACACCAGTGCCTCTCTGCTTCCACAATTATGTTGGCTACAGATTAATGTCCATCAATTTATTTCCACGCCATCAAATAAATTTTTCCAAATCGCTATAGGAAATAGTAACAGTCTCAGTATTTATATTAGGATGAAGTTTCAATTTGCTATATCTTTTTATGCTTGCGTCGATCACAACAGTGACTTCTTTGTTATCATCGTTTAATAATCCGAAAGGAGAGACCGCCCCTCGCGATAACCCCAGATATTGTTCAAGCCGCTTTTCAGAAGCAAAACTTAACTGTTTTTCAGCCAAATGTTTTGCCAAAACCTTCAGGTCAATAGTAGTTGAATGGTCGGCAACTACAAGGAAATGCCTATCCCCTTTCTGGTTCCGCAGAAAAAGACTTTTACACATAACGCCATCTTTGCCGCCAATATATTGATGCCATTCCTCTACAGTATATACAGGTGGATGTTGATAAAGCTGGTATGAAATGTTTAATTCATTTAATACCTGAAACACTTTTTTGTCTTGTTCCATCACCGTAACTCCTTATTAGCCCACAATATTATTTCTGTACTAATCATTGTTAGCGCTGCATACAACAACCCAATTTCTCACAATGCTAGAGGGGACTGATCTCCCTCAAGCATTGTTCAAATAACTTTTATTTTAGCCTTGCTCTTCTAACGAATATCCTTCATCCTATTGGTTAACACTCTTTGAAACGGAGCCAGCCTGAGCCAGAGTTAAGCCATTGGTTTCCTCAGCTAAAGCTATACAGGCAATAAGCCCCACAAAAGTAATTCCCGTCATAATGAGCATAGTCGTTCCGAGCCCATAAGTCTGCAGCCAGTTAGGCAAAAGATATGTACCGATACACGCTCCAATACGACTTATGGCGGTACCCATGCCTACTGCCGTAGCTCTGATGTCGGTAGGAAACAACTCATTGGGGTAAATCCATTCAAGAATATTGGGGCCGCCCGATGCCAGAGCATAAATGGCAAACCCGGCTATAATCACCCACGCAGAAGCGTCCGGGAATACACCCAAAATCAGCATTCCCAAGGTCATAAAGACAAAGCTCCAGATGATAAGCCGCCGTCGACCCACACTGTTGACAAACATTAACGCGGGAACGATACCGATTAAAAATAGGGCGCTAAGAATTATATCGCCAAGCATGGCTTCCTTGCCATGACCCAGCCCGCACATCTCCAATATTACCGGGCCAAAAGTGTAAATGGCAAACAACGGCACTATTTGACACATCCAAAATGCTCCGACAAAGATCGTCCGTCGAAAATAGCCGGCCTCAAAAATTTTGCCAAAGCGGGTTTGCTTGATTTCCTCTTCACAATCATCAATATCCGCCTCAGGACCGTATACCTTTTTCATGACAGCCCGGGCTTCTTCAACACGATTTTTACTTAGCAACCAGCGCGGCGATTCCGGTGTGCCCCACCGTCCTATAATCAGTAAGATAGCCGGAATAGCCGCACTGCCCAACATCCACCGCCAACCGTTTGGTATATCCACTAATACATACCCTACAATATCGGCGGCAGTTGCGCCGACATACCACATGGCTATTAAGCCACCTAACATCAAACCTCTATATTTTTGGGGGGCAAATTCCGCCAAAAGCGAAGTAGCTATAGGATAATCTGCCCCTACGGCCATTCCAATTATAAATCTGAGAATAACCAGTTCCATTGGAGTAGAAATAAACATTTGCAAAATTGAGCCTATGACTAATGCAAGCAGGTCGAGTGTATACATCGTCTTGCGCCCGATTATATCAGTCAGATACCCAAATACCAAACCTCCCAAAAAAAGTCCAGCAAGGGAGGATGCCCCGATCATCCCAGACCAATACGCATCAAGATGAAGATGAGGACCTAATTGGACGAGTGCCGCTCCGATTATAACCAAAATGTAGCCATCTAAAAAAGGTCCGCCGCTACAATAAATAGTTAACTTCTTTAGAAATGGGGTAAAATTACTCTCTTCAATCACAGAATTAGACATTGATTTCCCCTCCTTGTTGATCTATGGGTTCATCTTATCAACGATCACGAACAGGTTACAAGCAGCCTTTTTGCATCCGGATGGATATAGGTAAATATCGCTACCTCAGCCAGACCTGATCAGTCCTGGTACTGGCCGCTTTGCGCAAAAGATACAGTCGAGTTACTGGCCGTGGTAGCGTTTACTCTGACTCAGCTTGGGATAGATTGTATAGATGCCCATCGCCCGCAGGAGTCTTCCATATCCACAAAAAATTTCTCTTTTATTTCTTCCCTTTCCCATTCCGGCCGTTCTACAGCAGTTATTTCGATAAGTGATTCAATATAAAGATCGTTTTCTAGCATTCCGGCCTGTGCATATCTATCCTGATGGGTTACTACTAACTCAAACTCTTTTGCCCCTGCTTTACTTGCAGCAAGCGCAGCTTGTTTCTTGGCTTTGTCCAGTGCATAAGACACTGCGGTTTCCAAATTTTCAAACATTTTGCATTCCCAAGGGGCATGCAGCAAATAAGTCCCATCTTTTTCTCCGGGCTTAATCAATACTTTGATAGTTTCCATGATCTTACCAGTTGCGGCCCCCACTGCGTTGGCTACTTCAGCATGCTCCGGAACAATCAAACTAGTATTCATTTTTTCAGCCACAGCTGGCAGCCAAGCCCGAACCGGAGCTCCGATACCAACAATTGGCATATTGATTTTAAAAGAACAGTCAAATCCTTGATCTTGTTGGGGTGATAAGGCTTTTTGTATAAAATACATGACATCGGGGGTACTTTTTATTTTAATGCTTTGCTCATCACAGCCTACAAGACTCTGAATACAGGTAATACAAAGTTCATTGATTATTTTTTCTGTTGCCAGTCGAATAAACTCTTTCGAGCTTTTTCTCATCCGACTTGCTAAGACTTCTACTCCTAATTCCGCTGCTTCCCGATTCCATTGACAATAGATCCCTTTGGCATGCAGGATGTCAGTGGGAGTTAGAGATATTCTGGCTAGTACTCCTAAATTGACGAGATGTTGTAAATTTAGAAGGTTAGGATCCAGATTCATCCTTTGGGTTAGGTAATATAGACTTCTTGGTCCGACTTGAAGAATTTCAACTACTTTTTTTTCTTGGTCATTCAATACTTCAAAGGTAGCTTGCTTAAGGAACATGAAACAATCTGTTGCTTGAGCAAACATAAGATCATAGGTCTTTTCAAAATTCATTTTCAGTTCATCGACCAAATAAGGATGTTGGTAGGCAACCACGGATAACGGCCATACCCTTTGGGGACCTACCTGAATTTCACCATCTTTGCCAGCTTGAATATAGCTGTCGCCACCTAGGCCATAGGTATATATTTGCGCGGCTTGAACACGTGTAAGCCAACCACCGACAGTTGCCCCTTCCTGGTTGATTTTAGGCACTCCGTTTTTTAAAATGGCAATATCAGTCGTGGTCCCCCCCATATCAAGCACAAGTGCATCAGCAGACTGGGTAAGGAAGGTTCCGCCTATGATACTGGAAGCAGGTCCCGAGAGAATGGTCTCAATCGGTTTTTCACGGGCTAATGCTTCGCCCATCATACACCCGTCTCCCTTAACAACCATGATGGGTGCTTCTATCCCTTTTTCGTTAAGCACCTTTTTTACGGATTCAATCAATTCGGTGATGATCGGAATTAAACGCGCGTTAAGAACTGCCGTAACGGTTCTTTCATGGAAGCCTAAGGATGTCGTTAACTGGTGGGCACATACCACCGGAAGATCCAAAATCTCGCTTACCATCCCTCTTACAGCAATTTCATGTTCAGGATTCCTTATGCTAAGATATCCCGAAATAGCTACCGCATCCACCTTGCCTTTTAGTTCGTCAATAGCTTGGCGGGTTTTCTCTACATCCAGTTCGGCGTTGGGACGCCCTTTGAGATTGTGTCCTCCCGGTAAAACATAAGAATATTTTACCGGGAGAGAACCCATTGGATCATAGCCAATCATCAACAGACCTACCTCACAGCCTCGACCTTCGACAATTGCATTGGTTGCCAACGTAGTTGACAGCGAAACCACACTGATTTTCTTAAAATCCTCAAAGTCCAAATTCGCAATACAATTTCGAATGCCAATAGATAGATTTTCACGGGTCGTCAATGCCTTGGCCTTCTTTAGTATCTGTTTGCTCCTAAGCTCCACAACCACGCCATCGGTATAAGTTCCGCCGGTATCTATTCCCAATACCAGTGACATTTCGGTTCCTCTTTTCTTAATCGTCTTCGCCCGGCATATGTCCGACAGCGTTTTCTACAATATCTCTGATCTTTGCGGCAGTATCCTTGGGCAAAGGAATCGGTTCGTGGTGATTAATAATATCGCGGACTTTTTCATTGGCTACCTGGGTCAGGGTTTTCCCGCCGGCACTTTCCCAGATACTGCGGGCAGCGCGGTTGACCAGACGTGTAGTATAATTTTTCGCCGCATGCTCTGCGGTATGCTCTTCAGCGGCAAAATTGCCGCCAGGGCCAACCTTCTCAATTGTCTCAAGTGCTAATGTTTCCTGATCCACCCGTATGCCGCTAGTTAATCTTCTGGCCATGCCCAAAACTTCATCTGCGATTACAACAAGGTCAAGGTTTGAAGTCGTCCCGTATTCTGAGTACCCCGTATCATGATTCAGGTTGGCTCCTGACATATTGGTCATAGCGATGGACAGGGCGGCCTCAATTCCAGCCTGTTCGTCGATAATACATGAGTCGGTACAGCCTGCCGTGCCAAACATCGGAATGTTCAGGTAATGGGCTACGTCGGCTAAGCCTGCCAGGAGCAGGTGCAGTTCCGGTGCCCCATAGGAGAAGATGGTCGTACCCATATCCAATACCGTATACACGCCGCCCATGATGAACGGGGCACCTTCACGGGTACATTGGCTCAAAACCATCCCGCTCAAGCTTTCACACAAGCCTTGAACCATAACCCCTGCCATCGTCGCAGGCGCCGTTCCGCCAGCCATAATACAAGGAGTATAAATAGTCGGCAGTGCCTTCTTCGCCCCCATGACCAGCTTTTGCGCAGCTTCCCTGCAGTGGACACCTGGCGAAATCGGTTCGGCATACAGGCAGATGAACGGATTCCTTCTCAGTTCTTCCTCGCCGCCGGCGACAATCTCAGCCATTTTAATTACGTCCTCTTGACCCCACTGATCAGAACAGACGGTAATAATAGGTTTATCGGTATGCAGAATCTGTTGCTCAAACTCATGACGGTCAGACACTAACAAGGGCACATCCTGGACAATACCCAGCGACATCGCATAGTCAATATTGGGCAGAGCATCAAGAACCTTGGTCGCCCAGCCTACAGACTGCCTGGTAGCGCGATGTCTTTCATTCGTGAAGGGGTTGCGGGTAAACGGGGTGCAGGGGCCTGAACCGAAATAAGCATTATTCCCTTCGATAAACAGTTCCCGCGCACCAGTCCGGCTATTGCAAAGCACAACATGTTTCTGACAACTTCTTAAGCACCGTTCCGTAATGTGCGCCGGTATCCGGACTCTTTTGCCTTCAACCCAACAACCTGCTTTTTTTAGTATCTCCAAAGACTCTTTGTCATGAAAATCCGTCCCGGTGCGCCACATTGCTTCTTCCGCGGCCATGACCAATTCATAACACTGGGATTCCGCCAATATATTCATCTTCGCACTTGAATACGCTTTAAAGTTTGCTCTAGTTGTCAACTTCAAACTCTCCTTTCAAAACTCATCAAATTCTTATCTTCCATCCGCTTTGTCTAAGATTGCCTTGATTGTGCCCAAGACTTCTGCCGGAAGTTTTTCTGATTGGTGGGTGTTGATTATGCTTTGTGTTTTTTCTTTAACTCGTTGTCCCAAGCTTTTCGCCCCATTGGCCTCCCATTCAGCAATCCTGGTTCTATTCATAAGAGTCGGCCACCAAAATTCCGAGCGGAAATATTTTAACGTATGCTCTTCACCCAGGTAATGTCCTCCTGGCTGTACAACATCAATTACGCCCCGTGCCAACCGTTCTTCGTTGACCTCGACACCCTTCATCATTCTGCGCGTCATCCCCATGACTTCATCGCCCATGACCAGTAATTCCAAAGAACCTGTCAGGCCATATTCCAATTGACCGCAGCCATGAATCAAGTTGGTGCCGCTCAACCCGGCATGCAGAATCGAAAATGCTGCTTCCAAGCCCATTTGTGCATCGCTTTCCTTGGCATCTGTGGCACCGGCAAACCCGAAACTCGGAACCTTAAGAAAACGCAGAACATTCGCCATTCCTGTTCCCATCAAACTGATTTCCGGAGCACCGAAAGGCAATATTCCGGTCTCCTGATTTTTAATTGTAAAGAAACCGCCGGCAATCACCGGAGCTCCCTGACGAACCAATTGACCCAGCAATATCCCGACAAGCGCATCCGCCAGGGCTACGACAATCGCTCCGGCCGGAGTAGCCGGCGCCGTTTCACCGGCAATGAGCTTAGTCGCATAAATATATGGAACCCCGTTCCTGGCAGCAAACAAGACCTTGGCCAATGTCTCATTGGAGTGTACTAAAGCGCCTTCTGTTTCAATCAGAAAAAGCGCAAACGGATTCTTTTGAAATTCCTTTAGGCTGCCAGCCACAGCAGCGGCGATATCCAGTATTGCCTGGGCTTGCTCTACGCCCTGGATTGACTGGATAATCGGCTTGGTCGTATTGGTTACCAAGGCTTCAAAAGCATGGACTTCCGCCATGCCTGCCTTAACATCTGCAGGCAGACCGTTGTTCATAACGAAATCCACATTCTTTAATCCGTCACAAACAATGCCGGTTTTAACGACATCCGCCTTAACCGGTTTTCTCCGCTCAGCTGTCATAGGATCAAGCACATAGGTATTCCCTTGTCCTGAGCCGTAATAAGCATTTGTAGTTTCTAATTTTAAGGCTCTTTTGCCATTCCGGTCACATACGGTGACGCGTGAAGGCGCACTTCTTACCGCCCACTCTGATAACGCGGAAGGAATTCTAACCCGATTGCCATCGACCCAGCAACCTGCTTTTTCAAAGATTCCACGAGCTTCTTCGTTCTGGATTTCTGACCCTGTACGTTCTAACACCTCAAGCGCCGTCATGAAAAGTTCTTCACATTGATCCTCACTAAGCATTTCCCAAACGGTGGTCTGATTGACCGCATAATTTGCCCGCGTATAACGACTTCTTGTTGTCTTCACTTACTTTTCTCTCCTTTCAAACCTACTAAGTTTAAGCCAAGAGCCGATTACAGAGATCTACCGCCGAAGCCGCATCCTGCGCATATCCGTCCGCACCCGCTTCATCCGCAAAGTCCTGGGACAGCGGTGCCCCGCCTACAATTACTTTCACTTGATCTCTGATGCCCTCTTCTTTCATGAGTTCAATTGTATCTTTCATATGCAGCATCGTTGTGGTCAGTAAGGCACACATCCCCAAAACATCTGGTTTGTGCGCTCTAATTTCCTGCACAAATTTTTCCGGGGAAATATCCATTCCTGCATTAATGATGGTGTAGCCTCTGCTTTCAAGCATCATTCCCACCAAGTTCTTGCCGATATCGTGAAGATCGCCTTTTACCGTACCCAACAAAACTTTGCCCGCCGAAGGCATGTTTTGATCTGCAATCAAAGGTTTTACCAACTCAATCCCTGCGGTCATGGATCTCGCGGCAACCAGAACTTCCGGCACGAACATCTCCCCGTTCTTAAAACGGGCACCCACCACACTCATACCGGCGATTAAACCCTGATTGATGATATCCAAAGGCGCGACTCCCCCATCAATCAGAGCCTTTGTTATCTCTTTGACTTTGGTAGCATTGCCGCTAATTACGCTTTTTGTCAGTTCTTCAAAATTTGCCATTCTTTTTATCCCCTTTCAAATGTATCTTTGCCTTGAAAACCGGACATAATATTGCCGATCCTCGCTATATAAGCATTTGCTTACTCAAATTGAGTTGGTTCGGTAATTTCCGTAGTTAAGGCATCCAAGGCCTTTTTAACCATAGCTTTTCTCAAAGCATGTTCATCGTCTTTATTAAGCTTCGGATTTCCCACCGGATAAGGAATAGCAATCGTCGGGACAATTCGATTAGCGCCGACTGACTCGCTAATTGTCGTAATGGTAGCCATATGAACAATAGGAATACCGTATCTTTCGATTTCTTTTACCATCGTTGCGCCGCAACGTGTACAAGTCCCTCAGGTGGATGTTAAGATAACACCATCCACTTTAGCAGCCTTCAATTCAGCTCCTATTTGCACACCAAATTCCACTGCTTTGCTTACAGCAGTTCCAGTTCCGGTGGTTGTATAGAACCAGTCGAAAACCTTGCCAATATAGCCCTCCGCTTCGAATTCGTTTAAAATATCCAAGGGTGCGATGCGATCAGGGAACTCATTGGCATATACGGGATCATAGCCCCCATGAGTTGTATAATAGCAAGGAGCTTCCAGCGCATTCACTGCGCTAACATCATACTTACCCCATTTTTGCGCACTGGCTGACTGGATTTTGTCCGGATTTCCTGCCGGAACGATACCGCCGGTGGTACACAAGGCAATGGTAGCCTTACTTAAATCTTTAATTGGTTCAGCAGGAGTCACCACATCAAAAACAGGCATTGGCATTTCTGTTTCAAACGGCTGTCCTTTCAGGCGGGCAAGCAACATTTCCACCGCCCGTTGCGAACCTCTTTTTTCCGCGAAGAGAGTCTTTCTCATCCCCCGGGCAATATAACCTTCTGCTTCAGGCGACCCAATTTCGATCCCTTTGACCAGCTTACAGGCAAGAGATGCCATTAAGGGCAATGCCTTGCGCATTCCGCCGGCGGAATCGCTTGTACCTACCACATAGGCGACCGCTTTGCAGTTATCCAGGCCGGGGTTTTCCACATACATGCCGGTGACTACCGGAATTTTCAACTGTTCAGCAACCGTCTTGGAAATCTCTGAACAAGCTACGCCATACCTCCCGGCATTAAAAGCAGGTCCTGCGACAAAAACGTCCGGTGCGGCTTCTTTTACCATATTCAAGATAGCTGCTACCGCTTCATCTTTGTTCTCATTGAAATAGTTATCACCGCAGATAATTGTGCCGACAATCATTCCCTCGCCCTTGAGCAATCCTTCAAACCCCATTGCCGGACCAACCTTATCTGGCCTGAACTCTGGCGGCATGCTTGCCTTATCCTCGCCGCCTACTTGACCAAAGAATTGGTTAACATAGTAGAGTACTTTGAATTTGTTTGACATAATTTACCCTCCTTTCTTATGATTTTAATATAGTCTACAGGTTACATTGTGAAATCCGATTTCTGACGTGGCGCCAATTACAGCATTCAACTCACACATCAAACTGCCGTCTTCCAATAAAGAGCCTTCCCAACCACCGGCTAATACCGAGATCGCTGCCTTATTGCCGATAACTTTGTCCGCCGGCGACAATGTAACCACATGACTGACATTTCCCCCGGAAACTACCGCCACCGCCTCTGCTGCCGTGTCAGCTAAAGGCTGGGACATGCCGTCCCGTCCCGCACATTCGTCGGTAATTAAAACGGTTTTGATCCCGGACTTTTCGCATTTTTTACAAATCATTAAGAGATCAGAGTCAGGGTTTCCATACCCCTCTTCCGATACAATAACCGCATCAGCCCCCAGCATTTTTGCCAGTTTCACAGTAGAATCAGATGCGCGTACTTTTCCGGCTAACGTAGTATGCTCCGGAATCATAATGACCCCTAAGAAATTGATTTCCTTACCATGCTGGGCGTACAGGTCATAAATCACGGAATTATTTTGGTGCTGATAGGTTGTAATCTTATCGCAGGCCGCAACACAGTTCCCGCTAATTACTGCACCATCTAATTCCTCATTGGCATGCAGCAGGGTTGGCAATATATTGGATTGATTGACACCGTAAATATAGGTATCATGCAGTAGCCCCTGGGTAATATTCATCTCAGCGTAAACCACTTTGGGCAGCTCAGGGTATTTGGCTGTTTCTTCAAAAATACTGCCAAGCTCAAAGGTAAGTACCTCGTCCGGGGTTATATCTTTCCCAGCCAGCCCAACAAATTCCGCTGCCCTAAGTCCGGCGATCCTGACGGTTTCTTCATGAATATGGGGCTGCAGCCCTTCTTTCACCTTAATATCTACCGTTAAATTATAGGTTTTAGAGAATGGTGTCCACTTGGCCCCCTCACCCCACATATCAACGACACCTTCCTGAAAACCAACAATATCACCAATTGTTACCACTGTGGCACCATATAAAACATGGGTTCTGCCTTCGCCGCACTGCGCCTGTTTTGCCGTAACCCCCGGAAAGCCGTTAATACCGCCTTGAACTTTTACCCTAGGCTCAATCACGTCTTTTACCGGGATGATTCTTACTTTTTCACCTGGCCTGGCTACGTCAATCAAGATATCTTTAATTCTTTCGTCTTGCTTCAGAAAGGCGATCAATCCCTCCTTGTCAACACATAACACTCCGTCTTTTACTGAGGTCTCACTGCCTAACTGAATGTCCTTAATATTAATCCGGCCAATTTCCAGTTTCAAAACGTTCACCCCCTATTGTTTTTCCAAAATCACCAAATGATAGGCTCTTCATCTAAAACCGCTTCCAAGAGTATCAGGTCCATCATTTTGTAGTCTTCAGCAAGCGCAGTGTCAGTTTTACGAAATTCCATGTGCCGCTTGTATTTAATAATGCTGTCTTCAATAATCACCAGCGAGAAAGAATCCACCTTTGTCAGCTTCTTTCCTAAGATTACAGAGCGAAACGGGGAAAACAGCATCCGTAAACTGGCAGCTAACGGGTGGCTGATTAGTTCATAGCCTTCATGGATCAAGTCCCGTACCTTGATCAAGGTCTCAGCGGCGGAACCTTCCACAAATACCATATTATCTTTTCTTGCTGCTACTGCTGGATTGTTAGTGACAATTAGGTATTTCATTACAGGTATTCCTTCGCTTTCAGTAGTTTTAATGCCCTCTTCCAATCATACCAATCCGGTACAGTCCATGCCACATTCGCCATGCATGCTGTCTTTTCAGGGGGAGACCTTGCAACCTTCCCATCGTCTTGTTTGATTGGCAAAACATGGGAAATTGCGATCCTAATAAGGTTTTTACTCATTACTTCACCTGCCCATTGAAAGTTTTAAATATTTACTTTATTGTGTTTTTTTAAAATAGTCGAATTAATCTAAATATATCTAATGCAATTACTATGCCAAGTCCATCTGGTGTATATATTTTAGTTAATAATTGGATTTTTGATTGAAATTTCTAAATTTTTCGTCTTATTTTCGGATAAATTCTTTCAATCCAAGGAGTGAAATCCTTATTCCAACCTGCCGATACTGCTCTATATATCCTGTCTTATTTTAAGACTAATTTACGAGGTTAGCTGTTTTTGATGCGCATCTTACCCTACGATTTAGCTTAGAAATCCGCAATATATATACCTTTTTGTAAGAGAGAATAAATATCTCATTTTCGGATATTCACTAAAATACTTGCTCGTCTGGCACTTATGAACCATAGGGTGCTTTTCTGCTAGGGCACTTCTCTCTGGGACACAATTGGCAGTTTTCATATGTTCCTTCTTTGGGAAAACGGATTCCAGAAACGCTCTTAATCGGAAGCATAAGGTAACTGTCGGTAAGTCGAACCCCGATTAACGCTTCTACATCGCCTAATAGATTAAATACATGTATTTGTTCAGTGATTGGCCACTCAGCCAATGAACCGGGATTCATATTGACAGCATGACCTAAACCAAACTCTTTATCTAGTTGTTCCTCAAGCATTTTAATAGCTGAACGCAGCACCATTTCTTTAATCGTATCGGCGCAAAAGCTTGCGAAATAATCTTTATATTGGTTAGACCAGACCTCTAACTCAGTCCCGCAAGTAACAACAAATGGGTACGCCTTTAGCGCCTCTTCCATGGTTTCTTTTAGAACACGACTAGTGAGCTTGATTTTATCAATAACAACAAAGTTATCTCCTTTCACCTCAATAGCTGCTTCTTTATAGACTATTTTTGGCCTTGCCAGCATCTGCGCTTCGGCAGCCATCCGCTCCACTTCGTCTGAATAGTCGCTTCCTTTCTTAATGTGCAGCTTTTCCAGGAGCACAGCAACCTCTATTTCACACGGAAACTTGTCTAATAAAACGGTATTCATAAGCCATCTCCTTCCTTTACATAAAAAAACATTTACCTCCCCTAGTTCCAGTACCAGTGACCTTGATCCCTGAGATATAACAGTAGCTACCTGCTCTTTGCAGGTAGCTACTGTTATACTTTTTTACTAGTCTTCCAATTTGCCTCCCCGGTAGGCGCTTAAATAATTGGCACAATAGCTATCGCGTCCGGCAATGGTCTCAGCGGCGATTATATTAGCCATCATCTGCCTGTCTAACGGATTTATGATTAAGCCGTCCAAGCCTCGATCAATCGCCATTACGGCAAACGACTGGTTCAGAAGCTTCCGGACGGGTAAACCGTAAGAAATATTCGACAAGCCACACATCGTGTGAACCCCTTTATAGGTCGTCATGATCCTTTCAACCGCTTCTAAAAATTCAATTCCAAAAGCATCTTTCGTGGACACTGGCTGTACCAGCGGATCAACATAAATATTGTCAAGGGGGATATTATTTTGTACTAAACCATTGATAAGTTTATCTGCCACGGCGAGCCTGGCATCTGATGATTCGGGCATCCCTTTATCACTCATGCATAAAGCCACGATCTTATGTTCTGTACCGGCAATCAACGGTAAAATGCCTTCATAGCGTTCTTTCTCCAGTGAGATGGAGTTTATCATGGCAACTCCGCGATGGGCGGATAATGCTTTTTCAATAGCTTTTGGGTCAGGACTATCAATACAGCAGGGAGCACCTGTAGCCTCTTGTACAACTTCTACAAGCCATGTTAAATATTCGACTTCTTTATGTACAAAAACCCCGGCATTGACATCAATATAATTGGCACCTGCTTCAAATTGATCTACAGCTACTTTTTTAATCACTGCCACATCTTGGGCATCAATTGCAGCTCGAATAGGTTTACGGCTTGCATTGATCAATTCTCCGACTATGAACATTTTCAATCACTCCTTTATAATATTGACACATAGTAACAAATAGCAAGAACTGTGCCAATAAAAAAATAAGAACCTGCCTCAATTGAGTAAGTTCTTATGATTAATGCATTCGCGTCCTCATTTAATTAATCCACCTGTATACCCATCTCTTTAATTTTTCGATAAAGAGTTGAACGACTCATCCCTAAATATCTCGCAATATTTTCTTTGGCATAGTTACTTGTACCATATCTTTTTAATGCCTCTACTATTGCATTTTTTTCTAAATCCGCGATTGACTGAACACTCTCTTGCGGTTTGAGCGGTGATAAAGCCGTAGTGTGCTTAATAATCCGATCAGGAAGATAGCTTGCATCAATCAATGAATCAGGGCAAACGTTAGCGGAGTACTCAATGGCATTCTCCAATTCCCGGACATTGCCCGGCCAAGAGTATTCCACCATTCTCGCTAGAGCATCCTTTTTGTAGCCTTTAATATTTTTTCCCAGAATCAAATTATATTTTTGGATAAAACAGTGAACAAGCAGTTCCAAATCCTCCATTCTTTCTCGCAAAGGAGGAATGTGGAAAGGTATGACACTCAAGCGATAATATAAATCGTTTCGGAATTGATTATCCTTGATCATTTCTTCCAGGTTCCTGTTGGTAGCGGCAATGATTCGAACATCGATAATTAACGGCTTAATCCCGCCCACTCGTTCAATCGTATATTCTTGTAATACCCGCAAGAGTTTGACTTGTAAATGCAATGGCATATCACCGATCTCGTCAAGGAATATGGTTCCGCCATTGGCTAATTCAAATTTGCCTGGTTTGCCACTGCGCCGTGCCCCTGTGAATGCACCTTCTTCATAACCAAACAACTCGCTTTCAAGCAGGTTCTCAGGAATAGCCCCACAATTCACGGCAATAAAAGGCCCTTTCTTTCGTAGACTTTCATGATGAATCGCATGGGCAAAAAGCTCCTTGCCGGTGCCGCTTTCACCCGTGATAAGGATCGTCGAATCCATTGTCGCCACTCTGCACATTTTCTTTTTAATACTGGTAATTTTCGTGCTTTGGCCAATAATGCCATCAAAAGTATATTTGCGATCTTCCCGAATAAAACGTCCGGCCAACTTACGCATTTCCCCAAGCGAGCGAATGGAAAAAACAAAGCCGTTAATAGCTACCCCATACTTCACTTCCGTGATAGTAGCCATAAAATGCAATGTTTGTTGGCCATATTTATAAAATATATCTTGTTCTATATACGGCTTAGTCATTTTCAGGAGCGCCCTCATGGAAATTCCTGAAAAAACTTCTTCAATCATATATCCATTGAGTAGATTAACCGGTGCCCTAAGAAGATCTGTGGCAGATCGATTGACATGAGTTATTTTTCCATGATAATCAACCGCCACAATTCCTTCACGTACAGAATTAATCAAGGTGTCGAATTGTTCAGCCGCCCTCTGTGATCGTTTATATAATGCCCTTTCATTGAGTTTGCCTGAGATTAATTCTACTAAGTGCTGTAAAAACGTTTCGAGCTTAGCGGAGTCCTTTAACATATTTTCTTTTTGCGTTTCATTGAAGGCGTATAATGAGATTGAGCCTATTAACTTATCTCCAAGTTTAATCGGGTATAACAAGCCCGCCAAAACCTTACAGTTCTCTCTAAGATTACAATTCTGACACAGTTTGCCGTTTGGCGGATCGAATACTAAAAAACTCTTTTGTGTGCAGCGCAATTGATAATTTATTGATCCTGAACCATAAATAGTTCCAATTTGATCTTTATACTTTCCAGTTCCCGCTAAGACCTCTAGGTACTCACCTACAATAGCAACCTCGTAATCAAGTACGGCTGCAAATGCATCTGCTACCCGTTGGATATAATCTTGAATTGACTTAAGATTAACTATGTCTGGGCCATCCCTCTTCAAAATATTACCTCCTTTATTCTCGGAGATCCATACTAATAAACATAGCCTTATTACCAAATTAAGATGGCGTGGAACATCGTAGCATAGCTCATTATTATAACAGTTGACCTATTCAGCCTTCATAAATTCCATTGGCGCTTTATAGGTACTTGTTAATATTTCCCATCGCGGAAACCCAATCAGGCTCTTGTTCACTAGTCAAACTATCTAAAGAAATTTCTCGTATGAGGTGATCCCTTTAAAGCCGTCATACCAAACCGACCATCAACTGCACAGGATGTACCAGTCCCAAATAGAACCAAGGGCTTTTGATTAAAAAAAGCTTGCAATTCAGAGTACGCGACTTTTTTGGTCAATTCTCCGCTCATTATAAGTCCTCCATAACAAAATATTGTAACTCTACAATTTTTAAATTCACATCAATCTCCCCATTTTTTAACTTCTGGCTATTTTCTCCACTTAAACTATATGATCCTGCCAATTTTCCCACATAGTGTAAAGAATTTTTATAGTAAGCACTATAACCATTCATCTTAGCTAAGATCTAATAGTAATTGATTAAAACGCTATAGTATTATCGTTTTTTATGTTAATGCCATAAATTAGAGGCTGCCTTATTTATTGAGACAGCCCCACAAATATTATTCAATTATTATCTCAACTTTCGCATTTAAAGACTTGTTATAAACTATTGCATTATAAAGATCGAGCAGCAAAAAATAACATCGTTTACATGACATATGGAAAAACACCGCTTTGTCTAGTAAAGTGAAGTTGCGAACAAACACTACCATACAGAAGAGGTGCTTTCCATACAATGAATGTACAACAACCGCCTCCAGAAAATCAATTGCCAAAAGAATAGCAGGTGCTTATAAATTATCCTCTACACTTAACCAGGGGAATAGACTATATTCCTGAAAGACAACCCTTCTGTCCATCCCTGGTTCCACCACTTCTTTTTCATCCACGAGAATCCGCCCCGAGGTGTTTTCCGTAAGATCGCTGAAGTGGAAAAACACCATGAAGCCAGATATAGAAAGTTGTATAACAATATTATCAATGATACAGTTGTTAAAAAGCCTAACACCGTTCAATGGAAATGCAATAATTGCGGCTACATCCACACTGGCGACCAAGCCCCAGACCTCTGCCCAGCCTGTGCCCATCCGCAAGGCTACTTTGAAGTATTTGTCGAAACCTATTAGTCTGATGACCAAGTTTGCTCTAAGGGTTTCGCTTCTGCCTATGCCCGTTAGAGCGCAAGTAGCAATTAAGAGCAGCTAAATCTCATTTTATCTGCAAAATAGTGAAAGCCAGAACCCTGAATAAATCAAGGGTTCCGGCTTTCGCTATTTTATTTTATACTGCTACTAAAAGCGTTCCGGCAGAACTTCCAGCCAATAACCATCCGGATCGGAAATGAAATAGATTCCCATCTCTTTGTTTTCATAACAGATGCAGCCCATGGTTTTATGATGGTTGTACGCCTTTTCAAAGTCACTAGTAATAAAGGCCAGATGGAACTCATTTTCGCCTAGATTATAGGCTTCCTTACGCTCCTTAATCCAGGTTAATTCCAATTTATGCAGTGTCTGGCCATCTCCTAAATAAACGATAGTAAAACTAGGCTTTTCAATGCGCCGGGTTTCGGTCAGTTGCAGTGCCTCTTGATAGAAGGCCATGCTTTTTTCCAAGTTTAGCACATTAATGTTGTTGTGGGTAAATCTAAAATCCATACAGCATCGCTCCTTTATGCAAAATCTTTTTTGGCCTTTTTCTTTTGTGTTCCGCTTTGCCACATATTCTTTAAGAAAGTCTGAATATCCTGGCGCAGCACCACACCATGACCTGTGCAGAAGAATTCAGGCTGATAACTAAGTAGTCTGCCCAAACCTAGCATAAATTTGTCAAAGTCCTGTCCGGGAGCGGCCGCCTGCCCGGCGACATAGTCACACGACCCTCGCTTAATACGTTGGCTAGCTGTTACAAGCTCACCCTGTGGCAGATCTTCGCCAAAATAACAGAAAAAATCGCCAACAAACAAAGCCTTGGATTTCTGGTCAAAAATGGCTACCGAACCTGGCGAGTGCGTGTTAACAAGCACTATGTCCAGACCATCCACGTCTTCGACTGCATACATAAAATTCCCCGCCTGCGGCGTAAACGCAGCAAACTGTGGCGCCAATGGCGGCGCTATCATGGATAAATCAGCACTATGTACAACCTTCTTCGCCTTGTTAAACAGAGCAGCCCCCTCAATATGGTCATGGTGGCCATGAGTCAAGAGCACATGGGTAACCCTCTCAGGCGCAATCCCAATTTTGGCTAGTGCCGGGATAATAGCAGTTTGATATTCTTTCAGCCCAGCATCAATTAAGATGGTTTGTTCTGGACGCTGTAATACATACATGTTGGTGTATGATGTAACATCCCATGTATGGGTATCTTTAACAGCGATTACATAAGCACCAGCAGTCAATTCTGACATCAAATAATTCATTTCTCACCATCCACAATGCTGCATATTTATTTTATCTTAGCACATTCTAGCAAGGCGGGCAATGAATCAGCTATAGCAACAATCAGTCTATTGTCATTGCTTTCCTATTGGGAACAAAACTTTAAACACACTGCCCACTCCCACAGTGGAAGCTACCTCAATTTCTCCCTGATGCCTTTCAGCAATACTGAGGCTGATGGCGAGTCCTAAACCAGCATTACTTGCTTTAGTAGAATAAAATGGGTCAAAAATTTCTTCTCTTTGCTCTGGTGAAATACCACGGCCTTCATCTTGAACATACAAAATAATCCTGCCTGCTTTACAGACAGTACCAATACGTAAGCTCCCGCTGGCCTGCATGGCTTCGATACCATTTTGAGCCAAATTTAATACCATTTGTTCTATTTCTTCCGCGTTTAAATCCATCATCGGTAAATTATCTGCTAACCGCAGTTCAGTCATAATACCACGCTTGACTGCAACACGCCGAACAGCCGGATAAATTCCTTCAATTATCTGGTTAAGGTCTTCCGGCTTTCTCTTAATAGCGTTATTGTTCGCTAATGATATAATACTAGTTACCAACACTTCGATTTGATGTAATTCCTGAAATATAATATCTAGTGATTCCCCCATACAGCATGTAGACCTTTTTTCCTGCAGTTGCAAATATCCTTTGATAACAGTTAAAGGATTTCTTATTTCGTGTGCCATCCCAATAGCCATTCGACCAACCAAATCCCAGTGTAAACGCTTAACTAACCCCGCATGATTACCCCTTTGATCAACACCAGCCACCCAATACGCCCCCTTAGATATATGCCTTTTCAATTTTGTGTCTCCATGACACTAATTCGCCATTTATTGCCATTTCCCTTTTCTTAAATGTCTTATGGACACAATAATTGATATCAGGGGCATAAGCACGTTATTGTTAGTAGCAAGGAGTGTGGCTTATGGAAACCCTTGGTGAAAAAATCAAACTACTACGAAATAAGTTAACACAAGAAGAATTGGCTGCCTTACTCAGTGTAGACCGCTCAACGCTGGCGTCTTGGGAGGTTAACCGCCGAGAGCCGGATATAGCAACACTATGCCGCATAGCAACTTTTTTTCAAGTAAGTGTTGATTGGCTTGTCAACCATAAAATTGAAAAAGAAACCTTACCCTTGAGAGCACCACAATTTCACGAGGCTGCCAGCGAATACCAGCCGTCTGTTTACAGAAATTGGCACAAGGTAATAGCTACCGCTCAGGCCTATGGCTTTGATCCAAGCGTTGTTCTTCAACTACTTGAATTAAATGCAAAAATTGCGTTATCATTGAAAAACAGTAACCAAAAATAATACTGATATCTGCAGTAAACCACTCTTTTCAATAAGCTGTCAGTAGCAGAATATAACAAACCCGATACGGAACAATTTTTCAACTCCCCGGAGGATTTTGCCGAAAATTTTCGCATTGACAATATCCGGTTTCAGGACTTTGTAACTAAGATTAGTGTACTTGTACGTTAAACATCTTGCTGTTGCATTTTGTAACCAAAAAGCTTTCTTACTATCGCCGCTCGACAGCGTTAAAAAACCAAGACAAAGGGACCTTCTCTTTGCCTTGGTTTTTTAGTTAAAATTCAGACTTCAACTATCTCTTAGTTATATATACTTGATTTGAGACTAAACCCCCGGAATAAGCCCGGAAAGCTACCATCTACAGGAATAACCCCCTGTTTTGGGATAATATTAGTTCTTTACGATGAAGGAAGCTCGAACATTCCCGTGCTTTCGGAAAGAATGTTCAATTGAAAAAAGTACATGACCAAATAAAGAATTACCACTAACAGGAACAAGCCGTACACCACTTTGTTTGACATATGCTCACCCTCTGTTTCAGCATACCATTTGCCATTTAGTTTTGTGTTAATTGTATGTTATTATTTGGTTATCTTTTTGCACCCTCTTACCTCGAAACGCGCCCCCTGTCCCTTGCAAGATAAGCTTAAAATCACCTTACTAAAAAGTCTCCAGCCCTCTACCTTTTTTCGGTAGATGAGCTGGAGACTTTACTCTTTCTATATCGAAAACGGTGGCATCTCACTTTCCTGTTAAAATGCTAAACAAACCTGTGCGTATTTTCGTTGGACAATGACCAAGTTGTTCCAAGACTCCCTCGCATTAGTTCGGCCTAGCTTCAGATGGGGTTAAAACCCAGCCTTGAAACACTAAGACTCACTTTATCCCTTTGGTTTATAAGGCAGCCCCTGCGGCGAGTTCAACATAACTTCACGGTCAGTCATGACCTTGACAGTAACCCCCAGCACTACTGAAACATCGAACCGTCGAGTGCAGTGGCATGGCTTATGCGGCTTACAATGAGGCTTGAATTTATGTTTTTTAAGCGTTTTATGTTTATGATGGCAGCCCTCATCATAGTCGCAATCACAGTCACACTCATCATAATCATCATCACAGTAATCCTCATCCTGGCAATCGTCATAATCATGAGCTTTTTTCTTATGCCAGTAGGCGCGGGTATGTTCTTCAACATCATAATCGACAAATTCAACCACCACACTGGCATCAGCCTCCATCCCCCGCCGCGCCCCTCTAATATCTGCATACGCGGTAAAGCGGATAGGCCACACTTCCACTGCATGCACTGGCTGACGCGGCCTGCAGGCAACGTACAGAGCCTTTACCTCAAATTCACCTCTGATAACCACTTTATCATGAATGATATCAACGCAGGTAATTTGCAGCTTCTTAACAAACACATCGACAATTTGTTCAATAGCTGGTTTGTGCTGTGGCACACGCACATGCACATCAATAGATTTCTGAACTCTTCTTTCACCAAGCACCTGCTGGACTATGATTGATTTAGGGCCATATCCTAAAGTGCATTTGCCTGCCATCTCCCATGGCTCGATATGTGTCATTATTACCCTCCTTTCACACCCCTTATAATATATATATGCACTAGGGTGGGGGAAGGCACGGAAATTATGCTATTCAAAATACTAACTCTATATGACTATATTGCTTTCCTTCTGGCCATTTCATAAACCGCCCGCACGCTATCCAACCGCATATCCTTAAAAAGCCCACTGCATGTACCAAAGATTAGCCCACTATTGTTACCGCCAGCAGTAATAATCTGCTTTACGGTTTGCTCAAGCTGCTGCAGGCTACGCGGTTCTATCAATTCAGCAGGGTCTAAGTTTCCCCACAGGCATAACTTGTGACCGTACTGTCTCTTTACCTCACCAATGTCCATCCCAGCTAACGACTCTATGCACTGTAATCCGTCAAACCCGGCGGCAACGATATCTTCAAGCACCATGGTCAGGTTGCCGTCAGAATGAAAAAACACGGGTAAGCCCAACTGATGGGCATAATCGGCTTGCACGGCCAGCGAAGGAAATATCATTTCCCGTAAAAGCGCAGGCCGAGCAATAACGCCCTGATTATAGGCAATATCATCAGCCAGGAGGATACCATTTATCCCGCTGCCGGCCAATCGCTCAATAAGCTCTTTATTCAGGGTTTCGATAGTAGCAATAAACTCACAAAAATCCGGAGTACGGCGGCCCAATTGTATCATTAACTGCTCAAAACCCAGTAGTTTACCAGCCCAGCCAATCGGGCCGTCTATCACGGCAAAGGTAAATAAATCTGTTTTCACCCAATTCGGCAAATCACTAAATATAACCTCCTTAGAACATGGAATACTTTGTTTGCTATAGCCACAGTTTGGATGCAGACATACGGCATCAAGCCCCATAGCATTCACAAAC
Organism: Sporomusa silvacetica DSM 10669; assembly: GCF_002257705.1. GTDB lineage: Bacteria > Bacillota > Negativicutes > Sporomusales > Sporomusaceae > Sporomusa > Sporomusa silvacetica. Next base: position 465,363 of record NZ_LSLK01000059.1, read on the forward strand.
TCCAACCGATGACCGAACTGGGGCACCGTTTGCGTAAACATTGTTTGTACCAGCTCATCGGTAATGACAAGCTCACCGCAGGGTATCTGATCGACAGGTAGGCGTTTGATGGCCCGTTCAACCCTTGTTCTATGTTCCATAATACCTCCATAATATCGCTAACTTAGCCGCGGAAATTTCAAAGAATTCGCAAATATTCGTCTAAAGGTGGGCTGCATGGCTAATTTTGCGCTAACTCCTGACTCCATTGCAGACATATATCCACTCCCCGCCTTGCATCATCAACCCAGGCATCGGCACCGGTATATTCTCTCACCTTTTCATTGACTAGCCCGCCGATGAGTATTTTGATTTTCGTATTACGTTCAATCAGCCGCACCAATTGAATTGTTCGCTTCATAGCTTCAAAACCTGGAGAAAGCAAGGTGCACAAACAAAGTACCGGGGCACCTGATTCGGTTAAGGCCATGATAAATTTATCTGGTGACACATCTACGCCCAAGTCATATACCTCAAACCCGTAACAACGCAACAAAGAGCCTACCAGGTTCTTGCCAATATCGTGAATATCACCTTCAATCGTACCAAATACGATTTTTCCGATAAACGGTTTCTTTTCATTAGGTTCAATTACAGGGTTCAAACTATCCATAATTTGTGAAAATATCTCTGAGGAAAGAATTAAATCGCCTAAAAAATATTCTCCCCGGGAATACCTGTCACCGACAGATACCAGACCGTTGCGGCATTCCTCAACAATATCCAGGGGTGAGATGCCAAATTCCAGGCCTTTTTTAACCAGTTCAAGCGCCAGTGGCTCATCAAGCTCACTGATGGCGTTCGCCAGAAGTTCTAACACCGTCATCGTTCTCCCTTCAGCGGATGTATATCTGAGACTAACGAGTACCGATCGCCACGATAATAAAACACCCCAATACCGATAGGCCGGTTGTCGCTGGCATACAAAGCCTGCTGTAATTTTAGTACAGGTGACCCCTGTGCCACATTGAGTAATTTGGCATCAAATTCGCCGACACTTTCAGCACCGAGGACGGCTTGGCTTCTTACCGGCAAAATATCGGTGTGAATCGTAATAATCTCAGAAAATGCCTTATATTGAAACTCATTTTCAAGAATAGGACGTCCTTTGATATATAACATATATTTATGCTCAACGGCGACAGGTTCCGTATCTGCCAGCAGCAGGCGACAATAATACAAAATACCTTGTTCGGCCGTCATGCCTAATTCCACAGCAAATTCAGGCAGCTCCTTGCGAAAACGCACTTCAACCAGCCGATACCCGGGCTCTTTACCCATTTGTACCATATGCGTATGGAACTCTCCCATTAAAAACTCAGCACGGTCCAAAGACGGTCTTGATACAAACGTCCCCTTTCCCTGCTGGGTGCTAATAAGTCCGCGCTCGGCAAGCAGGCTCAGACATTTGCGGACAGTAGTCCGACTGAGCTCATATTCCCGTCCGAGATCATTTTCTGATGGCAGCGACTCGCCTGCCTTTAATTGCCCTGTTAGTATTTTTTTTTCTAAAATAGTTGCTAATTGATAGAAGGGAGGTGTAAATGAATTTTTATTAATTTTTTCCATACAGTACTACAATCCACCTTATAACAGCTTCGTTTACTATCTAACTTGATAATCAATTCTACGCTGTCTGATTATTTCCTTCCTCTATAATTAGGAAGAGCCCCGAGCTACCCCGGGGCGCAAAATACTTCCACATTCAAAGCCAGTTATATCAATAACGGCCATTTTATCCAGTAAGTTAACGGTTCCAGAACCTTTTAGCTTACTATGGTAATCTACCCTCTAGTTATGTTCGCAACGTGGCCACAAGTCTCCCCGGCTTAAGCAGCAGCAAAAGCGCATCTTTAGGGTTGGTTACTACAATATCCGCTTGCGCCAAGGTTGGCTGGTAAGCACCCTCAGGCCCAATTACACCAACAGCCAAAATGGCCTCCGCAAACATTGCGTGATCATTGGCGCCATTGCCGAAACAAATGGTATTATCCGCGCCGCACTCTCTGACAAAATCTCGTTTTTGAGCAGCTTCCTCCCCTTTATTAATAATATGGAGCTGTACACCTGCTACGTTTTCTAACTGCGTCCGGGCCAGGCCAAATGTATCTGCAGTAAGTACGGTTACTTTGGCGACTTCACCTACCCTTTTCAGGAGTTCCTTTATTTCCCCGGCAATTACGCCATCTTCGGCCAGTGTGCCATTATAGTCAAATACTGCGTTGGTTATTTTATACTCACGCCCATTTGGCAAAGTAAAATTTATCATCAAACCACTCTCCTTCCATCTAAAAATAATAAAATTTCCCAGCTAAAAATTCCCGCCTTGTCAGCATAATTTTTAGCTGGATATTGACGAATAACAAATTAACATATTGACGGCTTTAGACTGCAGTGATATAATTATGGTTTTCAACTTGATATTTATCTATTTTTGTGATATACTTAAAAACATCGTTACTAGGGGGTGACTTCATGTTTCAAATAGGTGATAAGATCTTTTATCCAATGCATGGTGGAGGTATTATCGAGAAGATCGAAGAGAAGGAAATATTTGGGCAAACACAACTTTATTATGTTGTGAATATACCTCATCGAAACATGCAGGTAATGCTCCCCTTGGATAAGACCGAGAAATTGGGGATGCGCCCGATAGTAGATCCAGATACGCTGGATGATGTTCTCAGTACTTTCCACAGCGGTGAAACAGATTCGACACCAATGAATGATACGCAAAGGCAGCGACTGAACATGAGCAAGATCAAGACTGGTGATATCTGCGAAGAAGTCGCCGTCATCCGGGATCTACTCAGAATTAAAAATAAGCGCAAGTTGGGAATGGCTGACAAGAACATGCTTGATAATGCTCGACAAATTCTGATCAGCGAAGTCGTACTAGTAAAAGACATTCCCCACGATCAAGCTACTCATCTGTTAGATGAAATATGCGATCTTCAATAATATTACCAGTAAAAACCCTGGCCACTTGGCTTAGGGTTTTTTTCTGTTTATTATATAAACTATTTATAGATAGTCCAATTATCAATAAGTCCACCGCTTTGCTTAACTGCCTTCACCTGTAGCGTAGTCTGACTGACTGTTACAACCAGATAATTGGGTTCGTCCTGCGGATCATAGAAAAACTCATCCCAATCCTTGGCTAGTAAATTCTGGTAGGTTTTAGTACCGCTCCGGCCTGTGGCTACATATATTGTCCCCTGATCCGGGCTAGCTGTTACCATGCCGCCACGAAGCGGATAAGTCCGGGCGTAGGCGTGATCATGGCCGGTAAAAACAACGTCTACATGATATTTATCAAAAATAGGTCCAAAAGCCTTGCTGATAGTAATCTCACCATCCCCTGGCTTGTTATTGTAGAGCGGGCGATGGATAAAGCCAAGCTTCCACTTTTTCCGGGTGCTTTGCAGGTCGTTTTCCAGCCAGGTTTTTTGACGTTCCAGCATGTCTGGCACAAATGCATGTTGCTCCCCTTCCTGACTGTTTAACATAACGAAATGTACATCCCCATAATCGAAGGAATACACCTGCCCCATCAGGTTATCAGGACCATTTAGTGGCAATTTTATTTGTGATGTAAATAATACCGGCAGGGTGAACTGGCGGCGCTGTGATGTATAGAACTCATGATTGCCTGTCACAGGCATAACAGGGATTGTATCAACAACACCTTGCCCTGCTCTAAACCAGCTGTTCCACTGGGAATAATCCTGACCTACGTCAACAAGATCGCCCACATTGGTAAAGAAAGCGGCCTGATGGTTAGCTTGATAGGCCTGGTGCAAGGTAGTTCCCCACACATTATAATTAATGCTCTGCGAGTCGCCAAATACCAAAAAAGTGAAATTCTGTGCTATTGACGGCGCTGTAGTGAAATACTGTGGCTGGCTCCAACCTTCTGTCCCACCCACCCGGTAAACATAACGGGTATTGGGCTTAAGGCCAGTCAAGATACTTGAATGAATGGCCATCTCCCCGATATTCGTATGAAGTGCTTCGACGCCAGCAGTTATAGTTATGGCATGATCTGGAAATAGGTGTCCGCTCACGGCCTCGGCATACTGCACCTGCCCGCCAACCGTAGCAACCGCCGTTCGCCAGGTTATTGTCTGTGTAGTTTTAGGATCAGCTGACCAGGTTAATGTAATATTCTCTGGAGCAGCTGTGGCCCCAATAGTAATTGACGAAAAAAAGGCTGACGAAGAACCTAACACCAAGACAATAACAAGAAAAAAGATATGTAAAAACAGTTTTGGTTTTCGCATCAATTCCACCTGACCTCTGCTTTTCTATATTATACTATCTTGACAATATCTTATTTTCCTATATTTCGCAAGCAATACTGGGATATAATTTCACCCAATATTCTCACTCCCTGCAGTATTTCTTCCGAACAAACTACCGCAAAACTAAGCCGGATAAAACGGTCAGGCGCATGACGAGGAAAAAATGCCGTACCAGGAGTTAGCAACACACCCTGCTGCTGAGCCGCTTCAACAACCTGCTGAGCAGATACCCCTTCCGGTAAAGCTAACCAACAGGTAAGCCCACCCCTAGGTCGGTGGCAAGTAACGGCAGGTGGTAAAAACTGCTCGATGGCAGCCAGCGTTGTTTGATATCGTTCTAGGTAAATGCGGCGAATGGCTGCAATGTGCCGCTGCCAGATGCCTTTGCGTAAATAGAGATCAAAAGCGCGTTGCGTCAAACCTGAAGTAGAAATATCCGAATTGTGCTTACTAGCCAATACTTTTGCCACCATGGACGGCGGCATTAATAAAAAAGCTAATCTGAGACCTGGCATAAAGATTTTAGAAAAACTTTTTAAGTATATAACCCGCTGGTCACGGTCCAGTGCCTTTAGCGGTGCCAAGGGCGCGTCAGAAACATCCAGTTCACTGATATAGTCATCTTCCAAAATTAGCACATTATATCGCCGGGCAAGACCAATTAACCGATTCCTTTTGCCAAGTGAATAGGAATAACCTGTCGGGTTCTGGATATTCGCCATTACATAAATCAGTTTAGGACGAAATGATCTGATTTTGGCTTCCAATTCCTGAATATTAATTCCGTCACTTTCCATATTTATTTCAACAATTTTAGCACCGCGGGAACGAAAAGCCGCAATGGCACCAGGATAAGTGGGATTTTCGGTAAACACATAGTCTCCATAATTTAATACAGCCTTCGCAACAATATCTATGCCTTGCTGGGCTCCTGAAATAATCTGAACATTATTGGCCTGCGCTTTGATCCCCTGTTCCTTTAGATAAGTGGAAATCGCCTGCCGTAAGGGCTCAAATCCCTGGCTGTCCTGATAGCTAAACGCCTTGCCCTGATCTCGATCCAGGACTTCGATTAACAAATTTTTAAAATCGTCAATTGGCAATAAATCAGGCGGCGGCATTACAGTGGCAAAATCAAGACAATTTTTCCCTGGGTGTACTGTAACAGGTGGTAGAGGCTCTATCTCGATTACAGCAGCAGGCTGATATTCGGTATCGCCATTGACTAGTATTTCAGCTACATAACTGCCGCTGCCGGCACGGGAAAAGATATAGCCGTTTTGCTCCAGTAATTTATAGGCATTAACCACCGTCCCCGGATTAACCGCCAAAAAAACCGCTAGCTTACGCACCGGCGGCAGTAAATAGCCATAACTCAATTTGCCGCTGATAATCAGCTCGCGCAAGTGATCATACAACTGGACATATAGGGATATTTTACTGTTTTTTATTAATTGTATCGATACAAATTCTAAAAATTCCTGAGTCATCTTGTTTTTTTTCCCCTACCTTGCTATAATTACAAAAATTTTGTATTAATACATTGAAATCGTATCGGTACAATTATTTTAGCAGAACTATTCTTTTTATGCAAAGAGGAGGACAATAAATTATGCAAAACCAATATCAACTTAACAAAAATTTAGCCCAAATGCTAAAAGGTGGCGTCATTATGGATGTTACCAATGCGGAGCAGGCAAAAATTGCTGAAACAGCCGGAGCCGTTGCTGTTATGGCGCTGGAAAGAGTACCGGCCGACATTCGCAAAGATGGCGGCGTAGCCCGGATGTCTGATCCGAAAATGATTCGTGAAATTAAAGCCACCGTTACGATACCTGTTATGGCTAAAGCTAGAATTGGCCATTTTGTTGAAGCCCAAATTCTTGAAGCTTTGGGTATTGACTATGTTGACGAAAGTGAAGTCTTAACCCCGGCTGATGAGTCCTACCACATTAATAAACGCGATTTCAAAATCCCCTTTGTCTGCGGTGCCCGCAACCTTGGCGAAGCTTTACGCCGTATTGGCGAAGGTGCCGCTATGATCCGCACCAAGGGAGAAGCCGGCACAGGCAATGTTGTCGAAGCTGTCCGGCATATGCGTACAATGCTGGCCGATATGCGCCGGGTAAAAGCAGCACCGCCAGAAGAACTAATGAGCATTGCTAAGGAAATGAGCGCCCCCTTTGACCTTATTGAGTATATATGGAAACATGGTAAATTGCCTGTTGTTAACTTCGCTGCAGGCGGTATTGCCACTCCAGCAGACGCAGCCCTCATGATGCAGCTGGGCTGCGATGGTGTATTTGTCGGTTCAGGTATTTTCAAATCAGGTGATCCTGCCAAACGTGCCAAAGCCATTGTCGAAGCCACTACTCACTACAATGATCCTGAGTTATTAGCCAAAATCTCAGAAAATCTAGGCGAACCTATGGTCGGCATTGAAATGGACAAGCTTGAACCAGCCGAGCGTTTGGCTAGCAGAGGGTGGTAGTCTTGCTCACCATCGGCGTTCTCGCCCTCCAAGGAGCTGTACAGGAACATCTGGATTGTTTACATTCACTTCCTGGGGTAACAGGTATTCCCGTAAAAAAAGCCGCTGACCTCAATGGTATCGCCGGACTTATCCTGCCTGGTGGCGAATCCACTGCCATCGGCAAACTGCTGCAAGAGTTTCAGCTAGCCCCCCTATTAATTGCCAAAATACGCGCTGGCCTGCCTGTATGGGGGACCTGCGCGGGCATGATACTTTTAGCCAAAACCATTGTGGACCAACCCAACTGCCATCTAGGGCTGATGGATATTACCGTCCAGCGAAATGCTTACGGCAGTCAGCTAAACAGCTTCACAACCAATGTGCTTATACCAGCAGTTTCGTCTGCGCCACTCCCCCTGGTTTTCATTCGAGCCCCTTATGTGGCAAAGGCCGGCCCGAACGTCAAAGTGCTGGCAACAGTAGCTGATAAAATTGTCGCTGTGGAGCAGGGCAACATGCTGGCTACTGCTTTTCACCCCGAACTAACTGGCAATCTGGAGTTTCATAAATACTTTGTTGCCAAAGCTGGCAAACAAAAATTAACATTTTCTTAACACAACTTGTCTATCACGACTCCCAGCAATTTGTTATATTAAAGAATAACATGTTTGCGGGAGGGAATTAATAGATGCGTGAAACAATCACAATTAATCGGATTACCCAATGCTCATTTACCGGCAAGGAAGTTGCGCAGCAGTTCTCAGCTTACGTTCTTACCAAGCAAGAGCCTACGCCTGGCAGTGAACTGCTAACAAAGTACTGTAGTGGCGAAAGTACCTGCAAAAGCGCTGATTGCCAATTCATAGTAGGATTGTCAGGAAAACACTACTCAAAAGCAATTGATAGCATCTTTAAGTATATCAACGAATAATCTAAAGGCAGCCTTTACTCACACCGGAGATTAGGCCGCCTTTTAGATTTAAAAGCAATAAACTTACCCCTTCTTTCCGTATGTAAAGCATTAGTTTTGCAAACAATAATCACCAGGAGGTGATGCTGTGGCTAAGAATAATGCCAATGACTCTTTAGCTCAGAAACAGGCAAAAGAACAAAACCAGAACCGCCAAAATACGCATAGCAGCGGCGATAAACATCTCAATGGACCCAATCATCCAGCAACCTGAGAGCAGCATAGACTGCTACCTAAGGAAACACTAAAATAAAATTTATTTAGAGGTGTAAAGATGACTAAAGGAGATAGCGGCGCAACGCAACAAGATATATTTAACAAAAATGTGTCCGAGCAGGCGATGGTGAAGTACAATAACCCTGCGACAAGCGGAAAAATTCAAGATAAACTACGTAATCGCCGTGACCCTAACATTCACTCATAATCCAGGTAAATCGCGCACATAAATCCCCGGGAACTGAAGATACTAGCAATAGATTATTCTCTCCCCCATTAGGCCGCATGGCCTATTTTTTTTTATGCCTGCTAAACCATTTTAAACAAATCCTTACATATTCATGGAATTTCACAAGGAAACAAGGAAACAAGGCAAATCTCAGAGAAGATTTATGTAAAAACCGTGTACATTGACAGTACTTATACATATATATTATAGATCAAATCCATTATTACGAGGCAATTATGAACGATTGTTTTTTGGAAGTAAACGATAATAAAGTTAGTCTTAACAACAGAAAAACCGTATACGAGATAAACCCCGGCCCCATTTTAGTAAGCCGGTTGGATCGTGAGGGCAAACTGGTACAGGTGAGCTATAATGACCCAAGTACCGGCATGGCAACACAAAATATCCTGGGGAAGAACCTTACTTACTTTCGCCTTGAATTGCAGAATTTTAAAAAATGTAAATACCATTTAAAACGAGCTTTTGCCAATGCACAAAAGGAAGTGTTTCAGCTGAATGTAGGCATACGGCAATACCACATTTCCTTGCTTCCTGAGAAAAGTAGCAACAAGGAAATAGAATTCGTACTTGCCATAGTGTGTGATATGACTAAAGAACAAAAAGTACTCGATCAATTAATAGTCCATGAAGATAAATTATGTGCGAGTCAGCATAATTTAGAAATGGCGCAGAAAATTGCTAAACTGGGTTATTTTGAGTGGGATAGTAGCAATGGTATCCTGTATTGCTCAGATCAACAATATAAAAACTTTGGTTATACACCGCAAAAAACTGCACCAACAGTAGACCTTTTTGCCAGGCGGATTCATCCTGATGATAGTGCGATTGTAAAATCAACGGTAGCCGAGATCAAAAACGCAGAATATTCGGAATTGGAATTTAGAGTCCTAAAGAGTGATGATTCTGTTGGCTGGGTCTATGCCCGGCTTAACGCAATTACAAACCAACAGGGGCGCTTAACCAAAGTATTGGGAGTAACCCAGGATATTACGAAAAAAAAACAGGCAGAAAACCGCATCATCAAGGCAGAACAGGACTTGATTTTCATTAATCACGTTAACACGCGCAGTAATTATCTGAATCGCTTACTGGTAAATGATTATCCATTGGAATATACAAGCAAAGCTCTCAGCGAGTTTGGCCTCGAAAGCCACGTGGTGTATTGTTGCTTTGTGATTCAATTGGCTGACAGTATGGGAAACACAGGTAAGACAGACACTTGTGAAGATGATACAGCAGAGATAAAACAACAGGTTCTCATCTGGCTTGCAGACAAAGGGCATGATAAAATATGGAACTTAAACAATAAGATCATTCTCTTAGTATCGCTAGCAGACGAAGCTATTAGCACCAAGCAATATCAACTGGACTTCGCTCATCAACTGACTCACGAAATAAAAAAACGGTTCCCTGCTCTCCGTACAATAATTGGTATATCAGGCTCATCCAGCATTCCCCTCAATATTAAGGATGTATATGAAAAAGCTAACCGCGCGGCTATTGTTGCAAGCGCAGATAGCCGACCACAGATCGTTCACTTTGATGATATTGGGCTTTACGAAATTGCTTTTCAACTTATAAAAGATAAAAATATTGTCACCTTAGCCGCCAGCACGATCGGACGGCTTGTGGAATATGACCAGATTCGCGAAGGTAATTTATTATTAACATTAAAATACCTTCTGGAAGGCGATAGCTTGAAAGCAGTCGCCAAAAAGCTCTATATTCATCCCAATACCGCAATATGGCGAAAACATCGCATAGAAGAATTGCTGCAAATGTCATTAGACAAAATGGAAACCAAGGTAACACTTATGTTGCATTTAAAAATTTGGGAACTACAGCATAAAACAGCTTTAGAAAAGAAATAGTAGTCATCCTTGCTTATTACACAAAAACTATACTTTTGGATACTATAAAAATAAGAGCAGCTATTGTTATACTGATACAATAGCTGCTCCCATTTTCTAGTATCTGGCCCAATAGTATATTTATATTATTTGCCCTACAATTATAAATTAAGTAGAACTTTGACGCATTTAATTATAGTAGGGATTTTTGGGAGAGTGATGATACACGATTGTATGGCATCAAATCGCGGAGACTGCAAATGCTTCCAAAGTATGACAAAACGCTAGACATAATATCATCAACCTTTAAAAAAGTCCGGATATTTGATGAAGTCCCAATCGCCGAATGCAAAGAATTAGCTGAGAATTACATCGAACTTATGATTGATATCGAGGGTGTTCTTGATAACCTTTACCGGATTCAGACACATCATGAGTATACCTTTACCCACTCTCTTCATGTAGCCATACTTACCGGACTCCTGGGAAAATGGACAGGCTTTACGGGCACAATGCTAAAAGACTTTATCTTATCCGGGCTATTGCATGATATCGGGAAAGTGCTTGTTCCCCGGGAAATACTTGATAAGCCAGGACCACTCACTACTGAAGAAATCGACATTATCAAGCTGCATTCAGAACAAGGCTATCATTTGTTAAGCAATTGTTACGATGTTTCTCAAGAAGTGAAATTAGGGGTACTGCAGCACCACGAAAGAGAAGATGGCAGCGGCTATCCATTTGGTTTAAAAGAAAAGGATTTGAACATTTGCGCTAAGTTTGTGGCCATTGCAGATATTTATGATGCAATGACCTCAGACCGGGCGTATCGAAAAAAAATACCGCCGTTTACTGCTATCAATTTAATGCTTAATCAAATGTACGGCAAACTTGACTCAGTCATTTGCTTAACGCTTTCAGCCAAACTCCAGAATTATATAAATCCTATCAATAAACAGCAGGAGGAATAATTATGAGTCAGCAAGGATCTAAAAACACAGCCACTAATTATGAAGTAAATTTGGCCACCCTCAAGCTAACCGATGTAATCGATATTGATTTTCTCCAAAGATTTCAGGATGATTTTGCCAAAGGCGTTGGTGTGGCCAGCGTCACAGTTGACCAGGATGGCAATCCGGTGACTAATCCCAGCATGTATACCAGATTCTGTCAGGACTATACCCATTCAACAGAATGTGGTGACAAACGCTGTGCAGAGTCTCACCGAAAGGGCGGGGAGGAAGCGGTTCGCACCGGCAAGCCTTATGTTTTCGAATGCCATGCAGGGCTGATTGACTTTGCTGCGCCGATAATACTCGAAGGGAAATTGCTGGGAACAATCTTAGGCGGCCAAGTTCTCACGTCCAGTCCTGACGAAGAAAAATACAGAAGAATCGCCGGCGAAATTGGCGTTGACGCCAACGGTTATGTCGCAGCTACCAAGGAAGTACGCATCTCGTCAAAAGAAAGCATCGAAGCAGCCGCCAATGTACTTTTCACGGTTGCTAACAATATGTCCAAGAGTGCTTATCAGCATCGAAAACTAAAAGCGGTAGCCATGATATTAGATGACAGCCTCCATCAAATTTCGGCTACTATGGAGGAATTAGCTGCCTCTGCCGGTACAGTAAGTGATAATCAGGCTAATCTGAATTCCGAGATTGGCAATGTAAGTTCTGTTACCGGCGAAATTAATAGTGTTATGGATCTCATCAAAGAAATCGCCGACGAAACCCGCCTGTTAGGCTTAAATGCAGCCATTGAAGCCGCCAGGGCAGGGGAAGCCGGTCTGGGCTTTGGCGTTGTAGCGCAAGAGATTAGAAAGCTATCCGGAGACTCAAAAGCAACAGTCGGTAAAATCAAAGAATTCACTACCGTAATTAGGAATTCTGTTGACCGGACCGTTGCCATGGGCAACGAAACTGCATTAACAGTTGAACAACAAGCAGCAGCTATTCAGGAGATAACCGCCAGCGTTGAGGAGATTACTAGTATAACCGAACAACTAACTGTTTTGGCCAATGAAACCTGATCGAGTTAAAAAGGAGGACTACGCTTATGGCAAGCATCCAGCTAGTCATTTTTGAAATTGATGGCTGTGAATACGGCATTGACGCCTTAACTGTTAATGGCATTTTACGCGCTCAAAAATACAAAATACAAAAAATTCCTGGACTTCCCCGCGAAATAGAAGGCATGATCAATCTCCGCGGCCATGTAAACTACATCTTCAACTTACGAAACAAATTCGGGTTGGCGGAAATGACCGCCGCCGAAGACAGCAAATTTATCATGTTGCATAGTAATGGCCAGGTTATCGGTTGTATTGTCGACGAGGTGACTGATATTGTGCATTTTAACGAAGAGGATTTACAAGCAGCGCCCACTCTGTCGAGCAGTCTAAGTGTAAGTTATGTAAAAGGAATCGGCAAAGTGGATGAGCGCATGATTATTATTCTCGATCCTGTACAACTGCTATCCACAGCAGAATCTTCAGATCCGGAAACTCCGCTAGTAAAGCTTTCTGATTTAGCCATTCCTCTTAAATGCCCACCATTAGATAACTATAGTCATTGTCCTGTTACCAACAGGCTACCTGATGATATTTATCCTCGATAAGCATCGATAAAAGCATTGGGTCAATATTACCACCACTGATGACTGCCGCTACTTTTTGCATCGGCAGCTTGATCTTATCAGCTAACAGGGCCGCAATTCCGACTACACCAGCCCCTTCAGTCATTATTTTGCCACGCTCTAGCATGAATAAAATTCCAGCAATAATCTCTTCCTCAGTAACTAAGATAATTTCATCAACATACTTTTGTGTATAGTCGAAAGTAATATCGCCTGGCTGTTTTACAGCAATGCCGTCGGCAATGGTACTGACAGACGCCAGACAGGAGCGCGCTCCGCAGGCTAACGATTGGGCCATAGAAGGTGCACCTGCTGCTTGCACGCCAATTACCTTGATTTTAGGATTATGCTCTTTGGCTGCTACAGCCAGACCGGCAATCAAACCACCTCCGCCAATAGGTGCAATGATAGCATCCACATCAAACATCTGAGACATGATTTCCAGCGCAATTGTTCCCTGACCGGCAATAACAGCTGGATCATCAAAGGCATGGATAAATGTTCTGTTTTGCTCGGCCTGCAAAATTCGAGCATGCTGGTAGGCCTCATCATAGTTTTGACCATACAACACTACATTGGCACCATAAGCCTTGGTAGCCCGCACCTTGGCTATAGGTGCCTTTTCTGGCATAACGACAATCGCAGGGACATTGCAAGCCTTGGCTGCCCAGGCTACGCCCTGGGCATGGTTGCCTGCTGAAGCCGTTATTACCCCACAAGCCATCTCTTCCGGACGCAAACTGAATATCTTATTGACAGCTCCCCGGATTTTGAAAGAACCCGTTTTTTGCATATTTTCCAATTTTAAGTGAACCTGGCAATTGGCTATTTCACTTAAAGTACGGGAATGCTGCAGCGGAGTCTGATGAACAAAAGGGGTAATTCGCTGCCAGGCCTCTTTAATTTTAACTAAGTTTAGCTCATGAACATCCATATCAAATTACCTCCTTAAATAAGATAAGACTTGGCTTGTGCCAAGTCCCTTAGGACGCCGGCAGAAGCCTTAGTCGTTCAATCCAGGGAAAGTTATACTTTCCATCTGGAAAATTAAAAAACCTCCGTCCCCTTACATAAAGGGACGGAGGTTAATCCGCGATACCACCCTAATTATTACAGTCCTTATAGAAAGACTGCAATCTCTCATTAAAGTACGGAGCAAAGCTCGATACCCCAGCGCAATAACGGGCACTGTTACCCTTAACGGGTCCCGGCAAGGCTTACTAATGTTCAGCCTGCAACTCACAGATGATTTTCAGTCATATCAGATAGTTACTGGCTCACACCAAACCCAGCTCGCTGAAAGTATCCTTACTATGCCTACTCTTCTGATCATCGTATTTGATTCAATATTATTGTTTATTAATATATCAAAAATCTTGCCTGCTGTCAAGAGGCTGTGCAGCTTACTTACTGGTAAGCTTCTTTAGAACATCTGCCGTGATGTCAACCCCACCATCAATAACAATATTTTTTCCCAGCACCACCGACAAGCCCTTATCGGCTCTCACTTCCTTGATCGCAGTGGCAATTTTCTCAGAAATAGGCTTGAGAAGTTCCTGACGTTTTTGCTCTAGCTGCTGCCCTAGCTGCAAATCAAGGTCCCGTTTTTCCTTGTCGCCCAAACCGGCTGACTTGGTCTCGAAGTCTTTTTTCGCCTGCTCTTGCACTGCCTTAAGCTCTTCATTGGCCTTGGGCGTGTCCGGATGGTTGTTAAGCAGATATAAGAAATCAACGACCCCCACAGAAGAAGCGGGCGCAGGTGCTGCTTGCACCAAATTTACGCCAAATGCGATTGTAAACAGGCATGTAATCAGCAGCGCAATGCAAAACTTTTTCTTTTGTACAAACATAGGTATTACCTTCCTTCTTGTCATTTTTGGTTTGTTGTCATGGAGCTACTGCTCTTGTTCGGGCTGAGAAATTTTCTCCTGGCTCTGTTTCAGCACCCCAGCTTTGATGAGCTGGTTAACGATGTTTTCCTGGGTAGCTAAAGCCTGCACAAAACCCTCCAGCGGCATGATAATCCGCTTACTTACATCAACTACCGGCTGACCGTTATCGCTCTTGAGATGGGGTTGCAAGGTCATCAGATCGATACGCACTAAGTTGCCGGTAACATGAACGGCGCTAATACCGTCGGCGAAGATTTCCTGGTTCATGAACTGCCTCCTTCATATTTACTATCTTACTAACTTCTTGCCTTTCAGCCAAAATTCCTGCTATTTACCTAAAATTTGTCAGGGAAGTCAATTCCGATGTTGATACCCGGTAATCAACGATTATAAAAACCCTGCAGGATTACACCCTGCAGGGTTTCTATATATAACTTATTTAACTCAGCGGACAAAAGCCTTTACAAATCCATGATAATTGGTAAGATCATCGGCCTACGACCGGTTTTTGCAAATAAATACTTAGACAAGGCTTCCCGAATGCCATTCTTCAGTGGAGCCCACTCGGTTATTGGCTGATTTTCAAAGCGTTCTAATACGTTCTTTACTATATTACGCGACTCATCAATGAGTACTTCTGAGTCTCTGACATAGACAAATCCCCGCGAAACAATATCAGGACCATCCAGAACGCAGCCACGGCTTTTGTCAAGAGTAACCACAACAATCAATACACCGTCCTGAGATAACTGCCGTCTGTCCCGGATAACAATATTGCCAACATCTCCGACACCTAAACCATCAACAAAAATTTTGCCAGCAGTTACTTTACCAGCAAACCGTCCGGTGTCAGCAGTAAACTCAAAAACATGCCCATTCTCGCCAATAAAAACGTTTTCCTTGGGTATGCCTGTTTCTTGTGCCAGTTTACCATGTTGTCTAAGCATCCGGTGTTCCCCGTGAACGGGAATGAGGTACTTAGGACTAACCAAATTCAAAATGAGCTTAAGTTCTTCCTGACTGGCATGTCCAGAAACATGAATACCTGAAGATCGTTCATACACAACATGAACACCAGAGCGCATTAAGGCATCAATAGTACGACCAACAGAACGTTCATTGCCTGGTATTGGGTTGGCTGCTATTAGCACCGTATCCCCGGGAGTTAGTTGCAAACTGCGATGACTTTTGGAAGCCAACCGACTGAGCGCAGCCATAGGTTCACCCTGGCTTCCGGTTGTTAAGATCAGCATTTGGTTGTCCGGATAGCGGCTGATTTCATCAACGCCAATCAAGACTCCTTCTGGTATGTCCATATAACCAAGCTCGTTAGCCTTATTCACCACCGTTACCATGCTCCGTCCCAGCAGCGCCACCTTACGCCCATAGTTACAAGCCGCGTTAATGGCCTGCTGCAGTCTGGATACATTAGACGCAAAGGTAGTTAAGATAATACGCCCCCTGGCGGTGCGAAAATGCTCATCAAGACTCACTGTTACAGTACGTTCCGATTTGGTATAGCCTGGCCGTTCGGCGTTGGTGCTGTCCGAAAGCAGCACCAGTACTCCTTGATTGCCCAATTCAGCGAATTTATGGATATCAATCATCTTGCCATCAACAGGGGTCTGATCAATTTTGAAGTCGCCCGTATGAACAACTGTACCTACCGGCGTTTTTAAGTAAATCCCCAGCGCATCAGCAATCGAATGGTTAACCCGGATAAAGCCAACCTCAAAGGCCCCTAGGGTAATAGAATCACCAGGAGCCACAGGAATTAGGTTAGTGGTCGATACATCATATTCCTTTAATCGCCCCTCAACCAAACCTAACGTAAGCCGTGAACCGTACACGGGTACATCAATGTGACGCAGCAGATAAAACAATGAGCCAATATGATCCTCATGACCATGGGTTAAAACAACCGCTCTGATTTTGTCTTTGTTTTCAATAATGTAGGAGATATCGGGTATGACTAAATCAATGCCCAGCATATCCTCCTCAGGAAAAGCCAGACCAGAGTCAAGAATAATCATGTCATCGCCACAGCGAAACACCGTCATATTCTTACCAATCTCACCAAGTCCCCCAAGTGGTATAATTAAAAGTTTATCATTTTTACTCACTAGAACCTCCAGTTATATAATATTACTAATTATTCACTCATCCGTCCATATCCTTAAACGTAACGCCGTCCCTAACTAGTGCTTTAATTATATACAACTGTCAAGTGATTTGCAAATTTGGAATAAAAATGTTAGGACCTGCGGGCTCTTTTACGCTCTTACGTAAGTGAATCTTCTGTAAGAGAAGCCACCCGTAACTGGTTTCGCCCTGCTTTCTTGGCTTGATAAAGGGCCTGGTCTGCTGCAATAATCAGTTTATCATGTGTAAAAATATCTGACGGTATACAAACCGCAATACCAAGACTTACCGTAACGATTTGACTGCTTACAGATGTTACATTACGAATGCCTAGTTCTCTGACTCTAACCAAAATCTGTTTCCCCAGTTTCTCTGCAGCTTGCTGATCAGTATTGGGCAAGATTATTGCAAACTCTTCCCCGCCATAACGCGCTGCCAGATCTGTCGCCTGCTTGCTCAGTCCCTGCAGAACTCCTGCAATCCGTTTGAGGCATTGATCGCCAGCAACATGGCCGTACGTATCGTTATAATGTTTAAACAAGTCAACATCCAACATAATTAATGCCAACGGCAGCTGTTCTCGACTGGCTCGCTGCCATTCCCGTTCCAAACATTCATCAAAACAGCGACGGTTGGCAATACCGGTCAACCCGTCTTGTATTGAAATCCTGTACAATTTCTCATTTAGCAATCTTAACTCCTGCGTTCTTTCCTTTACTTTCAATTCCAATTCATCGCGCGCCTGACGCAGTATTTTCTCAGCCATTTTACGTTCAGTAATATCTTCCGCAACACTATCAATCCAGAACATTTCCCTTTTGGCATCAAAATGTTTGATTGCGGTTACAGAACACCATATGACAGTTCCATCTTTTTTATTTAGCATGATTTCTCTATTTTTCACCGCTCCCTGCTGGTTAATTTCTTTAAGCAGCAGATTAAAACTTTCCTGGTCGGAAAAATAGGTTGCTGCGGACGTTTTTAATAATTCCTCTGCAGAAGGGAATCCGAGCATTCTCGCAAGGGCTGGATTGACATATTCCATGAAAGAGTTGTCATTACCAGTCTTGCGATATACACCAACATTAATATTTTCCACCAGCGAGCGATATTTTTCCTCACTGTCGCGCAGTTCTGCTCCGCTGGCTTTTAGTTGGGCTACAATATTATTAAATGTCATGGCTAACTGACCAAGCTCATCCCTGGTTGTAATCTTGATCAATGCATTCGGGTCACCGGTGGCCAGACGGTCAGTGACTGTCGCTATGTCGATAATACGTTTTGTCATTCTACCAGCTATAATAATACTTATCAGTGAAGCAAATAAAGCAGCTACCATGCTCATGACGATTCCCGTCCGCTTAATGTGATTTACAATATTCTCAGCAGCATGCCGAGCTGCATCCCCATTATGGTCAATGAGAAAGCTGGTTAACGCTTTCTCGCCATTATAACCAATTATTGCAGTTGTTACTAACAAGGGAATCACCGACATACCAACTAGACAAATGCTGAGCTTTGCCCGCAAGCTCAGCTCAAGCCACAGGTTGGCAACCTTATCCACGAGGGTTGCAACTAACACCGGACTCCCTCCTACTATTTCCTCTAATTCTGAGTAAATAACCCTAATAGCATCATAATTCTAGGAACTGGACGAAACTATGTATACATCGCTACCTATTGCCGCTCATGTTAGTCACCCATACTTGCGCTCAATCACCTGTATAAATATCATAATATTCAGTTATTATTCATTGAAAACTCATTATTAGGACTCATCCGTTTACTTGCCAATATAAGCCACCTCACGGAAGAATACTCCGCTGGTCTACATCTTATATTTTTAGCTAATAAAATTCGACATTTTATTTCAATATCCTTCATATTTTTTGTATTTACAAAAGATTACAGGCAAAATTAAACAGCCTCAAACCGATGGAAGTTCGATCCAAAGCTGGTTAATTTACTTTATTTGTACTGTCAACCTAACAGCTGCAGTCCACAAGTGCGGACAGCCCCTTTTTTATTCACTAACCTGTCATTTTCTTTTGCCCCGCCCAGGTATCAGGGGCATTAATTACCTTGGTTACGGTTCTCTGATACTATATCCTTAGAATCTAGGCCAAGAACGGGAAAGTTCCAGCCATATTTAATACAGCAAAGTCTAAGGCCTGTCGTGATACAAAAACAAAGATACAATGGTAGATTGCCAACATAATACGTTTGGGCATAATAGAACACCATAGCTCCCACGATGGTAGTGATCGCATAGACCTCCTGGCGAAACACATAAGGAATTTCTTTGACAAACACATCCCGCATGACACTTCCACCTATCCCGGTAATTACCGCCACTGTCGTAACAATAAATAAGGAATCCAGGTTATGCTGAATGGCAAGATTAGCACTAGTAGCCGTGAAAGCGCCCAAACCAATGGCATCAAATATCTGAATGGTATATTTGAACCGATCCAACCATCGATATGTGAAAAAAACACCGATAGTAGCCATAGCGCTGATTATAAGAAAAGTAGGGTCACGAAAAGTTAGCGGTGGTGTATTACCAATAATAACATCCCGCAGTACCCCCCCGCCAATCGCTGTCGTTATCGCCAATACCAACACGCCAAAGACATCCAATTTCTTTTGAATCCCTGTTAACGCACCTGAAACCGCAAAAGCTACTATCCCCATAACCTCAAATACACTCCACGTTGTCATTTTTCGTCCACTCCTGCATATAGTCTACTATTTTTTCTCTGCTAATTTTATCATAGATACGCTAAAAATACTGCAACTCAGCAAAAAAGAAACTTAAAAACAGGCTAATCATCTGCTTTCTAAGTTTCTATAGTGTTATCTTACTTTGCTAATTGGAGGCAAATGCACCATCAAACTCACTACTCACGCAACAGCTCAATAAAAATCTACTCAGGTTATTGAATGCCTAAAGAGCTTTAATTAATTTAAATTGAATACAAAGCTTTGGGATATATAGCAGCGAACGGCTCTTCCCTGGGCGTTTTTAGCTGGGGCAAAGGACCACTGATAAAAAGCCGTTAAAGCCGCCTGATCCAAAGCAGATGTACCAGAAGAAGCGGTGATACTGGCCCCTTCGATGCTGCCATCCGTACCGATAACAGCTCGGATGCTCACGGTGCCGCTTATGCCCTGCCGGCGCACTTCTTCCGGATAAACCGGATTCGTACGGCTGAGCACGCGCAGCGGTGTTGCCGGTTCCAAATTATCTTCCCCGTCTGAATCGCCGCCACCTTGGCCATTGCCTTTTATGCCATCGGCGTTTCCACTGCCCTGCCCCTTGCCGATACCATTGCTTTTGCCGCTGTTGGAACCAGCATTAGAAGCTGATTCAGCCGTTTGCGACGGCTTTTCTTTCTGCTTGCTGTCAGATGGTGTTGGTTTTTGCTCCTCCAGCTGCGCTGTTGGCTGCTCTGGTTTTGGCAGGGCTATATTCGAAGCAGGAACCGAGCTGTCACTGCTATTACTATCACTGCCATCACTACCGCCGCCGCTGCTACCGCTGACAGCTGCGTAGATGACATCTACCATCAATGGCGGTTTCTGCTGTTCTAAATAGTTAAAGAAACCACTGGTCGCCAATACAATGAACAAAACAAGATGCAAAAGAATCGAAAGGCCCCAGCCGATGCGTTCATTTTTATCTTGGTTCATTTAATTTTTCGCCTCAGCATCGGCAGCCAAGCCAAAACGTGTGATACCCGCAGCTTTGAGGTTATCAAGAAATGTTATGACCTTGCCATACGCTAGGCCTTTTTCGGCGCGGATAACCATGGCAAATCTTGGATTTTTAGTGTTTTCGGCCTTGGCTTGCAGCAGCAAGTCCTGTTCATTAATGGACTTATCTTCGAGCCATAAAGTGCCATCTTCTTTTATGGTCACCAGAAATGTCGCATTGATCTGAGATTCCGCATGTTTTGCCGTTGGCATATTAATCGGTAGTGCCTTTAAATCAACCATATATAAGGTGCTTAACATAAAAAACACCAGCAGGAAGAACATAATATCGATCATCGGAATGATCATGATTTCCGGTTTTTTGAAGGAGCGGCGGTCACGCAACCTCATTGGCTGCACCCCGTTCTACTTGATTTTCCAGTGAAGAAAAGCATTGTTCCATATCGGTTACGATATGATCGAGCCGTTGAATAAAGTAAGCATGTACAGCCATGGAAATAATGGCAACACAAAGCCCCGTAGCCGTCGCAATCAGGGCTTCTCCAATGCCGCCGGTAATTGCCATTGGCTGGCCGGCCTGTAGATTGAAAATGCTGAAGGCGGAAATCATGCCACTGATTGTGCCTAAGAGACCTAGCAATGGTGCCATAGTTACGATTACGCTCAGATAATATAAACGGCTGCGGAATTTTGCCAAAGCAACGCCAGACTGGACTTCAGCAAAGCCCGTAACGGCTTTGGCATCTTTGCCAGCCTTCTGCATGGCGACTTCGAGAATACCAGCAAGATTGCCTGATGTTGCTGCCGCCAATTGCTTGGCGTCCTGCCAGCGGTCATTACTGAGGGCATTGCAATAGTCTTCGGCAAATTTGCGTCCGGAATCAGCCTGGCGAAAATACAGGAATCGCTCAATGGCGATAGCTACAACGAAAATCGAACACAGCAAAAGAATATACATGACGAAACCGCCCTTTTGAAAATAAGCGGCTCCCTGAAGAATTAAGTCCATAAATAATTTCCTCCCATTAATTATGAAAAAATTTGAATCTCCTGATTAAACCCCTCGTCCCAGATCAAATTTACCTTAACCCGGCACAGAGCTTTTATCCGCACTAAAAATCTTGATTCTGCTCCTTAAATGGTACACAGATTACAGCTTCCGTACCATTTCCCAGTTCCGGCCTTACAATCTGAACATTAACATGGTATGTATTTTTTATGTAGGTCGGATTGATTACTTCATCCGGTCTTCCGATTTGAAACCGGCCCCCACTGCTGATCGCGGCTACTTTTGAACTATACTGCAGGGCATGATTCGGTGAATGCGTTGTCATAATTACGCCCAGCCCTGCTTTTTGAATCATCGTATGAATGTAGTCGAGCACGCGAATCTGATTCCCATAATCAAGATTTGATGTAGGTTCATCCATAATTAAAAAATCCGGTTTTTGCGCCAATGCCCTGGCAATCAATACAAGCTGACGTTCGCCACCGCTGATTTCGGTATAAATACTATCCTTTAAATACCCAATAAATAAAGTTTCTAGAACCGCGGCGGCAATCTCAAGATCGGCCTTGCTCGGTGATCCCCAAAGGCCCAGATAAGCAGCCCGGCCCATAGCGACAACATCGAGGACCTTAAATTCAAAAACAGATGAATGGGCTTGCGGCACATAACCAACTCTTTTGGCAAATTCCTGGCACGACCATTTGGCTATGTCTTCGCCATCAAGCAGTATCCGTCCCGACTGTAATTTCAACAACCACAAAATCGTCTTAAATAAGGTCGTCTTCCCTACGCCATTCGGCCCCAGCAGGCAGAAAAACTCGCCTGATTTTACAGTAAATGATATATCTTTCAAAATTGTTACTTTACCGTAACCACAATTCACGTGATCAAGTTGAAGCTCCATGTTCTTTGATTCCTTTCTGCCACCTGGCTCAACCTTTACGGGTTTTATACAACAAATAAATAAAAAATGGTGCGCCGATGATTGAGGTCAATATCCCGAGGGGAACTTCTACCGAAAATAACGTTCGCGCAAAATCATCCACCAGCAGCAGAAAAATAGCCCCCATAACAACCGATGCCGGCAATAAGATTTTATTATTCGGTCCAACAATCATCCTCGACAAATGTGGTACCACTAGACCAACCATGCTGATAATACCGCTTATAGAAACTGCGGCTGATGTAATAAGTGTTGCCGCTAAAATAACGAAAAAACGCAGTCTAGTAACATTCACGCCTAATGCTTTGGCTTCTTCATCACCAAATGATATGACATTCAGGTTCCAGCGCAGTGCCAGGAGCAGCATAAGTCCCAATAAAATGGGAATTGCTGTAATGTATACGGATTCACCACTGGCCGAAGCCAAACTGCCAAGCAGCCAATAGGTAATTGCCGGCAAAGTGTTTTCGGGATCAGCCACAAATTTCGTCAAGGATACAAACGAAGCAAAGAGCATCCCTATGATAATCCCCGCTAAAATCATCATTAAAACCGTATCGCCACGTTTTCCTAACCATGTCGCAATGCCGTAAGTCAGCAATACGGCAATGAGTCCAAATACATAGGCAGAAAGCTGGATACCAAACGCGGACCATGACAAAAGGATAGCTATAGCAGCACCAAAACTTGCTCCCGCCGTCACGCCTAAAATGTCGGGCGAAACCATTGGATTGCGAAACATCCCTTGATAGGCTGCACCAGCTGCAGATAACGCCGCACCGACAAGCATAGCGGCAATAATCCGCGGCAAGCGGATCTTAAACAGGATAATCTCAGTATTTGGTGTCCAAAACGGCGTGATATGCATAATTTTTGCGGCTAATATCCCCAAGGCCGTATCTGGAGCAATAGGATAGCGCCCCACCATAAAAGATATAAAAAAAACGGTCAATAAAGCGATCAATAAGCTTATCAATTTCACTGTATCCTCAGAACATCTGATCCATTTCATCACTTTACTCCCCACTTATTTATATTCTAAAAAAGCCCAACGAAAATTCAGGCAAATAACTCCGCTGCTTTACATTTGCATAAGTCCTAGCAAGAAGGCCCTATTGTTCCGGATTTTTCCCAGAAATAATGCGGTTTGCCTCAGCTTCCGAAAGATCATAATTCATAAATGTCTTATAAAAATACCGTGTTTCCTTGACAATATCTATATCCTGAAATTGCTCAGGGTACAATGTTTTAGCTGCCCATTGAATTTGCAGTGCCTCTTCCGCCCCATAGCGATCCCACAAAAAGGCCCCGTCAGGATTCGCATAAACTTTTTTATTTTGAACCGCTTTGATGCCCTGCCAAACAGGATTATCCATAATCATATGTATATTGCGCGTACCATCCGGCTCAATAGGTAAGGCATTGCTGCTCACAATAATAACATCAGGGTTCCAAGCCATAACTTGCTCCATTGTTACTGGTTTCATATTGCCTTTAACATCAACCGCGGCATTCGTTCCTCCGGCAACTTCAATCCAATTGTCAATGATTGTATTTGTTCCATCAATGAGCAATGGATTCCAAGAATTGATATGCAAGACTTTAGGCCGTTGTTCCTGGGAAATCGGATCGGTAACAGCCTTGATCTTAGCCATTTTTTCATCTAAATAAGCAATATAAGCATCGGCTTTTGCCTTGGCCTCCGGGCCCAAAATCGTACCGGTTGTCCGGAAACAATCCTTGAGTCCAGCAAAATCAGTAAAAAACAATTGCACAACCGGTATCCCTGTATCTTTCAATTTTGTAGCAATTACATTGTTTGTCGAGATAAATACAATGTCTGGCTTTGTCTTCATAAGCTCCTCGATATTCACGTCTTGGGGTGTGAACACAATTTGCGCATCATTCATCGCCGGATTCACAATATAAAGCCAAGGCCTGGCACCTTTTATATCTACAGTAGCTTTTATTTTATCACCCGCCCCAAGCATCGTCAGTACTTCATTATGGGCCGGCCAGGCATCCGCAATACTTTCAAGCTTAGCGGGAATCTCAATCTTGGCTTTGGCAGAATCGGTTATAACAACTCTTTCTTGTTTTGTTGCTGTCAGTTCACTGCCACAACCGACTAAAGCCAAAATCAATAAAAGCAATGTTACCAAAATAAAACCATTTCTATATACACTTTTATATGACATAACGCTACATCCTTTCTGCTGTTGTGTGGATTGGCAACACTTTTTATTATGCTACTCAGCCCAACCATCACATGATTAACGGTTGGGCTGAGCAGCTTTACTCATTTTATATTTATATTTTACAATGTCAACACAGAATTAGAATTCCTTGCTGATCTGAACACCGTAGGTGGCTCCGGTATCATACACGTACATGCCTGTAGCATAGCGCTGGTCAGTGATATTGTTGCCGAACAGGGTAAGGGTGGTATTTGCATTCAATTCCTTGTTGATGTTGATATCGATGGTAGTGACTCTATCCATATTAAAGTCTGTGCCGCTACCAGCATTTACGCCACTGCTTGTACCTCGATACTGGCTGTTATGATGCAGCATCAGATTAGCAGATATGTCCTTATTTTTATAATTTAGCGCTATATTATAAAGGTTATGTGGTGTGCGGCTATTATCCAAGGCATCACTTGAAGTAAAATAAGCGTAGCTCGCTTTATAACCGAAGTGATCGGTTAAATCGCCATGTAAGCCCAATTCAAAACCTCTCCGCTGCAAATCTCTGGCAGTATAGCTGTAAACCGGGTAGCTATACGATGTATCCCAAGACTCATAATATTTGTTGCCTGTAGCAACCCGAGCATTATCAATGTCATAATAGAAGGCTGTCAACGAGGCATTCAGCACTTTACTGTAATTCGCTTCCACTCCCGTTTCATATTTTATACGCTTTTCATCGCCCAGTTTTTCATTGTTTTCCACGAGGGCAAAGTCGTTATCTGCCTGCTGCGAATAGCCTAGACGCGCCGTTGCTTTATAGACCTTGTTGATCTGATAAGCCGCGCCTACCGATGTGCTGACCGAATTTCCTTCCCACATGTCTCCAAAAAGCCGATCATACGCTATTGAGGTTGAGCCAGCTAAATATTTACCAATTCCTGATGTAATATGTTTTTTATCGAGCCGGGCAGAGACATCAAGTATCACTTTATCCGTAGCCTTTCTTTCCCCGTACAGATAGAAGCCGTACAGTTCTTCCTCACGTGGACCGCCGCCGTATGCACCCAGCCCGGTCGGTGAGTCAAACCACATAAGCTGCGTACCGAATTTCAACTTATCCCGGCCATAATCCAGCGTATGCCCCAGATTCAATTGCCGCAAATAGTCCCTTTCATAGAAACCGCCAGCCTTCTTTGTAATCGGGTCTCCATTGAGTGCCCATCTATATGAATCTACACTACTCCAGCCGAAACTAAAGTCAGTTGTATGATGCTCATCCCATTTTTTCGCCGCATTCATCGCTAATACTGTCGTCTTGATCGGCAAAAATCCACCAAGGGCCAATTTATTTGCAGGAGTTATATTGAGAGCATAGGAATCTGCTACCGAGTTAAAATAAGCTTTATTGTGGACATCGCCTTCATTGTACAGCAGTGTCATATTGGCAACCCAGTCCTTGCCTTTATCCCCGATTTTAAATAAATATGTATTCAGATTTTGGCTATTGTTCCAGCCATCCATGCCGTCGGTCTTGTCTTTCGCGTAGCCCAACGTATAATAACCTGTGTCACCAATCTTGTCACCATGCACATAGCTTGCTTTTTCTGCATTGAAAGTTCCGTAGCTCACTTTGGCCTTGTCAACCGACTTGGTAGGCGTCATGGTCGTAATGATAATATAACCTTGAGCAGGAGCACCGGACTTAACGTTAGTTTGCGCGAAGGAGGCTACTGGCCCCATCGTCAAGATTGATGCATCGCGGCAAAAAGTAATCGATTCGATCATGTCAACCGGCAGATTCATGAGCATACGCGAGGCTTGCGTTTCTGGCAGCCAGACGCCATCAATGATATAACCAATTTCATCACCGCCGCGCGTCTCGACTTTGCAATAGCCTTTAGCACCATAGCGCATGACATTGAGTCCCATCCCATTTTGAATAAGTTCCAATATATCTTTAGGATGCATTTTTTCAATGTCTTCCTGGGTAAAGGTTTCCGTCGCTATCTTGCTGCTTTCTGGAACAGCCAAACGAGCATCTACCGGATCGGCCATTGTATTTGCTGCTTCTTTGGCAGGCGTTACAATTTTTTTGCCTGTTACCTGGACATCGCTAAGTACAGTAGTATTTTCATTATCGCTTTCTTGGGCCTGTACCGACAACACTGTGCCACCACAGGCTATGGAAGATACTAGCAATACTGTCAATAACTTGTTGTGTTTCATGAAATATAAACTCCTCCCCAACATAAATGCGTGTTAACTTGAATCCCCTATTAACTGGGCCGATTCATCGCCAATGATTTGTCTTACTTCGTGGTCAGCCAATTTATAATGGTAAAATTCTTTAAAAAACCATTTAACTTCAGGCCCTAAATCATCTTTAAAATTCTCCGGATGAAAAACCTTAGCCGCCCACTGTATTTGTAGCGCTTCCTCCGCGCCATAACGATCCCAGGAAAATACCCCTCGGGGATTGACGTACACCCGCTTGGTCTTTACGGCAGCAATCTGCCGCCATACATCATCTTGCTCCAACTCCATGATAATTTGCCGGCCAACTAAAGCCTCCCGGGCAATAACAATTACCTCGGGATTCCAGCTGATGACCTGTTCCAGCGTTACCGCCTGTAAGTTGCCGGTTACGGCTGCGACATTTACACCGCCGGCCATATTGATCCAATCATCGATAATCGTGCCGGCACCATCAATGAGCAGGGGATTAAGTTTGGCAATATGTAATACCCGTGGTTTGTGCTGCAGCGGTATCTGGGCGGTAATTCCGGTTATTTGGGCCTGTTTATCGTCCAGATACCGAATATATTTATCCGCTTGCGCTATCGCCAACCCGCCCAGCACGGCGGCTGTAAGTCTGACACAGTCTTTCAAGCTGTTAAAATCGGTGACTGACAATTGAACTACAGGAATATCAGCTTTTCTGAAGGCCTCCACGTCTTTATTACTATTTGAGACAAAAACCACATCCGGTTCACATTTAATCAACTCTTCCACATTAGTACTGGCGGAGCTGAATATTATCGCCGCCTTATTAATGTCCGGGTTGATTTTTTGCAGCCACGGTTTTTGGGTTGTCGCCATAGTTGTCGCCACAATTTTGTCACCGCCGCCCAATAAGCAGACAATGTCCTGATGAGCTGCCCAGGCATCGGCAATGCGGGAAATTTTATTGTTCAAATTTACCGACACACCGAACATATCCGTTACCAACATTGCCTGTTTTACCGCTGGTATCGTTGGAACATCCGCACTACAACCGCTCAACAACAGTAACAAGTTTAGCGTCATTATAAAAATGTAGTTATTTTTTAATCGGCCCCAATAGGAATTATTGATTATTTCAAAATCATTTTGCGCCCAGTTTCTTATTTTTGAAATTTCTCCTGGCGGAGCACCAGTCGATTCCAAAAACAACTGGTGCTGCTCTGGCGACATCAGCTCAAATTCCCGGTGCCATTGCCATTGATCATAAAGACTAAATCCTGCGGCACTAAAGATTCCATCCCAGGCATCATTAGCAACTAATGCTTTTCGCTCTTGCACTTGAAAGTCCAGCAATAACCGGACAATCCCTTTTTGTTGCTCACGCAATGTCTCGATAGATTTGTTTAGCTCGTGGATTCTCTTTTCCAAAAGAGACACTGTTATACTTTGAGAACCGGATAGTAGTTCCTTGATACTATTCAAGGACATTCCCGCTTCGCGATAGCTGCAAATTCTTTCGAGCAGCTGGCAGTCGGACTCGGAATAAAGTCGATACCCAGATGACGTTCGCTCTGAACTCTTCAAAAGTTCGATGGAGTCATAGTATAGAAGTGCTGTGCGAGAAAGGTGAAACTTCTTTGCTATCTGTCCGATGGTATACATCAACAATCTCCTTTTTTCATCATAAACTATAAAGCAATAGACAGGTCAATAAGTTATTTCCGGTAAACCGGACACCATAAAGTCCTCTAATACAATCCACTAACAACAGCCTTATAACTTAAACCAACATTAACTAACTAATTAAATAAATCAATCAACTACTATTCGTTTTTTCTTTGTCATAATAGCATAATCCCTCTTTTTTCGTCAATTTTTCGCTAATTCATATTTGTTTAATGCAACTATTCAATACATAAGTGAACACAGCTGAACAGTACAAAGCTGAACCGGCTTTACCAAGAAAAGTTCTGGTACAAAAATCTCACCAATCCAAAGATTCTCTGCCATTCACCAAAATATCGAAAACAAAAGAACATCCTTCCCCTGATTGATCAAGGGAAGGATGTTCTTTGCCGACACTATTTAACACATTGCTGTTTTATCTCTTTTACCGGTCTAGCCTCAATATAGCCGCGTTCACCTAATGGTACCAGTTGGAATCTTGGACCGGCCTCATCTGCCCAGGTAAATCCATACAATTCCGGATTATAATCTTTAATAACCTATAGGTCTGACGGAATTATCGCAAGCTGTGCTGTCATATTCCAGCGCAATCTATCATCCCAGCGTTCAGGCGCGACAGTGACCGTATACGTAATGTCACCGCGTTTCTTTTCGCCGTATGCCCTGATGGCTTTTACCTTGCCAGATATCTCTAATTCAGGTATACCGTCAAAGGTTAAGGATACCTGATCGCCCTTTTTTACCTTAGCAATCGTGAGTTCTGTTAAGTCGTCACTACGGATCTCCCACGCACTTTCATCTGCTATTCTTACCAAAACAGTACCGGCGGCAGCATGCTCTCCTACCTTGACATCCAGAAAGGCAACCGTGCCATTGATAACTGCTGTGAGTTCGGTCTTGTCAAGCAATCCTTCCGACTCAACTAACCGTGCTTCCTGTGTCTTTAATTCGGCCTGTGCTTGAGCCAAAGCAGCCTTGTTTCTATCAGCCGTTGTTTTCGCCTGATCATATTGTTGCCTGGAAACAGCCCCTGCCGCTTCCAAGCGCTTTTGCCGTTCCAATTCGCGTTCGGCATCAGCCAGATTAATTCTTGTCTGCTCCATAGCGGCCGCCGCGCGGCTAATGTCAGCTCTAGTACTGCCAACCCTTGCCTGGTAATCTTGTCGCACCAGCCGGATAATCGGTTGTCCAGCCGTTACCATATCGCCTTCCTGTACCAGCACCTCGCCAATCGTCCCTTCTACCGGCATAACCATCTGCGCATAATGGACGGGGAAAACAATACCCTCTGCCAGAACCCGGTTATCAGCTTTAACAGGTGCAATGTCTTTTTTCTCTCCCTGGCGTCCGTTAGTGAGCCACCACCCGCCAGCACACAATATACCAACAATAAGCACTGTCACTATCCAATGACGTTTTAGCCACGCCCCCAGCATTCCTAACTGTTCCGACTTCATTGCACCCTCTCCGTTCTTCTTTTATTCATAGCCAAGCACCTCACGCACACTCAGCTTAGCGGCTTTCCTGGCAGGAAGCAAACTGGCAACGACCGCCAGCAAGGCTGAAAGTACCAGCCAGATCCCTACTCCCAGAAAACTAAATGAAAATTCCAGCGGGCTCTGCAAAAACATTACCCCTACCTGATAACTAAGCAGCGCGGCTATCGGCAATGCCAATATGACTCCTAACAGCCAGCTTAACACCCCAATGCACAACGCCTCCACAATAAAAACCTTAGCAATAGCCATACTGGATGCCCCAATGGCCCGCATAATTCCAATCTCCCGTGTTCGCTCTAATACATTGATTCCCATCGTGCCCATAAGTCCCAAGGCACCGACAAAAGCCAACAGTACCGCCATAATCAGCAAAAATACGATCAATATATCAAACTGGGACCGGATACGTTGTTTTTGCTCCCAGGTAATATCAACATTTTGAATCCGAAGATTATTTTTCTTTAAATGCTCCTCAATTTTTCTGCCCAAATCAATTTGGTCCCGGGGATTAGTTGACTGAGCAACAATCTGGACTGATCTGGCTCCTCCCGCCTCCTGAATAGCTCCGGTAAACCAGGGATAAGGCGCATACACAATCGGCCCAGTTAATGTACTTTTGGCAATCCCGACTACTGTAAACCTGAGCTTGCGGTTACCTATCTTAATGACTGCCATACTGCCTACTGTAAGCTGTGGATTATCCTTCAGCGTCTCTGTATTTACCACCAGTGCGCTCTCGTCTTCAGCTAACAGCCAGCGTCCTTCAATAATCTTAGGCTGAATCATCTTGGTGCTTACCGGGGGAGCAAGAATAAATACATTCTTGCTGGCCTCATCCTCTGACTCCTTTCGTTCATTCCTGAGTATCCGTCCGGAAGTAAAGCCCCATGACTCTGCCGCCCTGACACCAGGAATTTTGAGAATTTCGTGTTCAATCCTGGTGGCCCGGTAGTTTTGTGTGAAACCAACAGAAACATCATAACGAAAATAATCAAGTGCATCATCTAATGTAGAATAAAGCGATGCCCGAATGGAAAAGACGGCCATGAATACCGTTCCCGCCACTGTCAGAGTCAGCAAAGTCAGAGCCAGACGCCATTTCCTGCGAAAGGTGTTTCGTAAGGAAAGCAGGACAGGACGGGAGAGGAGGTTTATTCTTGCCAACAGCTTGTCTATCCACTTATCCAGGCGACTTTTACCTATTACACTCCCAATACCATGATCACTGACAGCCTCTCTGACAGTTACCCCGGTATTGTGCCATATCGGCCATATGGCAGCAAGAACAGGCACCACAATCGCCGCTGTTGCCTCTAATAGCAGTACCTTGGGTGGCAGTTCCAAGCCGCCTGAGTTGAAGTTAAATACCTGGGCCATAAAACCAGTGACAGCACTTGCCGCCAATGCCCCTAAAGGAGCGGCAACAATAAGAGCTAATACACCATATACCCCCACCAGAAATAAATACATCCGCAATATCTGGTCACGCCTGGCTCCGATTGCCTTCATGATTCCTATCTGACGAACCTGCTGTGTCAGGATGGCAGATACCGTATTAACTAACAAAAAAGTACCTAATAACAGTGACAGCACACCGAGAACAGTAAGCAGCATGACAAGGGCATTAATCACACTCTGCAGGGGATGTTCCCCGGGTTTATTCACCTGCAGCCAAAACACTGTTGTGTTGCCCTGTTCCAGCTTGCTCCAGGCCCGGCGTCCCACCGCCTCAATGGGTGCAGTTTCCTTGCCGCTAAGCACCCAGGGCTCCACAACAAAATTTACCTGATCAAGCTGCCGCTCCACATCCAGCTTCTCAAGCGTATCCATGTTGATATAGCCATAGGAACGGCCGCTAAAAAGACTTGGCAGCTGACTGGGATCATATACTACCCCGGTAATCTTCAGATTTCGTTTGTGCCCATCAGCGGTTTCTACCTGAATACTGCCCCCTTGTGCCACCCCAAGTTCAGCGAGCGAAGACCGCTCTAGCAATACATCCCCATCCCCGGGCGGCCAGGCACCGGTTTGGCTTTTTATGATGTTAACTTTTTGCTCACTATAGTCTGGAATGGCCGTCAAATACATTTGCCGCCATTCGCCGGCGGCAGTACGTACCCGCAAATCAACATTGCGACGGCCTTCGGCCTCTTTAACGCCGCGTAAACTGCGAATGCTGTCTACAAGCTCCTCATCAAATGGATCGGCATACAAACTAGCACTGGCCGGTGCTGCCGACTTCCAGCTTAAGTCTAAGTCCCTTTCAAACATGAGATAGGAACTATAAACCATTCCTACGGCAAAAACCCCAACCGAAATAGACAACACTACCAACAACGTCCTAAGCTTATTCCCCCATAAATCGGCTAGAACTTTACGCCACCGCGGTGAAAGCAGCCTATATTTAAGCATAATTGTCACACTCTGCCGACTGGCTTGTCATAATCTGCCCGTCATATACAGTGACAATCCTGCCGCTCCGGCAGGCTAAATCATTGTCATGGGTTACCATTACTATCGTTTTCCCGCTAGCAGCCAGTTCTTTAAAAAGGTCAATAACGGCGGTGGCTGTACGACTATCAAGATTACCTGTCGGCTCATCTGCGACTAAGAGCGGAGGGTCATTCGCCAAAGACCTGGCAATAGCTACCCGTTGTTGCTGTCCCCCGGACAAATTCGCTGGCAGCTTATGCGCCTGTTCGCCAACACCTACCAAGTCCAGCAACTTACGCGCCCGTTCTGGTCTTTTTGTCCGATCATACATGCCACAAAAATCCATTGGCAGCATAACGTTTTCCAAAACTGTCAGCGTTGGGATCAACTGAAAAAATTGGAAAACAACTCCTACCGTCCGGCCACGCCAGATAGCAATCTGATTTTCGGTCAACATATGTACAGGCATCCCAGCAACCCATACTTCGCCGTCAGTTGGCCTGTCAATGCCTGTAATCATATTAATCAGCGTCGATTTACCACTGCCGGATTTCCCCACGACAGCAACAAATTCACCTGCTGTCACCTGCAGGTGAATACCTTTTAACGCCTCAAAATCACCAGCTTCTGTAATATAGGTTTTACGCACAGCTACCAGTTCAACTGCGGCTGCGGTCACGCGGGGCTGGGGCAAATCGGTACTTATAAGTCCAGACAACCATTTTGCTAGCATGATTTTCTCCCTATCCCAAATTAATTAAAACCAGTTTGTGGAACAAGCCATTTTCTCTACTTAAACCTACTGTTTTAGCCGTGAATAAGCAGCGTGTCAACAAATGTCATTTCAAATTGCTTAGCCACACTCTCAGGCGATAAATTCTGGCTGATAATTAAATACGGCGTAGCTCCGTCCAAGGCCGCAAATAAAGCTGTTGCCTGACTTTTGGGATTGTGGTTGCGAAACTTTCCCGCTTCCAGCCCACCGGTAAATAATCGCTCATAAAAAACAATCATTCTCTCACTATAGCTATTAATCAACGGCCACATAGCCGAGCAGGCCATAATTTTGGATAATGACAACAGGATAAATATCATCTGCCGGGAATGACTTGACCAATACTGCAGATACTCATGAATAAAATAGCGTAGACCCTCCACCGGACAAGTTATTGCTTCTGCTGTTTTGATCAGCTCCCATATAGGTTCAAAATATCTCCCGTTAGCGGCAATAAGAATCTCATCTTTACTGCCAAAATGATAATATAACCCACCTTTCGTCAGACCAGCCTGTTCAGCGATCGACTGCATAGAAGCCCCTTCATACCCGCTGGCTAAAAATTCGCTAACAGCGGCTTCAATAATGTCTTCCACACGTTGTTCTTTAGGAGCCTTTTTCGTCAATTGCTACATCTCCGTTCCTTTAGAAACCTACCGTCGGTATTTATTGTAATGGAAACTATTTACACTGTCAATTACTAACATCCTATCAGGCAAACCAAAAAATGGTTGCTCATCACAGAATGAACAACCACTTCAACCCTATTCTGGCAAAGCAATGGAGAAACCAATATGGGTTTGCTGCCAGCCAAGTCGCCGATAAAAGGCATGCGCCTGTTGACGAGCAAGGTTGCTTGACAAGACAATTTTATAACAGCCGTAATCCTGGCATAGCTTGGCTGCACTTTCCATTAAATTCCTACCAATCCCCGCACTGCGGTATGGTGCCTCCACTACCACGTTCTCTATGGCTGCCCAAGGATAGCCCCCATGCCCGATATTGGGAATAACAATCACGGTAAGAGTACCAATTACAGAGCCGGCAACCTCGGCCACAAGAAGATGCTGCCGCGGATCTTGCAACAACCTCTCCCAAATCACGTCTTCAGCTTTTTCACTGCCTGGGTTGTGATGATATGCTAACTCAAATTCTTGATAAAGCAACAACACCTTGGGCAAATCCCAACACTTCGCTTTTCTGATAGTAATACTATCCAGACTCATTTAGGATACACACCTATCGCTGGATTTGACCAATGCTTGCGTAGTAAGCATCGCTCGGCGGTACTGTTCGCGATATCGCGGCCGTAGTTCTACCGTTATCACGCCCTGGTAGTTAGGCAGCCTGCTTATAATCTCCCGGGCCGGAACGTCCCCCCAGCCGATAGGCATATGCATATCGCCACGTCCCATGCTAGCCAGCTCATACTGTTTACGCTCCCAGGAGGTAGAAGCACGGCCAAAATTATCGTGCAAATGGATATGACGCACATAGGGAGCTAACTGAGTAACACTTTGCAGCAAGTCGTATCCATAGTGGCACGCAGCCAGATAAGCATGCCCGGTATCAAGCGTCACCCTAATCTGAATGTGGTTTACCTCCCTCACCATCTTTGCTAATGCTTCCAGCGACTCAGCATAACAATAGTCTGAAATATTAGTGTAAGGACGGGCGTTCTCCACCGCAATGGTGATTCCAAATTGGCCTGCCAGTTGTCCCATTTCCCGAAGTTGGGCACACTCCTGCTGCCACATGATGGCTCTCTCTTGCGAAGTAGGGTTATGCCTGGTTGCAAGCAAAAAATCCTCCTCCGGAATATAACGACCTGCATGGTAAACCATGATTTCCGCATTGATAGCTGCGGTAAACTCCAGACTGGCAATAAATCCGAGCCGGTTTATCGGATCAGCGGCCATTAGGTTCAGCGGGTTAAGCCCATGCACGGTATAACGAAATGGGTAACGGGCCAACACTGCCTTGACCTCAGTCACTCGTGCCCGATTGAGCTTGCCGCCATAAATAGCGCCAACTCCATGGGGGGAAAGTTCGACATAACTAAAACCCTGTTCTTGATAATAATCGAGTTCTCGTTTTAAGACTGCCAGGCTCCCATCAATTACCGATGCGTCAGCATTTATAGCAATGCCCTTGATATTCACACTGAACTCCTCCTCTAACAAGCCGATTGTTCTGCACGATCTTCAGGCAAGGTTACCCGGTAATTCATACCATAAACAGGTATGCCACCTACTATCGTGTTAGTTACTACCGGCGTATTGTTTCGTTTGCGAACGATGATGACATCGCCGCATTTTCCTTCCTCTAAACTACCGACATCTTTTAGGTGCAGCGCTTTGGCCGGCGCCGTGGTAGCCATAGCAACCGCTTCGCTAATACTTATCGTCTGATCTGCCAATAGAAATACAGCATGGAGCATCGACGGCGGATAATAGTCGGAACATAATATATTCGCACTGCCTGCAGTAATTGCATCAATAGCTTTCATGCCTTTGCCTGTCGAACCTCCACGTACGATATTTGGCGCCCCCACACTGACATCCACACCGGCTCTCCGAGCGGCAGCGGCTGTCGGAAGATTAATGGGAAATTCACTTAGGGTCACTCCGTGCTGCTGATAATAGCTAATACTGTCGGCCGAATCGTCATCATGAGAAGCTAATGGCACACCTGCTGCCCGGGCCTCTTGACTCAGCCGCACTACACATTCTCCGGCTTTCATTCGCCCTTGTTCTTTGAGAGCTAAAATCTCTCCAATCTCATCCAGCGGCAGATGATATGTTTTTTCCAGATAGCGCCGGTAATCTTCTACCGTGGGATATTGCCCCTGTCCGGGCGTATGATCCATGAAGGATAACAGATCAACAGCCCCCTCGGTAATCAAATCCTGAATAATATCCACAGCCTCAAAATTGGTGACCTCAAACCGCAAATGAATTTTGTTCCTGATACTGGCATAGTCGCGGGCCATTCCGACAATAGCCCGAATGCACTTGGCAGCAACTTGGTCAGCCCGCACTCCGTACTGCGCTCCGGCCAAAGAAAACGAATGGTACATAGTGGTAATGCCCTGCCCGGCTAGTTTTTTTTCCAGTTCGCTAAAGGCGACCTCGGTAGTAAAATACGCACCCGGACGAGGTTCTAGTTCTTTTTCAATGGCATCACTGTGGGTATCAATAAATCCCGGTAAGATAAAACCGCCCTGAGCATCAATAATGATGTCGGCGGAGCGACCATAATGATGACTCAGTCGCCCGGCCAATGTGATCATCCCATTTTCGATTATAACCTCACCATTAGGAATTACCCGATCAGGCAAAACTAATTTGCCATTGTTCAGGAGTACTGTACTCATACTACCTCCCGCATACGTTTAATTGACTTACACTGCCCTGCTCGCATAGTAAATACCTTATCAACCAAACTGCGCATACTCTCCAGATCATGAAAGATTCCTATGATAGTGGTACCTTTCTGTTTAAGGGCCAGCAAGGAGCGAATGACAACCTTTTTGGTCTCATTATCTAAGGACGCTGTCGGTTCATCCAAAAGCAGTAACCGTGGTTCTGTAATCAGCGCCCGCGCCAAATTAATCCGCTGTTGTTCCCCACCACTGAAGGTAGATGGATAGGCGTCCCATAGCTCTGCGTCAATATTCATCATTCGTAACAATTCATATGACCGTTCCTGTGCCGCTTCTGCATTCCATCCCCGTTCCCGCAGTTCCTCGGCAAGAATTTGGACGGCTGAAACCCGGGGAATTACCTTGAGAAATTGACTTACATAGCTAATCTCACTATGCCGAAGCTCAAGGATCTCACGCTCGCCGGCAGTAACAAGGTCAATCTCCCTACCGTCCTTGGTACGGTACCAGACACTCCCGCCTGAAGGTAAATAGGTTCGATAAAGACATTTTATGATTGTCGATTTACCTGATCCGCTTGGCCCGGCAATACCCATAAATTCTCCGGGCTTCATGGCAAAACTCACATTGTCACAGCCATGCAGCGTTTTTTTATCCAGAATATGTACCGTAAATTTTTTTGACAGACCCTGTACCGTCAGAATTGTATCATTCATTACAAAGCCTCCTTATAACATGGAATGAACTAACAGCTGGGTGTACTGGTGCTGCGGATCTTCCAGAATTTGATCTGTTAGGCCAATTTCCACCATGCGCCCATTTTTCATTACCGCAGTCCGATCTGACAACATCCGGATTACACCCAGATCATGAGACACGGCCACCATGGCAATACCAAGTTCCCGTTGAATTTCTTTTACTAAGTCGAGGACTTTGGCTTGAACAGACACATCAAGACCTGTCGTTATCTCATCCAGAAAAAGCAGTGGCGGGTTATTGGCAAGCGCCTTGGCAATCTGCACCCGTTGCTGCATACCACCGCTAAAATGAGCAGGAAAATCATCCATCCGCGCTATCGGGACTTCAGTACGTGCTAACAAGTTTGCCGCCCGTTCGCGAATAGCCTGAAAATTATAGATATCTGCCGTTAACAATTTTTCCGCAACATTACCGCCTGCTGTAAAGTGCGGCTTAATCCCCAGCAGTGGATTTTGGTAGACCATACCCATTAAGTGATTGCGAACATGGCGTTTGTGCTGCGAAGTTTCCTGCAGCAGGTTAACCCGGCCACCCTGGTAAACAGCCAAATAGCTCTCACCGCTTGAAGCTTCTTCATCAAAATACAGACAACGTACCAGAGTGCTCTTACCTGAGCCGCTCTCACCGACAATTCCCAGGATTTCTCCCTGCGCCAGGTCGAAGGAAATGTCATGACAAGCCACAATCGTACCACATAGAGGACAAATATTACTTTCATAGGCCGGCCCTGTCCGGACAAAACATTGCGGGCATCCCGGGCCATATATCTTAGCCAACCCGCGGACAGTGAGAACAATCGGATTATTTGCCAACATCCAAGCGTCCCTCCTTCTGTTCCCGAACTTTGTCACAGTGGCTGCTGTCTGAACAAAGGTGAATTTTTTTACCACTGCGTTCATCATAAATCTCATTCATATAGGTATCGATCGCACCGCAGCGTACACAAGCACGTCCAGTAAAGTCCTCTACCCGAAACCGGTGATCTTCAAATTCCATAGGTTCTACCCGGGTATGAGGCGGTACCGCATAAATACGTTTTTCCCGCCCGGCACCAAAAAGAAACAGGGTATCAGCCATGTTTAACTTGGGCACATCCCAGCGGGGAATGGGGGAAGGATCAATCAGATAGCGGTGGTTAACCAACGACGGATACCTTGCACCAATCGTGATTTCTCCCCATTTTACAATATCCTCATAGAGGAAAACCCACATACGGCTATAGTCCATTTCCGCATGCATCTCCTGTGCCTTTGCCATACTAGCTTCCACAAACCGCAGCGGTTCAGGTATCGGAACCTGCAGCACAACAATCTGATTCTCATCCATAGGTTCTTCTGGAATACGGTGGCGCGTCTGCAGGATGGTAGCTTCCAGGGTATTGAAAGTAGTCTTGACGCCGGTGGTTTTGGTTATGAGATTACGGATATTCACGGCATTAACACCACCGTCACAGCCCTGGTCAATCACCTTGAGTATGTCATCTTGACCAATAATCGCCATTGTGACCTGCAGACCGCCAGTCCCCCAGCCCCGGGCAATCGGCAGTTCAGGTGAAGCGAAGGGCACCTGATACCCCGGTATGGCTACTGCCTTTAATGTCTTACGTCGTATTTCCCGCTTAGTGTTCTCATCTAAAAAGGCAAAATTATAGCCTGTATTTCGCTTACTCTGCCTGATGTTGAGCATTGTCTGCCTCCTCCTTCAATTGCTGTGATCGTCGCAAGCGATCAAGCGTGGATTGAAAGGTTACATAGTGCGGTAGTTTCCAATGATAAACAAAACCTGAGGCTTCAATACCATCAATATGGTACAGAACAAATTCCTCATCTTCGGCAGGAGCCTTATGCGGCGATGTACTGCGCGTAGAACGATCCAAAATGCCCATTGACATGGCCTTGAGTTCGTTATGCCCAAAACACAGACCATACCCAAGTGTAAGTTGTGGTTTTTTGGTCTTATCACCTTCTCCATATTGGGCAATAATCTCAGCTTCGGTAATCAGTATCCGGCCAACATAGAGTGGTTCCAGCCGCCCCGGACGCTGGATATATAACGGTACATAGCCCACCCGCAGTTCTCCGAGATAAGGATGAATATCGCCATAGCCCCTAATACAACTATAGGCCAAGGACATCATTGCCCCGGTTTCCCCCCTGGTCAGCGACTGTAGTTTGGCCGAACGCGCACTGGGAAAGGTAAGTGCCTGGCGGGTAATATCATAGACTTTCTCACTGGATTCCAGGCAAGTCAACACTCCCTCCTGGCGCAATAAGTCCACCACCTTTGGAAATGTGTCAGGCAGCCTCTCAGGCATTATTCCGACACCGGCCTTGCGTAATACTTGTTCCATCTGGGTCCGGTCTTCCGCAAGCAGGGAAAAATCAACTAAACGCTGCGTATAATCACGCGTGGGACCTAAAATCTGCCCCCCGGGAATTTCTTGAAAAGCTCCGGATATTCTACGTATCACCCGCATTTTTGTCGTATCAACAGCCAGTGAAATATAACGGCGCGGTTGCGTTGCACGATAGGCCCGCAAGATAAAGGAAGCTTCAATACTATCGCCCTCGGCTTGCTTGATTGCCAATGCGGCGATAGTAGGGGCATAGAGCGAGCCTTCTCCCATAACTTTATCAACAGCTAACCGCAGTTGATCACGGATTTGATCTACTCCCAACGGTTCGGATTTACCCTTTAAGCGAAAATACGCTAACAGCTTTTCCGTATTTAAAATGGCTTCCGAGCCTCCTGAAACTGCTACATATCCCATTAGGCCTCTGCCTCCCATCGCACTGTGCTAGACCGGGGAATACAGGCTACATTGCCACAATCATCAGCATAAATCATATCAACACCCACCGGATATTCTTGATTCAGGCTGGCCATTATTTCCAGATTACTGTAATGCATTCCCTCTATTACCAGCCGGGATGTCCCCGCTATTCCAGGTCCGGTCAGGTTTAGCGGTATACCATTACCCTGGACACAAAGGCGGTGAACCATGAAAAGAACAGTTGCACCTTTTTCCGGAGACAGAAGGGTACCACAGTTCACATCCTCCAATTCCGGTAATACCCTGTCAGCACAAGCGATGATAAATTCCGCGCCGTTTACCGGACAATTCCTGGCACCGGTATTAAGGGTAAGGTATTCAGAAATATCCTGACTATAGAGCGCCAAATGAAAATTAGTTTCGCTATCAAGCATGGTCAGGGCAATGGCCGCTGCTGCTTGATTCAGGCCTTGGGGCGGCTTACTATTCAGTTGACAAAGCGCATTGATTTTGCCGGGACGGGCCATGGCATCTAAGGTCTGGCGGTATATGCGCTGGGTATCAAATACTTTATCAAAGCTATGCTCAATCACCATTTATCCCTCCATGATTGCGAATCGCACACGGGTTGCCGCAATGAGTGACTCCTCTTGCTCATAATGTGCCAGGACCCGTTGCTCCTCCTTGGCGATCACCTTGCGAATCTCGCCTACCTCGGCCACACCGGCTAGTAATGCCGCATCAATAATCGCCGCACATAATGCCCGGATGTAGTCATCTTCCAGCGCCAAACCAAAACCAATTATGCCATCAATACTTACAGTTGCCTCAGTCATAAGCACTTCCCCTACATAAAAGGGCGTGTGTCCAACACTATCCAATACCTGCATCATGGTCATACAGGTTTCCGGTTGTTGTAAAACCTTGATTTCATGCCTGTCAGCAATCATTTCAGCCAGCGATTGCCACACCGTAAGTTCTCCCTCGGCCAGTATTTCTCCAATATCCATCATTTCACCCCGCTTACAGTATTTTAGCCCTGATGTAGGAAGAGACATAATCAACAAAAGTTACCATAACTAGCACAACGATAAGAATGGTTGTCATGTCCTCATACATAAAGAGACGCATACTTGTAATTAATTCAAACCCAATGCCGCCTGCCCCCACGATTCCCAAAATAGTGGCTGAACGGAAGTTGAGCTCCCAACGATACAGACACAAAGTCACGAAATCAGGCAATACCTGTGGTAAAATGGCATAGGTGATGACCTGCCATTTACTTGCTCCGGTAGCCTGCAATGCCTCTACCGGTCCATGGTCAATGTTTTCAATGGAGTCTGCCAAAAATTTGCCCAGCATCCCGACAGAATGAAAGGCAAGGGCTAAAACCCCTGGAAAAGGTCCTAAGCCTACGGCAGCAACAAAAATCAGAGCAAATATAATCTCCGAAATGGAACGGGTGGCATTTAAAATAAAGCGACTGCTATTATACAAAAAAACATTGGGAGAGGTATTGCGAGCAGCCAACAGACCGAAGGGAAGCGTAGCAAATATAGCCAGCGTTGTTCCCCAAATAGAAATTTGGATAGTTTCAATAGTCGGTTGGATCAGCCGCGGCAGTATACTTATATTGGGCGGCAACATCCGCCCGAGAATATCAATAATATTTGGTAGGCCTTTGGCCAGTTCCGCCACACTAAGATTCGTGCCATTAGCACTCCATATATAGATTCCAAGGCACGCGACAATAAGAGTCAGTTGCTTCAGCATCGACCCGGTACTCTTAAACCAGGGTATCGGCGGCTTAAGCAAAAAATAATTTGGCTTATGCGCGGGCATAACTCACCTGCTTATAGCAAATCTCCTCGTTCTCAGGCCCTGCCGCCATTCCGTAAATCTGCTCGACATCGCCCTCGGTCAGCAGGGTTGCGCTCTGGTCGAAAACAATGGCTCCCTCTCTGATGCCAACAATTCTTTCTGCATATTTGGTTGCAAGTTCAATATTATGCAGACTTACCACCACCGTTATCGCATCCTGTTTATTAATTGTTTGCAGTATATCCAAAACCCGATCTGCCGATTTGGGATCTAAGCTGGCTACCGGTTCATCGGCCAGGACAATAGCCGGACATTGGGCTAACGCCCTGGCAATGCCTACACGCTGCTGCTGCCCACCGCTTAATTGATCGGCACGCTGATACGCTTTATGTTCTAATCCCACCCGCTGCAGACAATGCAGCGCATAATCAATGTCCTGTTGGGAAAAAAATTTAAGACAGCTGGTAAATACGTTGGTGTGGGCCAAGCAGCCACATAGCACATTTTCTAAGACTGTTAGTCGTTTAACCAAGTTGAACTGCTGAAAAATCATGCCCACCTGGCGACGAACATTTTCAAGCTGCAGGGTTTCATGTACTGGAACACCATGGACAACGACGGTACCTGCTGTTGGCTTTACAAGACCGTTGATACAACGCAATAATGTGGATTTACCTGCCCCGCTAGGTCCTAATAAGACCACAAATTCGCCTGTTTTTACTGCAAAATTTATATTTTTTAACGCTTTAGTCCCGGTGTACTCTTTGTACAAATTGCTAATCTCAATCATGGCGTACCTCCTCATTAATTACCCGGTCTCACTTTATTTCTTTGACAAATCCAGGTTGAGAATCTTGGCAGTCTCACGAATTACATTGTAATCAGCATCATTAGCCGGAGCATAGTCTTCTACCTTACCGCCATAAGCACTTAAAGCAGCTGGATCTTCTTTAGCGACTTCCAGAAAAGCCTGTTTAATCGTCCCCTTTAGCGTATCAGGCAAATCCTTACGCCAGGCCCAAACCGAGCCCGGAATAGGATCAGATTGGTAAATTATCTTAATGTCCTGGTCACTGATTAGGTTTTTTTCTTTCATATTGCTGTAAGTAATATCATCCATTGAGGCTGCATCCACTTTATGGTTTTTTACCGCTAACGCCGCGGCATCATGCCCCCCTGCATAGACTACACTCTTGAAATCTTTATCTGGATCAATGTCATTCTTTTTGTAGAAGGAGCGCGGAATCAAATTACCTGATGTTGAGGCCGGATCGACAAAAGCATAGGTGCGACCCTTGATATCAGCTAATTTTTCAATACCACTGTCAGGAGAAGTAATGACAAGGCTCTTATAGGAAGTACCTGAACCTTTGCGTTTCTCTACAGCATACGCTTCGGCATTGGCCTTGTCTGCAGCCAACACATAGGAAAACGGTCCAAAATAGGCAATGTCCAGTTTACCGCCCCGCATAGCTTCAATTACTCCTGAATAATCTGTGGCAACAAAAAGTTCTACCGGCAACCCGGTCTTCTTCTCCAAATAGTTTGTGAGCGCTTTATAGGCTTCACGTGTTTTCTGAGCATCTTCGGCAGGAATTGCGCCGACGCGTAATACCTTCATTTCTGGTACCGGCTGAGTAGTGTTTTTTGCGCCCGACCCACAACCTGCCATAACCACCGCCAGAACTAACAGACATAGACCAAGAAATAATCCAACCTGTTGCTTTTTCATCATAACCCTCCTCAATTTTCACCAAGCTATACTTAGTTTTGCAAGGTCGCCACGATAGCAAGAAAGATTATATTCAATCAGGATATCATCCTGGGATTTTAGAACATTCTCCACCTTGATAACCGGCATATTACTCGGAATCTCTAATGCCAGTGCTTCTTCCTG
Organism: Sporomusa silvacetica DSM 10669; assembly: GCF_002257705.1. Lineage (GTDB taxonomy): Bacteria > Bacillota > Negativicutes > Sporomusales > Sporomusaceae > Sporomusa > Sporomusa silvacetica. The sequence goes on from NZ_LSLK01000059.1 coordinate 509,245, forward strand.
GCTGGGGAAGCTAGCCCGCAGCGTAGACTTGACCCGCCGTGGATTGATACCATATTGCTCAATAAGTAATGATAACGTTTGGAAATCGCTAATGCGGTCAAACAGGCCGGGAAAATATTTTGCCGGCAGGAATACCTGAGACAGTAAAAATGGTTTGCCATTCACGAACCGTAGCACATGGATACAGTAAACCGACTCATCAGCCCCAAGTGCCAGCGCTTCTTTAACAACCGTTGGCGCAATCATCTCAACAGCCCGGAAAACTTTATTACTGGGTACTTTTCCGGCCTGCATAATATTTTCGGTAAAGCGATTTTTGGTAGACAACTGATATTCTATGGAATCTAAGGGGGCCTTAGCTACAAATGTCCCTTTGCCTTTGAGCCTATATAAAACCCCAATCCGGCATAGTTCATCGATTGCCTGACGGATGGTATGGCGGTTAACCTGATTGGCTCTGCTCATTTCCATCTCTGTGGGGATTTGCTGCCCTTCTTTATAAAAGCCGGCTTCTATCTGTTGTTGAATACTACTCATTAACTGCCGGTAATAGGGGATACCATTTTCTCGATCAACCATGCTTGCACCCTCTCATCCGGATGTCTAGACCTGTCCTGAATATCATTTGTGCCGCTCTTAAAAAGAGCGGCACAAATGATATACTATATATTTTTAGGGATAAGGGAAAGGTTGTTTTATTTGTCTCTATTATGCCATAGTACACCTGGGCCTGTGTTAACCTAATGTTAAGTATTGGTTAATCTACTTCCATCCTTTATAATTGATAAAAAGCAGGCGGTCGTTCCCCGCTTTTGGGGAAATCACCGCCTGCTTTTGCTTAAATATATTTACTTAGCTACTTTGGGGGATAGTTTCAAGATCGGCTTTAAAGTCAACACTATATTTATACCGATGTACCAGCATCTTTGGTACATCGGGCAATGGAATCCCACAGGCCATATAAATAGACTGCACCCAGTGCCCGGTCATAAAGACCATAGCCTGGCATGCCTACTTCATCCCAAATCATCCTGCCATGGTCAGGACGCAAGGGGCCGGTAAAGCCAGCCTCATAGAGAGCCTTCATAATTGCATACATATCGAGTGATGAATCATCGGCCTTGTGGGCGGTTTCGCTAAATACGCCTGGCTCATAGATTTTTATATTACGCACATGGGCAAAGTGGAGACGACCCATTTTGGCAAAATGGCCAAAAATCTCGGGGACATTATTGTTTGGATTGGCACCAAGCGAGCCGCTGCATAAGGCCAGGCCATTTGCTGGACTGTCAACAAGCTTCACAACACGCTCCAGATTAGCTTTGCTGGTCACAATCCGTGGCAACCCAAATACAGACCAGGGTGGATCATCCGGGTGAATCGCCATTTTGATACCACACTCTTCAGCGGTAGGGATAATTCCCTCCAGAAAATATTTGAGATTGGCAAATAGCTTTTCTTCATTAATATCCTGGTATAAATCAAACAACTTCTTAATTGCAGCCAGACGTCCCTTTTCCCAACCGGGAAGTTCGAAGCCATTGGAACCCTTCTCCATATCTTCCACTAACTTAGTTGGTTCCAGATCTTTAATGACTTTTTCGTCATAAAACAAGGCGGTTGAACCATCAGGCAAAGTCTTGGCTAATTCAGTACGAGTCCAGTCAAACACAGGCATAAAATTATAGCACACAACTTCTACACCGGCTTTGGCCAAATTCTTAAGCGTAAGGCAATAGTTCTCAATATAGCGATCCCTAGTGGGCAGACCAAGTTTAATGTCCTCGTGAACATTTACGCTCTCAACTGTCTTAAACATCAGACCAGCGGCCTCAATTTCATTCTTAAGCTCCAGAATGTCTTCATACGGCCATACCTTACCGACCGGAATGTGATAGATGGCACTTACCACGTTTTTCATTCCTGGTATTTGGCGGATATAGCGGAGCGGAATTTTGTCAAGCTTATTACCATACCAGCGAAAGGACATCAGCAAAATTATTCCTCCTTTATTTTTGTGTCATGGTAAAGGTTTGTTGCTTACGCTGCAAAAAGTAATCACCATGAGCTTTTCTCAGATATTCCAAATCAATAAGTACTTTGTTTAGATGCAACTTAATTGTTTTTATTCCCAGCTTGATGTCTTGCTCCTGAATCGCCTTGATAAGCGCTTGATGATGCTTAAGCAGTTGGTCCCATTGAAATTCTTTGGTCTTTAAGCTTAAGATTCTCACCCGATTATAATGAGCATTCATCAACTGCAACATTTCCCAGGTACGACTTTTTTTACAGCCCCTGAAAATAATAGCATGCATGGTTTCATCCAGTTCAAAAAACCGATAATAGTTTTTTTCACTAATACACAGGTTTTGCAGCGCCAAACAAGACTGTAACTGGAACAATTCTTCGGCCGGAAAACAAGTACAAGCCTGCTGAATGACCTCATGCTCCAGGGTTTGCCTGACAAAGGTGGATTCCTCCACTTGGTCAGTATCAATCAGCGAAACATAGGTGCCCTTTTGAGGAATAATAGCTAATAGGTTTTCCTGCGCTAATTTAATAAAAGCTTCTCTCACCGGCGTCCGGCTGACCTTCAACTGACTGGCTACCTCTTGTTCTGAAATACTTTGCCCTGGAGGAAGCTCTAAATTAATAATGTTTACCTTCAGAAATCTATACACATACTCGCGAATCGATTCTTGCGGATTTTGCTCAATAATCACCAAATTTCCATTTCCTCCTTTCGGACTGACTCATACTAGCATATTTGAAAAAAAGCTTCTGTTTCCTATTTTAGTTTACGTATTTTTTCAAAGTAGTTCGTACCGCTCCCGGTCCGGCGATCATTTCAGCAAAATATGCCTCAACTTTTTCTCCCAAACCAAGACTATATAGATCGGAACCGAAGATTTCTTTGCTAGACAGAATGGGACGTAAATGTCCTTGTACCGATTGGGGATCACCCACTTTTATGCCGGTAAGATAAGTGCTGAGCATCGGTAATAAGGGATCTGAACTTAGACTCATTTCCTGCCCTTGATCGTCCACTCCTAATAGATAACGGCACCAGCCGGCGATAACAAGGGGAATAAAGATTAGCTGTTTTGCGTCCAGGCCGGCTCGCTCGTTATATGCCTTGATTGTCTCGCCAAAACGTATCCCCACTTTCTGCGAAGTATCTGTGGCAATTCGCTGCGGTGTATCCGGGATATTCGGATTGGGGAAACGCACCTCAATAACTTCTTTGATAAAGGCTTCCGGCTGAATAATCTCGGGATTGACAACCACTGGCATTCCTTCTTGATAGCCTACCTTTTCCACCAGCTGTTTCAATTCCACATCTTTCATTTCATCAGCAATTAGCTGGTAGCCAAGCAAGCAACCAAAGACCGCAAGGGAGGTATGCAAGGGATTCAGACAAGTACATACCTTCATCTTCTCTACCCGGTCTACCGTCTGCTTATCGGTAAAGATTACGCCAGCTTGTTCTAGTGGCATCCGGCCATTAGGAAATTTATCTTCAATTACCAGATATTCGGACTTTTCCGCATTGATAAACGGAGCAATAAAGGTGTTTTTCGTAGTGCGTATAATTTCAGTGCTGCCAAAACCGCTTGCTTCCAAGGCATTTTTAACACTTTCAGCAGGTCTGGGGGTAATTTTGTCAATCATACTCCAGGGAAAAGATACTTTAGCCGGATTATTGATATAATCGACAAAAGCAGCTTCCACTAAGCCCTTTTCCTGCCAGGCTTGTACAATTGTCACTATTGAGTTATAGAGTATATCGCCATTGTGGGAACAATTATCCATACTGGCAAAGGTAATCGGTAGTTCGCCATGCTTATAGCGGGTATATGCTAACGATGCCACCTTACCCATGACACTTTTGGGCTTTTCCGGGCCGCTCGTCATATCCTGTTCTACATCAGCCGAATAGTTGCCAGCCGCATTTTTCAGGCTGTAGCCCTTTTCGGTTATGGTAAAACTAGCCAGCTGCAATGAGGGGTTAGCAAAGATTGTCTTTATTCTCTGCCAGTCCTTGTCCCAGGCTGGATCGCCTACAAGACTTTCACTGATGCTGCCAATAAGCTTTTTTTCCAGACTGCCATCAGTATTCATAATAGCTAATAACCCTAAGTTGTCATAGGGTGCATAAATCTTCTCTATAATTTCCTCATCATAGGTTTCCACAACAACAATTCCACTGTTCACCGCACCGGAGTTTAACAGATTTTGCTGCAGCATGGCAATAAATCCACGAAAGATGTTGCCAGCCCCAAAGTGCACCCAGGTCGGCTTCTCTGTTGTCACTGTTACCATTTGATCATAATTAAACTTTACATTTTCGATACCCGCTTGTTGCCACAGAGCCGTATTCTTTATACTTTCTTTGTTTAGCTGTAACACAAAATCCCTTCTTTCTTTCATGATTCACACTCTGATTATACTACCATACTAGTATGCTTATCAATATTTTTTTTAATAGGGGTAGTACCAGCAAACATGTTATGCACTGAAAAGTATTGTAATTTTGTTCGAATAGACCTTGGTTTCAAGGTATAAAACCAACAAACTAACATTGTATAAACTATATAAACGCCAAAATAAACCCAGGAGTGCGGAAAAGCCGCATAACTCAAGGGAAAAAATAATAAAGCGTCAATTCCTGTTAAACCAGGCAATTAACGCTTTTTGGAATTGGGAATTAATTTTAAAAGACTATACGGACCGCCACTCAACTGCACCATAAGTGCTACCTGGGAGTACATAAATTGCGAAATAGCTTTACACGATTTGCGCACTCTATAGAACACTTACTTTAGATCATTTAGCAGCCCTTCACCAACTACCACAATTAAAAGAACTCAGCAGATGTTGCTGTAACTAGTTTTTGATAGCATACAATCGCATCTTATTATATAGAGTTTTTCGAGATATCCCTAATTCTTTTGCTACTCGACTAACATTGCCAGCAAATGCATCGAGCTTACTAATTATCTTATCTTTCTCCGTAAATTCCGCCATCTTCTTCCGTTGTTCCCTGCTAAAAATAGTGTCATTTGGTTGTGGGACTGCTTGTTCCCTGAGCGAAGATGGTGCATAAAACACTTCAGATAAATGCCCCACGGTAATAACTCCATTTTCAGCTAAGCAGGCCGCTTGTTCGATCACGTTTTGTAGTTCTCGAACATTACCTGGCCAGTGATATCTGTTTAAATAAGCAATGACTTCGAATTCCACAGAATATTTGCAACCCTGTTCGCGGCTCAACTTTTCTAAAAAATGTTCAAAAAGCGGTTGTATATCTTCACGACGCTCCCGCAACGGCGGAATAATGATCGACAACACATTTAATCTATAATAAAGATCAAGCCGAAAGGTTCCTTTTGCTACTTCTTCCAGCAGATTTTTATTGGTAGCACAAATTAAACGAATGTTAATCGGGATCATCTTATCGCTGCCAATTCGCGTTACTTTTCTTTCTTGTATCACTCTAAGTAAGGCGATTTGCTGTTCGAGCGGCATGTCCCCAATTTCATCCAAAAAAAGAGTTCCACCAGAAGCTAGTTCGAACTTCCCCGGTTTACCGCCCCTTTTCGCCCCTGTAAAAGCCCCTTCATCATAGCCAAATAGCTCACTGCCAATTAGCTCCCGTGGGATGGCCCCGCAATTGACAGCCACAAATGGTCCATTATGCTTGGCACTTTGATTGTGAATGGCTTGGGCAAATATTTCTTTACCTGTACCACTTTCACCAGTCAGCAAAATATTTGATGTAGTAGTCGCAGCCCGTGTAGCATCATGGATAGCTTCGCAGATTTGAACACTTTTCCCAACAATATCGTTGAACTGTAACGTGGCAGAGCTGCCAATAAAACGATTAACCATATTTTTCACTTGTTTGAGCGATCTGAGGAAAATGATGCCGCCAGTTACCACGTCTTGCTCATTAATTATCGGCTCACGAGAAGCTACACACTGACATCCGCCCCCCTGGATATCCACTGTTATCTCGACATCGTGATAACTTTTACTAGCAGTTAGCATTTCCCCTGATCTACTGTCAAATAAGCGCTTAAGTTCTATTCCTAAAATATGTTGTTCCGACTTTCCGAGCATAGCCTTACCTGCCGGATTTATTTCGATTACAACCTCATTGTTATCAACTAACAGCACGCCATCGGAAACGGTATTTAAAAAATTGGTCACTCTTTTATTAAGCAAAACCAATTCACAATTTTTTTGCCAAATGCTTAACTGCGCCGTAATAGCTTCAGCAAAAGCTACTACAATTCCGAGTGTATGCAAATGGGACGCATGAGACGCGTAAGATATATCTAAAACACCAATAATCCGTCCATTTGAATCATAAATCGACGCTGCCGAGCAGGCAAAAGAATGAATTTTTTTGCAATAATGCTCCGCACCTGATACCTGAAGTGGTTCTCTCAACTTGATCACTGTTCCAATGGCATTAGTCCCTACATCTTCTTCCCGCCAGCTAACGCCAGGATAAAAGCATCTAGTCATTGGATTTTGCCTATTATTCTCGTCGCATAACATTTCAAGAATACAGCCATTTTCATCAGTTAATACAATTATAAAGCCGGATCCTTTAAAAAATTTATAAATCTTATACATAAAGGGTTTTGCTATCTGAATAAGTTTTTCTTTTTCTTTCAATACCTTATGCAGGTTCAAATCATCTAACTGGTGGTGAATTTGATCATCATAAGGATCTACCCCGCCATGATAGCACCTGTCCCACGATTCAATAATCTGTTGACGAGCTTTGCACGTATCGGGACTACCTGTCTGTAGAAATTTTTTCCATTCCACATAAACAGGGTCCATCATGGGCAAAGCAACAATCGTCATACAAACCACCCCTTTCTTGTTAGCCATTCACTTTATGCACTATAAACTGTCACAATAATCATCAATACTCCAACTTCAGGAAATACGATATCACCAGCGATAAAACTAACGACTAACCACCACCTACTGGCGGGAACAAGCCAACCCGGTCACCATTGCTTACTATTTTATCAAACTCACACCTGATACCATTTATCATAATCAAGTGAATTTCTGTCGGATCAATTTCAATTTTTTTCACTAAATCAAGCACTGTAATTCCATCAGGCACATCTACTATTATTACGCCATTTGGACTTGCTGGCGTATAACGGCCTTAATGTAGCATATAAACGTACTTCCACGACCATACAAATCCCCTTTTTTAATAAGATAAGACTTGGCTTGTGCCAAGTCCTTTAGGACGCCGGCAGAAGCCTTAGTCGTTCAATCCAGGGAAAGTTATACCCAGAAAGCCGGGCTTAAGCCCGGCTTTACGTGCCTAAAAATTGAATACTTCGTCGATTTCCTCGTCTGTGAAATCCCATGTAGTGTTATGTGGTGCACATTCTTCCTCGAAGAACTCTGGCAAACGGTCATCAGCATTGGTGAAGCCGGCCCTGTGGTTGAAGCCGCGCTCAGCCTTGAGAACAGATT
>NZ_LSLK01000060.1 GCF_002257705.1 Sporomusa silvacetica DSM 10669
AAAATAATCGTTGGCGGCTTTCGTGAAGAGATATAATCTATAAAAAATCTGATTACCGCAAAATAGTAGCCATATCAACTGGCCATTACTTTGCGGTGTTTTATTTTGCCGTATTATTGCTGAGTAATATTTATACAACTGGCGGTTATTTAATGGATCATTAACCGCTTCGAGTATATGCTATTACCTAAAATTGCTATAAACCTGTCTTCTAACATTTATCATCAATACGGTCAATCCTCAATAGTAAGGAAACAAAACGTCCCCTTGTATCTATTGCCAAATCATAGGAAACGGCAGAACCGTCCCCTTGTATCCTATGCCAACTTCTCCGGGAAAGAGTACTTCCATTCCAAGCTAAGCCAACTGACAAAGACTCCGTCTGGCAGCCCCGTGTAAAGCACAATACCTTCCCCATTGGTTCGCCCGAAATTATTTGATTGTGAACTTTCTATCTGGTCAGATTCAACAGATTCTTTCGCTTGTAAATACTTAATATCACCCCGGTAGCTGCCAGGTTTACAATCGTTTGCGAGCCGCCGAAGCTGACAAACGGCAGGCTTACGGACGCAACGGGGGCCAGCCCCAGCGACATCAGCACATGCCAGGAAAAATTGACGGTAAAGTAAGCGGCAAGTCCCGCCACAACCATTCTCCCATACTGGTCCTTGATCTGCCGCGCAGCGCGAACCAATACCAGCGTTATGGCGCATCCTGCGGCAATAGCGCCGGCACCTGCCAACCAGCCGAACTTATGAACTAAGTAAAGAAAGACAAAGTCAGTGTGAAATGCTGTTGAAGCCGTTTCCGGCATGGAAATGCCTTGCCCCCACAACTCAGCAGAACGGATGATATTAAGGAGACTTAAATTATCCGCGGCCAGTGCCAGCTTGATCAGGACTAAACCAACCGGCAGCAGCAGGAATCCGATGATCCGTGTCTTTTGGGCGCCGGACATAGCCATGAGGACAATGAATACCAACGTATAAACCACCGCAAGATAAGCGGTGTTGCTTATCATATAAAGGAAATCCGGAATGATCAAAAGCGCAGCGGCCTTTATCGCCCATGGCTTATTTGTCCAGTCTTTGCCGATGAAGATTCCTGCCAGCGCAAGAATCAGGAAAAATGGCGTAATGCCGATATAGTTAATGAAGAGGCTATGGTTGCGACCGCCGATGAAAGCAGTCCCTAACGCCAAAAACGATTTTCCATCCAGGGACGGCCCCAGCATCAGGACGGCTAACCAAAGCAGTATTGTACCCGCATAGAGGTGTGGAGTGTAAGGGCGTAGTTTCCGGAAATCAGAGTAGTGCAGCCAAAGCAGCATCACAGTTCCGATGCCGGTAAAAATCACACTTTTGACAAACAGGTGTAGCGAACCTAGCAGCACACCACTTGTATCCAGCATATGCATTACCGCCAACCCCAGACAACTAAGCAAGGCGACAGCGCCGACCAACGGCCAGTTCCTCTGCGGCACATGGGTTCGCTGGAGCTGCCGGCCTAAGTCGGTCGCATCTCCCATTCTATGTATCGCGGCCGGGACGGCTTCCTGCTCTGGCAGGCCGTCGTTTTTTAGTTCCAGGGCAATCTCTTCCAGGTGAGACAACAGCTCCGACTTCACCTGCCCGTGTACTTCATGCCATTTGATTTGCGAACATACTGCATCCAAATAGGTTTGCACCATACGATTTTGTTCTAAAGACATACAATCGCCTCCCCAAGAATCTGTTCCACCGCCGAGCGGAATATAACCCACTCCTGCCTTTTTTCTTCAAGCTGCAGCCGGCCCCGCTCGGTCAGCCGGTAGTATTTTCTTTGCCGGTTTCCCTGGGCGTCTGACCAATAAGCTTCAAGCATTCCATCCAGCTCCAGCGAATGCAATATGGGATAAAGCGTCCCTTCCTTGAAGTGGAACACCCCGCCTGAAGTATTCTCCATTTCTTTAATCATTTCGTAGCCGTACATCGATTTTCGTTCCAGCAATTTCAGGATAAGGATAACCGTACTTCCCTTAAGCAGCTCCTTATTGACCCGCACTCTTGAATCCCTCCTCTTGTGAGCATCGCTTTTCGATGCATAGTATATCTATGCATTATAGTAATATACCTCCCAATTTTTTGCAACCACAATTTGTATGATAAAGCATCTCAAGAACCTGGTCATTTCGCCGTTGCCAATAATACTGCGCCCAGTGCTCTACCTAATTTCAGTTGTTTCGAAAATATAACAAGAGCAAAAACCTATCAGGCACGCGCCGCATGCCGCCATCAAAATATAGATGGAGCTTAAGTTCAACAATACGCCAAATATGCCGTAAGCAAGCGGGAGCGAGGTATTGCCCACCAATGTCGACACGCTGAACACTCTTCCCGTCATATAGCCTGGCGTATAACTTTGCAGTAATGATTGCCAAAAGACCGACGCAAAAGCAATACAAACGCCGATAACCATCATTATTAACATATAGATGTACACGGTTTGTATTCTTAAAAACTGCGAAACACTAATTGCTATAAAACAAAACCCCACTGCCATAATAAATGAAGTCAACGTCCGCTCGTCTACGGAATCTTTCTTTTTAACGCTCATAAATGCTGATCCCGCAACCAGTCCGACCCCTATCATCATCTCCAGGTAGCCGAGATTGCTCACTCCGCTGCCCTCCAGCCTGTTTGCCAAAAAAGGCAGTGAAACCGTTAAGCTTCCCACAAAAAAATGGGCTATCGCGATAATTTTCAATACAAAAGTTATCCGCCGTTGTTTTTTGATGAAGCAAATGCCCTCATACATATCCTTCCAGATATTTTTCTTTTCGCTGGGGCTTCGATAAGCTTTGTTTATTCTTATAAAACAGGCCAGAAATGAAGAAACAAAATAAGAAATACTGTTAGCTAAAAACACCCATGTCAATCCAAACATACTTACAGCCAACGCCCCCAGCAGAGGTCCCGCCACCGTACAAACACCACCGACCATTTGGCTCATGCCATTTGCTTTGATCAGATTATCTTTCTCGACTATTTCCGGAATAATCGCCTGTACGGCCGGTTCAAAAAAGGCTGTGGCTAGGGACAAACATAACCCGATTGAAAAAACATGCCAAATTTCCAGTGCATTGACCATCGATAGATAAGATATTGCCAGCACAAGGCAGCCCCGAATAATGTCGGTCACAACCAGCATTGTTTTCCGCTGCCAGCGGTCAGTCAGCGCCCCGGCGAAAAAACCGAGGAGAATACCCGGAAGCACTGATACCAATAAAAAAAATCCCATAACAGAAGGAGAATTGGTCTTCTGCAAAATCCACCACGCAAGCGCTATGGCATAAAACTTATCGCCCAGTTGGGATACGATCTTTCCCAGCCAAAGGAAAGTAAAGTTTTTATTGATCATGTTTATTACGACCTTTCTATAACTTTATAGGTCATCATCATAAACTATAAAGTCATAGTCAGGTCAAGTATTTATCAGGCTCTTTCTTCTCCCTGCCGACAACATTCCCGGATATGTTTTATCTCTTCGTCGGCTAATCCCAAAAATTCAAATTTTATTTAACCGGAATATATATATCAAATTCTGATAAATCATTGTCCGGCCCTAAAAATCGTTCATCATAAAATTCAAAATCATCTCGTTGATCTATTTCAAAACCTGAGCATAAAACCCATGTGCCCCAAATATAATCATAGGTCATCTGCAGGGTATTGATTTTACCTTTGTGGGTGAATACTGCGTATTTACCACCATGAAGAGTTTTAGATTCCATTCCTTGTGGCAGTTCGTCGAAGGAGCGCACTTCAACACCGAAAAAGTGGCTAAACTCGGTGTTTTGATTGAATTTGCTTATATCAAAATCAGGATCTGCTTCGCATACCCCATATCCTTTAACACCCTCTACACGGTTCCTTATCTCTTCAATGCGAGAGTTAAAGCTCTTCCACATTTCAGGAAGCCTATTATTACTCAGGGTGGTTTTACCACGCATACCGATAAGCCTTACCTCGTCAAGCTGCCGGATAAAAGGTTGTATGGTTACGCCTTCATGAAGGTGTTTTAGATGGATTGCCGTCAGTTCCTTTTGGTTGCCGACGATTGCATCTATTCTATTTTTTCGATATGTACCGAGTGACACCTTATAAACTCTTTTAAAGGCACGGTTAAATGACTCCTGTGAATCAAACTGATAATGAACCGCAATGTCCAAAATCCTTTTGTCGGTGTACAATAAATCATTTGCCGCGCGTGCAATCCGTCTTGACCGTATGTAATTTCCCGCTGTTTCCCCCAGAACGGCTTCAAATATTCTATGAAAATGATAGTAGGAATAGCCGGCAATGCCGGCTACCTCCTCCACCTTGATATCTTCATTGAGATTGTTTTCGATAAATATGACCGCTTTTTCCATCTGCTCCAGGTAGTTCATATTTTGTATCCACCCTTTTCATTTATCAATAGTTTTCTACCATCGAATAGAAATCTATGGGAGCTTTTTCTCTTTCTAGTTGAACAGGATATACCGCCTGCTGTATCTCGTCCCGGATTTTAAAGCTGTGCCATATGTTAATTACCGGAGACCCAAAGCAAACATCTACGGTACCATCATCCACGTCAAATACCATACTTCGCAGGGTGCCGAAAAACTCGTCATAGAAGTGGCAGCAAAGACCCTCCGGGTATTTTGTTGATAATAGCCGCTTTAAGTCTTCCGGCAAAATGTGCTCCTTGCCGTCCAATGTATCGCAGATAAGTTTATAGCGCTCAAGCGAATTCGTCATACTTAATGGAGCATAAGCTTTTAACTCCGGTAAATGGACATGATTGGTAGAGCATATGAATTGCTCCTCTGTATCCGCATCAATCTCTTTGACAGCCTTCTCACCATTAAAGCTTTCAATCAACGCCGCATGACCGTTCTTATCCGCTACCAGCATGTTAATATTATAGGCAATCGGCATTTTCTTTGTCCATTGTATCGCTTCATCGACATCTTTGCAGTTTTCCAAAACCGAGCGTATGACCGCCCAAAACTGCAAACCTACAATAGCCGGTTTTGCAGTAAATTCAAAATTTCCTACGGGCAAACCTGCAGAAGTCTGACTCACGGCCAGCCCATGTTCATTCATTCCGTCACCTCGCCCGAACTGCATAATTGAAGAACCAATGTGTGCATATTTACCCTTGATTATAGTAGTGGAAAGTGTCATTTCATCCGTCTTATCATTAAAGTCATAGTTACGGGCAAGAATTGTATGCCCATTTTTAGTTTTGGAAGGTAATACCGCAACCTGACTGCAACCGGGATGTAAATAAGACATTTCATAATACAGAACCTGCATGGCGGGTATGTTCAGTTCTTCGGCAAATCCAGCAATTTCTTCATTAATGCCGGGGCAGAATTCATCAAAAAGTTTATGCATTTGGGTTTCATCTTGTTTTGTAAGAAATGCGGTCTTGCTTCTCATAGCATTGGAAAATCCCGAAATTTCCTTGCAGATAGTTCCTAAAGTCCGGCCAACCTCGTAATTACTTCCCTTAAGAATTATATGTTGTGCTTGGTTTTCCATTGTTTTTGTCCTCCTTTGCTTAATCCGGGTATTACTATATCAGATTTTGCACGAGGACTTTTGATATATTCTGCTGTTTACAAATGCCAGACACACCCGATCCTTTTTACTAATCATAATAAAGAACCGGCCGAATGCCGATTCAAAATATACGGTTAAGTTTCTCCTGCCTTGCACTAACACTTTATAGGACATCATCATAAACTATAAAGTCATAGTCAGGTCAAGCATTTCAGGTTTTTCTTTCTTCTTGCCGGCAACACTCCCGGATATGTTTTATTTCTTCGTCAGCTAATCCCAAAAATTCCAGAAAAAACTGGTGAGAATCCGGTGAATTCTTTTCGAACTGTATATGTAAATAATTCAATGTTTCATCATCAAGCCCTGTGGATTTGAGTATGGAAATGAATGTTTGACTGTCCATCAGCATTTTTTTGTCAGTTGGGGTTTTTCCTTTGAGCATTTCAACAATCAACTTTTGCTGAAATCTTAAATACCGGATCTCCTGGTTTAGCTTATTTAAGCGTCGCTCTAAAATGTTACTCTCATTCATACCACCGGTATCAATTATGTCCTTTATCTGGTTTAAAGGCACACCCCATCGACTGTTCTCGCTGATCGAGCGGGACTCGTCCTGTTAATGTGTACACAGTATCATTAACAGAACTTTTCGCAACTCTATAACCCCTGGAACCCTCAATGTTTTTTCCCAGCTAATAAACTTCCTTATTACAATTCAATAGATATGGGGATATTTCTTTGCTTCCTTGACATCACTTTAGGACACAATGGTTATGAATTTGATAGAATGTTAAATCAGAATGAAGATTCTGATCGTACGCCCTCCCTGGGAAGTTTACCAGAATGATCATGCTGGCGCGATGTTGTCCATAATCCTTTCTGCGGCATGGTCGCTTTATTTTTCATTGCAGGACTTTTCTGCGAACCGGGCTCCCATTTCATAGGCTTTTTCGCAATCCCTGGGAAACACTTCTGCTCGCTGCTTTGCTTTCGCTTCGGGGTTGAAATAGTCGGAAACGAACTGCGAATAGTCTTCGAACTGATAAGTATCGGTACTGAAAAGCGTCTCCCAGTTGCCAAAAATCATCTCGAGAATCATTTCGTGGGAAGCAACCCGTTCCTGTCCCCCTACATTCTTTATCTGCTCATCGGTTGCGTTCATCGTGTAGATAAATCCGATCTGAATCTTTCGCGGAAAAAGCGTATATGGTTCAGGATGGCCATAAACCGAATAAGGGAACATCAGCCGCTCCAGAAATGATTTCATCTCTCCGGAAACGGTCTGGTAATAGAGCGGCGACCCTAAAATCAGCGCATCGGCTGTTGCGATTTTCGCAAGAACCAGGGTCAAATCGTCCTGTAGCGCACACTTGCCGTAACTCGGCCCTCCTCTTCGCTTACAGGAAAAACAGCTTATGCAGCCTTTATAGTTGAGATCATAAAGATGCACCAGTTCGGTTGCAGCGCCTTGCGCCGCGGCTCCTTCGAGCGCTTTACCCAGAAGGGTCGCCGTGTTCCAGTTTTTGCGGGGACTTCCGTTGACAGCAATTACGGTTTTATCCATGGTAATTCTCCTTCATTTTAATGTTTAGGATTTCATCAGCCGATATGTTCCGCACAAATTTGCCAATATGGTCAAGGGCCTCCCTCGCTTCCGGCACAATGGCGGCAAAAGTCTGAAATACGTGCCACATGTTTTCCCATACTTCCAACGAAACATCAATCCCTGCGGCTTTAGCCCGCGCCGCCAGACGAGTTGAGTCGCTCAGCAGCACCTGAACGCCAGTCGCCGCCGAAATCAGGGCCGCGAAGTTGCTATGAGTGTCACAGTTGCCGCAGTAGAAGCCTCCCCCATGGAGATAGAGAATTACCTGTTCACTGCCTGCAGGCACGTTGGCGGCTCGCACCCATTCCGCCGGCAAATTGGCAACGGTAACCGTTTCAACAGTGGCCCCCAGGGGAAGTTCGGCCGGTTTGAGGCTGGCATATTCCTGGCGTATCTGGGACACGGTTTTTTTCTCAAGGTCAAATATCTCCTTCATTGAGCCGACATAGGCTTTTATGGCCTGCATGTCCCGGCCCCTTTCCGTTTCTTTCATAAGTAACATCTCCTTTCGAATCCGGTTTGTTTCTGCTATTAATTTACATTTTTGCAGTTAATAGTTTAATATACTTCAGAATAATAAAGGAACATCATCCATGCGTTAGCCCCAATGTATCAAACCAAGCATCCAGGTAACGTGCGTGATCCGCGAAGCGATAAGTACCGTCAGGAATTTTACCGGAGTCGCCCATTCCCATCAGATCGGGAGCTAAACAACGGCCTACGTTTTCCAAATGGGGAATCACATTCCGCCACAGATAGGAGGAAGTGGGATTCCCATGCAAAAAGACAATCGGCTCCCCCTTTCCTGTATCCACATACGCCATCTCGCTGTCGAGCGTTCTCACCCGGCACCGCGCAGCCAAAATGGTATCATCCGCTTTCTTCATATGATCGACCTCCTTTATTTTAGCCTATCGCTTAGACTGTTAAAGGCGGCCAAAGGTTACAAAAATATTAAGATAAAATTTTCCACTCTCTCTTTTTTATGCCTTTCCTGATTCTTTGCACCAATAATTGGTCTGCTGTTTCACGATATAGGTTTTGGTAGATATCGCGAAGTGAACACAGTTCGACCATCTCTTCCTTGGCTTCTAATATAATCTCGGGGCGGGAGTTATCTAAAGCCTGTTTCGTTATCCAACCCTGCTGCATGCCATAACGGACCCACTGATTACAGCGGCAGGGATTCGATTTTTTAATCAGTTGACATCTTTCTTCCAGGTAACCGGCGATTCTTTTTTTTGCCCGGTGCAGTATTGCCTTGACTGAACCTATAGGGCAATCCAAAATTTCAGCGACTAATTTTTGCGGCAAACCAACAGTTACCGCCAGACAAAAAACCTTTCGCTGGTTGATGGGCAGACATTCAGTAAAGCCATGCAAGCATCTGTATTTTACTTCTCGGGCAAGCAATTCGGTTTCAGGATCGTTGCCGGGATTGGGGTCGGCTATTTCCTCGATTGAATAGCCTAAATCCTCGGTAAGCTCATAGATGCGCAGCTTAGCTCTTTGCTTCAGGTAGTCGTTGGCAACATTGAGTGTAATGCGATAGATCCAAGTGAAAAAGGAGCTATCCTCACGAAAGTCATGGTAGGAACGGAAAGCCCTGAAAAAAGCTTCTTGGGTTATGTCTGCAGCGTCATTCGCATCGCCCGTAAGTCCCAAGGCCAGCTTGTATACTTTTGCTTGATGGTCGCAATACAACCGGTCAAAAAGATCGGTAAGTTTATCAGCCATGGTATCACCTCATTATTGTTTCATCAAGGAGTTGAATAAAACAGATTTTGACAAATTGACGTAGAATCCTTTAAATAGAAACATCAGCATTTATCACGCTGATGTTTCTACTTAATGTCTAGGACACAGTTCCATTAGTTCGTTCAGGTCCTTGAGGCGGTCAAGACATCAGTAACACGCTATAGAAATCTGTCTCCTATTTCCCTTATTTTCTCTACACGCCTGAGGATACATATCCTTTTTTGTCCAAGCGATCTTATAACCTTGTGTAACAAGGCTTTAAGGTAATAGAGTAGGAGGGTGAAGCCTTCACCCTCGCCGGGTAGAAGGGGCACCCGATTGGTGCCCCAGCCCCCCACAGACCCCGACGTGCGGATTTCTCGCATCGGATTCTTCAGGAATTGGTTTATGGCATCGCATACATTTTCAGTTTTCCATAAGGAATTGAAAGTTTCGGATGCAACAGAGGAAATCGGACTAGAATTTCACGGTATTCGGTCCAATTGACGTGGCTTTTGGTACTTCGACTACTCAGCACCTTACGCCAATACCATTTGACCTTCTCGTACACCTGAAAAAGGGACTTTATATTGCCTGCCAGACCATAGTAATTGTAAAAAACCAGTGTTTTTTCTTTTTTGAGTGTATCCATCTTACCCCTTCTTTCGTCTTTAGGATAAAGGAGGTGAAATAGCATGGATTTGGATGTACGGACGAGGGTCCTGATCGCGGTAGGCGCGGCTGTTGCCGCCGACTGCCATCCCCGCCTGGAGAATATTACCGTCAAGGCCCGCGGGGCCGGCCTCAGCGATCAGGATATCCTGACGGCGGCCGAAGTCGGCAATGCAGATAAAGCTGGCGCAGCCAAGTCTATGGATCAACTTATCGCTAAATTGACCGGGCAGGTAGCATCTGGGCAGTCAAGCTGCGGAGAGGGATGCAACTGCTGACTGCAAGCTTACTTTCCGAGAGAAACTGGAAACTGCCTGGTTCATAAGGTCGCAGTCTCAGATTGGATCAGCGTGGCTATGTATGGCTACACCGGTTTAGGCGTGTCACCAGATCCGTCAACCCATTTAGAAAAGCTGACCTAAGTGGTCAGCTTTTCTAAACAAATTTATTTCCAGTGTATCCTTTCCACCTTGCTTTTCGTCTAAGTGTGTGTGAAGGAGGTGAAACATGATGTGGTGGGACTTTCCTTACTCGGGTTATGGTTGGCTTATGTCTTGGTGCGTATTTTTGTTTCCTCTGTTTTTTCTAGCATACATGGTGTGCATGTATAGGGCATACCGTCGCCGCTTCAGTTTTTCGATGTGCTGCAGCCAGGATTCGACCTCGCTTCGGCAACTGTCGGCCGAACTAAATTCTATGCGAGAAGAAATACAGGCGCTCCGTAAGGAGATTACAAAATCGGAGGGATTTATGTGATGGAGAAAAACCGATGCGCGGGCGGAGAGCAGCCGCAGTACGGCCGTCAAGCGGGCGGTGCCAAAATAGCCGACGTTTGTTCGGCAAACAGTTGCTGCACAGCTTCGTCAACAGCGAGAGTTTGCCCTGATGCCGCGCGACGCGTGGAAGAAGAGTTGACAAAGCCGGCCAAGAAGGCCGTGATAGCCTGCGAAGGCTCATGCATCAGCGGAGAAGTGGCAAGGCTTGCGGCAAACATGCTCGCCTACGATCGTCAGCGTGATTCGGCGATTAGAATATGTCTGGGGGATGCTTCCACGGGAGACTCCGGCATGGTGTCGCTGGTGAGGCGGGCTCCCGAGGTAATCGCGCTGGAAGGCTGCCCCCTCCGCTGCGGTATGTCCATTCTCAAAACCAGGCTGCCTGACCTACAGCCGACCATTATCGATGCGGGCAAACTCTATTCCTTCGACCGAACCAAATATTCCAACGTATTCGACTTGTCGCAGGAGCAGCTTGAAGAATATGCAAAAATTGTAGCTGACCATGCCGAACACACCTGCTTTTTAGCAACCCCATAATGAAGAGGGAGGTTTATTGATGAATAATGCCTGTTGTGGAAGTCAAAAATCAACAGGGCCGGCGAAAGCGGTGATATTGTCCTGCGAAGGGGCCTGCATAAAAGGGGAAGTGGCCAGGGTTGCCGCCAACATTCTGGCTTACCGCCTGCAGCGTGATTCTGCATTTCGGATTTGCTTGGGAGGCGCCGCCACGAAGAACGTTGCTACGCAGGAATCTATAATCCAGGCCCCCAAGGTGGTTTCCCTTGAAGGCTGCCCACTGTACTGCGGCACGACGCTTCTCAAAAAGAAGCTGCCTGAGATCCGGCCCACAATTGTCGACGCAAGCAAACTATACTCCTTTGATCGGAACAAGTATTTCCAAATATGCGATCTGCCACGCGAACGAATCGAGGAATTTGCCCAACTAGTGGCCGACTTCGCCAATGCGGAGTGTTTTGAAAAGGCACCGCACGTAAACCCAAACCACAACTGCAAATGAAAATAGGAAAAGCACCGCTCTCAAATCGGAGCAGTGCTCTACTTAATCGATGGGGAGGATTTGCAGTGAACCAAAAGCCTACCACACTAAGAAGAAGCATAACCTGGGTACAAGGGGTAGCTTTAACAATCGGGGCGGTCTTGGGATCGGGGGTGCTGGTACTGCCGGTATTTGCTGCGGACCTGGCCGGGCCGGCATCAATGATTAGCTGGGTTCTTATGGGGTTACTCACCATACCGCTTGTTATTACTTTAGGCAAGTTAGCCAGCAAGTGCCCCGACGCCGGCGGCATAGCCGCTTACGCGCAGTTAGCCTTCGGGTGGAGGGCAGGAACTGTCACCGGTTGGCTATTTCTTGGCACCGTTCCTATCGCGGCGCCAATTGCCGCTCTCATTGGGGCTAATTACATAGGTGTGTACCTCGCACTTTCCCACGGTCAAATTGTCTTTACGGCTGCATTCACGCTGGCAATGACCCTCTTCTTCAATTACCGGGGTATCAGCCTGTCAGGCAAAGTGCAACTTGCGATCGTAAGTGTCATCGCGCTAATCTTGCTGGCGGTTATAGCCGCCGCTTTGCCGGCGGTCGACCGGCAACAGTTTACGCCCTTCGCCCCTCGCGGCTGGATACCGGTTGGCGAGGCGATGACCCTTCTGTTCTGGGCTTTTGTGGGCTGGGAAATGATCGGCCATTTGGCGGAAGAGTTTGAGGACCCAGCAAGAGATATTCAGCTAAGTCTGGGGGTTTCAGTCATTATCGTGAACTCGCTCTACCTTTTACTTGCGCTCACAATAATTGGGACCGGGTCCTATCTCGGCCAGGATAAAGTGGCTGCTTTAGCCATTATGGTGTCTCAAGGTTGGGGAAAATCGGCCGGCGCGGTTGTCGCCGCTCTTGGCTTTGCCGTGTGTTATGGTGCTATACACACATATGTGGCAGGCTTTTCGCGCCTGGTGTATGCCCAAGCCCGCCAAGGAGCTTTCCCTGCGTTTTTTTCCGGATTGCACCCGGTTTTCCAGACGCCCCACCGTGTACTATGGTCCCTGGTGCCCTGCTTTTCATTTGTATTGTTTGTAATTCACCATTTCAATGTTAACCTTGCCGCGTTCATTCAATTTCCCAGCGCAATTTTCATCGCGCTATATATTATTGGAATGGCCTCGGCCATAAAGCTGCTGGGTAAATCGGAAAACAGCCGCTACTGCGCGATTATTTCATTTATCTCATGTGTAATCGTTTATGGATTTACAGGTTGGGCAGGTTTGTATCCTATTATTCTCGGAACAGTCGGGTGGTATATGGGATATAGAAAAGAAGCTTCATTGCCGCGAGCAGTGGAATAATTCTACTCACAAATACTGTTCAATTTTGACAAACTGGCACTCAAGGCCAACGTGTTCACCCCTTTGGACGCGCAGCATAATTTGAATCGCAGTGCAGTTCTTTCGAGTCAACCTTGGGGTACCTAATGGCAGTTTGAACACATATTTATGAAAATTCTGCATCTGGTGAACTCACTACCGTAACCGCAAACAACGAAAAGCCACAAGTTTCGTGGCCAGAGTGAAGACAAAAACCACTTTCACGCCGCAAGGCGAGTAAGTGGTTTTTGGGTTATCGCAAACATTTTGCTAAATAAGGAAACCCAGCAGAAAATGCGGCGGGAACCGGGGGTAACATACCGTGCCTTTTCTTTCACATCGCCAGCTTCTTTAAATTCATGCACGTGAACAAAAGCGTGAGGTAATGCTGCACTTTCCTCAAGCCACGATAGCGAGTGTAACGCATGCCATGTTTCTCTTTCGCGTCGGCAAAGACTCGTTCAATAGTTTCGGCTCGTTTTCTGAATAAGTCTCTGCCCCAATCCGTATGACGGATGTCCTCGGCAATTTCAGCGTAAGGCCCCCATATATGCCGGGTTACACCTTCGTGAAATTCTTGCTTTGGGTACACTGCATCCTCATAATACCTGTGGGCATCTTATACCTGTTCCATTTCGAAAACCTTATCGATTGCGGGCTAAATACTTCCTCTTTCAACCATTTCTTTCGCTTGCTGCAAACCCTAAATGTTTCCATGAGACACTGTGCTAATTGAATAAAAAGGCTGGTTACTTTTTCTTGAATCGTTCGAGTGTTCAAATCGGTAATCCGTTCCCATGTATCATATAAGGTTTCTTGTTATCTGCAAAGGCTCAATTCTAAATTACTATTTAGATTATCTTTTTTCCTTATATCTATCTTTTTGATTAAATAATGTCATATCTGCATATCCTGCAAATATTTTTCCTGAGTGTTTTGCACCTTTAGGAATGAAATATCTGTCACCCTTTACATATGTATTTTTAACTCCATCAATAGTCAATTCAATCTTACCTTCAAGAACTATCCCCCATTGGCTTTCGTGAAGATGTTCTGGCAGATCAATATCCTCGGCAAATTCCATAAATATAATTTGATGGTTTTCTCCCTGTGAAAGATAGGCACTTATTCCTTTCAGCGGAATATCTGCCTCAGGTAAATTTATAACTGGCTCAGGGAATATTTTCAACATATACTTTCTTCTTCTATTTTCATAAATATTTTTACGTACTCTTCCACACAAAATGTTTTATTATTAAATAAATGATCCTTTCCATATTGTGTTATGCTCCTTGGAGTTGTCGGTTTAGTGCTACTTACTTATTCTTTATTTAAAATATTTGGTATACCTGATTCGCAGGGTATTTTTGTAGAACACAAGCCGCAGCCGTAAATAAATATGTGATAGTTCTTATTACAAAACATAGTTGAACTGATAACCTTTTTGCAGCATATATCTTTGTTATGTCCATTTTGAGAAATTGCATCAACCGGACATCTCTGCTTACATTTTAAACAATTTATGCCTTGATATTGAAGACAATGCGCATGGATATCTCTATTTCTTTCTTTATTGGGTTGTAACTTCAAGTTGACTACAAAACTTCCGCACCGGTGTGCGACGCCTTTTTCGGTAATTAAAAAATCATTCATACCAAATGTTCCCAACCCGGCTGCATAAGCAATATGCCGGTGTGACCATGGTGAAGCCCACCCGACATTCGGATATTTCCTATAGTTAAACATCGGTGTCATATCCGGTGACACTGCTAAAATGCCTTTACTCATAAGAAAAGTAACTATTTCATTCACAAATGTCTGACTGAATATTTCTCCTGAACGTCTTGTTTGAGCCCATCTTTCTGAAGGCCAATCAATTTTTCCTGCATTATCATCTCTTGTTTTTTTAGTAATAGGAAGTATAAACGAAACAACGCTTATATCCTCAGCTTTGGGCGGTTCAACACAATTGTTTTTTGCCTGCCATCTTATTATTTCCTCCGGAGTGAAATGGTGAGGCCCTATAATACTTTTATATTCCAGAAATATAGGGTCACTTCCTTTAGCAAACCCGATTATAGGTTCATCGAATATTTTTTCTTCCTCAAATGGATACTCCATTTTGTTTGCAGGATGATTGGTTACCTTCTCATTAATAGTATCGATAAACCAGGTTTCATTGTATTCATTCGTACTATCTTCTGTGGGGCTGACCTTATTTAGTTTTGGCTGCTTTGGAAAGCCAATCCCAAACATATCGAGAATAGAAGTTTTTATTCCATGAATATCTGTTATATAAGAAAATCTACGGTACTTATTTTTCATAATATACCTCACTTTAATATCTTCTTTTAATTCTAATAGACAACCAATTTACTTACAAGTAGGTAAGTTTATGAGTAAAATTTATTCATACCAAAAACTTCTCAAGCTGCCCTAATACCTTTGAAACTAGATCCTTTCCGGTTACCCTACTATAAAGTACAGCCCCTTTTAGGCTTGCCAAAATAGTAGCTGCCAAAGCATAAGTATCTTCACAGCTTTTCCCTCCGCCTATAGCTTGTTTTAAAATATTTGCCAAATATTCCAGTTCCAATTCACTCAATTGTTGAACCTTGCTTTGCATAGATGGCGGCAAAGATTCGTAATCAGCTTGCATAGATGATATTGGACATATTCCCGGATTTTGAATGTCATCAATTCTCTTTTTTATATATTGCAGTATTTTCATTTTATCAGGAAGTTGAGTGCTTTGAGCAGAAAAATACATTCCTTTAATCTCTTGTATCAATTTATCACAAACAGCTAGTCCCAAATCCTCCTTACTTCTAAAATGATAATGGACACTTGCTTTTGTAACATTAAAATGTTTGGATATGTCATTATAACTAAATGCAACATACCCTTTTTCTTGAATTAGTTGTAATGCAAAGTTTATTATTTCCGTTTTTATATTTTCCATAATTATACACTAATCTACTAGTAAGTAATTGTCAAGAGATATACTGAGAATAATATATGCTTCAGACAGAACATCTTATCCATCATAATTATTCAGTTTCTACTTGATTGTAACATTTCTTTAAGACTGATGAATGGATTGGTATAACGCTTAAGTCCTGTAGTTTTTCCATACTGCAGCGCCTGCATAGGACACCATTGAAGGCATGCATAACAATGGCTGCAATTATGCTTCCAGATTGGCCTTCCGTCTTTAAGCTCAATGTTTTCAGCAGGACATATTTTTGCACATATGCCGCACTGATTGCATTTCTCATTGACCCAAAAGGATTTATCTCTTTTATAAATCAGCCACAAAAACATCTTGTATTGAATACCTATCCAAAGGTTGTTAAGAAACCCGTTTTTCTCTATTACCTGAGCCTTTTTATTTTTTATGGTTTGAATAATTCTATCAACTCTTTGATCACAAGCCTGGAAAAGTTTATTCTGTTCTTCTTCATTGAAAGTAATGTAGATGGACGGCATGTGGACGGCAAAACCCGCAGCAAGCTTCATTCCACGTTTTTCAAACAGCTTGCTCGTCTGCTCCAGCGCTCCTCCGAGGTTGCCTCCATGCGTTGCAACTGCATAATAATATGCAACTTTAAAAGATTTGAGCTTTTTGATGAATTTTACCACCATCATAGGCACTCCTTTTGAATGTACTGGAAAAACAATTCCTGCAGTTTCAAAAGCACCATACATTTCCTGGTTTATAGCCTTCGAAATCGATATAAGTTCGGTGCTGCCAAGCTTTTCTGCCATGTCTTTAGCAACCTTCAAAGAATTGCCCGTACCAGAGAAATAATAAATCACATTATCCATTTTAAGTTCCATTCCTTTCTCTATATGCCGCAAGCGGCACGCCGCTCAAGGCACAGAAACATATGAAAGCAACACATACAATATATAGTTTTGAAATTCACAGTTGCCATAGATACAAGGATGAAGCCGCCAGAGGCTATGAAAAACGCGGCAACTGCGAAAACTACATCAAGGAAGCCAAATATGCATGAGCGTCGGCAGTCTGCTGCTGAAGTCCTTTTGGGCTAACGAAGCGGTCTTTCAGCTTATAATGCTGGCATATATCAGAACAGCCAGAAGCACAATTTTGAAGCTGGCATTTGATTATCCTTATAAGGATGTCTACCTGCGATATGATGGATAAAAAAACCGGGGTCATGTTCATGGATTTATATTTTAGCCTTTTTTAAAGCAGAGGGTTGCTTTGCATGCGATTTTAATGGATACAATAGCCGCTATATTACGCCAAACAGATTAGTTTACTGAAAATGGAGGTGGACGCCGTGGTAAAATATTATCGTGAACGTCAAAATACGTCGTCAAATGCAACGATTGGGCTACGAATAGCTATTCGCGTGAAATTTCAGTGTCACTAAGATGTTCCCTTCCCCATTCATCCAAAGAAAGAATAATCGTTTTTAAACTCTCCCCTTGCGGCGTAAGAGAATATTCTACCCTTGGCGGAACCTCCGGATATACTGTTTTGCTGATAATCCTTACCTGCTCTAGCTCTTGCAAGCGGGATGAGAGAGTCTTAGGACTAATTCCTTGCAGCGACTTTTGCAACTGGCCAAACCGCTTGGTGCTTGTGGCAATTTCACACAGAATTAATAGAGCCCATTTTCTGCCAATAATTCCAAGTATACTTTCCATTGGGCAAAAACATTTTTCACTAGCCAGTTCATCATTTTTGCTCATTTTACTTCCCTTCCGTGAAGTAACTACAATAAATGTAACTACTTTATTTTTTGAAGAAACGTTGTTATACTTGAGTTAAATTTTACAATAAAGTCATCAGAATTTCAAATCTAGAAAACGAAAGGATGATTCATATGAAAAAAGTGGTAGCGTTTATCGGCAGTCCGCGCAAGAACGGCAACACAGCCACCGTCATCGGCGAGATCCTCCGCGGCGCGCAAGCGGCCGGTGCCGAAACCGCCGTCTTCGACCTTTACGCCCTCGACATCAAACCCTGCATAAGCTGCTTCACCTGCCGGAACGAACCGGTCTGCTCCCAACATGACGCCATGCCGGCGATCTACGAGGCCATCAAGAAAGCCGACGCCGTCGTCATCGGCTCGCCCGTCTACATGCGCCAGGTAACCGGCCAGACAAAAACCTTCTTCGACCGGCTCTTCCCCTTAATGGACTTAGTGGACGCCGGCTTCCAGCCGCGGTTCGGCACCAAAAAGACCGTCATGGTCTACTCCCAGGACACTCCCGACCCTAAAGCCTACGCGGTCGCTTTCGCCGACAACGCCGGCTTCCTGAAATCCGCGGGCCTCGACGTCGTGGACACCATCGTCGTCGCCGGCAACGCCGCGCCGAAGGCAGAAGCGTTCGTTACAGGTAAAAACCTCGTCCAATAACGCCCCAGCCACAAACACAAAAGCTCTCGCACCCCGCGAGAGCTTTTGTCGTTCATATCCCGTCCCCGTCCGTGCCTGCGGCCGTTGCCTCGGCCGCAGGTTGCTCCGCCCGGCGGTACCTGGCCCGCGTGATCACCACCACCGCCAGCACGATCAGCGCCGCCGCCGCGTCCCGCTTGTAATCAAATTGGAGGATGAAATATGTTTAGTTACGAGATACCCAGTAAAGTTGTTTTTGGTAATATATTAAATCTTCTCCGCCATATCTTCAATGCCTATTATGTTAAGCTTACGTTAAGAATAGAATAAGCGCACAGGGGTGACTATCGTCGTATTATCCGTCTTTCATCAATTAAATTTCGTTCAATAATTCGCTTCCGATAAAAAGCTCTTATGAAAAAGGATACTATTGATAGTATCCCTTAATCACCTATCCTATTCTGTTGTGTTCCCACATACTATATCAACCACTACCGAAACATTAAAATAATTTTTCATCTCTTTATTACGGCATTTTTCACCATTACCTGTGAACACCACATGTTTCACAAAGTGCTTAAATCTAAGGATTTCTACGTATCTGCTCTTTGTATCAACGCTATCGCCTCGACGTGAAATGTCTGTGCAAACATATCCACTGGCTGAATCTCCTTTGTCTGGTAACCTAAGTCATTCAAAACCGCCAAATCCCGCGCTAGTGAAGCGGGATTACAGGATACATAGACAATTCGCTTGGGTTCCATGCTTGCGAAGGTCTCCAGTACCTTTTGTTCACAGCCCGCCCGGGGCGGATCAACAACAATGACATCTGGTTTGATGCCTTGTTTGAACATGCGTGGCATGACAGCAACGGCATCGCCGACAAGGAACTCTACGTTTTGGACATTATTATTGCTGGCGTTTTGCCGGGCGTCGAGGATAGCCGGTTCGACAATTTCGATACCGTAAACTTTGGCTGCCTGACGGGCCAGAAAAAGGGTGATAGTACCGGTACCGCAGTAGGCATCAATGACGGTTTCAGTGCCGGTCAGTCCGGCGTACTTGACGGCTTGGTTATAGAGTACCTCAGCCTGAGCCGTGTTTACCTGGAAAAATGACCGGGCCGATATGGCAAAGGTGAACTCGCCAAGTTTATCGGTTATGGTGTCTTGTCCCCAAAGGGTACGGGTTTTGTGACCCATAATGATATTGGTGCACTTGGAATTAATGTTTTGAACAATGCTTACAAGCCCAGCTATCTTGGTTTGAAGGCATTCAATGAGGGCTTGGCGCTGAGGCAATTGCTCTGTAGCCGTTACCAATACGATCATGACTTGGCCGGTTGCTGTGCCTACCCGCCCCAGGACATGGCGAATAATGCCCTGGCCGGTACGCTCATCATAAGGCTCAATGCCAAGTTTTTCAATTGCATTTCGGACTTCCCTGACAATGTCGTTATTGACTTGATGCTGGATAAGGCAGTTCTCGGTATCAACAATATCATGGCTTCCCTGGGAATAGCAGCCTACCACTACTTTGCCGTTTTTCCTCCCTACAGGAAATTGCATTTTATTGCGGTAATACCAGGGACTGGGCGCGCCTAAAGTAGGATGAACAAGAACTCCCGGCAGCTTAGCAATACGGGTAATAGTATCAACAACCTGCTGCCGTTTACAATTGAGCTGTTCTTTATAGTTCAAGTGCTGCAGCTGGCAGCCACCACATTGGCTGTATATCCCGCATTCGGGGGCAATTCGGTGGGGCGACGGGATTTGAACTGTTGCCAGACGGCCAATGGCGTAGGTCTTTTTGACGGTAGTAATGACTGCCGTCACTGTTTCTCCAGGCAAGGCACCCGGAATAAATACTGTGAAGTCCTGATAACGTCCTACGCCTTCACCACTATGTCCGAGACCGGTTATATCAATAGTATCGGTTTGTCCCTTTTCTACGGGAACTGATGAAGCTTTGTTTGCCACGAATGTCACCTTTTCTTTTAAAATATCCACCGCGAGTAAAATTGCTACAACCGAAACTCGCAATGACTGTCAGAGACAGCAACAGAGGGCGGAGATATCCGCCCTCTTTGCCTACTCCTCTTTCTTGTCTAACTTATCCTCTGAAGCCTTGCCAAGCTTAATCAGGGTATCTGTATATTCTTTGAGTTTTTGGCCAACTAGAGCGTTGACCGTACCTGGTGGGTAGATTCCATCCGGATTGGGTTCACCGGCAGGTGTGCCTGTCAGGACTTCAATCCCCTGGTCAATGGATGCTACTGGGTAGATATGAAATTCACCTTGTCGCACCGCCTCGATGACCTCATCATTTAATGCCAAATTACTGACATTTTGATGTGGAATCATTACCCCTTGCTTGCCTGTCAGACCTTTTAGCTTGCACACCGAGAAAAAGCCTTCAATTTTTTCGGTGGCACCGCCGATAGGCTGAATCTCACCCTTCTGATTGACTGATCCGGTAACTGCTATATCTTGTTTGATCGGCAATCCAGCTAAGCTGGATAATATGGCATATAGTTCCGTACTTGACGCACTATCGCCATCAACTCCGTCATATAGTTGTTCAAAGGTCAGGCTGGCAGTCAGGGTCAACGGATATTTCTGCGCATATTTTTGTCCAAGGTAACCGCTTAGGATAAGCACGCCTTTGGTATGGCTGGTACCGCTGATCTTAGTTTCACGCTCAATGTTAACAACGCCGCTTTTGCCAAGATAGGTATTGGCGGTTATGCGGGAGGGTTTACCAAACATGTATTCACCCACAGACAATACTGCCAAGCCATTGACTTGCCCGATCTTTTCACCCTCGGTGTCAATCAGCAGATGTCCTTCAGCAAACATTTCCTGCAGACGGTCTTCATATTTATTAGCGCGATAGCGCTTTTCTTCGATGGCTTTTTTGATGTGCGCAGCTGTAACTATCTGGCTGTTATCCATTGTAGCCCAGACATCGGCCTCACACAATAACTCAACAACATCATTAAAGCGGGTAGTCAGCTTGGTTTGCGTGCCAGTCAGGCGTGAACTGTATTCAACAACCCTAGCAACTGCTGCTTTGTCAAAATGCTTGAGTTTCTCCCGGCTGACAGTAGAGCTGATAAAGCCAGCTAATTTTTGAATGTTGCCTGCGTTGTTCTCCATAACTACATCAAAATCGGCATGAGCTTTGAATAGTTTTCTGAAATCCTCATCATAGTTGTATAAAAGTTGATATATATTGGGATTGCCAATAAGAACTACTTTAATATCAATGGGAATGGGCTCTGGTTTTAGTGAGGCCATAGCCAATACACCGTATTGTTCGCCCAGATTCTCAATTTGTAGCTTTTTAGTCTTAAGTACCCGTTTCAAGGCTTCCCAAGCACCAACATTTGTCAACACATCGCGGGCATTTAAGATCAAATAGCCGCCATTAGCCTTGTGCAACGCTCCCGGTTTAATCATGGTGTAGTCGGTACTGACCACTCCCATATGATTTTCATACTCAGCCCGCCCCACTAGATTATAGTAGGTAGGATTAATTTCCACGACAACAGGGGCCCCCAGGGTCTCACGGTGGTCTACCAGCAGATTGACGTTATATTTGTCTTTAGCATCTGGTGCCGGGCGTTTGAGCAAGGCCAACGGGTTGTTATCCTCTTCCTGTTGGGGTTTAAACTCGTTAATATTCTTGGATACATCCTGCCTAATGGCCTCCAGGTAATCAACAACAGTTTTATGTCCATCATATTTTTCTTTAAGCGCATCAATTAGGTGTCCGGCAGCAAATAATCCAATTTTGATATCAAGCTGCTTTAATTCTTCACGCGTCGCCCGTTCCAGCAATTGAATACGCCGAACAACTTCCATTCCTTTTTCATGAACAGCAAATAAGTTTTTCTCAATAGCGTCACGCTGTTCTTTGGCAAGCTGTTGAAAATCCTCAGGGGCTAAGGTCTTGCCATCCATCATGGGCAACCCAACAAAACCGGTAGAACTCCATTGTGGCGAAATTCCCTGAGTTTCGGCATATTGAGTGAATTCTTCCACCATAACTGCTCGCTGTTCTTGGTATTGTTTTACCAGTCCGGCTTTGGCCTGTTCATAGTCTTCACTACTAAATACTTTGGGAATATCTGTTTTCAGATCTTCAATAAGTTCTTGCATATCTTGCTTGAAAATATATCCCATACCTGAAGGCAATGCTAAGGCAATAGGCTGTCCGGGAGTTTCTAGATTGTTTACATAACACCAGTCATAGGGACGTTCCTGCGTGCTGGCTACTTTCTTTACCGCGGCTTCAGCGTAAGTGATTTTTCCAGTACCGACTAGACCGGACATAAAGATATTATAACCGGGATTTTTGGTAAAAAGACCAAATTCAACTGCCTTTACGGCCCGCTCCTGACCAATCATGACTTCCAGCGGCGGCACAGTTTCGGTTGTATCAAAGGTAAAAGCGGTTTCATCACAGTTAAAGCGGAGTTTTTCGACTGGCAATTCCTGACTAATGGTCATGAAGAGAAGTCCTCCCTTTGTTTTCATCTTCCTACATATTTATGTATTTATGTAGATTTTCCCACATAAATGCATTCTACTTTCTATTGAAAAAATCCTGCTACACTAAGGGCACTCCCAAAACCATCATTACTATTTTACTGGTATTGATAAAGGAGTGGGCCGTAATTGAAGTTAGTAGTGACCCTGTCCAAAAATAGAGTAAGGCAAAACCAATGCCCACAATAATCATTTCCACCAGCCAATAAGCATTGAAATGAAAAAGAGCAAAAATAGCGGCACTGGCTACTGCCCCACCCCATAATCCCCACTTATCTTTGAGCGGTAAAAAGGTAAACATCCGATAGAGTATTTCTTCTGTCACCGGTGCAGCAACGCCAGCCAGAAATAACGGCATGATGAGCTGCTGCCACGACATTGCTGCTTGTACCTGCGCTACTATCGGGTGCTGGGTCGGCGACACTAACAGCGTGGTGGTATATAGCCGTTCACTGTACAGGCTGATAAAGAGTAGTGCTGCCCCGCCTGCCAAGCCTTTTAGTACATTTCGCCCCCAGTTATTTAGGGAAAATCCCAGCTTTGTCAGGTCACCCTTAGTATGACGAACTGTCCATAATACTAACGCTATGACTAACATGCGGTCAGTCATTTCAATAACAAATGAGCTGGCGTCAAAAAATAGTGGATAGACTAGTCGCACAATAAGAATTCCAACTGCTAGGCGCAAAATGTGAACAGATAGTACGGCGCGTAAATTCCAGGTGGCTTTTAGCATATTGTCAACCTCTTTTTTAGGTACATCAATACCATTATGTGCGCTCCTACCCGCTTTCATACCATACAAAAACAGGGCGCGAAAATCCGCACCCTGCCTGGAAATTTATGCAACTATTTAGAGTAAGGCTAACCGCTCTTTTAATAATTTGTTCACAAGTTCTGGGTTGGCTCGGCCTTTGCTTTGCTTCATAACCTGACCAACCAAGAAGCCAATCGCTTTTTCTTTGCCTGCTTTAAAGTCGGCTACCGATTGCGGATTGGCGGCAATGGCACCGTCCACAATAGCAACAATTGCTCCTTCGTCACTAATTTGAACAAGACCCTGTTCTTTGACAATGGCCTCAGCATCTTTGCCGCTGTCCCACATGCCTTCAAATACTGTTTTGGCAATCTTGCCGGAGATGGTTCCTTTGGCAATAAGCCCAACCAGGCTGGCTAGCTGCGTTGGCGTAACCGGGCACTCTTCGACTGCTTTGTTGGCCGCATTCAAATGCTTGGAGACCTCACCCATTAGCCAGTTGGCGGCTGCTTTGGCATCAGCCCCTGCCTTAACGGTAGCATCATAGTAATCAGCCATTGCCCGGCTGGCGATGATGGTTTCGGCATCATAAGCCGACAAACCATGGTCTGCCATGAGCCTTACCCTACGGGCATCAGGCATTTCGGGTAAGTTAGCCCGGATGCTTTCTACCTTGGCCGGATCAACCACAATGGGAACAAGTTCTGGCTCAGGAAAATAACGGTAGTCATGAGCTTGTTCTTTGTTACGCATGGATAACGTTACTCCCTTGCCTTCATCCCAGGAGCGGGTTTCCTGAATAATATGACCGCCTTCTCCCAGCACTTCTGTCTGGCGTTCTACTTCATACTCAAGACCACGCTGCACAGCGCGAAAGGAATTTAGGTTCTTTAGTTCGGCTTTCGTGCCCAAAGTCTCCGTACCCACCGGGCGAAGGGAGATATTGGCATCGCAGCGCAAACTGCCCTCCTCCATCTTGCAGTCAGACACATCAATATATTGCAGAATGCTCTTCATTTTTTCCAGATAGGCTTTAGCTTCTTCAGGCGACCGGAGATCAGGCTCAGACACGATTTCGATGAGCGGTACACCGGTGCGGTTGTAATCTACCAAGGCGTACTCGCTATTGTTGATAGTGCCTGAATGTACTAGTTTTCCGGCATCTTCTTCCATATGAACGCGAGTAATGCCAATGCGTTTGGTCTCGCCATTGACTTCAATATCCAGGTAGCCATCAACGGCAATAGGCAAATCATATTGCGAGGTTTGGTAGTTCTTCGGCAAGTCAGGGTAATAGTAATTTTTTCGGTCAAATTTACTGAATGGTAAGATTTTGCAGTTAAGAGCCAGACCGGCGCGGACGGCAAACTCTACTACTTTTTCATTAATGACTGGCAGCACCCCGGGAAGTCCCAGACAGACCGGACACACATTGGTGTTTTGGTCTGAACCGAATTTGGTACTGCAACCACAGAATATTTTAGATTTTGTTTTAAGTTCTGAATGGACCTCAAGTCCAATGACTGTTTCATAGTTCATAGCCTAAACCTCCCCCAGCGGCGCAAAACGCGTATGATAATCGTTAGCCTGTTCGAAGGCATAAGCCGCCTGAATAATGGTGGCTTCGGCCAGCGGTTTGCCGATAATCTGCATACCTACAGGCAGACCCGCTACAAAACCACAAGGGATGGATATCCCCGGCAGACCAGCCAGGTTAATGGGAATGGTGCAGATATCCTGCAAGTACATGGCCAGCGGATCACTGAGTTCGCCGATTTTGAAAGCCGTTGTCGGCGCTGTTGGCGTAATAAGTATATCAACTTCGGCAAAGGCTTTATCAAAGTCCTGTTTGACTAATGTCCGTACTTGCAGCGCTTTGAGATAGTAAGCATCATAATAGCCTGAACTCAAGGCATAGGTGCCAAGCATGATGCGGCGCTTAACCTCGGGGCCAAAGCCCTCACTGCGGGTCTTTTTGTACATCTCAATAATATCATTACCTGGCGCACGATGGCCAAAACCTACTCCATCATACCGAGCCAGGTTGGAGCTGGCTTCTGCCGGAGCAATGAGGTAATAGGCTGGCAGGGCATATTCGGTGTGCGGCAGGGATACTTCCTTAACTTCAGCGCCCATAGCGGTTAGCTGGTCAATAGCCCTTTTGATGGAAGCGGCAACTTCCGGCTGAATACCAGCGCCGAAATATTCTTTGGGCAAACCAATTTTAAGCCCCTTAACATCCTGTACCAATGCTTTGGTATAGTCAGGCGTCTCAGCATTAATCGAAGTAGAATCTTTAGCATCATACCCGGCAATCGCGTTAAGCACAAGGGCACTGTCAGTCACATCCCGGGTAATGGGGCCAAGTTGATCTAGTGATGAAGCATAAGCAACCAGGCCATAGCGGGATACGCGGCCATAGGTTGGCTTGAGACCGACATTGCCACAGTAGGCAGCCGGCTGACGGATAGAACCGCCGGTGTCTGAGCCAAGCGCCCAGATAGCTTGGCCTGCCGCCACCGACGAGGCCGAACCGCCACTTGAACCGCCAGGAACCCGCTCGGTGTCCCAAGGGTTATGAGTAACAAAAAAGCCCGAGTTCTCGGTAGAGCCGCCCATGGCAAATTCATCACAATTGGCTTTGCCTGTCAGGACAGCATCCTGGGCCGCCAGCTTGTCTACCACAGTAGCATTATAAGGCGGGACAAAGTTAGCCAAAATTTTGGACGCGCAGGTAGTCTTAATACCTTTGGTGCAAATATTATCTTTCAGGGCTCCAGGGATACCAGCCAGCGGTGCAATCGCTTCACCACGCATGATTTTGGCATCAACAGCGGTTGCCTGAGCCATTGCTTGCTCCCTGGTCTCTGTTATGTATGAATGTATCAGGGGTTCGACAGCGTCTGTCCGGGCAAATACGGACTTTGCCAGTTCGACGGCTGATATGTCTTTTTTAACAAGCATGCCATGTAGGGCATGCACAGTGTGTTTAAATAATTCCACGGTATCAACCTCCAATCGCTTAGCCTTCCATTACTTTCGGTACCTTGAAATAGCCGTCCTCTACCTCTGGTGCATTGGACAGGGCTAGTTCCTGCGGCAAAGATGGCTTAACTTCATCAGGCCGCATTACGTTTTTCAGTTGCAAAACGTGGGCCGTCGGCTCAATGCCTTTTGTATCAAGCTTATTGAGGACATCAACGTATTCTAAGATGGCGTTGAGCTGGCTGGAATAAGCCTCTAATTCCTCGGCAGTCATCTCCAGACGAGACAATAGGGCCACGTTTTCAACATCTTGGCGGTTTATTTTCATAATCTCACCTTCCTAAAAGCAAAATGTGCCAATATTTTCAATAACAGATATTATATCATGCCTCAGGCTTTTGTACCAGCACCAGAAACTCTTCTTCAGTTAAGACCGGGATACCAAGTTCATTCGCTTTATCCAGCTTACTGCCGGCTTCTGCGCCTGCCAAAACATAGCTGGTCTTTTTACTGACTGCTGAAGATACTTTCCCGCCACAGGCAGCGATGAGGGCCTCAGCCTCCTTGCGAGCCATAGACAGTGTGCCTGTGAGCACAAAGGTTTTACCGGCCAGTTCCTGACTGGCGGCTGTTTGGCGTTCCTCTGTCAACTTTACGCCTACGGCTTTTAGCTTTTCTATATAAGCCAGGTTCGCCGCATTGGCAAAATAGCTGACAACACTTTCCGCAATTTTGGGACCGATTTCGTCAATTGCTATAAGTTCCTCCACACCCGCAGCTGCCAAGATGTCAATATCGCCATAGTGCCTGGCAAGAATGGCTGAAGCTTTAGCACCAACGTAGCGTATTCCCAGGCCAAATAGCGCTCTGCCTAAGCCTGCTTGTTTACTGGCAGCAATGGCTTCCACCAGATTGGCGGCTGATTTTCCCCCCATACGTTCCACGGCAGCCAGGGGGCCGGGCTGTAGGCTATACAAATCAGCCGCATCCTTAATCAAACCGGCGTCCAGCAAGCTAACGATGACAGCCGGTCCCAATCCGTCAATATTCATGGCATTGCGGGAAACAAAGTGGATAAGACCTTCTCTTAGCAGCGCCGGACAGTAGGGATTGACGCATTTGTGGGCTACTTCGCCTGACTCACGCACAATAGGCTTGCAACATTCCGGACAGACGGACGGCATGACAAACATCCGTTCGCTGCCTGTACGGCGGTTGGTAACAACAGCTACCACCTCGGGGATAATTTCTCCCGCTTTATGGACAATGACCGTATCGCCAATGCGAATGTCTTTTTCTGCAATATAGTCAGCGTTATGAAGGGTAGCCCGGCTGACTGTAGTCCCCGCCAGTCTAACAGGCCTAAGTTCGGCAGTTGGTGTCAGCGCCCCAGTGCGTCCTACCCGCACGACGATATCCTCGATAACGGTAGCCGCCTGCTCGGCCGGAAATTTATAGGCAATGGCCCAGCGCGGATCTTTGGCTGTTGAACCTAACGCGTGCTGGCTAGCCAGGCTATTAACCTTAAAGACCACCCCATCAATGTCATATGGCAAGTCAACCCGCTTTTCCGCCCAGCTTTCGCAGTATTCAATCGCAGCCTCAATGTTGGCAAATACCCGGTAGTAGGGATTGATTTTGAACCCCAGACTCTGCAGCTTCTCAAGCATCGCCGAGTGGGTTGCTACTCCCAGCCCCTCTTCTGTACCTAAGCCATACAGAAAAATATCAAGCGCTCGTTCAGCTGTGATTTTGGAGTCAAGCTGACGAATAGAGCCCGCGGCAGCATTCCGGGGATTGGCCATAAGCGGCTCGCCTGCGTCTTCCCGCAGTTTGTTGAGTCTGTCAAATTCTTTTCTGGGCAAATATACTTCCCCACGCACTTCTAAGAGTGGCGGCATACTGCCAGCCGCATTCAGCACTAATGGCAGCGACCGAATGGTGCGGATGTTGGTTGTCACATCTTCGCCATATGTGCCATCACCGCGGGTTGCCCCTCTTTTCAGGCGGCCATTTTCATAAACCAGGTTCATGGCCAATCCATCAATTTTGAGCTCAACAACATATTCTACCGCTTCACTATCCAGGCCGCTTTTTACCCTGGCGTCAAAGCTCCGCAGCTCAGCAGCAGAAAAGGCATTGCCCAAACTCAACATAGATGTCAGATGGGCTACCCGCTCAAACCCGTCAGCCGGTGCCCCGCCCACCCGTTGGCTGGGCGAATCAGGAGTAATTAGTGAAGGGTACGCGGCTTCGATGTCAATAAGGCGCCGTAGCAGCTTATCAAACTCAGTGTCACTGATTTCCGGGTTGTCAAGAACGTAGTAACGATGGCTATGATAGTGAAGGATCTTTTTAAGCTCTTCTACTTCCTGGGCAGCGGCCGTCAAACTGGCCGGTATTGCGGTATTCATGTCATAACCCCCGAAAGACAATTTGTCCGATGACTAACTCGCTCTAAGACTCCCAGCTTCATCTCATTAACAACCTGTAATCCCTGTCCTTGACGGCCAGGGAACAGGTTGTAAAATTCGAAATAAGTTCGCTCTAAGGGTCTCCGGACCCAAGGCTTACTTATACAAGTGGGAATTAAAAGCGATTAAGTCCCTGGATAAGGGCGACTAACCTTCAGATGGGGTTAAAACTCACACCTGAAGCTAAGTCTACTTTACACTCTGCTGATCGGTGCCATCTGGGCCACCAGCTTTTTGATACCTTCATTAGGAAAAGCAATGTTTAGCTGCATATTGCTGCCGCTGCCGGTAACAGCGACAATAGTGCCTGTACCCCATTTAGCGTGATACACCTTTTCGCCTGCTTTCCAGTCGACGCTTTGAGGTTTAGCCGGATTTTGCACCATACCTTTGAGCAGAGTCAGCTCAGGTTTGTTTACTATAGCCCCGGGCGGCATGGTGACACTTGTTGGACGACTGATTTGCACAGATGATAAGGGATTAGGCCGCTTGGGTGCATACTTCTCAATAAGTTCAGGCGGAATCTCGTCAAGAAAACGGGAGGGTGAATAGCATACAATATTACCATAAATCATGCGCTGACGGGCATTGGATATATATAGCTTACGCTTCGCCCTGGTAATTCCAACATAGCATAGGCGGCGCTCTTCCTCAACTTCATGCTCATCCATAAGGGTCCGAACATGGGGAAAGATTCCCTCTTCCAGACCAGCCAGGAATACCATGGGAAACTCCAGTCCTTTGGCCGAGTGCAAAGTCATGACCGTAACCTGATCATCCCCCTCTTCTGACTTGTCGCTATCAGTTAGCAGCGATACATGACTCAAGAAGTTTTCCAGCGTGTTATCCTCTTCATTTTCCGCGAACTTTTTGGCATCACTGACAAGTTCTTTCAGGTTTTCAATGCGGTTAGGTGCCAACGGATCATCATCGCTTTCCAGTTCAGCTAAATATCCAGAATCACGCATTACTTTATCTACCAGTTCAGCAACTGGTAATGTATTCTGGCAAGCCATCAGATTAAAGATGAGTTCAGCCAGCTTTTCTAACTGATGCTTGGCGCGGGCGGTTAGGCCTGGCACCAAATCAGGATTAGACACAGCGTCAAACAACGGCACATTATTTTTTGCAGCATATTCGGCTAGATGCCTGATGGTGGTGTCACCAATTCCCCGGCGCGGCACATTGATAATACGCAGCAAGCCGATAGCATCTGCCGGATTGAACAGAACTTTAATATAGGCCATAATGTCTTTTATCTCTTTACGGTCATAGAACCTAAGTCCACCCACCATGGTGTAGGGAATAGCGGCATTGCGCAAGGCTTCTTCCAGTACCCGTGACTGAGCATTTGTTCTGTACAGGATGGCTATATCTTTGTAGGGTGTACGGTAAACCGTATTGAGCTTAATAACATTATCGGCAATATAGCGGGCTTCGTCCCGCTCATCAACCGCTAGGTAGTGGGTTATTGCCTCCCCTGCTTGATTATCTGTCCAGAGTGACTTAGGCTTGCGATTGCTATTATTCTCAATAACCGCATTAGCAGCATCCAAAATTATTTGGGTGGAACGGTAATTTTGTTCAAGTTTAATGACCTTGGCCTCAGGGTAATCGCTTTCAAAATCCATGATATTCTTAATATCCGCCCCTCGCCAGCCATAGATGCTCTGATCAATATCGCCTACAACGCAGATGTTACGGGACTTGGCCGCCAGTGTCCGCGCGAGCAGATACTGGGCCCTATTGGTATCCTGGTATTCGTCAATCAAAATATAGTGAAACTTATCCTGATATTTTTCCCGGACTGTGGGATTATATTCCAACAGCTCTACTGCCAACATCAGCAGATCATCAAAATCAAGGGCATTATTGGCTTTCAGCTTGCTCTGGTACAATTTATACACTTCGGCTACCCTAAGGTTATAAAAGTTGTCAGCCTGGGTGGTAAATTCCCGCACATCCTGCAACGCGTTTTTGGCATTAGAGATGGTAGATTGCACACCATTTGGCGTAAACTGTTTTTCGTCCAGGTTAAGCTCTTTCAAACAGCCTTTAATGACTGACTGGGAATCGCTGGCATCGTAGATAACAAAATTCCGGGTATAGCCGCCCAGGTTTTCGATTTCCATCCGCAAAAACTTAGCACAAAAGGCGTGAAACGTACTTAGCCAAATGTCTTTGGCAACATGACCAACTATACCGGCTACCCGCTCTTTCATTTCAGCAGCCGCTTTGTTGGTAAATGTAATAGCCAGAATATTATACGGCGCCACTCCCTGGGCCAGCAGATTGGCAATCCGGCTGGTTAATACCTTAGTTTTGCCTGACCCGGCCCCTGCCATGATTAACAGCGGTCCGTTCATATAGGCGACAGCTTCCTGCTGCGCCGGATTCAGACGGTCAAAAATATTTTGCATAGCTTCCTCCGTATGTTAAGTAGGTTAAACATGAATATTTTCTCCATATATTTGCCTTTTCCTGTTGATTGACAGAAAAAATAAGAGCCTGTACCTACAGACTCTTGAAATTCTTACTTTTCATTAATATGCTTGCACAAGCTTTACACCCTTTTGCAGCATCACTATGCCTTTGGCTCCCAGTATTTCGACAGCCCTGTCAACATCCTGTTCACTGACTTGCGCTGCTAACCCCTCACAGGAAGCGCTTAATTCGCGGGGTACAGGTACAAGCTCAGCAATGATACTCTGCTCTTTTAAGATTTTTTTGGCCCTAAAAGCATGATAGACTGATGGAAATGTAATTACACAATTCATAGACTGACCCTTTCATCGTATACAGCTGTACATAATCTGCTCTATTTGGATATGTTAATAGTATACTCACCATTTGCCTCTGAACATTCCACCCGGAAGTTCTGGGACTTGGCAAATTTAATAATATTTTCTTTAGCTGGTGGCTCGTCAACAACAACACTGATTGTTTCAGTCCCAGCTAATGCGTCTTTTGTCCTGATGAGTGGTATCGGGCAACTTAACCCTCTCAAATCAAGAGTATTCGCCATAACTTATCAGACTCCTTTGCTTATCGGCACAAGTTTTTCTCTATATACATAACCTAAAGCGGAAATTACTGCAATTCCAAGCACTACGGCAATTTGTCCATTGATACCAACACCGGCAGCCGAACCAGCGGCATTAAGATTATGGGCTACACCGGCACCTGCCAGCATGCCCAGTACACAAAACATGGCGTCTGTATTGCCTTCGCCTGCCATAATCATTTGCCGCAGCGGACAGCCACCTGCCAAAGTAGCTGCCAAACCTGTCAGGAATAGTCCGAGGAAATTCCAGATATGCATGGTATGCGCCAGTGG
This sequence comes from Sporomusa silvacetica DSM 10669, assembly GCF_002257705.1. Lineage (GTDB taxonomy): Bacteria > Bacillota > Negativicutes > Sporomusales > Sporomusaceae > Sporomusa > Sporomusa silvacetica. The sequence goes on from NZ_LSLK01000060.1 coordinate 32,246, forward strand.
CTGGTTTTCAAAACCTAATTTAAAAAAGCCAAAATATAGATTGCCTGCCAAGGCAGCTAAAAACATAACTCCGTAGATTTTAAGCAACGTGGTATCGCGAATAAGCATATAATCGCGGAAACCACCACTCAGACACATGCGGGTGCGCCCAGCCAATGCACCTGCTGCCAAGCCGGCAAGTAAACTAATGATAATGGGAGCATGCATAGAACCCGGTCCTTTAGCACTAAAGTTTAGAAAGCCAGCCCCCATACTTACAGCAATAAGCAATACCAGCGCCGCAGCCGCTGCCAGATAGCCTGTAATCTGCATGCCACCTGTATAAATATGCGCCCGTCCCAGGTTAAAGCCGCGTTTCAAAAATACCACGCCCACGCCAATACCGGCAATAAAGCCTGCCAAGGCTGTAAGGCCATTGAGGTCACCACCTGCTACCCGCAGTATGGCCCGCAGCGGACAGCCCATGAAGACCAAAGCACCGATCATCATGGCCATCCCCAATACAAATCGTAGTACAGGGTTGGAACCACCACGCGGCCTAAATTCACCGCCAAGACGGGACAGGCCAAACGCCCCCAGGATAAAGCCGATAATTTCCGGGCGAGCATACTGCAGCGTAGCGACGCTGTGAATACCTAATGCTCCAGCAATATCCCGTAGCTGACAGGCAGCACAGAAACCATAGTTACCCGGGTTACCAAACTTGACCAGCAGCACTGCTCCTAGGCCAAATACCAAACCTGTGACAATAATTAACCAGTTCACCCTATCACCTCATAGAAAATTTTATTATTACACCAATAAATATTATATATGTATAATATATATTCCTGCTAGGGTAAGACGGAAACAGGAAATTTTGTCTTCCTTTACGAATTACTACTTATAATTATGTTTTGGTATTAACAAACGAGGTGATCGCATGTCTTATATTCAATCCTTAACCGTATTTTTATATGTTGCCGAAGAAGGTAGTTTTTCTGCGGCCGCCAAAAAGTTAGAACTTACACAACCAACTGTGTCTTTTCACATTGATAATCTGGAAAAAGATTTTGGATGCCCGCTATTTACCCGGACATCCAAAGGCGTTTCTTTAACAATTTATGGCAAAAAACTTCATGAGACTACGCGGACAATCAATGGCTTGATTGCCGGCACTCACCAGGAAATTCAAGCTATGGCACAGGGTTCCGCTGGGCGGATACTACTTGGCGGCAGTACCATCCCCGCCGACTATATTTTACCGCCGTTGATTGCAAAATTTCTTAAAGACCATATTGGCCTGACTGTATCCCTGGTAACAGGTGACAGCCAGGCCATCTTAGAAAAATTCAATGCGGGTGAGATCCCCATCGCGGTAGTTGGCACTAAACCAGCGGATAATCTCATCAGCAAGCCACTTTGGCATGACACGCTGGTACTTGCCGCCCATCCCGATTTTGAAACGTACGCCCAGGCCAGCCCTGTACAAGACTGGCTGCTTTCCTTACCGTTTATTTTGCGAAAAAAATCCTCAGGCACAGCAAGAGCGGCTTTAGACGCCCTGGTCCGCTTAAATATTGACCCTGAACAGCTTAGTGTTATTATGGAAGTAGGCAGTAACCAAGCAGTAAAAGCAGCCATTCTTAACAAAATCGGAGTCGGCTTTATTTCGGCCTGGGCAGTAGAAACTGAGCTCAAATCCGGTCAACTTGTCACCCTACCGCTACCTGGTCCGGCAATCAAGCGCCAATTCTACGCTATTAGCCGTCAACCGCTGTTTCCATTCTGCCTTGAATCATTCTGGCAATACCTCATTAATCAGAATACCGCTCCGCAATTCTTACCTGATTGCGGCCACCACTCTTAGCTTCATACAGCGCTTTATCTGCCAATGTAAGTAGTTCCTGCGGCTTATCTGTCAAAGACATTTTTCCACCAGCAACCCCAATACTCACTGTTATATGATCAGTAAGCTTGGAAGCGCTATGCTGGATATTACCCTTTTCAACGCTGGTGCGAATGTCTTGTGCAACTTTATAGGCACCAGCCACCCCGGTTTCTGGCAAAATAACAACAAATTCTTCGCCACCATAACGAGCCAGCAGATCACCGGGACGTTTTAATACACTACCAGCAGCGGCTGCTACCTTTTTAAGACAATCGTCACCTTCCTGATGTCCATAAGTATCATTATAATATTTAAAAAAATCAATATCAAAAAATACAATGGACAGGTCATGACCTGTCCGTACTGCCCGTTGCCGCTCCAGCTCATATATCTGATCAAAATGCCGCCTGTTCGCTATACCGGTTAAACCGTCCAGCGAAGACAGGCGGCTTAGTTCTCTATTGACACTTTCCAATTCTTCCAAAACTTTGACCAATTCAGCTTCACGGGCTTTGCGTTGATCAATCGCATGCTTCATATTAAGTACTGAATTAACCCGTGCTTTCAATTCCAGTTGCTTGATTGGTTTCGTGATGAAATCTATCGCACCAGCAGCAAAGGCTTTGTCCAGCGTTTCAGCGTTATCATTGGCGGTAATTATAATAATAGGTACGTCTTTAAAGCATGTATGCGACTTAATCAATTGGCAGGCCTTAATGCCATCGATACCTGGCATAACACCATCCATAAGGATAAGATCAATATTCTTAGCTAGACCCTCAGGCTGATCCAGTCCTAGCAGAGCAAAGGCATCGGTTGCATTTTCGACTGTAAGAATTTTACCAAACCCATGTTTTTCTAAAAAACGCTTAATCAGCACCCTGCTGTCGGCCGAGTCATCAACAATTAGTATTGCCATGCATCATAACCTCCAAGCTGCTATTCATAGTGAATTTCAACATTTTCAAAATAGGTTTCCATTACCTGCGCTAACTCACATGCTTTGTCGCCTTCCTGCTGCTTGCCAGCCTGTTCAATGGCAGCCCCCAGTTTTGTTACTCGATCAAAACCATAACCGCCACCGATCCCCTTTAGATTATGGCCAATATTTCGTATTGTTTCATAATCCCTAGCAACCGCAGCAGCTAGTATTGCCCGAATATCTTCATGACGTTTTTCTATAAAACCTGGAATTAAATCCTCCAAGTCACTATCAATCACAACACGGTCATTCACACCGGTTTCCTCCCCGCATATTGCAGACTGTATATATTCTCCTAAACCTTCACAGTCCTGGTAGATTTTTCGACACATTGACCCTCTTTTCCTGCTGCGCTGACTATTTATCTGGCACCATGCCGCAAGAACAAACGTTTGCAAAACACTTGTTCTCGTGGTATTCTATGTAATGACATCATTATCCTACGTTACAATACATTTTGGTAGTGACAACAGATGAAAACTCCGGAACCCTTAAATAAACTAAAGATGTAGGAGAAGGGGCCAAATAAGGGGCTGAAGTATATGGATGTATACGATAAGTTAAAAATACTAACCGATGCTGCAAAATATGATGTAGCATGCACATCAAGCGGAGTGAATAAAAAAGCATCGGCTGGAGGAATTGGTAATGCTTCTGCTTGTGGAATCTGTCACAGTTTTTCAGCAGATGGACGGTGCATTTCTCTGTTAAAAGTACTGATGACCAATGTTTGCGCTTACGATTGCCAATACTGCGTCAATCGCTTATCCAATGATACACCGCGGGCCTTCTTTACACCACGGGAACTAGCTGAACTAACCATGAATTTTTATCGTCGCAATTACATTGAAGGCCTTTTTTTAAGTTCCGGCGTACTGAAAAATCCAGACTATACCTGCGAACAAATGATTGAAGCGCTGCGTATTCTGCGTGAAGAATATCGGTTTTCCGGGTATATCCATGCCAAAGCTATTCCTGGCGCCGACAGCCTGCTGCTTGCCCGCCTTGGTATGCTTGCTGACCGCATGAGCGTGAATATTGAACTACCCTCCCAGAACAGTTTGCATTTGCTGGCACCGGACAAATCCAAGCATTCCATTTTAACTCCCATGGGCTATATTCAAAATCGGATACAGGAAAACTCGCGAGATTTAATAAAATACCGGCATGCTCCCAAGTTTGTTCCTGCAGGGCAAAGTACGCAGATGATAATAGGAGCTACCCCAGAATCGGATTATCAAATATTAAATTTAACCGAAGGTCTTTATCATAAATATAAACTTAAGCGCGTCTTTTTCTCAGCCTATATACCAGTTGCAGAGAATAGTCTTCTACCAACAATAGATACAAAACCACCGCTATGGCGTGAACACCGGCTTTATCAGGCAGACTGGCTGCTCAGGTTTTACGGTTTTGCCGCTAATGAACTTCTTGATCAGCAGCAGCAAAACTTCAACCCCTATTTAGACCCCAAATGCACCTGGGCACTCAATCATATGGATTTTTTTCCCTTGGATGTAAACCGCGCTTCTTATCGCGACTTACTGCGAGTACCAGGTATTGGCGTAACAAGTGCCAAACGTATTCTTACTGCCCGGCGTACAACAACTCTTTATTTTAATGGCCTTAAATCACTAGGAGTTGTCCTCAAGCGAGCACAATATTTTGTTACTTGCAGCGGAAAAACAGCGCCTGATATAAAGCTTACTCCGAACACGATGCTCCGCTCCTTACTGTCCGAGAAAACACGGGAACTACATCATTGGGGTTTTTCATCACCTACAGAACAACTTTCCCTTTTTGACCAACCGTCACTGCTATCATTGCCACAGGAGGATCTACGAAAATGCCTACCCAATCTGAGCTAATTTATTGCTATGACGGAAGTTTTGATGGATTATTGTGCTGCGTATTTGAAAGCTACGAAAACAAAGAAATTCCAATAGATATTCTTCTGCCTGAGGCCTCACACGCCATACTCTTTGCCACAAAAAGCATCCCGACTGACACACAAAAAGCAAAGCGGGTGCTGGATTCTATTCCAAAAAAAATGGGAGCATCGGCACTTAATTTTGTCCGACACGCTTTTTTAACTTGCCTTTTACAAAAAGAGTTATATATCTTGTTATTCCTGCGTCTAGGATTCCGTCATGGCCAGTCCGTAATGAACATGCTGACAGACGACGTAGTAAATATTCTTTTTAAAGCAGTAAAGCATTTAGAGCAGGAAAGCCATTTATTAAAAGGCTTTCTGCGATTTTCTATCGTCAATAATGTTCTTGTGGGCGAAATAGAGCCAAAAAATTATGTATTGCCACTGCTCGTACAGCATTTTTGTGAGCGTTATCCGGAAGAGCGCTTTTTAATCCATGACAAAACACATGGCATGGGACTGGTTTATCAGCCATACCAGTCTGCAGTCATTCCTATTGGAGCTCTTGAATTGCCTGAAGTAGATGAGGAAGAGCAAACTTTTCGCGAACTATGGCAGCTGTTTTACGATACCATTGCAATACAAGGACGGCATAACCCAGAGTGCCGCATGAGCCATATGCCAAAGCGTTACTGGAAATATATGACTGAGTTTGACCGCATACAAAAAAATATCACGCCAAAGCTGCCTAGCTCGAGCGTGAAGTTATTGCATACCCCTGTGCATGAATACTAAATATACTTGGCCTTGGCCCAATTAATTCAGCAACTGATCTGCATAGACCAACCGAATGCCGGCAGCCTCAATTTCGGAGATCATCTCCCGCACCGCGATGACTGTATTGGGCCGGGCATGGCCGATAACAGTCACACTGCCATTCCTATGAGCCATATCAACTGCTTTTCGCAGTTGTTTTTTTATTAGTTCTATATCTGAACTGTTATCCAAAAACAATTCATTTTCCCCACTTCTCACGCCAAGCTGTCTTGCAACCTCTGCGCCCACCGTTGTGCCAATAGTGCGGCTGTCAATGAAAAACAGATTCTGTGATTTTAAAACACCAAGTACAGCCTTCATGACCCGACGATCAGATGTTGCCCTTGAGCCTTGATGGTTATTGACCCCTTTAACCCCTGGTACAGAAGCAAGGGCTTGGGCCACTGTCTGCTTGATTTCATCATCACTCATACTAACAGTGATCACGGTCGGCTCTGCCAATGCACTAGCGTCCATTGGCTCTAGCGGCAAATGCAGTATAACCAGGTGACCTGCACTCAGCGCCCTGGAGGCAGCCTCATTGCTGTAAGTGCGATAAGGCAAAACGGCAAAAGTAATGGGCCTTCCCATATCGGCAAAACCAACAACAGGCCCCATGGTATAACCACAATCATCGATTACTATCGCCATATTTCCCGCCCCAACTTCGCCCCTGGGTTTCGGTGGTGTAGCCGGCGGTAATGTGCCGTTAGCTTTAACAATAAATAAGCGGTCAGTCACTACCGTGAGCGGCTCGCTATTAAGAACATCCTTAATTCCCACATCCACCCGTACAGCTGACACTCCATTATAATTATCCGGTTCATTCCCGATGACCTTACCGCCTGCTTGTCCAACCAACGGAGCCAGGGCCTGCTCAACTCCTTCCAGTGACATGGTTTCCGGGATCACCAGCAGCATACTCCGTGTATGCCAGCGGATATGTCCCTCTACCCCTTTGCGAGGAACTTCACGTTGTTCCTCTTTAACCTCTTTCGGGGTTATAGACGCCTTGGTCAACCCCCTATCCACAGCAGTATGAATCCTGGAAGCCGTTGTTGTGAAGTCAACCACCACCCCCGCTCCCGTCTTTTCCAGTTCATAGCCAGGACCAGGCGACGGTAATTTTTCTGGTGTCGGCATTGTCTGATAATAGATAACAGCTGCTAAAATAAGCACAATTACTGCTATCCATTTCAATTTATTGTCTTTTTTCGCCATAGGAAATTCTCCTCGCCTATACACTTACTTTTCATAATATTATATATTCCGCCCTCTACTATGTCTACTTATTATAGTTTTTAGCCGCTTTACCTAAACTTAACATAAAGTTAACAAGACCTTAAACTACCAGGGGAGGAGAATTAGCTGGAAAGAATAACATTTATTATATCGAATAAATTGTTTCTATATCATAGTACTAAACCGCATCGTCTCGCAAAATGCATGTCGACAAAGGAGTCTATACCATGAACTTTCTTAAAAAATTCGCTACTACTATCACCAGACCACTAACCACAATAAAAACCTTTATACCTACTAATCATCTGCCTATAAAACTGAAATTGCATTACCAACCAAGTTTACGCACTAAGCTGCTTGTCGTTGTAGCTATCTTTTCCCTGTTGTCGATTAGTATTGGCATAGTAGGCTTACAAGGCATAAAGGCGTCCAACGATGCTTTGAGGAGCATGTACACCAGTCGCATTATAACCCTACAAGAACTTAAGCTTATGTCTGACGCACTTACAGTGAATGTTATAGAAACCTGTCACAAGGTTAGTGACGGCCATATGGCCTGGGCTCTAGGCCGAAACAAACTTACTGAAGGCACCACAATTATCAAGCAGCAGTGGACCACTTACAAAGACCATGTAGCTACAAGCGAAGAAGAACGACTGGTTGCTCAGATAGACGGTTTTTTAGGAATTGCTGAGGGTGCACTTGTCAATGCCACTACTATCATGATAAAAGAAGACAAAAAAGCGTTGAATGCTTTTATGATTGAAGAATTGTACTCAAGTATTGAGCCAGTCTCAGGTAAACTGTCTGAACTCATGGACCTCCAACTGGAATTAGCTCAAAAAGAATATCAAGCCGCTACTGACAGATATCATTGGCTCATCGTGCTGTTTTCGATCATGATTATCGCCGGATTAAGCACAGCCATTGCCTTGGTCCTATTTATCCTCCAACGAACTCTCCGCGAAATCCACGATATGGTTACTTACATCGAACAAGTGGCTACAGGCAATTTGGCAATGCCCGAAATTTCTATCACCGCTAATGATGAGATAGGACGTTTGGGTATTGCCATCAATACCATGGTCATTAACCTGAATTCATTGGTAGGAACAGTTTCCTCATCAGCAGATCAGGTAGTGATTGCCTCAGAGGAAACAGCAACATCTGTTGAGCAGGTCTCGACTACCGCTTCCGAGTTGGCAGGTTATAGTACCCACTTGGCCGCTGCTGCTGCTGACGGCACAGTTTCGGTGATCGAAGTATCTAAATCACTATTAGAACTCTCCTCACTCATTGAGATTGCCAAGCGTGAAGCCACATCAGCGGTAGCTAACTCCAAATCAACACTGAACACCGCCCTGGACAGCCGCAAAACCATGGCCAGTACCGTTATCCGTATGAATAACATCCGGAGCAAAACACTGGAAACCGAGGAGTTAATTGGAACCCTTAATCAATATATTGCCAAAATTGGTGCTATTACCGACACCATAACAGGTATTGCCTCCCAAACAAGCTTGCTCTCTCTAAACGCTGCTATCGAAGCTGCCCGGGCAGGCGAGGCTGGCCGCGGTTTCGCGGTGGTAGCACAAGAAGTCAAAAAACTGGCCGAGCAATCTACGCAGGGAGCCGCTGAGGTTGTGGCACTTATTCAAAGAATAAAGGAAAGCACTGCTGCCGCCGTTCAGGCTATGCAAGGCAGTCGAGCCGAAGTCGAAAATGGCGTAGCCGGTGCCGGTCAAGCCCAGCAGGCATTAAATGATATTTTTTCAGCAGTAACCAGCACCGTAACTGACATTGAAGCCGTGCTATCCATCACTGATGAAGAAGTCACCCATTCAGATCAGATTATTGATTTAATTGACTCTTTGGCAACTGTGATTGAAAATACGGCAGAACAGGCTGAAACAGTCTCAACAAACACCAAACAGACGGCCGCTGTCATGGATTCGCTGGCAGTCAATTCTACTCAAACCAATCAAATGGCGGCCAGTTTAAAAGCTGCCATTGAATTCTTTAAGACAGACACTAAAAATTTGAATCATTTGGAGGTATACGAGAATGGAAAACCACGAATTTCTTATTGAAAACAATCAGGTTATCGCGAATTTGACAGGCAGCTTGCAAGGAGAAGCAGCCGCCCAGCTCCGGGCGACGCTGCTAACGTATATCGCAGACGGCTACAACAGTTTTACAGTTGATTTTTCCCATGTAAGCAATATTGATTCAACCGGATTGGGTATTCTTGTTACCATTCAAAAACGAGCCCTGCAAAGTGGCGGCAGCATCACTATTCAAGGTCTGCACGGCACAGTCAAAACTGCCTTTGACCGCACCCGGCTGAGTAAAGCCTTTACCATTGCCGATGCTGAACATGCAGTAGCATAAAGGAAATCCCAAGCCATAAATTAGTCATTTTTTGCAATATTCTAGTTTACTTAGTAAAATTTACAAGGAATTTTGCTAAGTTAACGAGAATATATCTTAAATCACTAATTTATGGAAGGAGTTTACTATGAAATCTCGCGCCTGCCCAGTATTAATCTGTGATGACTCAATGCTTATTCGAAAAAAACTCCGGGCCACACTCGAAGAATTGGACTGCCAGGTTTATGAAGCAAAGAACGGCCTTGAGTGTGTTGAAATGTTCAAACTACATACCCCGCACACAATATTTTTGGACATTGTAATGCCTGAGCTTGACGGCCTGGAAGCCCTTAAGCAAATCAAACAATGTGACAAAAGTGCACGTGTCATTATGCTGTCATCCACCGGCACTGCAAAAAAACTTCTCGAAGCCCTTAAAAATGGCGCTACTGATTTTATCCAAAAACCCTACACCAAAGACCAAATTGCCAAAGCGATTGGTTATATTGAGTAAAAGGAGCTAATGATGTATACACAATATTTGGGTCAATACCTATTTAATACAAGCCTCATTTCTGCCGACCAGCTTTGCGAGTTACTGTCATTAGCCGAATCAACCCGTGTAAAGCTTGGAGTTTTGGCAATTAATAACGGACTTATGACAGCAAGTCAAGTAGAAGAAGTACATAGCCTACAACGAACGATGGATCGCCGATTTGGCGAAATTGCCATCACCAAAAGTTATCTTACCCAAACACAGGTTGATAGCCTGCTTTCACAACAAGACAGCTGCCATTTGAGCCTAAGTCAAGCGATTATTGATAAAGGCTACCTTACATTATCCCAATTAGAAACAGCACTTACTCAATTTAAACAGGATACCGATTTATCTACTGAACAACTCCAAGCTATGCAGACTGGCAATATGGATGAAATCGTTCGTTTATTTCTGGATTTTCCTGATAATGACGTTCCCCAGTTCTACTATGATTATGTCGCACTTTTCCTGAAAAACAGCATTCGTTTCCTCAATGAACGCCCTGTACTGTCTTGGCCGCAACCGTTAAACCAAACAGCTGATGGCTGGTATATCTCCCAACAAGCGATTGGCAACTACACCGTTTCTACTGGAATAATCCTCAGCGATGCTGGGCTTGTTGATGTTGCCAGCCGTTTCAGCCAAGAGACTTTAACCCATGTGGATGAACTGGCAAAAGATAGCGTAAGTGAATTCTTGAATTTGCATAATGGTATCTTTCTTATTAATGTATCAGATAAAGGCTTCAATCTTGATTTACACCCGCCAGCAATAACACCTAATACCGGTCATTATACCGGGTACCGGATTCCAATAACTCTTTCCAGCGGGCGCATTGAACTTGTGCTCTCCATTGCCTGATATCGACTACTATAAAAGCCACCCTATTGTATGAAATCCTACAATAGGGTGGCTTTTATATTTTATGAGCGGAAATTAATGCACTGCAGCTCTATACCAAAATCTTTCTCTTTGAGCTTTTGAATAACGGCCTGCAAATCATCCTTTTTCGCGCCTGTTACCCGTAGCTGGTCATCCATAATTTGGGCCTGGACTTTCAGCTTCTGTTCTTTAATATAGCTGACAACCTCTTTGGCCTTTTCTTTGCTGATGCCCTTTTGAATGGTGACAGTTTGCTTCACTGTGCCACTGAAAGCAGACTCAATTTTACCAACATCCAGACACTTTAGCGGAACATTGCGTTTAACCATCTTGCTTCTAAGAATATCAAGCATGGCTCCCAGCTTATAGTCATCTTCAGCTGATAATTTTAAGGATTCTTTATCCAAAACCATTTCAGCTTTGCTGCCTTTGAAATCGTAGCGCTGCCCAATTTCTTTAGTTGCCTGATTGACTGCATTATCCATCTCCTGCAGATCTACTTCTGATACAATATCGAAGGAACAATCCTTTGCCATAAATTATAACTCCTTTCCTACGAAAATATAGTTCAAAAATATAATACCATATTTCTCTATTTTCTCCAAAAAAACCTGCTATTATTGAGCAAGTCACCCTTTAGTCCACGCCAGCATAGGCTAGCCATATCCCTTGAGCTGGGAAATATTTCGAAAATTAACTTTGAGTGAAACTCAAGTTTTTTAAAAATCTATTTTGAAACTCTGGCTGTGCAGCCAGTTCGATATAGCTGACTTTATTGGCTATATTAACGCATCTCTGCATTTTTTCTGCAGATAAAAGTGCCTGAACTGCACCTGTCCCGGCCGCATTCCCAACAGAACGGATAGCCTCTCGCTTAAATCCTGGTAACAAGCCAATTGTTAAGGCGCTATCAATATCAATGTAATTCCCAAAGGCACCCGCTAAGCATACTTCGTTGTATTGAGTTTCAGCAGGCATCCTGTCTATTAAAAATTGGATACCAGTGCATATTGACGATTTTACCAGTTGGAGCTGACGCACATCCTCCTGCGTAATCGAAATGTCGGCGCCACTGGCACTATTTTCTCCTTCATAAAGAACAAATTCCCATTGACCATCCTTTTTCTTCAAACGTTGCCGTAGATGGTCTGGTAAGTTTGCCTGCTCAGGTTTGTTAAACCGTCCGCTTGCATGTAATATACCGTTTTTTACTAGCTCAGCAATGGCCTTTACAATGCCTGAACCACAGATACCCACAGGTGTAATATTGCCAATTACTTGAACAGACACAGCCTGCTCAGTTATCGTGACATCACTAATAGCGCCATCTGCCGCCCTCATACCGTCCCTGATATGAGCCCCTTCAAAGGCAGGTCCGGCTGCCGTCGAACAGACATACAGCTTTTTTCCATCCCCGATAGCCATCTCACCATTAGTGCCTAAATCTACCATTAGTATTGGATCTACCGCAATATCCTGATCTACAGCCAGAATAGCTGCCGTTGTATCTGAGCCAACAAAGCTGGCAATATTCGGCAGCATAATAATTTTCCCTTGTGGGTTTATATCCAGTTCTAGCGCCTTAGGACTAAGCGGCGATATATAATTAAACAAAGCGGCATATGGCTTTCGCACCAGCGTTGACGGTGAAATTTCTAATACCAAATGTGCCATCGTAGCATTACCCGCAATGGTTCCGGCATAAATATGGTTTTGTGTCACCTCAACTGAGCTACATAACTCAGCGATAATTTGATTTAAACAATGCCGGATAAGCTCCGACAGCCGTTCCAGTCCGCCCTCCAGTTCATGCGTTGCCTGAATCCGGGAAATAACATCAGCGCCCATAGCGGCTTGCGGATTATTTTTAGAACTTACTGCAACTATCTTTTTGGCGTTAATATCTACCAGCATACCTACAACGGTAGTTGTACCAATATCAAATGCCACACCGTACAGCATATTTGACGTATCCCCTGCTTCAACTGCAATAACCTTACTATCAAGCATCGTAACGGTTATGAGTTTGGGGATTGTTTCCACAACTTCACTTAATTGGCGTAGGATTGCGACACTCGCAATACTCTCCGTGTTGTCAAAAACACTACCAGCTGATTTACTTTTGTCCAGCGCCTGATGAATCATCTCCTGCAAAGAATAATGGTTATCTACAGTAGGATAGGCCGGCGCCAAAACAACCTTCTGGAGTAAAGGCATATCATCGTCAATGACTATTTCGAAAGCTTGTCCCTTTTGACTTACCTCCGACCTTTTCAGTACAATGGTGATATCGCCCTGGGGATAAACCTGGCACGCCTGATAAATATTGTCCTTATCTGGCTGAATTTCAATTCCGTCTTTACCGATAACAGAGCCCTCAAGAACCTGTATTTTACACTTACCACATGTACCTCTGCCACCACAGTTAGCTTCCAGAAATATGCCGCCATCAATGAGAGCACGCAAAATTGTTTTTTCCCGCTCGCATGGCAAAGATCGTTCTTCGCCTTCAATACGTAATGTATACACTGAAGATGCCTCTATCATGTGTAAGCCCTCTTTCGTTGCTTAATAATAAAACTATAAATATAAACCAAAAAGAAGAACCACTATTCTATTAGCTGGTAGTTCTTCTTTTGGCAGAATGTATGTAACACGCCTCTAACGGGAATAGAGACGTCGGAACATCATGGGGTAGTATCAATACTGTCTCTGCGTAAAATGGCGAGTGAATCATTCACTATTTTTTCTATCGCCTTTATACTATGCCCAAACACTAATACGTTGATATCCAAATTAACACTGTCAAATTCACTGGATAATCCAGTTTGCCACTGGGACGACGACTTTACGTCCAGCCGATCAAGTCTTGTAAGCGATAAAAACAGAAACTCTTCACTTGGTACTTTGGCAAGTACCTTAATATGGCCCACGATAATACCATTAAGGGATAAAGGTCTGCCAATATCTTGTATCAGTTGCTTTACAAGTTTTTCAACATTTAACTTGGTAACAGGCTTATCAAAGCTAATGGAATGCGTTTTACTAAAAACCGTGGCATCAGTCAGGGTTGTAGGTGTATGTTTGTTGTTGATTTTGAGTTTGTGTTTGAGATTGAGATTGAGTTTATTCAAAGCGAATTACCTCCTCTATTATATCTGGAGGCAATTTATCTGCTGCACTAGCTACCTTAATCGGTGTACTGTTGACTAGTTCACTTATGTCATTGATAATTTCCGTCCTGTCGGAACCAGCAATATCGGCCTTGTTAATAATTACAAGGTCTGTTTTCTCTACCTGTCCGGTAACAAGGGGGCCAAGAACTTCTTTTAACTCTGACCAACGCCCCATATCAACAATCGTTATCGTCTTAAACCCGGTATAAAAGTTACAATATTCATTAATCAATTTAGCAATATTACCAGGAATAGCTAACCCGGTCATCTCAATGATCAGCCAATCTGGCTTAATAGTTTCATTGATCTCTCTTACTGCAGTTATTAGGTCACTTGTAATTTGACAGCATACGCAGCCACCAAACAGCGGCCTTACTTGTAAGCCGCTATCAGCTAACAACTTATCATCAATACCAGCTTCGCCAATTTCGTTTTCAATAAGAGCTACTGTCTCATGCTTATTTTCGGTAATATATTTGGCAATTTGCAGTATTGTGGTAGTTTTACCTGAACCTAAGAACCCGCCAAACAGTAAAATACGCATATCTCGTTCCCCACCTTTTACCTACTCACGTAAGCTATCTAAATAGTAACAAAACCAGTATACCATCTATCTACCAAGTTAGAAAGTATCTTGGCTCCTCTATCGAAACAATCCGGATTGCCCTGCAACCCGGATTATTTCTAGGATAAATAGTATTTCTTGGCAATGCTTACTATGCTATTACTAGTTGGGGGTATGTCATCTAGTTGACGCCAGAAGCTTTTTTGGACATTTCAACGGCGTCATAAGCATTCTTGCAATAGCCATCTGCTGCACACCACTTAGCAACACTTTCGTCAACCGGGCCGCCACCAACCAGAATAGTTGCTTTTGTACCAGTAGCTTTTACCGCTGCTACAGTTTCTTTCATCACATCAAAAGCAGTTGTCAACAGACAGAACATGCCAACTACATCCGGATTATGAGTTTTTACTGCCTCAATAAAGGTTTCGATAGGGGCATCTACACCAATATCTACTACTTTGAAACCGTTACAGTTTAGAATTGTAGAAACAATATTTTTACCGATATCATGAATATCATCTTTTACAGTTCCCAGGATAACTGTGCCGACAGCTTTTTTATCGCCGTTATCTGCAAGGGCCGAACCGAGAAGAGCTGCTGCATTTGAAAATACTTCGGCAGACATAATCAATTCAGACAGGTAGTAATCACCAGCTTCATACAGTTTGCCTACGCCTTCCATACCTTCTTGTAGCTGCCCCAGAATCTCAACTGCTGCCACACCAGCTGCAAGTTGTTCATTTACTGACGAAATTACTAAATCTTCCTCTAACTCAATTACCGCTTTTACCAAATCAATTTTTGCCATTTCAAATTCCCCCATATCATTTATTTATTATTATTAAAATTAGGCACACTATTCGCTATGTTACCGCATTACAGGATATTATTCATAAAGTCCTTTTCTATGAGCCTTAAGATAGTTTTTACAAAATCTATCATTGCCTAACAAAGCTTGTCCTGCGTATACCACGCCCATCATAGCTTTATCTGTTGGGTTAAGTATATAGCCATCCATTCCTACAGTCATGGTTTGAACTACAAATAAGCGATTGAGAACAGCCCGATTAGGAAAACCGTAGGAGATATTGCTCAAACCACAGGTAAGGTGCACTGCGGGATATTTTTGCTTAATAGCATAAATAGCATCCAATACCGATTTCCCATATTTATCATTAGTGCTTAACGGCTTGATCAGCGGATCAAGGTAGATATCGTCTTGCTGAATTCCCTCTTTTTCCATATCGTCAACCAACTTACTGGCAATCCGTAAACGGTCTTCAGCAGTTTCCGGCATGCCGGCATCTTCAATACAAAGAGCAACTATCTTTGCGTTGAACTCCTTTACCAGCGGAATGACTGCTTGGTAGCGCTTCTCTTCAGCAGTTGTGGAATTAATCATTCGCTTACCATTAGTAGTTTTTGCCAGCATTAGCCCGGCCTTTAGTGCATTCTCGTCAGGACTATCGATACATAGAGGCATGTCGGTAACCTCTTGGATGGTATTTACCAACCATTCCATACATTCAATTTCCTGGCCGACCATTGTTCCGCAGTTTACGTCCAGATAATTAGCACCGGCTGCCTCTTGCTGTTTGGCAACCTCTTGGATGTATGCTGCGTTCCTTGCTTCTACTGCTTCACGAATCGCCTTGCGGCTAGTGTTAATGAGTTCTCCGATTATTAGCATTTACTCTTTATTCCTCCAATCATTTATATATGTTGTATATACATCTATATGTATAATATAACGCTAGCTCTACGTCTTGTCAATACTATTTATCTCATATTTCAAAAAAATCATACCATTCACAACTGTCCATATGCTTTAGAGTCTGTTAAAACGCAAAGAAACCAGACAATTACGCCTGGTTTCTCCCAAATTCTTTACTGCGACCTATATAGGATCTCTTAATCCATTCCTTTTATCCTAGCGAAAGTCACTATCTTTCTTATCAACCGTCTTTGCCTGAATAGCTATCGTTTCTTCCTGGGTCGGCTCGTTATTCATGCTTCGGCGCAATTCCCCGAGCCCTTTACCTATTGATTTTCCAACTTCAGGAAGTTTACCAGGTCCAAAAACTAGTAACGCAATAACCAAAATTACACCTAACTCTGGCGTACTAAAACTAAACATCAGCTCAACATTCCTTTCCATTTTTATTAGTAAGCTGCGACAAAGTTAACCGGTACCAACAACTATGATATTACCATATCTGACAACATTATTATATTTTTTATTCAAATCAAATGGCTTTTGAATCCTTCTTCCCTTTAGGACTTCTTTCGTAGGATAGCCGGCATTTCTGATTTGTTCCTGGTATATTATCCAAAAAACCCAAATTTTTAAGCGTATCCCAGACTTTTATAGCCATATACAAATTTGCCCGCGTGTCCATATTAGAGAGATTAACATCAAGTAATTGTTCTATTTTTGATACACGATAGTGCAAGGTATTCACATGAATAAACAGACTTTCCGAAGACAATTTCCAATTACAGCTGTTATCTAACACGGCTCGCAAGGTAGGAAATAATTCCGCCTCGATTTTATTATCATAATCTATTATTACCCCAAGGATTTTTAAACATTGGTTCTTCAATACTCCTACGTCTTGCGAAAAGAGTTGAGCGAACATTCCCAGATCACAAAATCGCTGTACCACGCCTATTTGCCCCAAAAGTTTGGGCAGCGCTAACGCAATACGCGCTTCATGATAGCTTTTATGCAAATCCCGAATTGTATAAGTTTGACCCAACCCAATAGAAAGAGTAATATTAAACTTTTTTTCGGCAGCTTCTTTCCAGATTAAACTATCAATAACTCTAGGCCACTCGAGGTCAACCTCAAGGGTATCATCTTTGTACACAGCTGGTAAGATAAACATTACACCCTTACCCCATATTAGAGGTTGAATAATTTCCAGTTTTCTTCTTTTTGTATACTCAATAATATCTTCGATAATTAGACGTAAGTCACTTTCACTTTCTGTGTGGTCTATCTCTATTAATTTAACACAATACGGTTGCCTAATATCTAAGTCTATTCCATGCATTTTGATTATATCTCTGATATTTACATTACTTTTAATAAAAAGATGTTCAGCAAATTTCCTTTCAAACTTCTCAGTACTAATTCTAACTTTGTCCATATTAATAAAATAATTTTTTATCGCCAATCTGGTATCAGTAATCACTGAAATTGTTTCTAACATCTGATTACGGCATAGTTTTTGAACAATGACGAACGCTCGCGTATTATTGCTCCCAATTTGATAAACCAAACATTTTTTTGCTTCATGGTAATAGTACTCATCTTCATTAATTCCTGGTAAAATTGCACCAAATAACTCCCAGTTCAGGCTAGTAGTACTCCCTTGTGGATAGTGTATATGACCATTGCCATCAGCTATTACGACAGGCCTGTTTATTTCTTTTGTAAGGTATGAAGCTACAAAAGGCAGCCCTTGTTCTAGCACTTTCTCTAATAGAAAAACACTATTCTGAGTTGATGTCATAACCACAACACACCTCTGCTTCGACTTAATTGACCATTCGCGCCTTGATAAAGGTTAGTATTTTTAAGTTAATTCGGCATTTTAATGGTAAGTCAGTTTGTACATTCTGTCAAATTCCAAAAGTTCCGACTATTATTCCGAAAAGCAATAGTAAATTACCTTATTTCATGAACCTGTTAACGCGGATATACTTCGCAACTTAGTGATAATTGGCGGCACTTCGCAAGCTACAGTCTTAATATCCTCAATAGTGGTTTTACGGCAAAGAGAAAAATGCACTACTCCTTGAATACACGAGGACGGCACACTCATGGCCTGTAGAACGTGGGATACACCTACGTGGTCGCCTGTACACGGGATGCCAGACGAAGCATAGATACTTACTTCAGATAAACATTTCAAAATTGCGTTAGTTTCTACACAATCAAATGCTATCGATAGCGTATTGGGTAGTCGTGCAGCCCTGCCACCGTTTACGCGGACAAAGGGAATTTTTAGCATAAGTTCTTTCTGTAATTGATTTCGCAAAGACTTAACATAACCATTTTCAATATCTATATATTGGCCTGCCAGCTCACAGGCTTTCCCCAAAGCAATGATCAAAGCAATATTATCAAGACAAGTATTCCCGTTTTTCTCTTGATATTCATCTTTTATGTATGGCGAAAAAACTGTCTCTCTGCGCAGGTAAAGAGCACCAACTCCCATGGGAGCATAAATTTTATGTCCTGAAAGCGATAGCATGTCAATCTGAGACTTGGCCATACAAACTGGAATTTTGCCTACTGCTTGAACTGCATCGGTATGGAAAAGAACCCCTTTATCCTTGGCAATAGCAGCTGCCTCCTCCACAGGAAAAATGACACCAGTCTCATTATTAGCCCACATGAAAGACACAATAACAGTATCATTGTCTATCGCCTGCTTATAGGCCTCGATATCCAGACAACCATTATAGTCCACTCCGATTTCAGTAATCTTGTATCCCTTTTTCGCTAAGTCGTGAAATATAGACAACATACCCCTATGCTCCACTTTGGAAGTAATAATATGTCGCTTCTCAGGAAACATTCCTATGGCCGAATAAATTGCCGCATAACTGCTTTCTGTACCACTGGCAGAGAAAATAATTTCCTCCAGCAGCGCACCTAAGAGTGCGGCTACCCGTTCACGAGCCTCAGAAACTTTCTGCTGAACCTGAGCATTGAAGAGGCGGGGTACTCCAAGGTTTGAGTATACTTCAGCATAAAATAGCCGCATCTCTTCCAAAACAGCCTTATCTACTTTGGTTGTAGCGTTGTTATTGAGGTATATAGTCTTCACCTAATTTTACTCCCGTCTCATCTTGACTATTATTATTGCAATCTATATAACTGGCTTACTTTAATCGCTAAGACTTTAATGCAACAATTGCTTGAAACCCACTCGCCAAACTTATCAAAAGTAAACTGTCACAGTAGTTTGCAGCTCAAAGAAGGCATTACTGCCTTTTTTGAGCTGCAAAGTTGAGTATATAAATAAATGCTTGAGTTGCCGACACCAACAATTTTCAAGACTAGCCTAACTTCGCTGCATTTCTACCGGCTAGATAGCCAAAAGTATACGCGCGACCATGGCTATTCCCAGGCATGGTTACAGGATAATCAACCGAAAAGTAACTACCGGAATTGTTACCAGCCGCGTACAGCCCTGGTATGACATTTTTCTCATTATCCACTACTTGCAACTTATCGTTGATTTGCAAGCCGCCCAAAGTTACTAGCAAAACGGTCGCCAAATGGGCTGCATAAAACGGAGGTTTATCGATTGTCGTCATACAAACAGAGCGCTTGTAGAAGTCCTCGTCCACACCTTTTTTAGAAAGTTCGTTATATCTTGCCACAGTACCCTTAAAGGTATCAGGTGGCATATTCATTTTCTGTGCTAACTCTTCAATACTGTTAGCACTCTTAATAACGCCTTTTTCAATCAGCGCCTGCACTCTCTTTGGATCATGGAATAAGCTTTTTAGCGACTTACAAGCTGTCATACGGAACTTCGGCGCTTCTTCCGTCCATTTAGAATCCCATACCGTCCATCTCGTATGACTACCAGGCTCTTTTAATACTGCATTACTAATATAAGAATAAGGCACGTCTTCATTCGCATAGCGTTCGCCTCGTTCATTAACACCCAACCACGGTTGCCGCATAACGGAATCGGCCAAGCCTGGTTCTTCCACCATGCCGATATCAAAATACATCGGAGCATGGGGAGCTTCATCCATCGCTGCCCCAACCCATAAGCCCATTTTGTGTCCATCGCCAGTATTACCTTTACCTGTATAGGCAATACCTTGTATGTTCTTAGAAGATGGAATGTATTTTTTCAACATCTCAGGCTCGTTACCATAGTCACCAGCACACAGTATAATGCCCTTTGAAGCATTATATTTCGTATACGTGCCATCTTCATTCTTTGCGATAATGCCGGTAACTCTGCCTTTACCATCCGGCCGAATCATTTGCACAGCTGGCGTTTTGAACCGGATATCTACCCCAGCCTTTTTCGCCTGAGTCACTAAAACCCATGCCATTCCCGCCGTCGGGGGCAACGTGCCTTTAGGCATAGCGTTAAGAGCTTCAGCTGGTGGTTTAAGCACAAAGCTCATGGTTGGATAAGTGTCAAGGGTTGCGTCGGGAGTCATCATGTCCTCAGCCTTCCACACATCATAGGTGCAGCCAAGCTCGGTTGCCATATCTACTAACCAATCATTAGCCTCACCACTATGCTTGACGAAAAGCGACACAACTCTTTGATCACCTCGATAGCCACCATAACGCATAAGTTCCCTGGTAATTTTTACTGGATCAAGTTCATTACCAACTGACTTTTGCACCTTAGAATTAATAGCCGCATAGTCATAGCCACGAAAACCCGGGTTAGGGTTCTTTTCAAGTAAAACTACCTTAGCCCCTGCTTGGCCTGCAGATACAGCGGCACTAAGGCCGGCGAAACCAGCACCCACTACTACAATGTCTGTAGATACTGTTTCTTTTATGTCTTTGTCAGAAATCGGTGCTGGTGGTATCTCGAATTTTGCTTTAACATCCTCAGCGCCTGCGGCCTTTTCAGCTTCTGGAGCACTTGCCTTTTTTGAACAACCGGCAAGCAATCCTCCGGCTGCAATTCCCACAGCCGCGAGTGCACTTCCTTTAAAAAACGCTCGCCGCGAAATTCCCGTCTGTGATTTTTCTTCGCTACTCATCATAAATAGCCCCTTTCACATCATTATTTTTGCGAATTTTTCGAGCATTTCTGACAATAACTGATGCTCATACAGTAATTCAAGAAAAATTTTATCAATTATTAAGAAAAATAGCATCGGTTGTCATCACTGAATTTTCATTGAAATATTCAGTGTAATTCACCAAAGACAATTCCTATCAGTAAATGTAAACTATTTATGCAGGATGCACGCAGGCTTTGGTTTTGGAATTAATTTGACAGGAGGTGGAAAAAAACTTGCCATTCAAAGAAAAAGTAATACACTTTTGGAAAACAGCCTCATTAAAACTTAAGATTGCTTGCTTCTTCGTCTTACTTATATTGCTTGGAACAACCGCTATTGCTGCAGAAAAAGCAAGTGAAACTCCTGCATCATGCGCAATTTGCCATAATATGCAATCCCACTACGATTCCTGGCATTCAGGCAGTCTTTCAGCAAAAAAACATGCTGATGCGGGAATAACTTGTCATGATTGCCATACCCCTAAGATGTCTCAACAGATTGAGGAAGGAATTAAGTACATTACCGGCGATTATGATGAGCCAATGAAAAAGAGAGAGTTTTCTAAAGCATTATGCTTACAATGTCATACTCTTGAAACAGCAAAAGGCAAAACTGATTTTCCTGAAGGCAATCCCCATGATTCGCATGAAGGTGAACAAGAGTGTTTTAAATGCCACAGTATGCATCAACAATCAAAAACGACCTGTTCAGAATGCCATAGTTTCACTTGGATAAAGGAACTTCCTGATAACTGGAAAAAAGGAAAATAAACTACGCTGGGTAAGCCCGGGGCAATCCTCCGGGCTAGTAGTTTGTTTATTTGCTTATACATCCTCTCGGGATTTCGAAACAATATTTCCAGCAATAGGGAATAAAGCAACTAAATAAGCTAAGAGAATTGACGTGAAGCAGTTTGCAGTCTGGGGAACAAAGGCAAATCATGAGGATTGTCAGCAGCGGTAATCAGATAGCGACAATGGAATATCATTTCTAAATTTAAAATAGTGAAAGACTCACATTCTTCGGGATGTGAATCTTGCTATATATTTGAATAAAGGAGCAAAGTGTGATGAGATCAAAAGCAATGGATATTTTTAAAGAAGCTGCATCAACGATCTATAATTCAGAAGTTGCCGCATGGAAAGAACGAGGCGGTAAAGTGGCAGGATATTTTTATCCGGCAGTACCAGAGGAAATATTAACAGCCGCTGGTGCTCTCGCATTTGGTATCCGGGGCACAGGCAGTACGGGAACAGAATTGGCAGATGCACATTTTCTTCACTTGAGTTGTAGTTCTACACGAGTAACTTTTGAACAAATTTTGCAAGGCGAATACAAATTTTTAGATGGTGCAGTTGTATTTAACCAATGTGATCATTTGCGTAGAATTTATGATAACTGGCTTACTGTACCAGAAAACCCTTGTTATGCATTTATTTATTTACCAAAAAAATGTGATGCCCTTGCCAGAGAATTTTTTGAGAAAGAAATTATTCAATTTAAGAAAAAAACAGAAGAAAAATTTGGTGTAGTTATTACGGATGACATGCTTAAAGAAGCAATTGTTTTACACAATGAGACACGTCAGTTGCAGCGTAAAATCTATGAACTGAAAAAACTTCCGGTTCCGCCGATCAGTGGTGCTGATACAATGGCAATCATGCTTGCGGCCACAGCGATGCCAAGATATCGTTATAATGAATTATTAAAAGAAATGCTGCTCGAATTATCTGAACAAAAGCCTGACTTGTCTGCTGAAAACAAGAAACGGCTGCTTTATATTGGCAGTCATGCAGATGATATTAAATTTATGGAAACTTTGGAAAGTCAGGACGCTATCATTATTGTAGACGACACTAGTTTTGGTTATAAAGCAGTCGAAGGTGAAATTTCAACAAAAGGGGATCCGCTGCAAACAATTATTGAGTACTATTTTTATACAAGAGCTGTTACACAACGTCAGTTTGGCACTTTAGATAAACGACTTGATCGCATTGCAGAAATTATCAAAACATTCCGGATTGATGGTGTTATTACAGCGAGGTTAACAGAATGTGACCAAATTGCATTTGAGCAATTTATCTTGACAGATTTCTTTAAAAAATCTAATATTCCCAATTTAAACTTAGAAGTTGAATATGTTTTAGATAGTGTTGGGCAGTTAAAAACACGTGTTCAGGCATTCTTGGAAACTATGGAGGAGGTATGAGACAATGTCAGAAATGAGAAAAGATTTGCAAAGGGTTCATGAATACCATGAAAGATTAATTGGATTGATAAAAATGCTTGAATCCGCACCAGCCGAAGAGCAAAATCCAGTACAGATAAATTTCTTGAAAATAATGATTGATTACAATGAAAATATTATAGATGCAGCTGAAAATCATAAACCTCTTGTATGTACTTGGTATGGAAATGCACAAGAAATTCTTGCCGGAATGGGGATTAAATATTATAATCCAGTATTTGACTTAATGTTTCATCTTGATTTAACAGATTATAAAGATGCAAAAGAATGTGATCGTTTCCCGCTTGATGATAAGATTTGTTCGCTTGTCCGTTATGCAGTATATTCTGTTTATGAACAATTGCATCCAAAACCAGATTGCTTTTTGGCGATGATGGAACCCTGTGATGGACAACTTATGCTGCATCAGGCATTTCAGGCAAATGAAGGATGGAAAAACGTACCATGCTTCGCGATTGATCCAAGTTATGGACATACTGACGAGGATTTCAAATATGTTGCCAAACAGCTTAAAGAAATGATTACTTTCTTAAAAAAAGCAACAGGTGCGAAATACGAATTTGAAAAAGTTCGTGATCTTGTTGAAGAAACCAACCAGCAATATGAAGTCTGGAAAGAAGTCAATGAACTAAAACAAGCTCGTCCATGTCCAATCGGTTCCTTTATTACTGATGATGTGTTTTGGGCTCTGACACAACATCTGCCGTGCGGTGACCCGCGGGCAACAGCCTTGATGATAGCTGTTCGTGATATGTTAAAAGGTGCGGTAGCTGCTGGTAAAGGTGCCGTTGAACATGAACAGATTCGTATTTTATGGCCAGACTTATCACCACTTTGGGGGCAAAAATTAGGTAAATGGTTAGAGGAAGAATGGAATGCTGTTGTTGTTATGTCTTTCCAGGGGAATACACCATATGAAAAAATTGATACCTCTACAGAAGAAAGTATGCTATTTGGCTTAGCACGGCGTGCTGTTTTTGAAGTGCCGATGATTCGCCAGGGACGCGGCTGGGTAGATGTTATGATTGATGATGTTACAGATATTATTAATACCTATAGTATCAACTGTGTAATTGATGGCGGGCATATGGGGCATAAGGATCAGTCAGGATCTAAGTATTTCCTGCGTAAGGTATGCCGAGATATGGATGTACCTCTTTTGGGGTTAACAACAAGTTTATTTGATGAGCGATATACTTCACTCGACCAACTGAAAAAAGAAATTTCCAATTTCTTAAGTGCCGCAGGTTTCAAGCGAGCAAAAAACATGTAATGAAATAGGGTGATAGAAATGTTTGTTGCAGGATGTGATATTGGTTCTACAACAGGTAAGGTTGTTATATTAAAAGATGATCAATTTTTGGCATGGTCTATTGCCCGTACTGCACATGGACCAGAAGCCACAGCCCAACAAGTCATGAAAGAGGCTTTAACGAAAGCCGGGCTTGATTCGACTTCTGCCCTCTCCTATATTATCGGTACAGGTTATGGCAGAAGCAATGTTTCCTATGTTCAAGATGATATATCAGAAATTACTTGTCATGCCAGAGGCGCACTCTGGCTTCATCCTGCGGTTAGAACAATTGTAGACATAGGCGGCCAGGATTGTAAGGTTATTTCTTTAAATAAAGCAGGAAAAGTTGCTGATTTTTCTATGAATGATAAATGCGCGGCGGGAACAGGACGATTTTTTGAAGCTATGTGCAGAGTGTTAGACTGTTCCTTGGATGATCTGGCAAACTATTCGTTGCAATCACAATCGCCAAAAACAATATCAAAACAATGCAGTGTGTTTGCAGAATCGGAAGTAATAACATTGGTGAATAACAATGTCAAAATTTCCGATATAGCAGCAGGTATTCATGATTCTATAGCAAGAAGAATCCATGGTATGGTATATAAAATTGGTATTGTAGAAGATATTGTACTAACAGGTGGTTGTGCCAGAAATCAGGCATTAATTCGAAGTTTGGAACAGCAATTGCATAGCAAAATTACAGAGCTTAATGAAAACCCACAACTTGCAGGTGCGTTAGGGGCGGCACTTTTTGCTAGAGATAGGGCTATGTGTCCGAAATAAGGCGGTGCATTATGGAGCAATTTAGAACATACGAAGCACAAATAGATAGCTTAATGGCATTTGAGTGTTTTCAGAAACTATCTTTAGCAAATGTGAAAACATCTTATTTTTTACAAAAAGGCAAAGGATCAGGAATTGTGCTAAAAAGTGATACGAAAATTGAACTTGGCGGCTGCCAATCCACATTCTCTATTCTTTTGCCTAGTAATATCAAAAACAGTGGTGTTTCCCTGTGCGGAAAAGATCTTGATACAGAAGAACAGTCTTTACCTTTTGGTCAGATTGTTAAAGTATCCGGAGAAAACTTTGATGCGGAAATGTATTACCAACTTGGACAAGTACTGCATGGATTAATGCAGGTAGAAGGATATATGGTAAAAAAAAGCAATCAAAAATTTTTATGCCGAGTCAGTAAACAGGCAGCAACAAACGATAAATTATCTTTTGCTGCCTTAGGAGAAATATTAATTCGACGCATTAAAGAAAGATTTGCTAAAGTAGAGAGCGTACAAATTTTCTATATTACTTCTCCTTCAGCACAATTTCATAATTGGCAATCTATAGCCGAAGAAATTTCCAAGGTTCTGAAAAAAGTCAAAGAATCTGTATGGCAAAGCCGTGGAGTTAATATTAATGAGTGCTTAAAGATAGGACATTGCGGAAAGTGTTCGTCCAAAGAGGTGTGTGATAAAGCACGTCAAATCGGACTGGAAGTAATAAATAAAATGAAACCATCATAATAAGCGTAGATAAATTAATAGTACCACAAAAATAGAAAGAAGGATTTAGGGTGGAACGGAAAATAATAGCCGTTTGTGGTAAGGGCGGCGTTGGAAAAACAGCCTTTACTTCTATGATGACAAAAGTTTTGGCTAAGCAGAAAGCCCCGGAAAAACTCTTGGTAATCGATGCAGATCCAGCACTTGGTTTACCTTTCGCGCTGGGCGTTACAACAGATTTGACGATTGGTAAAGTTCGAGAAGAAATAATACGGGCCGCACAGGATGGTGAAACAGATAAAGCCGCAATTGCAGAAAAACTGGATTATATGATTTTTAATGCCTTGGTGGAAAAAGAAAGCTTCTCCTTTCTAGCAATGGGATGTATGGATAGAGAAGGTTGTTTTTGTGCCTTAAATGATCTTTTACGAGATGCAATTGCACAGCTTTCTAACTCCTTTGATGCTATTTTAATTGATGGTGAAGCAGGATTAGAGCAAATTAACCGTCAGGTTGTAGATAAAGTAAATACATTAATTATTGTCACAGATACATCTTATCGAGGAATGCAGACGGTTAAACATATTAAACAACTGGTAGACAATGGGTATGTTCCTGCGTGTGATCAAATAGGTGTTGTTTTCAATCGATGCAGAGCTAAAGTTAGTTCTTTAGAAGCTATGGCACAAGAAATTGGCGTGCCGGTATTTGGTATTATTCCATATGATGATTTAGTTGAAAAACATGATCTTGCCGGAAAACCACTGCTGGAATTAACTGAAGAGTCTTTAGCATTACAGGCTGTAACAAGAATTGTGAAAAAAATAAAATAATGATAATTAATTGTTCAAAAGTCCTTATTCAAGAAGACAGACGGATCTGCGGATAATTTTTTGAAAAAAAAAGCCCAGGACGGGAGTGTAAAAACTCCTCCCACTTATGTAGGAAGAAGCCAACAAACACAGATCGAAAAAAGCCTTACTGTACCTGCATTTGTAGATTCCGAGAGACTATTCATATATTGGGGGACAGGGAATGGAACAGACCATTCAGGTAGAGTTAACAGATGTAGCTAAATACTATGGTATGCGGCGTTTGTTTGAACATATAAGCATTAATCTAAAATCTGGAGAGCACTTGGCCGTGACCGGTCCGAATGGCTCAGGCAAATCTACTTTGCTAAAGATTATAGCCGGTTTAGTCAGACCCAGTGCCGGTACAGTCCAACTGTGGGCAAATAGCAATCGAAAAATAGGCCAATCGGACCGATCACGATTTATCGGTCTTATTTCACCGGAAATAGTATTTTATTCATCGTTGACAGCCTACGAAAACATTAGGTTAATGACCCGTGCCGCCGGAATGAATGTTCCGCCTGAAGATATTAAATCTTGCTTACAGACAATTGGTCTACTTGACCGGTTCCATGACTTGGTTGCGAATTATTCCACTGGCATGCACCAACGCCTAAAATTCGCACTACTATTAGCTTTGCAACCGCCACTATGGCTGTTGGACGAACCCTCTTCCAATCTGGATGCTGCTGGCAAACAACTCATCGCCGACCTTATTCAACAGGCTCTCGCTAGCCAAACTGCCATCATTATGGCCACAAACGAGGCGGAGGAAGCAAATTATGCTCAAAAAAAAATTAGCCTGGCATGATTCAGCCTGGGCTATATTCCGCAAAGACTTATTGTGTGAATTTCGCACTCGTTATGCCTTCGGAGCACTAATGATGCTGGCACTTATCACTCTGTCAAGTATCAGCATGACCCTTGCTGGAACCGCCCTTTCCTCACCCATTGCCGCTACTTTACTATGGGTAATTCTCTTTTTTTGTGCGATGGCCGGGCTCTCAAGGACCTTTATTCACGAGCAAGAGACGGGAACACTGTTTATCCTCCGCCTCTATGCCAATGGGCAAGCCGTATTAGCAGGCAAGCTATTGTATAACATCCTATTATTACAACTCATGACGCTATTTATTTTGCCACTATTTATTGTTTTCCTCAATATCGAGATACAATTGTGGGGCCAATTACTGTTCGTATTGTTTTTAGGCACCACAGGAATTGCCTCAGTAGCAATACTGACCGCGCTGATGGTAGTCAGTACTGGCGCAAAAGGTTCTCTCTTCACTGTAATCACCTTTCCCGTTCTATTACCGCAATTTCTTACTGCCATTACGGCAACAGGCCTAATTTTATCAGGCATAGCTCCAAATTGGCGGGAGTTCTTTTTTTTAGCTGGTTATGATGTAACAATAATTGTCATAGCTTCACTGCTATTTGACTATCTATGGTACGACTAGGAGGTTAAACTATGAGCCAGAGTATACGTAACTCCATGCTAGCATTAGGTATATTGGGAGTATTGTATGCTGTATTTTTTCTTGTTCCACCTGCGCAAGGATTAGGCGAAAAGGTGCGTATTGCCTTTTTTCATATTCCAGTTGCCTGGGTCTCGGTACTGGCGTTTGTGCTATCAGCATTTTGGGCTTTCCGGTATCTCAAAACGCGTCAACTTGAATATGACCAGAAAAGTGCCACAGCAGCCGGACTAGGATTAGTGTTCTGCCTACTTGCAACCGTCAGTGGTGCTGTATTTGCCAAAATAACCTGGGGCGCATACTGGAACTGGGACCCCAGACAAACTACCATTTTTATACTGCTGCTCATCTATGGTGCCAGTTTGGCTTTGCGATCAGCTATTGAAGACACTGAACAAAAAGCAAAAGTTTCGGCAATTTACTCCTTGCTAGCTTTTCTTACCATGCCGTTTCTGGTTTTTGTTATTCCCCGTTATTATTTCTCACTGCACCCAGCGCCAGTAATTAACGGCGCTGGCAAAATAGACATGGATATTACAATGCTGGTTGTACTTATCGCAGCAGTTGTAGTCTCTACTGCTGTTTTCTGGCAACTTCTTTGTTATTATGTTGGACGACCGAATAACCATGAGCCTGTAAAGCTGACAAAGGCCAGCTTATGACAATGAAAAAACGGTATAGCTTCGGCTTATGTATTGTTGTTAGTTTTTTTATCTTTAGCATGATCACTTTTAAAGACTCGCTTGCCCCCTATGTCAGCTTTGCTGAAGCTAAGACTGCCAACGGAACTGTTCAGGTGCAGGGAACTCCAACTAGCGACAGCATTTCAATTACCTCTGACAAAAAACTTTCCTTCCGGTTGCGCGATCAAACCGGCGAAGAAGAGTTAGTTGTTTACACTGGCGCAAAACCGGAGGGCCTTGAGTATGCAACCGGCATTGTTGCTATTGGCAAATATCAGAACAATCAATTTCAAGCTGAAAAACTTCTGGTAAAGTGTCCATCTAAGTATCAAAGGAGCGTGAACCAGTAATGACAGCCTACGCTGCTATCCTTCTTGCCCTAATCGCTACCGGGATCACTGTAGTTTTATATTTCAAAGCTTACCAATCAGCCCAGCCCTCTCCCAGCAGTGAAAAAACAGCTACCCTGTTCTATAAGGCAGCCGCCGTTGCGCTGGTCCTAGCTTCCGGCTATTTGCTGAGTTTATTGCTTACTGACAATTTCGGCTATGAATATGTTTTCAGCTATTCCGCTCGCAATCAGGCACTTGCTTATAAAATATCTGCCTTTTGGGCCGGGCAGGAAGGTTCTTTCTTGCTGTGGTCGCTATTTCACGCAGGTTTCGGATTAATTCTTGCTCGGAAAAAAGCGCCGGCAGCTATGATGGCCTACTCGGCTTTACAGTTCTTACTGTTAGCCGTTGTGGTGGTTAAGAGTCCATTCAGACTTATGCCGGTAATCCAGCCTGACGGTATGGGCTTGAATCCACTGTTACAAGACCCTTGGATGGTTATCCATCCGCCCATTGTTTTCTTGGGCTATGCCGCTCTGGCAATGCCATTTGCATGGGCAATTCACGGTCTTCTTACCGGTCGCCATAAAGAAGTAATTGCACAGGCCTTGCCCTGGACGTTATTCGCTTGGTCGTCTCTTGGGGCCGGCATATTCATCGGCGGATACTGGGCCTATAAAGTCCTCGGTTGGGGTGGCTATTGGGCATGGGACCCAGTCGAAAATTCTTCGCTTGTCCCTTGGCTTGTTACAGGTGCACTCCTTCATTTGCTCCTATTGGCCCGGGTGCGGGAAACAGCTGCAAAATACGCCTATTTGTCTGCGACTATTAACTTTGTCCTAGTTTTATACGGAACTTATCTGACACGCAGCGGTGTGCTGAATAATTTTTCAACCCATTCTTTTAGTGACGAAGGTGTTGGCGTCATACTTGGTAACGTATTGTTTATTACGGCAGCTGGTGGACTGGCTGTGTTAGTCCGGTGCTGGCCAAAACTACCGCACGGAGATCTTTTTTTGCATATCAAGAGCCGGGAATTCTGTTTATGTATGACCGCTATCCTGCTGGCAGGTATCAGTATACTCATCTTTGCCGGTATGTCGACACCGCTGATTACAAGCTTTGCGGGCAACCCAGCTAGTCTTGGCCAATCTTTTTATAATACCGCCTGTCTGCCACTGGTTGCAGCCATGGTTCTACTATTATCGCAAGGCTCACTGCTGCATTGGTGTGAAAACTCCGGCCACTTTATCCGTAAGTACTGGTGGCTGCTCCTCATCGCCATTGCGGCGATCATCCCAGCGTTAACCCTTGGAATCCGCAGCCCTTTCGCACTCTTTACTGTCGGAACGGCCTTGGCAGCCGTTGTGTCAACGTTAATAGCCGTCCATACCAAAATGCTATCCTATCCGGCGGGCTTAACTCATATAGGTTTTTCGGTGGCGTTAATTGGTATAGTATTTTCTTCTATGGCTACTCACTCTGTAGTAACCAGTTTTGAGCCCGATGTGCGTCAGGAAATCTTTGGCGAAGGAATAACCTATCTGGGTAAACAAACAGATACTTACGGAAACGGCTTTTATTATCAGTTTATACTGGATGACCCGCCAGGTACACAGTTACTTCCGCATACCAAACAACATAAAGATGGCAGCCCTGCTGTATACGAACCAGGTATTTACCGCGGACTTACCAGTGACATTTATCTGGCACCTGTGGTCTCTGAATCTAACGGGGAATTAAAGCTCCATAAAGGGGAAACCAGCAGTCGCGAAGGGCTGAATATCAAATTTATTCGTTTTAGCATGAATAGCGGCACCGATGGCGATATTAAAGCCTACGCCATACTGGAAGTAACCAAAGATGGCTTAGTTCAGGAAGTAAAATCCGAATTAACACCGCATAACGGTCAAATGCTTCCCCTCCCAGTCAGAGTTTACGATAATTATGAAATAACCCTGACCTCTATTGCTATCAAAGATGGCTTAGCCGGAATTACTGTACGCAACCTAGCTTCTCCGTCAAAGCCGCAAAAATTGGATGCCGAAATTAGCCGTAAGCCCCTCATGAGCCTGGTCTGGTTAGGCACCATCCTAGTCACAATAGGCACCGCCTGGGCGGCATTGCAACGAAGCCACTGCACAGCTCACAACGATTCACCGTCCGCTACTATTCAAAACTACATACCCACAAAGGAAGGGTAACCTGATCGGGTTGCGCTAAACTACAAAGCTCAGGCCCGGAAAGCCTGGGTTTTGTAGTTTACCGGTTATGGGGCAGTACTAGGGGCAAGTTTTTCTTGCTTTATATTATAAGTGTACTTATAATATAAATACATGCAAAATTGGAGGGATGGACACATGACCGAATTCTCGTTCCAAACCGAGATAAATGCAAGTCCAGAAAAAATTTGGGAAATGTATGCTAACGTAACTAATCGTTTTAAATGGGAATTTGATTTGGAACAGATTTCTTTAGAAGGCGAGTTCGTTACTGGCTCATCAGGACAAATAAAGTTAGGAGGTCAACCGGAAATGACCTTCACGCTCACTTCGGTGATTCCCCACAAGGAATTTTGGGATAGAACCGTAGTTCCCGATGCCGGAATCGCAGTATGCTTTGGGCACACTCTTACCAAAAATGGAGATAAAACCTTGATAAAGCATATTGCTAAAATGGAAAAAATGGATGGGGAACTGTCTGAAGAAGACATTATGCTTCTATCACAGATTTTTCAAGATACGCCGCAAGCCATATTGGCCATTAAAAAAGTGGTTGAAGCTGAATGATATTTCCCTCAACTAAATTTAAGGATGACTCTTCCCAAAGTACAGGACTTGCTTTTATCAGAGTATACAATAATTGGCATACTCAAATACAAAAAGCATTACGACCTGTGGGCCTTACTTTACCTCAGTTTGTCATATTGACTGTGACAGCATACCTGCAAAGTCATGGACAGTATGTGACACAGACAATGATTGCTACTGAATCTCAAATAGACACTATGACAACATCTCAAATAGTAAGATTATTAGAAAAGAAAAATTACATTATTAGAACAAAACATCCAAAAGACTCCCGAGCAAATGTAATTCAGTTAAAACCTAGTGGTCTTGATAAAGTAACTTTGGCTCTCCCTTTAATTGAGAAAATCGACGATGGCTTCTTCGGAATACTTGAGTCAGAAGAGTTATATTTTAAGAGTTTATTACAAAGATTGAGTTAAGCTAAGTATCAAGAGAGCGGTTAGAACCTTGATTAGCCCGGAGATAGCGCAAAAATTAAAAACACCAGCTTCCAATCGGCCGGTGTCAGCATTGACGTACACATATTAATGTTTGGAATCGGTTATTGACCGCTCCTCTGATTCTTAATTTCTATCAACTTCTTACCCCATTTGGCAAATTCATCAAGAACTGGCAAAAGTGTCTCCCCAATCTCTGTTAATGAATATTCAACACGTGGTGGTATTTCGTTGTACTGAACTCTATTAACAATTCCACTTTCCTCAAGTTCTTTAAGTGAACTTGTTAACATCATATTGGTTATTCCTATAACGCATTTTTTTAATTCATTATATCTAAGCGTCCCGTTTTGACAAAGCACCCAAAGTATCGGTAGTTTCCACTTACCTTCTATAACCTTTAACGCGAATCCTACAGGGCATACATCATCATCTGCAATTGAAATAGTTACTGTATCTTTCACGTTTTTCTCCTATACTCACAAAAAACTTACTTAGTAATAATAATCTGCATACTTGCTGTATTATTATCAACACTTATAATTATACTATAAACAATATATTAATTCTATACTGGAGGTTATTCTATGAATGAAGTTCTTACGTTTCTTCAAGACTGCGGAACATTTTTCGTTTCCACAGTTGAAGGCAATCAGCCTAAGGTTCGTCCATTTGGCTTTGTAATGGAGCATAACGGCAAGCTCTGCTTTGCTACCAGCAACCAAAAACCGGTCTATGCACAATTAAAGGCCAATCCGAACATTGAAATTTGTGCAGCAACTAAAGATGCACGCTGGATGCGTCTAAGTGGTAAAGCCGTATTCTGCACTACAAAAGAAGCTAAGGCTCAAGCACTAGAGCTGATGCCTATGCTAAAACATATGTATTCTGTCGATGATGAGATTTTTGAAATCTTCTATCTTGAGAATGCGAGCGCAAATTTTTGTTCTATGAGTGGCGAAACTAAAACCGTCACCCTATAATAAACAAAAGAACCAGGATGCCCAAATTGGCCTCCTGGTTCTTTTGTTTATTGAAAGTTACAATATTCCGCAAAACACGTTCATTAAGATCAACCACCCATCTCCAGGTAATGCGGCGGGAATCAATGCCGAGGGCATTTCCATGATGAAGATGATTATCAATAATGGCAGCTAATAGGTTATGCGCCGTAGTAATGGCATGAAAATCACCGGTAAAGTGAAGATTGATATCTTCCATTGGCACAACCTGAGCATAACCGCCGCCAGCTGCACCGCCTTACTCAGCGGGAGTCCCACCCGCTATTTTGCCGTATTATTGCTGAGCAAAATTTGTACCCTGGCGGTTATTTAATGGATCATTAACCGCTTCGAGTATATGCTATTACCTAAAATTCCAGTAAACCTGTCTCCTTCTGACATTTATCATCAATACGGTTAATCCTCAATAGCCCGTTACTAGCAAGGGGATCGCATCTATTTAGGTTTTATATTTTTAAACACAAAGCATCAACAACCCATTATTTTTCTATAGATTCGCGAAATCATTTTACTCTTATGGTTAGCTTATTATCTTTTCCATGCCATAAAGTCCGTTTTGGATTAAATAATTTAGGTTACATTTTTATTAAATTTCCTAAGTAAAATACCGTCTTTTTTGGATATTTTACTTTTAAGCTTCTCGCTATTACTTATTTTATTATATAGGGTTTGCCTACAGACACCCATTCTTTCCGCGACTTTACTCAAAGTACCGTTTTCTTCTTTTAATAATAATTCAATAATTATTTCTTCACTCAGTTTCATTAAGTTGTCAGAACCGGTTTTCTGCGTATTTATCACAGCCAATTTACTCTTCACGCTCTTATAATTATAAGAATTGACAACCTTTTCAGGAAGATGCTTTAAATTTAGTTCTTTCTCGTCGTCCAACATTAAAAGAGATCGTTCAATGACATTGCTCAGTTCACGTACATTACCACGCCAAGCATACTGTGAAAGAGCATCATAAAACGCTGGATTCACGGAAATCTTCGACAACCTCAATTCTTGCGCATACTTCGCTATAAAATGGTTTGTTAGTAAAGGAATGTCATCAATGCACTCGCGAAGGGCAGGTAATGTAATTGTAACGGTACTGATCCGATAGTATAAGTCATCACGGAAATTGCCGATATCTGCTTCTTTGAGCAGATCTTTTTTGGTTGCGGAAATAATCCTCACATCAATAGGAATTTCTCTCTCTCCACCCACCCGACAAATCTTTTTTGATGAAAGAGCCCGCAGTAATTTAACTTGCATATTCAAGGGCATGCTTTCTATTTCGTCTAAGAATAGAGTACCGCCGCTGGCGATTTCCAGTTTCCCTTTTCTTCCGCCTTTCACGGCCCCTGTAAAAGCCCCGGCTTCGTAGCCAAACAATTCGCTTTCCACCAATTCATGCGGGATAGCTCCACAGTTGATGGCTACAAAAGGGCGGCTCTTTCTTGAACTTGCATTATGAATGGCCTGAGCAAAGACCTCTTTCCCGGTACCGTTGTCCCCAAATATCAAAATAGATGAATTCGATTTTGCCACCTTGTTGGCCAAATGTTTAGCTTCAAGTACTTTTTCATTTTGACCGATTATGTTGTCAAAGGTGTATAACGCAGCTTCAAAATGCGAATCGCTGGATTTTCGTTCCTCAACAATGATTATCTTTTCATGCTGCATCGCATTGGGCCGGACAAATTTCTTTACAGTAACAATTAAGTGCTTTCTTATGCCGCCAATTTCCATCTCTATTATTTCGTTTTGTATATCATCGTTATATTCCTTCAATAACGCGAGAAAATCCGATATGCGTTCCTTGATACGGGTGGAATCAGCGGCAAATAGCTCCGTTACTTTCTTATTGAAATATTTTATTTCATCTTCATGATCAACGTATAACATCCCTTGCGAAAGGTAGGAAAAAGTTTCATTGATCGCAAAATGGTATGACTCCAACTCATCCATTGTGTCAAGAATTAAGGATATGTTATCCAGAAGCTTCGCCAAAAAATTAACCAAGATAAAATTATCAGTGCTCTGCCTATAATTGTAACTAGCAATATTGATAACGCCGATTTTATTTCCTTTGCTGTCATGTAATGGGGCCGCAGAACAGAAGACATCATGCAAATTGTAATTATAATGTTCGGGGCCTAATGTCTGTACGGGTCTGTTTTCTCTTAAAGCCAGGCAAATAGCGTTTGTGCCCAAAGCCTTCTCTGATACGTCCGTCAGCAATGCAACCTTATCCTGCGAGTGAATGCTAGCTAACGCAATCAATTGTACATTTTTAGCCTCGTCATTAAATAATTGCACAGTTAAACCTTTTTTACGTGCAATCCTTTGTACATCCTGTATTATAGTGCCAAATTTCCGTATCAGCATTTCATTATTCTTTACAAGTTTTTCGACCTGTTCTTTTGTAAAGAACTCCTCGTTCTGATGGTAAGGATCAACAGCGTTCTCCTGACACCTCTTCCACGAATTGTAAATAAGATCGGAAACGACGGTCCGGTCGATCCGTTGACCATTTATAAGCTTCTTCCACTCGTTGGATATTTTATTCAATGATTGACGGTTAAATTTCTCTTTAGCTATGCCTGTTTTTAATAGCGCATCCAAGTTGTCTTGAAACTGATCAATAATTTTCCCCATCGCTTAAACCTCCTCTTCGAACATGGCATCTTTTTAAACATCTCAATTATTTGATCGATGCCATTCGAATCACAGCGACGATATACTACTAAAATTACAGAAAGAAAACAATCTCAAACTTTTAGCACATTCAACAAACGCTTGGCTTCTTATTTTGTTTAGAGAATTCGAAATGGGGCTGACAAAACCCTTTTCGAAACAGCCACCGGCAAAAATTATTATTCGGGAAAAGCTTCTTTTTTTAAGCCTATATTGTCTAAATATTGGACAGTATACGGTATTCATTCATTATTTGGACAAAAATTTAATACATTCTGGTAATTTCTATATCCATTAGGTTAGATAAACCTTTTAACAAAATCATTCAAACTTTTTATAGCATCATAAATATTTTCCGATCGCAAAGGAACGTAATATTTCTTCATCACTCAGCGGTTCTTGAAAATATGTTTAAAGTCCATAAGATATAAACTCCTTCCGGCGCCAAAATTCGCGGTAAAAGAAGGTGCGGAGGAAAAATACACCCTCCTTTTCCACTACAAAAAAGAGAATTTATCTCTGTATTAAATAATGTTATATTTTAATCTAACTGAAAATTCACAAACCCATGAAGACTACCCTCCGGAAATCAGGCTAAATATGTCGATAAAATCTCCTTCCAAAAGCACACGTTTGGATTCGACGTTGAT
The DNA here is from genome assembly GCF_002257705.1 of Sporomusa silvacetica DSM 10669. Lineage (GTDB taxonomy): Bacteria > Bacillota > Negativicutes > Sporomusales > Sporomusaceae > Sporomusa > Sporomusa silvacetica. Next base: position 69,350 of record NZ_LSLK01000060.1, read on the forward strand.
GCCGTTTATAGCGATCAAACCGATTGCATCCCGGTTGTCGCTAAAATACATTTTTAGAAACTCACCTAGACAAATGTTATACGGCAATTTTAATTTCGTTTTTTTCCCTAATGAGAAACCATCTACTTTTAAAGTCGGATTGATATGCGATCTCAATTCTACCGTAATTAGATTCTTGTCAGGAGCGTTATCTGTATTAATTACCTGCACAATTGTTCCCCCTTTACTAATTGCGCCTGCATAGGCGATGTTGGTTCACAGCCGAAGCATTCGATGAGCGCTAGCCGCTCGTCCCGCGTGAGAGTCTCTTCTGTTTTCTTTTTCAGCCAGGCTAGCTACTCCTCATGTATCCGATTTTTTTTTACGCAAATCTGCCTTAATTTTTGGAAAACCGATTATACCCCACATTTCGGAGGTTGAAGGATATCCTAAGATTAATAGTCATTATTAATTAGTAAGTAAAATGAATTAAAATTACTTTATTGAGCTCTTAATAACATCCAAAGCATCATGAAAAAACAACAGTATTTATCGGGAAAACAATATATTTTGATTAAAGATATCCACATGTTTTAAAATCTAGTGATATTTAATTGACAAAGCTCACACCAAGCTCTGTCCACTAAGAAGATACTAATGCTTTTATCAGCTGGATAAGGATAGGCTATTGACCATAATACAGTCATGTCGAAGTTTATATTTATCAATAATAATTAAGTCTGAACTTAGAACAAATAGAATACCTGTGCACAAACGAAACTTTGATCCTCACCGTTGCTTATGCGTTCCAGGTCATCATACTGCAAGCTGAAAATAGTCCGCTTGGCCACGGTGGCTTCAAAGCCGTACTTCACGCCCTGGATATCGTTTGCCGCACCGCCGTGAGCCCTGTAAGTCCAATTGTAGGGAGCAATCCATTCGGCAGGACCGGCTAGTGGCTGCAAGTCGAAATTCGGATCAGCTTTTTTATACTGAACATGGAAGCCATTAGACCCAATCACCATAGGATTGTTAAAGCCACCAGTAATAAAACAGATTTCCGCACAGCTTCACTTCCTTTCTTAAAGCACACGTTTCACTCAGTAAATCAGGATTAAGTGAGACTTAATTCAGGTGGAGTTTTAACTCCATCTGAATTTTAGTCGAACTTATCCAGGGACCTAGCCGCTCTTTACTCCCACTTGTAGAAGACGGGAGTATTAGAGCGGCTTGGTCATCGGATAAATTTTCAGTAAGTGAAGGAGGGTAGAGATCCGTGACTCCACCTTCCTTCACCGACACAATTTTAGAAAGGTATCGCTTGTGCCATTTCTTCATCCGTAACGTCAAATACGGAATTGCACGACTCCAGGGTTTCGGTGTACATAAACTCGGGCAGTCTGTCGTCGGCGGCAGTAAAACCGGCGCCTTTGTTGAATTTCTTTTCCAGAGCGATACTTTGCACACCCAGTCCAAACAAGCGGTCGGGATTCCATTCGCCGCCGAATTTTGCGGCCATCATATCACAGAGATGGCACACATTGGCCGGGTCCACAATGCAGAAACTAGCAAAGATACACATGCCCAAGGAGTCAATTAAAGCCATCGCCACTTGGAGATTTGTGGACAGTGCCACCTGTCCTTCTTTTTTGTAAGGATCAACTCCGGGTGCTCCCAGAGAATTACCTGCGGTGTGGTCAGCGCCCATGGGGCATGTTGCATAGGTTACGCCTGTACCTTTCAGGGCTCGGGGATCATATGCCGCCAGGCTCTGTCCTTTAACAGTCGGTACACGCTTCACGCCCAGATACTTAGCAGTTGCATCAGTACCCGCGCCAAGAATTTTACCGAAATCCGTTCCGGCCATCATCTCTTCAATTAACCCCAATGCTCCTTTTTCATCACCGAAAGCGATTTTTTTACCTTCCATGCAGACGCCAAGCGTTGCACCGGTATCCATGGTATCCAAACCAAAATCGTCACACAGTCTGTCAACTTTGGCAATGAAGTCCAGAGAGTCAATGCCGAGGTTTGAACCATTCAGAGCGATAGTCTCATATTCGCAGCCAGATGTTACATATTTACCATTTGCATCATGCAAAACGTTGGAACATTTTATTACGCAACCAGGCTGACAGGCATGCCCCATTTTACCGCCGCGAGACTGCTGGACCTCCGCCAGTTTCTCGCCACTAATCATTTCCGCTTTATCCCAGCGACCTTGACTATAATTGAGCGTAGGCAAGCCACCTAAGCCGTTTACCGCATTGACCAGCGCTGCAGTGCCGAATGTTGGCAGTAACTGACCCGATACAGGATTGGCTTTAATTCCTTCGACAAATTTTCGATGAGCGGCGATAAATTTCTCCTTATCTTCATACTCAGCATTAGCAATTCCGTTATCCTCCAAAATGATCGCCTTAATCTTTTTAGAGCCCATTAGCGCTCCCAAACCGCCGCGGGCCGCCGCTCTGGCCGGATTTCCGGACATATCGGTAACTTGAATAGTTGAATTACGATAGCCTTTTTCCCCGGCACCGCCGATGGAAAGAATGCTGATTTTTGTACCCATGTCTTTTCTTAACTGTGCTGCAAGATCATAGTTGTTCAAACCAACGTATTTGGCCGCGGGTAAGAATTCTACTTTATCCTTCGAAATTTTGATAATAGACCACTCATTGTCGGTGGGCATGTCTTCGATAACAATCGCTTTCAAGCCAAGTTTGCCGAATGCCGCTCCGCCAGTACCACCTACGTTGGCTTCTTTTGCTGTACCCGTCAAGGGGCTTTTCCCCCCGAAGGCAAGTCTGCCGGAAGTTGTAGCAATTGTACCGTTAAGCAGACCACCGCAAATAATCAACTTATTGTCGACCCCTAAAGCATTACAAGCGGGATCCACTTCTTCATTCAGCAGCTTGGCAATCAAGCTGCGTCCGCCAAAAAATTTGTATTCTTCTTTGACTTCCTCAAAAATAGCCGTTTTTTGGTTAGCATTAATGCGCAAAAACTTCAACATGCATATCCCACTCCTTTTTATAGTTTGGATACAACGTCGCTTAGGCCTAAAATAATATTCAGGCCCCTTCCTTTGCGCAATGGCAGGCACAATAATTACTCATCATACCCTAACGTTTATTACCTCCCAGCGGGACGAAAATAAATCGGAAGTGAATTTGTTTTTCTTTCTAATTAGAAGCCTTTATGGAACCAGAAATGGGTGGTCCCAGATTGATAACCTCTTTGCCAAATGCACTATTTAGCATAGTACCTACTACATCCCAAATGATTGCAACGATGATAATCGGCAACGCCCAGGCGCCAATGAGAAATAATGCAGGGTTACCTAGTATCCAGGACAGCCCCCAACCCATGAAAAATACGTCGGTAGCGAGGATAAACACGCTCATGGATAAATTAATTCTGAGGAAAATCGGTGTGAAGCCAACCATACAAAGTCCCATCACAAGAAATATCCAACCATCTGCGGCTGCAGTATTCGCCGGCCCAATGTTTAAAAACTTCAAAAGATTGCCGCCGGCACCATACCACATAAACGCACTAAAGGCCAAATTTATATTGCCGCCTACGATGTTTCCCCGATTCAATTCCACAATTCCGGCCACCGACTGAACGATTGCCCCCGCTAATCCAAGGGGTATTAGGAGTACAAATACCGAGTGATCAGCCATTCCGACCGCTCCAGGCCATAAGCAAGCCAAGTAAAAAGCGAGCACCATCAAACCACAGGGGCCTGCAGTTGCTAGCTGAATATTACTATTAGACATTTCTCGAACCTCCATTTTATTACACAGGTTAATCGGCCGCTCAGTACAGGTTTGCTTCAGTCAGGGGATAGAACTTTACAAACCTGTACCTATTACAGCCACTATCTCAAGCTAGTCCAAGAAAACAATTTGTTTAAAACGCTTTTTCTAAAAGAGCAATTATTTCTTCTTTAGATGCCGGACGCGGGTTGAACATACCAGCTCCGCCTTCCGCAGTGTCGCGCAGGGTATCGTCGGCAAGTTGTTCAAATTGCTCTTTTTTCACATTTACTTCTTTCAATGTCGGAATCTTTATTTTCTTATTCAATTCAAATACTCTATCGATAGTTTTTTTAATCGCTGCTTCCTGAGACAGACCATCAAGTTTCAGGCCCATGGCCTTGCCGATATCAACAGTTCTTTCCGGCACTACCGAAGCATTGAATTCCATTACATAGGGCAGCAGAATGGCGTTTGCTACACCGTGCGGCAAGCCGCAGCGCACGCTTAAGGGGTGAGCAATGCCATGAACAAGGCCGAGTACTGCATTGGTAAAGGCGAAGCCGGCCATGGTGCTGCCGAGAATCATATTGCTTCTGGCAGCAATGTTGCTGCCGTTGGCGGTAGCTTCCTCAATGCTGCTGCTGATTAGTTCAATGGCCTTCAAAGCGTTCACGTCTGCGGGAATCTGCCGTAAAATGGACACATATGCTTCAATGGCGTGAGTTAGTGCGTCCATACCCGTAGATGCAGTAATGGCCGGGGGCATACCTACAGTCAATTCAGGGTCTACGATAGCGATATTTGCACCCATGAACTGACCGGCAATGATCATTTTCTTATGGCGAGACGTATCGGTAACGATAGCAAATGTAGTTACCTCACTGCCGGTGCCGGCGGTGGTAGGAATGGCAATCAAAGGCTTGGTAGGAATGGTAACCTTGTTCAAACCGTCATACTGATGAATGGGCGAGGGGTTAGTAAGCAAAACGTTAATTGCTTTAGCCACATCAATCGGGCTGCCGCCTCCAATAGCCACGATGGCATCAACGCCTGCTTCCCGGCATTTCTGCGCGGCTTCTTCCACGAGATAATCGGGCGGGTTTGGAACAACCCCGTCAAATTCAATTACGCTCATTCCGGCTTCTTTCAACGAATTGACGACACCTGCGGCCACCTTGGCAACACCCTGATCATAAACACAAAATACTTTCTTTGCACCGATACTGCCTACGATTTCGCCCGTATTTTTGGCTTTGCCTTCACCAAAAAATACTGTACAGGGAATCCCGAAAATAAATTCCATTCTAATAGCCTCCTCATATTTTATTGCTTTTGAGTAAAACATACCCGACCTAAGAAGCCTGCCCTCCTTTACCTTTTTTCTTACTGGCCAATATACAACGCAAAACTCATGCCAACCACAAAAAGGGATTTTGATAACCCTTGCGATCCCTTAGAAAATCCATGGAAAAAATTTCTATGCGTCACTCAAAAAATTTAAGTAGGTAAAAACATTTGTATAAGGACGTTAAATACGCTATATAACCAATAATTTATTGTATGAATTTTTGACAAAACTGCAGCTTGATATATTTGTTGACACCCATAGCGGCATAATCGGGCCGTTTTTGATGAGAAACTTTTCCCCTTCTTTGGTCATAAAAATTCCCCTCAGGTTAACAGTTAAAGTCCATTGTGTTGAATGGCTTTTTTTAACTGTCAACCAAAAGGGGATACTGCCGAATCCCGAATTGGGGCTTGTTTTTCTTATCCACGCCAGAAAACCCATTTTCAGAATGAATATTTTCAAGCTACTTTTTTTTAGATTTCCGCAGTAATTTGCCGTCGATTTTGTATAATTTGCCTTTAAGGTTCTCGCTATTATTTATTTTATTGTAAAGAGTTTGCCTACAGATGCCCATTCTTTTTGCTACTTTACTTAAATTGCCGTTCTTTTCTTTAAATATTCTCCGAAGCGTTGGTTAATACAGCAACTTTGTCCTGTGGTGGGTGAATGACTAGTGGCTAAAGCAATAAACTGTATATTATTTTGGGCTTCTCTGTTAAATAATTGCACAGTCAGCCCTTCCTTGCGCGCAACCTTCTGTATGTCCCGGATTATACAACCGAATTTCCGCACCAGAGTTTTATTGTTCTTTATCAGTTTTTTTACTTGTTCCTTTGTTAAAAATATCTTCTTTGGTTGCCTGATGCGGGTTGAACATACTTGCACCGCCTTCAGCGCCGTCACGCAGGGTGTCGTCAGCAAGCTGCTCAAATTGCTCTTTTTTCACGCCTGCTTCTTTCAATGTCGGAATCTTAATATTTTTGTTCAATTCAAATACCCGGTCGATCATCTTTTTGATCGCTGCTTCCTGAGACAGGCCGTCGAGTTTTAACCCATGGCCTTTACCAATATCAACTGTTCTTTCCGGTACTACTGAAGCGCTGAATTCCATGACGCAGGCGTTGGTCACACCTTGTGGCAAGCCACAGCGTACAACTCAAGGGGTGAGCTATGCCATGGACGAGACCCAGTACCGCATTGGTAAAGGCAAAGCCTGCCATGGTGCTACCAAGGATCATACAACTTGTTGTATAATTGTTTTTCAAAAACCCCAGTTGATATAGGTTTGACAGTGGCGGTAGATATATTATTTATCTTCTAATGCGATTTCAACTTGATGTATTTTTCCTTCCACAATCTCTTCGGGTATATAAATAAGCTTGCATTCTGGACAACTAAGAAATTGATGCGTCATCCTACGGCCGAGATATTCCAGAACAATATTTTCAGGTTCCAGCTTTTTATCGCACTTATGGCAAATAAATTTACCAATGGCCATCGTAATCACTCTCCCTCTATACTTAGCCTATGGCAATATGCATTGATAAGCTTATATGAATCGCCTTCCACTTGATAAATTACCCAATAAGTAATAAATTTCTGCTTTTGATGGCCGATATAATAACCTGTTTCCGTATCGAAAATCTTATTACCTGAAGTCTCACAAAAATTTATTGTATCGCGAATATCGTCTTCTGTTATCAGATGCTTATTCAATTTCTGCATAAGCTCATGAGAAATCGAGATACTTGGGGTTGGAAGCACCACTGAATAACCATCCTCTCTCCATATATTTTTAAGAAGATCCGCTTTTAACACTACACGATTATGCCTACGTTCAGTAAGCGATGGTGGTTTACGCGAATCGTCATTAATGTCGAAAAGCACATCAAGCACATGGCGGCAAGGCTTTTGCAAATCTGCGAAAACATCCCTACAATTTGTACAATAAGTTATGTACGGATACTGGCCGAGGGCAACCCTTTTGGCTGCGATATCCTTGGCCAGATCGGGATTTGCCGAGTAAATATGGCCACCATAACCGCAGCATTGAGCTGTTTTTTCCCTATAAGGCAGTTCCTCAATAACTAAACCAGCCTTCATCACAAGCTTGCGCACACTTTGCTGCATGGCTTCATCATATCGGCTAGAACAGGGGTCAAATATGGAAACAACGGAATTACTCACAGTATGACTTGGCTGCAGACCGTTTTCTTCGATGACGTCATATAGAGAGACCCGGTCGGCCTCCGGCAGATATTTAGCAAACATTTTGCTACAAGTCGGACAGGCCACGATTACTGTTGGTTTGCCCATGCCGTCCCACTGACAGCGTATTTTTTCCAGCGTTTCCGTAAATAACGGTACATTCCCGGCCCACTCCGCAGGTACACCGCAGCAACCCAGCATTATACCAGTTTGGGGGAGTATCTTCAATAAATAGCCATAAGACTTTTTCACATATGCCGGATCGGAAGCTCCCAACTGACATCCGGGGAAAAAAACATACTCGCTTTTTGGGCAATCCGGTGCATTACGCGACAAGTATGCTTTTTCACTTTCCGTAAATAGCATGTCTCTGATCCAAAAATCATGAAAGGCGGGCGGTAATGAGCCTTCCCGATGCATAATCCGGCGCGCGTCGAGCAAAAAGTCACCCAAATTAATATCCTCGGTACAAACGCTTCCGCACAAACCACAATTATTACAAGAATTAAGCATTCTTGTTGCTACCCTTGGCTGCAGACCCTCCACCGGATTAAACGACATGCGCACATCATTGACAATGCGCTTCGGCATTTTTTTATACCATTTCATCATGTCACAAGAGTTGATACAATCACGACAATCACATTGTATACATCTGCCCGCCTCTTTAATCACTGCATCTTTGCTGTAACTTTCTGCTACAATACGTTTTTCCGGTTTTATCGTACTTGTATTCATTTTAAAACGCGAGGGTTTGTTTATATTGGGGCCGATAATCTCGTGCATACGGTTGATTTGTAAATAAGATTCTATAGATTGAGCGGCACGTATGCCATGTTCGATAGCTTGAACAGGATTGGCCCCGATCAGTCCGCCTGCCAGAAAAACTCCCATCTGGGTACTCCCAAGGGAATCCAAATTTATGCCTTGCAGCAAATTAAACGAATCCCCGTTTTTTCCGGTGGCAAGCAGCACTGCATCGAAGGCGGAAATCAATCCGTCAATGTTTTTAATCCAGGTATTAAATTTCATCTCGTAATTGAGAAATTGCATTTGATTTGCAATCTCTTCTAAAAACGACTCCGGCGGCAATAAGTCCCACAACCGCCCGCCAACTCTATCACTTTTTTCAAAAATCGTTGCGTTATACCCACGGGTGACAAGCCGCGCCGTACAACTCAAGCCGCAAAGACCCGCACCCACGATGGCGATTTTTTTGTTTTTCGGAGGAACATTATATTTTACCGGCGTTGTCGACCTCGTATAATCTACAGCAGCCTTTTCTAGCAACCTCATCGAAAGTGAATCGTCAATCTCTTTCCTGACACATGCCCTTTCACAAGGTTGATCGCAAAGCCTGCAAACAATTGCCGGAAAAATAACCTGATCTCTATATAGCATATAGGCGCTGTCAAAATTTCCTTTCTTCAACTTGGTATTAAAGGCGACAATGTCTAAGTTTAGAGGGCAAGCACACCTACAGGCAGGGCTATCGCCACTGTAGCATTTTATCACATAATTACCCATGTCCTTAGATAAGATACGACCGCTGGCCGGAGCTTTCAGCAAGCTTTCCAACACCTTTGAATTACCGCTATCCACTTTTTCGCCTCCTTTAAACATAGCTTATCCGCTTTGCCTTGTTGCCAAGAAACGGAGCTAGGTTAAAGCAGCGTTACAGTCTGTATGGCTGTAACGCTGCCATAATAGCTTACTACGCTAATCTACTGCGTATTTTGATTTTCTTTACTCAACCTTAAAGAGCCATTGTAGGGCCGGCGGCGGAAACAGGGTTTTCCGCAATCTCGTCAAGCGCTTCAAAAAGATCGGACCCCAGGAAATACTTATCGGGTTTAAGTTCTTTTCCTAGTGCTTTCGCCTCTAAGGCGGCTTTTACTTTATCCGGGCTGGCCGGAAGATCGTAAATTCTTACTCCGGCGGCATTGTAAATGGCGTTCAATACTGCAACATGACCGGCGGACTGGAACCCTTCACAACAGCCGACTGAGCCAAAAGGAGCGGTTTTTCTGGGCGACGGAACACTTTCCAAATATATATCGTCAGGAATATCGTCCGCATACAAAAAGCCGCACTTGATAAGGCTGTTATAGTCTTTATTATCGATATATTTTTCTGACAGTGCAAAGCCCATCGAATGAGTCAGAGCACCATAAGCTTGCCCCTCTACTGCTTGCTGACTGCCTATAGCGCCAATATCATAGATCATTTTCATGGACAAAATCTTTGTTTTGCCTATGGCCGTATCAACTTCCACTTCCGCAAAAAATACAGCGTAGTTATATTCGGGCGTAGGATCACCGATGCCCGTGTTGGGATCAAGATCCTTCGTGATATCGGTGGTGTCACATACTCCAAGATATTTAGTGGGAATGCCTTCCGCAACCATTTCTGCATAAGTCCGATAAGTACCATCTGCCTTGCGCATCGCATCAAGCAATTTCTTTGCAGCATCACGAATGGCATTACCTGCAATATAGTGAGAACGGTTGGCTCCGGCAGGTCCTGTTTGCGGGCATTGCGCAGTATCATTTTGCACCAGTTTAATTTGCGTATAGTCAAGGTGCAAAGGTCTCAAACTTTCATGGGTAAGCACCAATGTACCTACATCGCCGCCTTGTCCCTGGTCTTCCCAAGTATTGTAATTTGTGACTGTTCCGTCTTCGTTGAGCTCAAGAGCAACTTCCCCATGGTCGTTAGGCCCGCCGGTAACGTTATAACCGCCAAAAGCAATACCTACACCGCGTCTTTTCTCAGGAGTATCTTCCGCTTTCGCTCTAGCTTTAGCCTCTTCATATAAAGGCTTTAGTTTATCCATCAGCGTAACAAAGGGATATTCTTTGAATGGATAACTATTTATATTCAAATCGCCAGGACGTGCTAAATTTTTGTACCTGAATTCAAAGGGATCGGTGCCCGCTTTTTCTGCCAACATATCAACCATTTGCTCTGACATTGTGTAAGCTTGAGAATTGCCATATGAACGGTATGCGGTGCCGTAAGTTTGATTGGAAAAACCGACTCTGGCTAAAGCTCTTACGTTAGGGATATTATAACTGAAGCCGGCAAAACGAATGGCCTTGGAGGCAAGAATATCGGCCATTTCCGTATATGCACCATGGTCGTAGGCAAAGTCAAATTCAAAACCGGTAATTTTTCCTTCTTTGTCGCAACCCATTCTGGCGTTTGAATAATGCGCAGCGCGTTTACCGGAAAAAGCTTGATGCTCAGCATAACTCATGGTTAAAGTGACCGGGGCGTCAAGAGCCAGGGTACAGGCCGCCGCAAGCGCAGAACTAGCCGGAGAAATGGAATAACCGAAGCTGGCACCGGTCGGATTTTCGATAACCCTGATTTTTCCGTCAGGCAGCCCAAGTCCTGGGGCAAGTGTTAAGAGTGGGAAAACAGTGGCAAGTGTTTTATTATGAATACATACGTTTCCAGCTTCATCAATATAAGCCTGGGTAACATCCGGTTCGATTACAAGGTGCGGCTGACTGGTACTATAGAAACTGCCCTCAACAACATAAGGAGATTTGGCCAAAACTTCCCGGGTATCTTCACCTTTAAAAAGAGGAGCGCGTAGATATTCATTAGGAATTCCTTCATGAATTTCCATCGCACCGGGCGCAACCGCATCTAAATAACTCATATATCTAGGCAGTTCTTCCATATCTAATTTTACCTTTTTAGCAGCGGCGCGTGCATGTTCTTCCGTATCAGCCGCGACAACTGCAACTACATCGCCATATCTAAACACCTTGGTATCAGCGATAATCGGGCGTTCAAAGCCATCGGCTTTGGAGCGGGGGTGGGTTACGGGCAACATAATTCTATTTGTGCCTTTGATGTCTTTTGCGGTAATCACTTTAACTACGCCAGGCATTTTTTCTGCTTCCGAGAAATTAATGCCTTTGATTTTGGCATGGGACAGCCCTGGCTGTACAAGAGCAAGATGTAATGTGCCGTCCGGCATTTTTAATCCGATATCATCGCCAAAATCGCACAAGCCTGTAACTTTGGCAAGCGCCGCTGGGCGTGGAACATTCGTGCCATAAATACGTCCATCAGCAGGCGTTTGGAAAGTAATATCCTCCATAGTTGCTTCGCCCCGCATAACTTTTGCGGCAGCCATAACCGCATCGACAAGGGGCTTCCATCCTGTGCAACGGCAGGCATTGCGATGTATTGTGAACCAATGGCGAACTTCTTCCCTAGTGGGGTTTGGATTTTTGTCCAAAAGCCCTTTCGCCGACATAATAAATCCCGGGGAACAAAAACCGCATTGGACGCCACCATACGTGATCCAAGCCTGTTGCAACGGATGTAGATTGGTAGGGGTTCCGATACCTTCAATGGTAACTACTTTGCTATAATCAGGTATGTCTTTGATTTTCCTTACACAGGATCTTACGACTTTGCCGTCTAACAATACGCTACATGAGCCGCATTGACCTGTCTTGCAGCCTAATTTTGTTCCTGTCAGACCTGTTCTTCTCAGCACATCCGCCAAACTGTCTTGTCCTGGATTACAAATAAGCATTCTATCTACGCCGTTTATGTTTATACATATCTTTCTTAGTGCCATACTCCTCCACCATCCTCTAATTTATTAACAGTTACTTGCACCATTTTGGAAAATATCAATTGTTATTTGTTGCATGGGTTCCAAGGGTGAAACTATACCGGACATTACACAAATAGCTTTCTCATTCATCCTCCTTGTTTTTTATACTTGAGTAGTTTTATCCGTTGAAAAATCACGCCCCTCCTTTACTTTTTTTGTACTCGTAAGTAGAAATGCAAAACCCATGCCAACCTCAAGACGGGTGATTACTAAAACGTGCCCAATCCCGGGAAAGTCGTGCAAAAGATTTTTTCCAGATATTTAAAAATAATCCTCATGGAGCTAAATAGTCAGTATAAGTTATTTAGAAGCTGAATGTTATTATTGTCTAATTTTTTAACACAATCGCCGCCGATACATTTTTTTGACGCTAGATAGTATGAAAATAATGTATTTTCCGTAAGCGTCAATCAGCAAATTGTACCGGTAAAAATGCCTGTTCATCTAACGATAGCCGGATCATCAGTACAAGAATTTTACACTCCATGGCATCGCCATCGACAGTAGCCTGGGTGATGCACCAAAAGTTTGTAAACGCCATTCCGCTGTACCGCCAGGAAAAAGAATGGCAGACACTGGGGGTAAACTTAAGCCGTGCTACGCGATGGCGAACTGGATTTTAGCTTCTTCCCGGGACTGGCTCACTCCCTTGGTGAACCTCTTGCATCAAAAGATGCTAAAGGAGCAATACTTACACGCGGACGAAACCACAGTCCAGGTATTGCAGGAAGAAGGCCGTAAGGACACTACAGATTCTTACATGTTGGTTTACAGTACCGGCCAGTACTGCAAAACTCCCATTCGGATCTTCGAATACCAGCCCGGCAGAAGTGGTCATTATCCCCAAAAATTCCTGAAGGGATTCAAATGGTATCTGCATACGGATGCTTACGCTGGATACAAGAAGGTGCCTGAGATTACGAGGTGTTTTTGCTGGGCGCATCTCCGGAGAAATTTTGTGGATGCCCTTCCGAAGGATATCAAAAGTCCGGAAGCTACTATTCCAAGCCAAGGTATTGAGTTTTGTAACAACCTTTTTGAAATAGAAAAAACTCTCAAGGAGCTTTCTAGCGAAGAACGGAAACGTCAGCGTCTGGAACAGGAAAAACCTGTTTTAGATGCCTTTTTTGGTCGTGGGTAAATTCTGTAAAGAAGCAGGCTCTACCAAAGTCAAAGATCAGCGAAGCCCTTAAACTATGCGCAAAAGCAAAAAGAAGGCCTAATGAAATATCTTAAAGACGGGAACTGTTCGATTTCCAATAATCTTGCATTATCCACAGAAATATATAATCCTCAGGATTTGCAGAAAACCCTTGTTATTAGCGGAGTTTCTGCCTGAATCCTGAGGATTATGTTTTTTACCTAAGACCACACAGTTTGGCCATTTTCTCTTCAGAGCCAACCCAAAGTGGTATTTCATCTCTCGTCTGGGGAGCTTCAACAGAGTCCATCGCTTCGCGCATCATGGCTAAAGAAGGCTTCGCATAGACCCGAGTAGTATCGAGAAAAGCGTAGCCCAGTATCCTGGAGACAAGGGCAAGTTCAACCCCGTTCTGGTACAGATTTGTAGCCCTTGTTCGCCGCAGCATATGGGGATACACACGTAGTGGTAGATCAGGGCAACATTCTCTGGCTTTGTCAGCATACTGCTGTATGAACCGTTCCACATTGCCCTCCGACCCTTCCTTACCGTCAAATAATCTATATAGCTATCCTAATCAATTGAACGAACACTTTGCCTATCCTGGAAGTGGAACATCAATTTGCTAGGCTGAATCCGTGCCGTAAAGTGAAACTCAACTTGGCTCCCCCGGCTCTGCATTTAAAGAGAACCCGTCGTATTTTGAGATATTGATAAGTGTCTATCGCTTCCTCCAGCCCTTGGCGCCACTCTTTCTAGATGGCTAAGCTGGATTACGCCGTTCAATAAAGTTCATTGCCCAACACATTTTGTGCTAGCGATAGGTAACTTAGTTTTGGTGGTGTGTCCCATCACACTCGTGATATGCTTCAATACATTCATCTGTTCCTTCATAATTCCTAATGAGTTTTAATGAATACTTCCCCATTAAATCAAGTGCTTCTTTTACGGAATACCCTACTCCTAAATATCTGGTTACATAAGCTTCGGCTAAAAGGTCGAATACTTCCGGTTTTAATTTTCCGGTAATAACACCTTCACATTCATGTTTTATTACCTCTTTGGCATACTTTTCACCTAAAGCATCGCCCTGATTTTGCATTACGCTGACGTGCATGTCCGACATATTTACGATTAACAAATATTTACCAGTGTCGAATTGTTCCGCCACCTTGCTGTCCAGAGTATGACCTTCTGCTACTACGGCAATATTCATTTTAACCTCCATCACGCCGCTGCCGCTGGCGACATAACTAGTAATGAAAAAATGGTGTGCGGCTTCACCACTTTGTTATTATTGGGTTTAAGGAGAAGATACACTAAAAGCCGGTGTGGTGAGTTGTAGATTGCTCCGCTCAGCTTAAAACAGTATTTTAACCAGTATAAGTATCATCTTTCAAGCACAAATAAGTGGTTCTATAAGACCGCACGCTAATCATTACTTTAGCTAATCGTTAAATGTTGATGATTCAGTCAATGTTTTCCTCCTCAACTTTGAAAGGATGCAAAATCCTTGCCAACCATGAAATGGGTAATTGCTAAAACCCTTGCGATCCCTTAGAAAACCCATAAAAAAAAATTTCTATGCGTCGCTCAAAAAAACTAAGTAGGTAAAAACGTTAGAATAGGGACGTTAAAAACGCTATATAACCAATAATTTATTGTATGAATTTTTGACAAAACTGCAGCTTGATATATTTTCGACACCCGCAGCACCATAATCGGGCCGTTTCTATGCACAAAAAAATAATCGGATAATACAACCTCTAGAATTACCATACCCCTACTAGCCGTAATTAGCGTAATCTTACTGACCAAAAGCTTTTTTGTAGATGAAAAAAAGCAATTTAATTTATCCATCTCTTGAATTATAATAACTTATACATCCTCATATCACTGTTTCTCAAGAAAACAGCTAGCACTTATTTGCAGTTATTTCCTTTGTCTTTCCATCATTTTTTTAAAAATAAGCAGTTTTTCATGGAAAAAGCCTTCTAGCAAATTGCTAGAAGGCTTGATTTTACTATGGTGCACCCGGCAGGGATCGAACCTGCGCACCTTGTTCCGGAGACCGGAAGTTCAGGAAAACTGCAGATAAAAGATCGCAGCCACTTATGAGTATATCTCAGTGGCTGCGATTTTTATATACACTGTTTTATTGTGCGCTTACAGTTTAACAAACTGTTGAGTAAATTCCTGTTCTTTATCTTTACCATTATTTAATAATATCAATTGTACAGTAATAGCTTCTCCAGCTCAAATATTGACTCTAAATGAATTTATCCATTTGATCGGCAGTAAATTATCTTCATAGATTTTAGTCATGTCCGTATTTGCTTTTTGATTAATAACACGCATGTTTATCCTGGACAAGCTTTGAAGGTGCCGGTTAAGGATACCTGCAAGACCCTGCGTAAATGCCTATTCAAATATTCCTCTTGCATAAACCGTTCTAATGTTCTTTGAAACAAGTATTTTGGCTGGCACCGATTTTCGCCAACAAGTAAATGCTCTCTTGCCGCGCGAGGCACAATATAGCTAGTGCTTGTTTACAAAAAGAAGCTGTCCTGAAACATAAGTTTCAACACAGCCCCAAATCTCCAAACTTGAAGCTCACCGGCTCCAGCAGCCCTAAAAGCTTTTTTTGTTGTTTAATACTGCTAGGTCATCAGATTGTTGGTTTTGGTTCGGTGTCCGAATGTTTAGATTTATAGAAGAACATAATCAGGCCTGCGACTATTGTCGCACATACAAAGACTGATCCAGATACTAAAAACTGAGATTTTGGACCTTGTAGCCCAAAGACAGCAACCAAGAAAGTTAAAAAACCAGGAACGCCATAATTGGCTTCCTGGTTCTCTGTTTATTTTGTATGCTTAGGGAAGTTAAAACAATCCTACAATCTTACCGCTATTATCAATATCCATCTTAATGGCGGAAGGCTCTTTCGGCAGCCCCGGCATGGTCATAATATCGCCAGTAATGGCCACTAAAAAACCTGCGCCGGCGGCAACTCTTATTTCGCGAACAGTAATGGTAAAGCCGGTTGGACGTCCCATTTTAGTCATATCATCACTCAAGGAATACTGAGTCTTAGCCATACAAATTGGGGTTTTATCAAAGCCCAGAGCAGTCAGTTCCTTAACTGTTTTCTCTGCCGCAGCAGTATAGTTTACACCGTCAGCGCCGTAAATTTTGGTGGCGATAGCCGCAATTTTATCTTTGATTGAAGCTTGTTCATCATACATAAAACTAAAATTACTAGGTTTCTCACAGGCAGCCAGTACTTTTTCCGCCAGCACCTGCCCACCTAAACTGCCTTTAGCCCATACTTCAGATAGTGCTACCTCGGCGCCCATTGCATTACATTTTTCTTCGACAAAGCTTAGCTCTGCGGCAGTGTCGGTTGGGAACGCATTGATAGCTACTACCGCGGGTAGGCCAAATTGCTGAATGTTTTCGATATGTTTGGTAAGGTTGGCAAGCCCTTTCTCCAGTGCAACTATGTTTTCACCAGCCAGCTCATTCTTGGGAACACCGCCATGCATCTTGAGGGCACGAACGGTAGCCACAATAACAACTGCACTGGGCTTAAAACCAGCGAAGCGGCATTTAATATCAAGGAATTTCTCCGCACCTAAGTCTGCACCGAAACCTGCCTCAGTAACACAGTAATCAGCCAGTTTAAGCGCATATTTCGTAGCAGATACGCTGTTACAGCCATGGGCAATATTAGCAAATGGACCGCCGTGAACAAAAGCAGGGGTGTTTTCCAGCGTCTGTACAAGGTTTGGTTTAATAGCATCTTTAAACAGCAATGTCAAAGCCCCGGTCACTTTAAGATCCTTCGGAGTTACCGGTTTTCCTTCATAGGTGTAGGCAACAATAATCCGGCCAATTCTTTCCTTCATATCATCTAGGTCTTTAGCCAAACAGAGAATGGCCATCATTTCAGAGGCTACCGTAATATCAAAACCGGTTTCCCGGGGTATACCATTGGCCTTGCCGCCGAGTCCGCAAACAATATTCCGCAAAGCACGTTCATTAAGATCAACCACCCGTCTCCAGGTAATGCGGCGGGAATCAATGCCGAGGGCATTTCCATGATGAAGATGATTATCAATAATGGCAGCTAATAGGTTATGCGCCGTAGTAATGGCATGAAAATCACCGGTAAAGTGAAGATTGATATCTTCCATTGGCACAACCTGAGCATAACCGCCGCCAGCTGCACCGCCTTTAACGCCAAAGCAAGGGCCCAAAGATGGTTCTCTGAGAGCAATAACGACTTTCTTACCTTTTCGCCGCAAAGAATCACCAAGTCCTACCGTTGTTGTTGTTTTACCTTCACCGGCAGGAGTAGGATTAATGGCAGTAACCAAAATGAGTTTGCCGTTAGGCTTATCTTTAATCCGTTCCCACGTTGCAAGGGATACTTTTGTTTTGTAATTGCCGTAGAGTTCCAATTCCTCGGCAGGAATCATTAATTCCTTAGCCACCTCAGCAATTGGATTCATCTTGGCTTCTTGCGCAATTTCAACATCACTTTTCATAAATAATCCTCCTTGTATGCTGTATTACTTATTTAGTTAATTTTAGCCCTCTGCCCTATCAGCCACCGCTGTGGTTGATCCATGAACTCCGCATATCGGACACATCCAGGTCTGTACTATTAATTGTATTTCTTTGTCGTCAAAATTGTATTTAACTGTACTAATTTTGGAAGTTTTTTCCTCATGTTCACACCACAAAGACCGATTCATATTAGGGCCTCCCTTACCATTTTTTTAAGCAATTTTTTAATTTCAATACCTTTATTTGAGCATTGCTACTGTTTGTATTGTATCGTATTACTCATTAAATTCGCATAAAATTCATAACTTTACATATTACAAAAACATTAAAAAAACACCAACTCATTACAGTTGGTGTTTTTCGGCTTCCTTATTAGAAATCATATAACCTACTCCAGGGTAGGTTACTATCAAGCCACCCTCATAGTCTGCGTGTTTGATTTTTTGACGGATACGGGCTATGGCTACCCGTAGATATTCAACATCATCTCGGTACTCACTGCCCCATACATCACTTAGAAGCTGTTCATGTGTCAATACTTTGCCCACATTGACCATTAATAACGAAAATAGACCATATTCTGTTTCGGTGAGTTTTAGTTCTTTATTGCCTAGCCATACTCGTCGCTGAGCCAGGTTAAGCGTAACCTCACCATTTTTTATTTCGCTTGTTAAATAGTTATTAGCTATCCGCTTGGCAGAACGGCGTAAAACAGCCTGAACTCTGGCAAAAAGCTCGTCAAGGGAGAAAGGTTTTGTAAGGTAATCATCGGCTCCCAGGTTGAGTCCCTGCACTTTGTCAGTTGAATTGCCCCGCGCCGTTAAAATAATAACCGGCACGTCAGAAAACGTTCGCAATCTTTTTAATAATGTAAAACCATCCATCCCTGGCATCATGAGATCCAGCAGAATGAGTTCCGGATCTAATAAATCAATGTTTTCCAGCGCCTCCGAACCATTTAGAAAACTATGAGGCTCATAGCCCAGCGACTTGAGATTGGCAGAAATGAACCGCAGTATTTTCGGCTCGTCGTCAATAATAATTATTTTACTTTTCTTCATACTTATCACCATCACAGTTGTATTGAGGTATTGAAATAGTAAATACACTCCCAATCCCTTGACTGCTTTCCGTTCTGATGCTGCCACCATGGGCTTCGACAATCCCTTTACAAATTGCCAATCCTAACCCAGTACTGCCGCTTGGGCGTATTTTCCCATTTTCCACACAGTAAAATCGGTCAAATACTTTATCCAAGTGCTCTATATTTATCCCAATACCATTATCTGCTACGCTGATATGCACATATTTTTCATCATAGCTGGCTAAAATTTTGATTTGCGGACTACGCTCATTATAACGGATGGCATTTGTAAACAGATTTAACATCACTTGGGCCAAACGAATTCTGTCACCATAGATAAAAGGCAAAGTTTTCTCCACCGTTGATTCGATCGTTACTCCGCTGGCAAAATGTTTGGGCAGCTTTTTAATGGCATTATCCACAACAACACTTGGCCGCACAGGTTCCCGGTCTAAACCTATGGCTTTGGCATCAATTCGAGAAATATCCAGCCAATCGTTTACCAATTCCTGAATACGGTCAATATCTTCATGAATTCCTGTTAACATTTCTCGTTTGAAGTCTTCCTCCCATTCAGCATCTACACGCAACAAGGTTTCAACACTGCCTTTAATGCTGGTAATGGGTGTTTTGAATTCATGAGACACCATCGAAATCAAATCACTCTTAAGCTTATCGACTTCTTGCGCTTTAGTAACATCCCACCAAACAAAGCCTTTGCCAATGGTGTAATTTTCGTCACTAATAACAGGAAAAGCTGACAGCATCATATATTGCTGCACATCTCCACTCAATAATTTGAACTTGTAAATACCATATCTCTGCCTGGCCTGTTTAATAATTTGCCTGTCAGCCTCAGATAATCGTCCGGCTATAGCATCAAATATATATTCTTCCGGTAAACCACGCAGCCTGCCGTGGCGAATACCAAGCAACTTGGCCATATGTCCATTAGCGTACGCTACTTCACGCCGATTGTCAACTAAAGTGATGGCATCATTCATACTCTCCAGAACGGCCTTTAAAACAGCATGATTTTGTTGCAGTGTTTGTGACAGCATTTCCTTTTGAATAATAATCCCGGCAGAACAGGACAATGTTTCCAGGAAATTCTTATCTGCGTGACTTAGCGGGGAATTGGACACTACCAAATGTCCAAAAGTAGTATTGCCTGAGCGAATAGGCTGAATATAGTACCTGTGCGCGTTTTTATGCCTAGGTCTAGCCACCGCTTCGTTGTCATTAATGCCGCTCATATCCTCACCGTAAGGCCCCATTAAAGAAACTACCGGTTTGGTAAGGTATAAATTTACCTTAACCCCTGACAGCTCAAAAAACTGTCTGAGGCACCCCTCAATGATCTTTGGCCCTCCTGGGTAGGGTGTGGTAGGAGTAATTAACTGATTTAGTATGGCAAGCTCACGGTTGGTTCTCTGTAGGCTTTCAGTTCGTTCTTCTACCCGTTGCTCCAGCTCAGCATTCAGCTTACGCAGCGCGTGCTGACCTTCTTTGGTTTTCTGTGCCATTATGAAAAATTGTTCGGCCATCATAGGAAACTCACAGGGGGCAAAACGCGGAAAACTAACCGGCTTAATCTCATAGCTTTCACTCATTACTTCTTGAATATATTCCACAAGAATTTTGAGCGTATTATTTATCCGTTTTGCATGGAAATAGCCTACCAAGAGGGTGAACACCAA
Source organism: Sporomusa silvacetica DSM 10669 (assembly GCF_002257705.1). GTDB lineage: Bacteria > Bacillota > Negativicutes > Sporomusales > Sporomusaceae > Sporomusa > Sporomusa silvacetica. The sequence goes on from NZ_LSLK01000060.1 coordinate 89,797, forward strand.
AGTAATACCAATGTTAAAAACCACCGACTCCAACGAGGGTTCCTTTGTCTGCACTAGTTGAAGAGTGCTGAGAAAAATTACTGGAATTATAGGGATAACGGCAAAAGCAATCCAAAGATGGGCTTTGATTGATAAGCTGTTCATGTTTTCCTCCCTGCCATATATAAAAGAACCAGGTCTCCCGCAACACGGTTCCTGGTTCTGTTTACGTTTCTATTACTACTCTTCGCTATTAAACAGTATAAGTCCTACATAAGATACTGTATTCTTCCCATTATAGTACGGAATTCCACAGGCTTTTTCTAAATTAATAACATCAATTCCATAGGCCTCCACTGACGCGAAGGCTTCTTCCGGAAATCGGCAGGGCTCATTATCCAAATAGGCACATTTAGCACAGAATTCACAGGAACCTGCATTTAAGGGAAGAACTTGCTGCATTTTATGTTTATTTTTTACACTAGCCAAAATGTCTCGAAACACGCCATCATGAACCTTCTTGGCAGCCATCATGCCTTTCCAGTCAAACGAACTTTTCATCTGATGGACGGTCTGGAACAGGAGTCCGTGTGTATACTGACAGGCCCGCGCTTTCAATTCATCAAACGGTCCGACAGCGGGCGGGCATACCCAATTGGTATTATATTTTCGGCATACATTTTGCTCGCAGGCTTTTCTAAAGTCCTCGACAAATTTGATTTTCGCAACCTCGGCAATGGCCGCATGATCGGCTTTAGCTGCTAACGCCGCTTGTACTAATTCACTTAAAATTATTTCCACCTTCTTACCTCCTTCGATTTCTAGTCAATTGCCCACTATAGTTTATTGAACCTCGTCCGGTATACGCAAAGACAACTTCAGCCACATCACAGATAAGACAATTTGAGTGTTGGCTTTCGGAATATTATGTATATACATATATATAGATTATCCAAAAACAGTTATCTTGTCAAATTTTCTACTATTATTGTAATTTGTATCCCTTATATTTAAGACTAGACTTGCTTATTGAAGAAACTACACCCTGAACTGCATTACATTTATTCTTAATTGCTCAGCCACTTTGATTTTTCGCTTACGATGCTTTCCTATTGTCATATGGAAAACACCTCAATGTATGGGTAGTGTTTTTTTCCTTCACTTAACCAGACATTGAGGTGTTTTTTATTGCCAATACATTTTGTCTTATTTAGAAGAACCAGTCTAATTCGGCTTTTGCCGTATTTAATTTTCCGGTGTGAATGCCGTCAGTCGGTTTGAGAGAAGCAACCCAGAACATCATACCGACATTTTTGTCAAACATTACCTGCCCAGAAAGTTCCGGACCTTTAAGACCCCAATCGTATTTTGAGACCCAATAGTTATCAGGGGCGATTGATGAGTATGCCTCTGCATTAATATAGCGTAGCGTAAGCCCATAAGATCCAGGAACATTAAGATCTGCACGCTTGTAATTAACGCCAACTATATATGCTTTATTTTGCGTATTTGCATCAGACCCACCGCAAGTACCAAACAGCTGCACATCTTTGTTAAGCATTTTATCCGCCCCGACTTCCCATAGGTTGATATTATCTGAGATAACCGTTGAATCAGAACCATTATTTGATAGATGGTGGTATGCCGCTTTAAAATTGGAATCTTTAGCGAGCGGAGCATCATATTCTAAAGCAGCATAACGATTTTCAGTCGTACTAGAAATGATGGCCGGGTTAGTGGCATTGCCGGTCCACCATTGTCTGAAGTAACCATATGTCACTATTGTCTTAGTTTTGTCACCAACAGCAAACTGTACACCGTCAACCCCTTTACGTCCCAGGGGTACTATAAGACCGTAAGCAGATCCATAATCAAATTTACCAGCCTTAACCGTTGTAGCACCCACAAGGCCTTCGGCGTATATTTGATCATCATGCTGAGATCCTTCTACATTGCCGTCACTAGTCCCGGGAGATGTCCAATACCCACCGGTTCTAAGATCTCTGACAGCCTCGTCTTCGAGTTTTATCTGCCACTTGTCATTGACTTTGTAATTAATATACATATCTATACCTATCGCCGGATAATTGCCGTCACCCGAGTGCGGGGTATCGCCGGTTGCAGCAGTATGACCTTTGAAGCTGCCACTATTGTTCCAGACCTGATCTGATAAATGCAAGAAACCGGATACAGTAACTTTTTCGCTTTTCTTTTCCAATGAATCTACACGCACGCCCAGGCTTTTCAGCTCACTGCCAAACTCTGCCGTCAGTTTATCAATTAACGCTTTATCTTCTTTACTGGCCTTTTCGGTATTCCACACCGCCCGAGCAACCATTTGCGCCATTTCATAGCGGGTAACAGCTCGATCTCCCTGGAAGTTGCCTTTACCGTCACCATCAATAAGTCCGTCTTGTTGTAACTTATGCACGGCATCGTACGCCCAATGCTTAGCGGGAACATCCCCAAAGGGATTGGCCGGAGCAGCAAATGTAGTACCGGTAATGCTAACCAATGATGCTAATGCCAAAGCTACAAGAAGTTTTTTTCCTTTTTTCATACTTTCCCCACCTTCAATACTCTTTTTATCCTGTGTTCGTAATAATTTGCCGATGGTATTGGATTACTTACCAGAAGCGGCAGCGACCATAGCTTTGACATTTTCAAATTTTGCATTTGGCGGTACGGTGCAACCGGAAGCAAGAATGAAACCTTTTCCCATATCCTTAATCAATTTAGTGGAATAGTTATACACTTCATCGGGAGTGCCAAGAGCCAAGATAGCAGCTGGAACATCACCTTTAATACACATGTGGTCGTCGAGAACCTCTCTCACTTTATAGATGTTGGTAGCGCCATCGCATTCGAAGATGCATTTTTGTCTAGGTAAGGTTTTAAAAATTTCCAAATCGCGTTCCCAGTTACCGTCAATGTGAAGGTCTGCTACCGCACCTTCTTCCACGATCATCTCAGCCGTTGCCTTCAAATATTTCCAGACAAAGCGTTTCCATATCTTCGGCGAATAGAAATCACTTGCCCCCCGTGCTGGTGAAATAAATACGACTAAAGGTTTAAGTGCACGTATTTGCTGCCGGAAATCTGCCAGCGTTTCTTCAAGAATAACATCTAAAACAGCCTCTACCTTATCCGGCATCTTAAACATATCTCTCATGAATTTAGGAAATGATCGTCCGCCGCTCAAGTATTCATTAACCGTGATGGATGCGCTAGGAGTATACACCAGATAACCGGCATCTTCAAAATTTTTCGCAAATTGCGGGACATCCACCAATTGCGCAAACAACGAATCAACATCAATGCCTAAGCGATTTCTCAAATAGTCATCACTAAAATCTTTCCAACCCTTATTCAAAATGGTGTCATAGTCTTCTACTGTCATCATTTCCTGTTCATCAAGCTGCCACGGAATATCATCCGGAAGCTCACGCCCAGGTAATTTGATTCTTGTATAAAACATCAATGGAAACATGGTTGCGGCCGCAAAAGTACCACCTGTTCCATCAACATCGCCTAAATCTTTAAATGAAGTTAAAATTGCGTCATGAGAAGCTTTCATATTTGAGCAAAACTCTGCTAGCGTCATGCCTACATGTCTGGCAAAGACAGCATCTCCAGTGATTATGACCGGCGCCCGATCCGTTTTTTCAAATGCGATGGTTTTTTTCAACCTTTCAGTGCGTTCTTGAAGTAATTGTTGTGCTGTTTTCATCATAAATCCACTCCTCAATTAAAATTTAGTATTTGGGCTTTCTAAATTAGTTATTTTGGCTTGCTGTGTGTACTGTTGCAGTATAAGTAGTACACCACCAACTACAAGAGCTATTGCGCTAACCCATATAGGAAATCTTCCCGGGCCTTGACCAAATGCTCCGGAAATCGCGTCAAAAATGAAGGGCGCTGCAAATTGCCCAATGCCGCCAAGCACGCATGCTAATGAAATACTAAATGCAACCCGTGAGGGCGGGGAAGCAACGGAAACTTCAGTAAAGAATGCCGGGCAAACAACGGTAAAACCAACACCGCCAACAAAACACCCCACTAATATAAGATTGAAGTCATAAACCCCGGAGATAATTGCCATTCCAAGGCCGGTTATCACCCACCCCACAGGAATTGTCATTCCCTTCAGGATTTGTGCAATTTTACCGAACACAAGTCCTGTCACAAGGCCAGCCATGGTAAAAATTGTTACCGCTAACCCAGCACTAGCAGCATTTCCCAGGTTTTCACCAACAATTTGGATAGCTATATCGATGAAAAAGACAAAATACAGCAGGCAATAGATAAAATACACGGATTCCAAAAAATACACTTTTCCAGGTAAAGGAACCCTTTTACATTCCTTCACTTCCTCCCGTACTACCTTGGCAGGCTCAGGAAGATAAGTGTACACAAATAGGAACAGTACTACCCCAACTAAGTAGGTCAGAAAGGTGTTGTGCCAACCAGTTGCACATAGCAAGCCACCAAGCAAAGGAAAAACAATCCCACCAATATTCATAAAAACACTTTGTAAACCCATGACGGTTCCGCGTTCGTTTCCTTCAAAAAAATCAGTAATAAGGACAGTAGCAAGCGGAAATAGCAAACCGACACCTAAACCCAGTATAGCCCTCATTACCAGAATCATCGTTAGATCATTCATAAAATAAGGAGTTAAACCACCGATTAGGAACAGCGCTACACCAAAAGTAAGAAGACCTCTCCTGCTTAAATAATCGCTCAATTTACTGAATACTAGCGAACCAAATACCATTGTTATCGAGGGCAACGTAACCAACAACATAATGGTCTGCGGACTTGCCTCCTTAAATGCCGCGCCAATACTGGCTAACGCCGGCGAAAGAGCCATAGCTCCCATAACAAATATTGAAACAGATAATACCACAACTTTCAGAAGTGTTCTATTCATGTATTCACCCTCTCTTTTTTTAATAATATCCGTATTTTTCTACTGCCTCAAAAAAGACTTTTACATTTGCGTGTTTGGCATTCATTGGCATACAACAACCGCATGCATACAAAAAGCCGCCGCCCTTGCCCACAGTTTTAATAAGTTTTTGGCAATACTCGTCTAATTCACTTGGTGATGCAATCGTGAGATATGCAGCAGGCACATCGCCGTGGATAGCGCAATGGCCATTTAAGATTTCTTTGGCTTTAAAGATATCTGTGGATCCATCTAATTCCAATACAAATTTTCCTTTTGGTAATTCCAGAAAATATTCCAGATTTTTAATCCAATCACAATCAAAGTGCAGTATTGGCACAATGTCTTTGGCAGCTAACTTATCGACTAATTCTTGAAAATACGGCCAAACCAACCTATCGAAATATCTTTTGGAGATAAATTGTCCAGCAGACCGGCTTCCTCCTACAAAGACCCGGTTTACACCGGTAGCAGCTACCGTTTTTTGCGCACCTTCCACAAAAGCATCAACCAACATTGGAAATAACTCTTCCAGCTGGTCTGGTATCTGGAACATGTCTTTATAGTATTTTTCAATTGATCTGGTTAGCGAAAATGCATCAAAAGGAACTAATCCTCCTAAATCGCCGTATATTGGTGCCTGTCCCCGGTTTCGGATTGCTGCAAGTTCTACTGCTCGAATTCTCCCCGATTCGGCAATTCCTTTTATCACATCTTCACGGCTGATGTTATTGGCGCGTTCCAAAAAAGTCAGTTGGTATTCTCCAAACCCTTTATCTTTAACAATGGCATAGTCATCCCGGCTCATCACTTCTGTCTCAATAACTTGGCTTGCAGCGTTGTCATCCAACTCTTTGCCTGGTAATTTCATCTTGCCCATGCCTGCTCTTTCAGCTACATAACCACTGGTAATGCCGTTAATATCAGCACTACAATCCCACATAGGATAATCAGTAGCCAGTTTCTCAATGGCCGCCAATCCCTTTGTCTCAAATTCCCAAACAAATTCTTTGTTGGTTATCCCAGCATATTGTCCGGCATAATTTCCAGTCTCTGGTGCACAGACTATCCGGTCTACTGGTTGCAGATTAATCGTGGCCATTAAACGCTCCTCTGCTGTCATGGTATCCCTGGCCATTAAATCACCTCCACTTTTTCAGAAAAACTAACAAACTTTTCGCTTGCCAACCGATTCTGATTCACATCCTTTTTTGATTTATCCAAATATTCTTTCTCGCTTTTTGATGATAGCACGGTGAGAAAATCATGTGAAATTCAAAAATTGATGGCTGTCCCTAAAAAATATCATAACCATTTGAATAGTCTTACTATTGAGGGTGGTTGTATTTAGCGATATGCTTAAAGCAGCTTTAACTATATGGGTGACTTTTCATAACTTCATGTTGCACTATGATTACGGAGGGATAAAATGCAAGATATCCGGTATTTGCGCTCATTTATTTGCGTAGCTGAGCATTTAAACTTTACCAAAGCTGCCGAGCAACTTTACATTAGTCAGCCAACTTTAAGCAAGCATATTGTTGAGTTAGAGGAGCAGCTTGGTGTCCAATTATTTATCCGAACCCACCACTCAGTCCGATTAACATCTCCTGGTGCCACCCTTTTTGAAGAATCCCGCTCTATTATGACCAAACTTGACGAGCTATTTGAAAAAACGCGCAAATCACAGATTAAGGTTTGGGGAACACTAAGAATTGGGTGTATAGGTATTGAACATGTCTTTTTGCCGAAAATCATCAAGCATTTTGTTGCCCTCTATCCGCACGTTAACCTCGATATCCAAATTATGCCTGTCAATAAGATCAATGAAGCTTTAGCGTGTCAGCAGTTGGATATCGGTTTTAATCCGTTCTTAGGCAATGAGCTTCCATCAAAATTCGAAGTACGTGAGGTTCGCAGAGCCCGTTTGTGTTTTATGTTGCCTCGCAATCACCCTTTTGCTAACAATTACTCTCTTGACCTTTCTGAACTTAAGCATGAACGTTTTATATTGGTAGATCCTGCTACTATGCCTATTGGTATAGACTGGTTTACTGAGCAATGTCAGCTTAGAGGATTTACCCCCAACATTGTTAGCCATCCTTTGCGAATCGAAGCACTGTTTTTGCAAGTAAGTGCCGGACTGGGTGTTTCTTTTTGGAGTTTCGATCCGGTATTCTGCCGAATGCTTCGCCATCACATTTCTCTTGTTGCTATGAATGGACCAAACGCCTATGGAAATATAGGTATCATATGGAAAAACGATAATCCAAACCCAATAATTCCACTTTTTCTTAAAGAGTTTGATGGGATAAAATACAGCACGAAAACTCAGCTAAGAAAGCGAGCTGTCCCAAGTTTCGGTTAATATACTTAAACAAAAAGAAGTCCTGAACCCTATTAAAGGATTCAGGACTTCTTTTTGTTTTATTTGATATACATTCTAAAATATACTCCTATGTTTTACCCTCGCAAATCAGCCAACCGTTGATAGTTTTCCCGTCTTTCTTTGGCATCTTGTTCCGTTTTCTCAAACAACGCCTCAGCCATATCCGGGAATTGTTGTTTCAAGGCTGAATAACGCACTTCACCCAACAAAAACTCTTTAAAGTTCATGGTTGGCTCTTTAGAATCCAGCGTGAATGGGTTTTCCCCGGCAGCCTTGCTGTGCGGGTTATAGCGGTACATAGCCCAATAGCCGCTGTCTACAGCGCGTTTGGCCTCTAGCTGGCTGCACCCCATACCTACTTTCATTCCGTGATTGATGCAGGGAGCATAGGCGATAATCAAGGACGGGCCTGGATAGGCCTCAGCCTCGGCAATGGCTTTGAGGGTTTGGTTTTTATCGGCCCCCATGGCAATCTGGGCCACATATACATAGCCATAGCTCATGGCTATCATACCAAGGTCTTTCTTCTTGGTCTTTTTGCCACTAGCCGCAAATTTGGCAATCGCGGCGGTTGGCGTAGCTTTGGAAGACTGGCCGCCAGTGTTGGAATATACTTCGGTATCAAATACCAACACATTGACATCTTCACCGGAAGCCAGTACATGATCCAAACCGCCAAAGCCGATATCATAGGCCCAGCCGTCGCCACCAAAAATCCACTGTGAGCGTTTAACCAGGAAGTCTTGCTGCTTATAGATTTCATTAAGCAGCGCATCGCTGCCCTTTACTTGTTCTAGCAAAGCAATCAGCTTGTCTGCCCGTTCTCTCGTGCCTTCGCCTTGTTCCTGGTGTTTGAGCCATTCCTGACAGGCGGCCTCAAATTCAGCTCCCAAATCCAGTTTAGCGGCCTTTTCAATCGCCAGAGCCACTTGTTTTCTGAGCTGTTTTACACCAAGCATCATACCTAGACCAAATTCGGCGTTATCTTCAAACAAGGAGTTCCCCCAGGCCGGCCCATGGCCACGCTGGTTGGTGGTATACGGCATGGAGGGAGCGCTGCCAGCCCATACGGAGGAGCAGCCGGTGGCGTTGGCCACCATCATCCGGTCACCAAATAGCTGCGTCACCAGTTTGGCGTAAGGAGTTTCGCCGCAACCGGCACAGGCACCGGAGAATTCTAAGAGTGGCTGTTCAAATTGGCTGCCTTTTACCGTGAATGGATTCATTGGATTCGCCTTCGGGGCAATATTCAGCGCATAATCCCAGAGCGCTGCTTGCTGAAGTTGTGTTGCCAGTGGTTTCATTGCCAACGCCTTTTCTTTCGCCGGGCAAACCTGGGCACAGTTGCCACAGCCAGTGCAATCGTATGGCGAAATTGCCATAGCAAAATATAAATCTTTCTGTCCTTTAACAGGTCTGGCAATAAATCCGGCAGGAGATTGTTGCTGTTCTGCTTCGGTAAGTAATACTGGCCTGATAGCAGCATGCGGACAGACATAGGAACACTGATTGCATTGAATACACTCATCAGCTTGCCACGCGGGCACATCAATGGCAATACCGCGTTTTTCATACGCAGCGGTTCCCATGGGGAATGAACCGTCTTCCAAACCGATAAAGGCGCTGACTGGTAATTTATCGCCTTCCTGCCTGTTCATCGGGATTAGAATATTTTCGATGAACGCCGGGACATCGTTATGGCTGACTTGGGTTTCTTGCGCTGCTTGCCAGGAGGCAGGAATCTGAGCCTTCACAATGGCATTTACCCCTTGGTCCACAGCCGCATTGTTCATGGCAACCACTTTTTCGCCTTTGCTGCCATAGGATTTTCGAATGGCTTCTTTCAGGTATTTTATAGCGTCTTCTTCCGGAATAATCCCGGCAATTTTGAAAAACGCCGCCTGCATGATCATGTTGATCCTGCCGCCAAGACCAATTTCCTGCGCTATTTTTACGGCATCAATAATGTATAGCTGGATGTTATTGCTAGCGATATACCGTTTCATACCAGTAGGCAGATTTTGCTCTAGTTCGGCTTCACTCCAACGGCAGTTGAGCAGGAAACTACCGCCTTGTTTCAGCCCTTCCAGAACATTGTAGTTATGCACATAGGACTGGTTGTGGCAGGCAATAAAATCAGCTTTATTAATTAGATAAGGCGATTTAATTGGCTTTTTACCAAACCGCAAATGGGAAATGGTAACCCCGCCAGACTTTTTGGCATCATAGGCAAAATAGGCCTGGGCATACATGTCGGTGTGATCACCAATAATCTTAATGGCATTCTTGTTAGCTCCTACCGTTCCATCTGATCCAATACCCCAAAATTTGCAGGCTTTTGTTCCTGCTGCGGTGGTGTCAATATCTTCACCATATGGCAGGGAGGTATGGTTTATATCATCGACAATGCCAACCGTAAAGTTGTCTTGCGGCTGATCGGCTTTAAGGTTTTCAAAAACGCCTTGAATATGGCTGGGAATTACATCTTTACCGCCAACGCCACATCGACCGCCAACAATGACCGGCTGCCACGACCTTCCATAAAACGCAGTTTTGACATCCAAGTAAAGGGGTTCGGCGAGCGCTCCCATTTCTTTGGTTCTGTCCAATACGGCAATTTTTCTCACCGTATCAGGAATGTATTTAAAGAAATGTTCAAGTGAAAACGGTCGATATAGATGCACTGTCAGTAAGCCTACTTTTTCACCATGGGCATTGAGATAATCGACCACTTCTTCAGTGGCTTCACACATGGAGCCCATGGCAATAATCATTCTATCGGCATCAGGGGCACCATAATAATTGAACAGATGGTATTCTCTGCCTGTCAATTTGCTAATCCCGGCCATGTAGCCTTCTACGATTGCCGGGATGTCCTGATGAAAACGATTAGCTACCTCTCTTTGTTGGAAATAAATATCAGCGCCTTGCACTGTGCCTTTGGTCAGTGGATGATCCGGATTGAGCGCCCGTTTTCTAAAGGCGTCGATGGCGTCCCGATCCAGTAGTTTATCCAATTCGTCGTATTCCAGAACTTCAATTTTTTGCACTTCGTGTGAGGTTCTAAAACCATCAAAAAAGTTAAGAAATGGCACTCGGCCTTTTATCGCCGCCAAATGCGCCACAGCCGCCAAGTCCATAACCTGCTGGACGCTGCTTTCGGCCAACATGGCAAAACCGGTTTGCCGGGTCGCCATAACGTCAGAATGATCACCAAAAATGCCAATAGCATTGGCGCCCACCATTCTTGCGCTGACATGGAATACGCCAGGCAATAATTCACCGGCGATTTTATACATATTAGGAATCATAAGCAGAAGTCCCTGAGAGGCTGTATAGGTAGTAGTCAACGCCCCGCTTTGCAACGAACCGTGAACAGCTCCGGCAGCGCCGCCCTCTGACTGCATTTCTACAACCTCTACCGTCTGTCCAAATAGATTCTTTTTGCCTTGGGCTGCCCATTCATCCACATTTTCCGCCATATTCGACGACGGTGTAATGGGAAAGATCGCCGCAACATCGGTAAATGCGTAGGATATGTATGCTGCTGCTGCATTTCCATCCATTGTTTTCATTTTTCTTCTCAGGTTATTCATTAATCCCTCTCCCTTGAAAATATAACTTATGGAAACATTCGACAACTTTCTTCTATATCCTCTCATTCGCTCAACAGCGACGGAGTATTTTCACTATACCAACCTACAAACCTCGTTAATGCGAATATATATAAGATAAGACTTGGCTTGTGCCAAGTCCTTTAGGACGCCGGCAGAAGCCTTAGTCGTTCAATCCAGGGAAAGTTATACTTTCCATCTGGACAAAAAAAGGACTGTGGAATACTTAGAGATAAGTCATCCACAGTCCCTACTTTATATATTACTCTACTTCTCCTTTAAACCTCGAACTTACTAACAGCTTCCCTTAGTTCCATGGCCAGTTTGCTCAATACTTGACTTGAAGCTGCGATTTCTTCCATCGATGCCGATTGTTCCTCAGTTGCAGCCGACACTGTTTGAGCTTCTCCTGCTGCCTTTTTACTTAAATCATCAATCCGTTTTACCGACCCGACAATTTGGTCACTGTCACTAGCCATCTGCTCAATGGCTGAGGATATCTCACTTACCTGGCCTGATACTTGGGTTACCAAAGTAGTGATCTCCTGAAAAGCTTGTCCGGAAGCGTTGACTACTTCGGCTCCTAGCTTCACTTCTCGCGTTCCGGAGTCCATAGCGATTACAGCTTTGTTGGTATCAGCTTGAATTTCACTAATCAATATGGCAATTTTCTTGGCCGCTTCCTGGGACTGCTCTGCCAATTTACGGACTTCCTCTGCCACGACGGCAAAACCTCGTCCCTGTTCACCCGCCCGCGCTGCTTCAATGGCAGCATTAAGTGCCAGTAGATTGGTCTGTCCGGCAATACCAGAGATAGTATCTACGATCTGGCCTATTTCCTTAGAGCGTTCACCCAAATTAGCTACAACACCAGCAGAACTAAGAACAGTCTGTTCAATACTGGCCATTTGATTTACCGCTTGATCGACAGATTTATTACCTGCATTGGCCTTAGTCGCAGCCTGCGCCGATTGCGCCGCTACTTCACTAACATTAGCGGCAATCTGCTGGATACTGGCCGCCATTTGTCGTACCACGGCCGAAGTATCATCAGCTACAGTCAACTGCTCATCCATACCTTTAGATACATCGCAAATAGAACCCGCCACCTGATTCGCGACTTGCGCTGACTGGTCAGCACTGGCGGTCATTTCCTCGGCCGATGCCGCTACCTGCTCTGACGATGTGCTAATCTTACTTACGAGATTGCGCAAATTGCCGATCATTGTTTCAAAGCCCCTTGCCAAACGGCCCAGTTCATCCTGTGAGGTTACATCAATATGAATTATGCTTAGATCGCCTCTGGCAACGCAACTAGCCACTTCTTCTAGTATTTGCAGTGGTTTCGCGATACGAGCTGCTGTCAAGAAGATTACAAAACTAGCTACAATAAGTACCGTAACAATGGTACTTATTGAAACCCAGGCAAAGGTTCTCAGCTCTGCCTTGGCTTCACTAGCAGGTACAGTGACTCCCATGGACCAGGAAGTTCCTGTAATCGGCGCGTACGCTAAGTATTTTTCCCCATCCATATAGTTGTAATTGGTAATCCCCTTTTCACCTTGCCGCATCTTTTCAACTGCTGCCTTTAGCGCGGGAGTTGCATTAAGATCATTGTCTTTGTTAACTACTTCTTTATTAGGATGAATGATTATCGTACCATCTGTCCCTAAAAGATAGGCATAACCGGTCTGTGCCACCTTTATGGCAAGAATGCGCTTTTCCACATCTTCAATATCGATAGCCCCTGCTAAAATCCCGACAATATGCCCCCCAGACTTAATGGGAGTCGCGATAACCACAACCAGCTTGCCACTATGAGGGGATATCATCGGCTCAGAGATGCAGGTATTCCCCGCAATTGCAGGTTGAAAATATGGGTCGTTCGCTGAGGTTCCGGCTAGGCCGTAAGTATCAATGTAGGCCCCTTTAGCATCCGTCCAAAAAACATTTTCATAAATCTTGTTATTGTTTATTTCTGATCTAATATAAGACACCATGGCTTCACGGTTGCCGCTGGTCATAATCGGTGACCGCGAGATGGCCTCTAATTCTGTCTTATGTTCAGTAAGCCACATGCCGACCGCTTCTCCGTTGGTTTGTGCCACGAGGACAAGTTCATTTTCAACACCCTGTATTAGCATTTTTTGTGATTGCCAATAGTTAAGTCCAGCCAGCACGCCAAGCGCAATCACAAACAAAGTAATTACTATTACCGATAGTTTTACTCGTAAACTTTTCACAATCAACCTCCATACACCAGTCTCAAAATATACAAGCAGGGGCTGTGGAAAACTTATTACTAAATTTTTCCACAGCCCCTGACAGATTAAATAATGGATACTTTTATTTACCGGTAGCAGCTGAAATCATCGCTTTAACATTCTCTACTTTGGCATTTGGAGGTATGGAACAACCGGAAGAGAGGATGAATCCGGGGCCCATGTCTTTAACCAATTGCGCAGAATAGTTATATACCTCATCAGGTGTACCCAGTGCCAATTTGGCTGCCGGAACATCGCCTTTAATGCACATCATATCACCAAGGACTTCTTTTACTTTGTAAATATCAGTAGCACTATCTGTTTCAAATATGCATTTTCCTTTTGGCAGAGTGCGGAAGAACTCAAGATCCCGTCCCCAGTTAGAATCAATATGGATATCAGCTGCCGCCCCTTCTTCGATAATTACATCAATTGTCTCTTTAAGATATTTCCAGACAAAGCGCTGCCACAGTTTCGGCGAGAAAAATTCACTGGCGCCACGAGCTGGAGACATAAAGACAATGGAGGAATTTGTAGCCCTGATTTGCTGACGCAATGTTTCCAGACTTTCTTTTTGAATAACATCCAAAACGGCCTCTACTTTATCAGGAATTTTGTAGAGATCATGCATGAATTTGGGCATAGAACGACCGCCGCCGAGCAGTTCCGGAACAGCTGTAGCAATAATCGGCGAATAGACCATATAACCGGCATCTTCAAAATTTTTAACAAACTGAGGAGTTTGTGCTAATTCCTCCAGCGTCTGACCAAGGGGGTAATGCAGTCTGTTTACTAAATAATCCTGCATAAAAGGCGCCCAGCCCTTAGCAAGAATCGTATCATAATCTTCGACTTTCATTACTTCCTTTTCATCAAGCTGCCATAAGGCATTTTCCGGCAATTCCTTGCCAGGAAGTTTTACATGGGTCATAAATATTAACGGAAACACCGGACCTGCGGCAAAAACCGAATTCATACCATCAATATCACCCAGTGCTTTTGCAGAATTTAACATTGTTTGATTCTGCATGGCAAGGCTTGAACAGAAATCAGCCATCTTTACACCCATATGAGTAGCGCAAAAAGCATCTGCCATTATTATTACCGGTGTTCTATCAGGTTTTTCCAAAGAAATGGCTTTATGAACTCTGGTTTTACGCTCTAAAAGTAGTTCTTGTGCTGTTTTCATGAATTTTCACTCTCCATAAAATTTTATTATCCGCTTGCTGCATGCACGGTATTCCCAATGTAGCTACGGAGTCTTACGCTTCATATTCATGGTACACCTGCCAGATAATTTGGTCAAATTCCTGTAATTCCACAAACTATTCCTAATAATCATAGAAATTTTATCAGGCACTACCTTTTTAACGTCTGTTATATTATTATTGTAATTGATAGGTTGTCCAATCATGAGGAGGATATATACCATGGATATACGCGGTCTACGTTCTTTTATAACTGTTGCACAGTGCCTCAGCTTCACCGAAGCTGCTAAACGAATCTATATCGGACAATCGGCTCTAAGTAAACAGATTGCCGAGCTTGAAGAAGAATTAGGGGTCGAATTGTTTATCCGTCACCACCGTTCGCTTGAACTAACACCAGCCGGGAAAACTTTATTACGTGAAGGCAATAGTCTTATCGTGAAGGTGGGCGAAGTCATTGAAAAGACCCGGCAAGCCCAACGCGGCATACGCGGCAACCTAAAAATTGGTTGTTTTGGAATCGAAGGTGTTTTTCTTCCTCATGCCCTGAAACGCTTCAAGGCACTTTACCCTCAAATAAGCATAGATATTCGTATCCTCACCCTCAAAATGATTGAGGATGAATTGGAACAGGAAGAATTAGATCTTGGTTTTGTTGTCATGCTCGGGAATAATTTAAAATCTTCCCGGTTTATGCAGCGTTTAATTCACCGTTGTCCCTTATGTTTTCTTTTGCCTAATAATCACCCTTATGCTGATGAAGCCTTGATTGATATCTCGGTTTTAGCACAAGACCCTTTTATCCTGCTTCATGAAACAGAATGCAGGCAAGGATATGACTGGTTTATCGATTTTTGTGGGAAACGGGGATTCACACCAAATATACCCATTAAATCAACTCGTATGGAAAGTATCTATTGGTTAGTGGAAGCAGGTATGGGTGTTTCCTTTATGTTAAAAGATCCGAAGTTAAACCTGGCTGTTCCCCCTAGCATTTCTGTCGTCGGCATGCAAGGAGAGGATGCTTATAATAACATTATGGCTACCTGGAAACAGGAGCACCACAACCCTGCTATCTCACTATTTTTGAAGGTACTTGATAATATAGCTGTTGGATTACAAAGTGACTGTAGCGAGCACCACAACCACTAAACAGGCAGCTGCTTCCACTCTTCTGAGAGATTCTTGGCTGTTACCCTGCAACTTAGAAAACCCAGGTTAACTGACTAATCAAGAATTTCTGACTTTTGTCGGCTAAACCATCACCGCCTACTTTTATAGCTTCCAAATCTCCATAGATGAACGAAAGCATCGCGTGTGGCGCAACTGTTACTTCAACCCCGTACTCAAAACCTTTTACATCATTGATACTGCTGCCCTGAGCAGGATATGTCCAGTTATTTGGAGCTGATAATGCACCAGTATATTGATGCGAATCAAAACCATTGTCACCTTTCCGGTAACCTACCCATGCACCTGCTGACCCTACTGCGAAGGGATTTGCACCTTTATATTTTGCTTTGATATACATTCCCTTAGGAGAATTGCCATCATTTACAGCTTTAGCATTGACTGCAGTGTTTACACCATACTCACCTTTCAGGTTGATATTAGGTATCCCGGTATATTCTAATCCCACTGCTTTTGAATTATAATATTCTTTATGTTTGTCGGAATTATAAGCAAATAGCATGCTTGTATGTTCGTTCAGTTTAAATTGCGTATCGGCTAACAGCCAGGAGTAATCTGTTTTTTTACCAGAATAAATAGTTGTTTTTACATCTTTGCCGAAGCTTACTTTTCCGCCATCCAGGTAGGGCGCACTAAATAATAATCCTTTGCCAATTGTTGGAGCAAATCTTCCTGCGGCCCACTCAAAGTTACCATTTTTGCTGGCATAGTACGCTTCCTCAAACTCCATCGGACTATCAGTTCTCGTATCGCCTCCTATAGAGTCATTTCCGATTATTGCATGAAAATAATGATTGCTGTCAAACTTTTTATCTATAAACACGTACAAAGCTGAGCGGATCTCCGATTTATCAGTTGGTTGACCAGTATAATACGGGTCACCGCCAAGCGCTGCGTCAGGTACAAGTGAACGCGGATTCTTGGTCCATTCATGCCTGATTTGTGCAACGCCAGTGATTTTCAAACTATTGGCATCTTTATCTTCCAGGTTCTTAACACGTACACCTAAACCTGACAATTCTTTAGAAAATTCAGTTGATAGCTTCTCCAGTAACGCCTTGTTTTCGGCATTAGCCTTATCTTCCTTCGTTAGTGCATTAGCCACAATAAGCGCCATTTCATACCTGGTCATAGTTTTATCACCGCGGAAAGTACCGTCGCCAACACCATCGACTATACCGGCATTAGCTAGTTTGGTTACGGCATCATACGCCCAGTGCTTAGACGGAAGGTCGCTAAAGCTGCTGTCTGCAGCAAATGCCATATTGGAAATACAGAAAATCATCATAATAACTAAAGCAATTAACGGCTTTTTCATTATTTCCCCCACCTGTTCTTTTAGTTTTTTTAGATTGTTCTACTGTAGGAAATGTTTGCTAGCACGAATCCAATTACATAAATCCCCCCTTGCATTAACTTGATACTAGGTAAGCCTATGCATGAGACAACACTTTTACATTCACATAACATAGTGCAATCTTGCATGCATTTCATATCATATATGTTATCCGCATATACCAATCGTCGTCAAATTCCTATAATTCCGAAAACTATGCCCAACAATCATACTAAACTATTTATTTTTTTACATAAATCGCCAATATTCTTTCGACTAGGAGACAGTCTGGAGTATAAAAAAGTTCTGAACCCATTAAATATAACGGATTCAGAACTTTTTTCTTTGTGTTTTTACTTATTGGCACACAATTGTAAGGCTATAGTTTGACTAAACTCCTGCTGACTACTACCACTGCAAATATCACTCATTGCAACAGATTTTCCTGGTTCCAGGACCAAAAATTCCTCATCCCATTCCCCTTGCAGCAGCTTGTAAAACAAACGCAGCGAACCAGGAGTGACTTCATGACACATATTGAGCCGTTCAGCAAACTCTTTGGTCTGTGGTAATACATTTTCAACCGGATAAGCACCTGTATCAATCAACATAAAGCGTTTATAATGTCCCAGCATGATTTTCATTATCTTGGCGGTTCTAGACTGCCCATAGCGCTTGATACAACGGTCATATTCTCTAAGCAGATTATCCTCATACTCCAACCAACCTTGAGTTAGAAAGTACGTTCCCATTTCCTTGGCTATATTTTTTCTGGCTTCACAAGATCCCAAGAGCAAAGGGATGCAATCATCGACCTTGGGAAGCACCAGTTTGGTCTTATCAGACTTAATACCCAGCAGACTATTGCCGCAATAGCCAAATAACAGTAGGATTACATCAACATTATCAATCCGATTGATCTCTTCTTGAATTCTTTTATGCAATAATTCGGGTGTTTTGTGTAGCCCGGATTCAACATAAATGATAGTGAAATCTACCCTGGTCTCTTTGATTGCCAAGGTAAGTTCCGCCTTGAGTGTCTGGCATGCTAATATTGCCGTCCTCAACTGCTCACTTCCTTTACGAAGATTGCATAATTCTCTTATTATTCACAAGAATGTTCCGGCATAATTCGTTTACCTTGGTACAGTCAGTAGCCCAATAATCGGCTCCTGTATAGTTTTTTACACTTTCATTGACCAATCCACCAATGATGACCGTAGTTCGGGAACGAAGTCCGGTTTCTTTCAGCAACGCAATTGTATTTTTCATGGAATCAAAAGCCTCGGTAATAAGTCCAGTTAAACAGACAACCCGGCTATTATACTGTTCAATAGCTTCAATAAATTTGGGTCCAGGTACATCAACCCCTAAATCACAGATGTCAAAACCGTTATAACGCATAATACCTGTTGTGATATTTTTGCCAATGTCGTGAATATCATCTTCAACCGTTCCGAAAACAACAGTGGGATATGAAACTACAGCTGTGACCACCCTATCTTGATTTACCAGGGTCAGCACATCTTTAAAAATTTCAGAAGCCATAATTAGGTCTGATAAAAAATACTCGCCTTTACTGTAAAGCTCTCCTACCCGGTCAGTCCCTATTCTAATTTCTTCCAATAGAACATAGGGATTAATCCCCATCTGGAGACCTTGTTTAACTAGATTCATCACCATGGTTTCGTCCAGTCTAGCCATAGCACCAACTAGCATCTTTTGGATTTTTAGCATAATCTCACAACCTTCCTGAAAGTGGGTATGAGGTAGCCTTTAATTCAAATCGGTCTTTGTGACAAACCATAATGGATACACCCAGCGGTTTATCCTCTTTAGAATAAATAACTTGTTTTACTACCAGTGCCGGTAGTACTTCCTCTGTTTCTAACAATTTAGCCTGCTCAGCAGACAAAACTGCCACCGATATTACCATATCATTGCGAACAGGTACACTATCCTGATGTTTAGCAACCAATTCAGGGAAATCCGCATATTCCAGTTGTGTTTCCAATAGCGGTTTTCCTTTTTGGTACCGCAGGAATTTTTCCTCAATCGCCACAGGTAACTGATCTTTGAACAGTAAGCGTTTTACTGCAATAACATTTGTCTCCCCAGAGAGGCCCAATTCATGAGCTAATTCCAAGTTATTACGAATTAAGTTGACGCTTACAAGCTTATACCGGAGCTGTTCTTTGCTGACACCACTATTCGTTAGATCAATAACCAACTGATTTAGGCGGGGACGGGTAACAAAACTACCTTTGCCTTTAATTGTATCAATTAAACCAGCTTCTGCCAGCAGAGCAATGCCTTGCCGTACAGTCATCCGACTTATGGCGTATTGCTCGCCGAGCTGTGCCTCTGTCGGAATCAATTCCCCGTCCTTTAACACACCAGCTTCAATTTGCTGTTTAATGTCGTCAGCTAAACGGTAATACACCGGTATCAGGTTCTCACGACTTCTCATAATACCCTTCCTTCGAAAGCTAATACTGTCTATTTAGCAATCTATACATCTATATACAGTTTACACGAAAGCTAATACATGTGTCAATTTTTCATTACATAACATCTAAAAAAATTCGAGCTTTTTAATAAGAAAAGACTTGGCTTGTGCCAAGTCCTTTAGGACGCCGGCAGAAGCTGCCTGTGCCCTTTAGGGGTATAGTCGTTCAATCCAGGGAAAGTTAACCTTTCCATCTGGACGAAAAATGCCTTGGACTTCTGACTGCTAAGTTCCAAGGCTTCTTCGGCTATTAAATCTGTAGCTATATATATATAGCTATTATTTCCGGCGCTTTTTCAGTTCTTCAAACAGCTCACTTGGCGTAATATTGTGGTTGGCTAAGAGTACCAGGCAGTGATACCAAAGATCCGCCATTTCATACAGAATCTCAGCTTTGTCGTTATTCTTCGATGCAATAATGGTTTCGGCAGCTTCTTCACCGACTTTTTTCAAAATCTTATCCTGTCCTTTTTCAAACAGGTAATTGGTATAAGAGCCCTCTTTAGGGTTATGTTTGCGGTCGTTGATGACATTATAAAGCTCATATAATACACCAGCCAGCGGCTCATTATATACTTTATCCGGATCAAACAGTTTTGCCGCCTGCTCGGTATCAGCATCTAGTCTGCGGCTAAAGCAGGAGAACGTTCCTTCATGACAAGCTGCGCCGGTTTGGCTTACTTTAACTAAAATAGTGTCTGCGTCACAGTCATAATACATTTCTTTAACAATCTGTACATGACCGGAGGTTTCACCTTTCTGCCAGAGCGCACGGCGGCTGCGGCTATAAAACCAGGTTACACCGCTTTCCAGTGTTTTGCTCAATGCCTCGGCATTCATGTAGGCTAACATCAACACCGTTCCGGAAACTTCATCTTGAATAATTGCCGGCACTAGGCCGTTAGCATCATATTTTATAGTATCTATATTCATAATCTCATTTCTACCCCCCGTGATCTAAGATATTCTTTAACCTGCCCTACAGTAAATTGACCATAATGAAACACCGACGCTGCCAGTACTGCATCGGCCTTCCCGGCTGTTAATACGTCATAAAAATGTTCCATCTCGCCTGCACCACCAGATGCAATAACCGGTACATTGACAGCCTCAGAAACCGCCTTGGTAAGGAGAATATCATAGCCATCTTTGGTGCCGTCTTTATCCATACTTGTTAGGAGAATTTCTCCGGCTCCCAGCTCAGTGGCCCGCTTGACCCATTCTAACACATCAATGCCTGTCGGTGTCCGACCGCCATTAACATATACTTCCCAGGTATCCTGGCCGGATTTGCGAGCATCGACGGCCAGCACAATACACTGGCGGCCAAAACGTTTAGCACCTTCGGCCAAGAGTTCAGGGTTTTTGACGGCGGCCGTATTAAGGGAAACCTTATCGGCCCCAGCTTTAAGCATTGTCCTGATATCCTCTACAGTACGGATACCACCACCCACAGTAAAGGGAATAAATACTTCAGCGGCTACCTGCTGCACTACGTCTACTATGGTCTTACGCTCATCAGATGAAGCTGTAATATCTAAGAAAACCAGTTCATCAGCTAGTTTACCATCATATACCTTGGCTAGTTCCACCGGGTCGCCAGCATCTCGTAAACCAACGAAATTTGTGCCTTTTACCACCCGCCCGTCTTTGACATCCAGACAAGGAATAATTCGTTTGGTATACATTAAGCTCTGCCCTCCTTTGCCAGACGAATAGCTGCTGCTACATCAACGGCACCAGTGTAGATGGCCTTGCCGACAATAACACCTTCAATACCGCCCTCAGCATTAGCTGCTTTGAGGGCCGTAATATCGTCAATACTTTTCACTCCGCCAGAGGCAATAACCGGAATACCGGCGGCCTTAGCCAGCGAGGCGGTTGCCGCCACATTAACACCCTGCAGAGTGCCATCCCGCGATATGTCAGTGTAAACGATGCGAGCCACACCAGCATCAGCCATCTTCTTGGCTAGTTCCTCTGCGCCCACACCGCCAGATACTTCCCAGCCATCTACAGCCGCCTGACCATCGCGAGCGTCAATACCCACAACAATCTGACTGCCAAACTGGCGGCAGGCCTCCCGCACCAGTTCGGGGCTACGAACGGCAACAGAACCTAGAATAACCCGGCTAACGCCGGCTTTAAGTACTTGTTCTATATTGGCAAGCGTGCGAATGCCGCCGCCTAGTTGTACCGGAATACTCACTGTCTCTACGATAGTGCGGACTACTTCAAGATTAACCGATTTGCCGGCTAATGCGCCGTCCAAGTCAACGACATGGAGGTACTCAGCCCCGGCAGCCGCCCACTTGCGGGCCATATCAGCAGGATTATCGGCAAATACTGTTTCCTTATCAAAACGTCCTTCGGTTAGGCGAACGCAGCGTCCACCGCGAATATCGATGGCCGGATAGATAATCATAATCTCAACTCCTCAGAGACTGTCCCCAAACACTCATCTGCGTTGTTGCTCCTGCGAGCGCTCGCTCAACGTACCAACCCAGTACGCCTTCGCTCCCGTTCTCGTCGCGCCTAGCATCTAAGCATTGGGAACCAGTCTCACATATTAAGGTAGTGTGTTTCTAAACACACTTTAAAAAGTTAGTCAAAATAGCCAATCCTGCTGCACTTGATTTTTCGGGATGGAACTGCACAGCCTGCACATTACCACAGCCTACAGCAGCTGTAATAGCGCCACCATACTCAGTCACAGCGGTAACGACTTCCTGCTTCTCCGGCACAGCATGATAGCTGTGAACGAAATAGACATAAGGATTTGCTGGCAATCCGGTAAATAACGGACTTGGTGTTTTAAACACCAAGCTGTTCCAGCCCATATGGGGAATCTTAAGCGCAGGAGCAATAATTTTCCGTACCATTCCTGATAAAATTCCTAGTCCTGGAACACCAGGGTCTTCTTCACTGCCATCAAATAACAATTGCAGCCCCAGGCAAATGCCAAGAAAAGGTGTGCCCCGCCCAGCCACTTCTTTAATAGTATCAACAAGGCCATAGCTGTTCAAATTAGCCATACAATCACCAAAGGCTCCGACCCCGGGCAGTACTACCTTGGCGGCACTACTGATGACTGCCGGATCGCTGGTAACAACGATATTATATTGACTAGCATTTTCGGCGTTTAACTTGGCTAAGGCCTTGGACACACTGTGCAGGTTGCCCATACCATAATCAATAATTGTTAAGGTTTTAAGCGCCATCACTGCGCCTCCTTTATTCTAATAACCTTCCCCTACAACATTCCTTTAGTTGACATTACACCTTTAATCCTGTCATCCTGCCGCGTAGCTTCATCCAGTGCCCGCCCCAACGCCTTGAAGATAGCTTCAATACTATGATGGGTATTCTTGCCTGACAAGAGCCGCACATGCAAAGTAAGTCCGGCGTGAACACTGAGGGCCCGCAAAAATTCTTCCGTTAACTCACTGTCAAACTGACCGACTTGCTCATTGGGCAAAGTGGCATCAAAGACCAGAAAAGGCCTGCCGCTAATATCAAGTGACACCATGGCCAGCGCTTCATCCATAGGTACAAAGGCTGTACCATAACGCTTTATTCCAGCTTTGTCACCCAAGGCTTGGGCCAAGGCCTGCCCCAGGACAATGCCAGTATCTTCCACCGTGTGATGTCCGTCCACATATATATCGCCCTTTGCTGCCACTGTCAAATCAAATAGTCCATGTTTGCTGAATAAAATCAGCATATGGTCAAAAAAACCAATACCTGTGGCAATTTGCGACTGGCCGCTGCCGTCAAGATTCAATGCTAGTTCTATGGCTGTCTCCCCGGTGACTCGTTCCAGGCTGGCAGTACGGCTCATGCAGTAACCGCCTCCAATACAGCCTTGTTTTCGTCTGGTGTTCCGATACCAATCCGGATACAGTTAGTAAGACCAGGCGCGGTACTAAAATCGCGAATACCTATGCCCCGGGCGCTCAGACGCGCAACCATAGCTGTTATAGTATCACTCTTTACTAGCAGGAAATTAGTTTGTGACGGATATACCGTCACACCAGCGATAGCACCAAGCGCTGCTGTCATACGCTCCCGTTCACGGCTATTTTCAGCCAGACTGGCCGCAAACTCCTGACGCATGTTGTATACGATCTCGGCTGTTGCCAATGTTAAGGCATTTACATTGTAAGGTAACAATACTTTACCGATAGTTTGGGCAATATCTTCACTGGCTAAAAGATAACCCACCCTGGCAGCTGCCAGGCCATAGGCTTTGGAGAAGGTGCGGGCAATGGCAAGATTCGGATATTTGCTCAGCAAATTCACCGACGATTTTCCGTAAAACTCATGATAAGCTTCGTCAACAACCACCAGACTCTTGGTATTGGCAACAATATATTCAATCTGTGCCGGCGGCAATACCACGCCTGTTGGGTTGTTGGGATTACATAACAAGATCACGCTGGCTGCTGCTTCCTTTGCTGCTGCCAGCAGTTTATCAGCATCAAGGGTGTAATCGGCATTGAGTGCAACAGGCACAGGTTGGCTGTCTGCTAGCTTAGCATAAATGCCATACATGGAAAACGAGGGACTGGGATACACAATACTGCGACCCGCACCGCCAAAGGCATAGCACAGTGCCTCCAAAATCTCACTGGAGCCATTGCCAATAAGCACATTAGCAGCGGTTAAGCCAAAACCAACAGCAATAGTTGTCTTTAGGGACAAGGCGCTGATTTCAGGATATCGATTAAATGGTAGTGCTGCCAGTTTTTCAATGACCTTGGTTTTAATAGCCTGTGGCATATCGGTCGGACTCTCATTGGCATCAAGCCTGATAGGCCACTGAATTTCTTCCACAGAATATGGTTTTAAGGCTTCTAGCCCACTACGGGGTGCAAACATCCTAATTCCCCCTCAATCTTACAGCATTAGCGTGTGCCGTCAGCCCTTCGGCTTCCGCCAGCTTGATAATCTGGTTGCTGACAGCTGCCAGGGCTTCCTGGGTATAGGCAATAATACTGGTTTTTTTCATAAAGGTTTCCACATTGAGCACTGAATAAAAACGAGCTGTACCGCCGGTCGGCAGTACATGGTTGGGTCCGGCAAAATAATCGCCAAGCGGCTCTGGTGAATAGTGGCCCATAAAGATAGCTCCTGCATGCCGCACATACGGCAGCAACTTGAACGGTTCGGCTGTTAATAGTTCCAAATGCTCTGGAGCCGAAATATTAGCCAATTCAACAGCCTCTACTATATCTTTGGTAATAATAATCAAGCCATTATCTTCAATCGATTGGGCGGCAATATCTTTACGTGATAATGCAGCCAATTGACTATCTACCTCTTTAGATACTTTTATCGACAATTCAGTGCTGTCGGTAATAAGAATACTTGAGGCTAATACATCATGCTCAGCCTGACTCAGCATATCTGCTGCCACATATTTGGGGTCAGCCGTGCTGTCGGCCACAATGAGAATTTCGCTAGGTCCGGCCAGCATATCAATATCAACATGACCATAGACAGCCTTCTTGGCTAGCGTAACAAAAATATTACCAGGGCCGGTAATTTTATCTACTTTAGGAATAGTTTCGGTGCCAAATGCCAGAGCAGCCACTGCCTGTGCGCCGCCAACCTTGAAGATTCTTGTGACTCCGGCTAGCTTTGCCGCCGCCAGGACATAGGGGTTCACATTTCCCTCCCGGCTAGGCGGCACAACCATAATAATCTCTTTTACCCCGGCCACTGCCGCCGGTACAGCATTCATAATCACTGATGACGGATAGGCAGCTGTACCGCCAGGAACATAAATGCCTACCCGGTCAAGCGGCGTGCATTTCTGCCCCAGAATCGCGCCCTGTTCCCGCTCAGTAAACCAAGATTTAGGCAGTTGCTCGACATGAAACCGCTTGACATTAGCCACCGCGGCTTCCAGTGCATCAAGCACTTCCTTATCAGCCCCAGCAATCGCGCTTTCAATCTCGGCCGGTGTTACTTCCAGCATAGCGGCAGTAATTTCAGCGCCATCAATTAACTTCGTATATTTTTGTACCGCTTCATTGCCCTGGCGCCGGACATCTTCAACAATACGTTCCACAACCTGCTGGGCTGACAGGTCTTCACCAAATGTTTCCTTTACTTTGGCACGTCCGCCGGTTCCTAATATCACTTTATCAAAGGCTGGTTTTTCCAGTAATTCAATCATTTCTTCTTTGCTTAAAAAACTGCTGTGAATCCTTTTCATACTTTGCCCTCACTTTCCACTAGTGCTTTTAACCCTTCAACCATCTTATTTATCCGGTCAAATTTCATTTTAAAGCTTACCCGATTAGCAATAAACCGGGCTGTTGCCGGATGAATTTGCGCAATTTCCACAAGGTTATTTTCCTTGAGAGTACGACCAGTTTCTACTATGTCAACAATGATCTCAGCCAAGCCCACCATGGGTGCAAGCTCAATGGAACCGTTAAGCTTAATAATCTCCATCTGAATACCAACACTATGAAAAAAGCTCTCAGCAACCCGGGGATACTTTGTAGCCACCCGCATATGAGCATAGTCGCTTAGTTTTTCTTGTTTCAGTGCCTGAGGAACGGCTACCATCATCCGACAGAAGCCGAATTTTAAATCAAGCAACTCATAGACATCCTTGTTGCCTTCTAACAGTACGTCTTTGCCAATTATCCCGATATCAGCCGCACCATATTCTACATAGGTAGGTAAATCAGCTGTCTTAGTAATAATAAAACGGATTTTCTCCGTCTCATTGGCAATAACCAGTTTACGCGAATTTTCGCTAAGCCCTTCGGCCGTATAGCCGATTTTGGTCAACATGCTTACCGAAAGATCAAAAAGTTTGCCTTTAGGCAAGGCTATTGTTAAATAATCCATATCATTTGAGGTCATGGCAGCCTCCCATTTTCTTTCTTTAGTTAATTAAAGAGTTAACATGATAATATATTAACACTCTGCATCACTAGCGTCAATATGCTAATTTGAATTTTCCTTTGCAAAAACCGGTTCCTCAACCTTACTAGCTTTTTCGCCTTAGGTAGGAAAACTAGCTGTATATGTAGAAGTAGTTGGCAAGATAATAACCTTATATAAGGAGGGTTCACTATGGCTGTTCTTAATATTGTTGTGCTCAACCCACTGGCTGACCGGCATAAAGAAGTCATTAAGGCTGCTGAGCCTAATGTAAATATAATTGTAAGTGATGAAAAGAACGTCCTCGAACATATGCCGGAGTGTCATATCCTAGTAACCTGGGGCTGGGCTGAAACCCAGCATCTGTATCAAGCTGCCCCTCACTTAGAATGGATTCATGCGTTAAGTGCCGGAGTTGAGAAACTGCTCTTTCCCGAAATTCAGGCCGCCGACACCCTACTCACGAATTCCAAGGGCATCCATAGTATTCCTGTCTCTGAACATCTATTAGCCATGATGCTCGCTTTTAGCCGGGGACTTACCCTGAGCATTCGTCAGCAAAATGCAAAAATATGGGAGAGAGTGCCAACAGACGAATTACACGAACATACCCTTGCCATCATCGGCCTGGGTGCTATTGGGCGAGAGATTGCTAAGAAGGCCAAGGCGTTAGGTATGACCGTTCTTGCCAGTAAACAGGAAATGACTACTGAATTGTTTGTAGATAAGCTATATTTGCCAGATAGTGATAGTCTTCAGGAAATGCTGGCTCAGGCCGACTATGTCGTTATTGCTTTACCATTGACTGAAAAAACCGAAAATCTGATTGGACTGAAGCAGTTTTCTATTATGAAGCCTTCAGCCTATTTCTTCAACATTGCCAGAGGTCCGATTGTGAATGAGGCCGATTTGGTCACAGCCTTAGAACAAAAACTAATTCGCGGCGCCGGCCTGGATGTGTTTACTCATGAACCCTTGCCAGAATCCAGTCCGCTGTGGACGATGCCTAATGTTATTATCACACCCCACGTTGCCGCATTATCACCGGCTTATCTTGACCGGGCCATCAAGTTATTTGCAGATAATCTTACCCGGTTTATCCAGGGCCGGGATATGATAAACCTTGTTGATAAAGGTAAAGGCTATTAGTTTAGGCTATCGGCCTTTTTTAGCAGCGTAAGCTCCGGTGGTTCACCAACCGCCGGAGCCTCATGATGTCTTGCAACAATCATGGTTAGTTCTGAGGGCATACCGGCTGCAGTCAGCATAGCCGCCCCGCGTTCAGCATGATTATAATAAATATAGACAGCATGACGGAGATTGTCTATTTTGCTGCCCCGCCCCATTTGTCCCCAAGATTTTGCCCACTGCGGCACAAACCTATCTAAAATCACAGTAATAATTTTATCGGCAGTACTAACATCACCTTTAACCTTGCCGACATCATGTAAAAGTCCACATTGTATAAGTAGTTCTTGATTAACAGCCGCTTGACCAGCAGCAAGCTCCAGCGCTGTATACGCAACATTCAAAGCATGCCGTTGGTCAGGCAGATTCATTTGCCAAAACAAAGCGGCCTGCGCTTTATTTAGGTATTTATCGATAAAAACCTTATCACCTTCGTTAATCCGGGCGGTAAGCGCGGCAACGACTTGCTTAACGCGTTTATTCAATATATATCAATTCTTCATAGCCTTGTTCATTAGCAGCCTTTTCAGCTACCGTCTTTGAACAACCAGCCAACGCTAATTCTGTTCTGCGGCCAGCTTTACGGTATTCCTTGGCCGCTTCAATTGCCTGAGCCAGGTTACCTTCTGCCCAGGCAATATATACATCTTTACCGCGTACACTAACGTCAATCCCTTGGCGTTCCAGTGCCAGTAGCATCCGTTCAATACCAAGCGCAAAACCAGTGGCCGGATTAGGAACACCCAAAGAAGCCAACATGGTATCATAACGACCACCACCGCATAGCGGAAAGCCCAGACCTGGTGTATAGCCCTCAAAGACCATGCCTGTATAATAATCGAAATCGCGAATGATACCCAGGTCAAAATTGACATACCGTTCAACGCCATAACCTGCTAAGAGCTTATGGATATCGGCCAGATTATCCAGTGCGGCGCGGCTTCGTTCGTTAGTAACAAGCCGGTAAGCTGCCCTGAGCATATCCTCCCGTCCATGTAAGAGCGGAATTTGCTGAAATATCTCCCTGGCAGCCTGACTAAGGTCGCTTTGGGACAAAATCTCACCCAATCCCACCAAATCGCGAGTAACCATCGCATATTTTACTTTTTGCTGATCCTGCTGAGTTAATCCACTTTCTGCCATAAGACCATTAATAAAAGCAACTTGACCTAAACCGATCTGGAAATTGGTTAAGCCAGCCTCCAGCATAGCTTCAATCGCCAATGCGATAATCTCAGCATCCGCAGCTGGTCCCGGGGCTCCTAAAAGTTCAATCCCAGCCTGGTAAAACTCACACTGTCGTCCAGCCTGCGCCTGCTCATGCCGAAATACATTAGTAAGATAGAACAATCTCAGCGGCAGCGGCCTTTCTTTAAATCTTGTCGCAGCTACCCGTGCAATCGGTGTTGTCATATCAGGGCGCAGTGCTAACGTACGATTATTCTTGTCAAAAAATTTAAACACATGCTCTTGGATCGCGTTGCCTGTACCCAGCGTTATTGTTTCCATATATTCAAAAGTTGGCGTTACCACTTCATCATAACCCCAACGGGAAAACAACTCGGCAAGAGCTCCTTCTACAATGCGTTTTTGTTTTGCTTCCCGTGGCAGCAGATCACGTGTTCCATAGGGAATTTGCGGCACAAAATTATTTCTGTTCATTGTATACACTCCATTCTAGTCAGCTGTTTTCTATTTTATCTAATACTGTCTTATAGCCGTCGGCACCATAATACAGACAGCGCTTAACCCTGCTGATAGTCGCTGTACTGGCACCGGTAGCAGCAACAATATCATCATAAATAACGCCTGCCTTTAACAGTCGCGCCACTTCCAGGCGCTGAGCCATAGCTTTAAGTTCACCAATTGTGCATACGTCTTCAAAAAATTGATAACATTCCTCCTCACTGTTTAGCGATAAAATCCCTCTAAACAGCTGATCGGTAAGCCTATCTTTTAATTTAGGATTTGTAGGCATACTACTAGCCTCCCTGTAAATACTTGCTATTGAATATTTATTCGCCATTTACCCAGATTTTCCTTCTTTAATACTTTCCATCTTTATTTAATTAAAACCTCTTCTATAAAATTCCCGTTTTTTTACACAAAATACCACTTTTTTTTGTTGACAGCCATCCTGATGCATGCTAATATGAAATTCATAAATTAAAATATTGTTCATCAAGAGCTGGTTGAGGGAATGGCCCGATGACGCCGCGGCAACCATCGCATTTGCGAACGGTGCCAATTCCACAGGATTACCTCCTGGCAGATGAAGAACTGGACAACAAGCCTCTTCGGACTGCCGAAGAGGCTTACTATTTTTTTCGAAAGGAGGATTTGGGCAGCGGCATTACTTCAGGTGGTGTAGATTGCCCGGAAGATTCGATGTTCAGCTTTGCTGAACAAGTTCACTAATTTAAATGAGTATTAGGAGGAATCATTTTATGAAGAAGTTTACCCTGTTAGTAATAATTGCAGTATTAGCCTTGTCTGCCTTTATCGCTGGTTGCGGCAAGACCACCCCTGCACCATCAGCAGCTGATAAGAAAACAATTAAAGTTGGCGCGACCGCTGTACCGCATGCTGAGATTCTCAATGTTGTCAAACCAATTCTTGAAAAAGAAGGCATCAACCTGGTTATTGTCGAGATGAGCGATTATGTCCGTCCCAACATGGCTGTGGCTGAAAAAGAACTGGACGCCAACTTCTTTCAGCATATCCCTTATCTGACAAAGTTCAGCGCTGAACGCAACCTTGATCTGACTTACACCGCCGCTGTACATATCGAACCGATGGGTATTTACTCCAAAAAGATCAAGAACCTGAATGATCTGGAAAACGGTGCATCAATCGGCATTCCCAATGACCCCACCAACGGCGGCCGCGCACTAGCCCTGCTAGCCAAAGCCGGCATTATTAAACTCAAAGATGGCGCCGGTATTACTGCTACTATTAGTGACATCACTGATAACCCCAAAAGCGTAAAAATCCGCGAACTTGAAGCTGCGCAACTACCGCGTTCGCTTGATGACCTTACTTTAGCCGTCATTAACACTAACTATGCACTGGAAGCCAAGCTTGTCCCCAGCAAAGATGCTCTGTTTACTGAACAAAAAGACTCACCCTATGTTAATATTCTCACTGTTCGCAAAGGCGATGAAAACCGCCCTGAAATCCAAAAATTGACCAAAGCCTTGACTTCCGAAGAAGTTAAGAAGTTTATTAATGAAAAATATCAAGGTGCCATTGTACCCGCATTTTAAGTTTTTAAAGGAAAAAGTGAGTCAGGGAAATCCCTTGACTCACTTTTTTAACGTAGCAACACCATAAAGGAAAATATCGGCAATACCGTTGGCTGCCGCATCAATGGATTCACTACTATCATTAACAAAACCCTGAAATACCATCATAACAATGACGCTGAATAAACCATGAGCAGCTTTATGTATATCACAATTACGGATAGTACCCTGTTCTATACCCTCTTGTAAGATAGCTTGCAATATCCCGATGGTATGAACAAATCTTTCGCGATATTTTTCACGCTGCGCCTCGGTGAAGTTTGATGGTTCTTCATGACCTAAGCCTCGCATCTCATGCATGAGCACCCGCCACAAGTCAGCATTAGCAACATAAAATTCCAAAAATATCTTGATAGCCTTTTTTACTTTGTTCAAAGCTGGTTCAGTAAGAGCTGCAATTTCCTTAAGTTCTGCCTCAAAATTGGCACTCCGTTCTTTTATAAGGGTATAAAAAAGCTGTTCTTTATTGACAAAATACTTATATACTGTACCCTTACCAGTGTCAGCCAGAGCAATAATTTCATCCACTGTAGCACGATGATATCCCTTGCGGGAGAAAATAGTATAAGCGGCTTCCAGTATTTGCTGACGTTTCATCGTACTTCCTCCTGTCACCACGTTAGCTGGGAGATAATAAACGCCACCATCCCGATGGCTACAGCTAACTTAAAGATTAAACCCATCGCCTGGCCAATGACAATACTTTTGGCTACCCTGGCTGCCTGTTCCTTGTTTCCAGTAAACGCATACTCCGCTAAATATCCAGCAGCAAAGGAGGCACCAATCGCCCCGGCAATGGAACCAAGTCCTGGCATGAATCCTGTACCGACTAAACCGCCGACAATACCACCAATAAAAGCTGCTGCAATGGCCGCACGCGAGGCATTTTCCTTTTTAGCTCCCAGTGATCCGGCAACAAATTCGGCCAGTTCCCCTATTAACAGCGCGCCAAAAAGCAGCAGCAGCACAGTAGCATTCATATGAGTAAAGCTTTCCAAATATCCATAGCCCAAAGCAGTAAAAAATATCAACCAATTGCCAGGCAGGCCGATAGCCGTCAGACCAATACCAATAACTGTAACCAAAATAACTAGTAAATTACCGGCTGTTAAGCCTTCATCCAACAAAGCGTACACCTCTTCAACGCTCTCACCTGTCGCTCCGATTAAACGCCCTATGAGCAATGTCTTTACGGTACTGCATACCATCAAATTTTATCACTGGTACAGCCTGATAAACCTTATCCACAGCTGCCCGGAGATTATCGGCTACCGCCGTCACACCAAGTACCCGGCCGCCGTGGGTGACAATCTGGCCGTTCTCCGTGCCTGTTCCAGCATGAAATACCATTGCCCCTTGTAACTCGGCTTGATCAAGACCAGTAATTTTATCTCCTTTATTATAACTCCCAGGATACCCCCCCGCGGCCAGCACAACACATACAGCGGCCTTGTCTTCCCATTCGATGGTTACATCAGCCAATCGTCCATCCGCACAGGCTTCCATGATGTCCACCAAATCGCTAGCTAAAAGCGGTAACACAACCTGGGTCTCGGGATCGCCAAAGCGAGCATTAAATTCAATGACCTTTGGCCCCTGAGCCGTAATCATCAACCCAGCATACAGACAACCTTTATAAATAATGCCTTCCTGCCGCATAGCATCGACAACTGGCTGCAAGACCTCACGCCGAACTTGTTCCCGCACACCCGGAGTAACAACCGGGGCCGGAGCATATGTTCCCATCCCACCGGTGTTGGGTCCCTGATCATTGTCAAATACCCGCTTATGATCCTGAGCCGCAACCATCGGCACAACCGTAATACCATCGGTAAAGGCCAGCAGAGAGGCTTCTTCTCCTTCCAGATATTCCTCAATAACCACCAAATTGCCAGCACTACCAAAAGCCTTATCTCTCATCATCATCGTAACGGCGTCAACAGCTTCTTCCATTGTCATGGCAACAACGACGCCTTTACCGGCAGCCAGTCCGTCAGCTTTAACCACAATCGGCGCACCTTGTTCCTTGATATAGGCCAGTGCGCTGTCAACATCAGTAAAGGCAGCCGAAGCCGCAGTGGGAATATGATACTTATGCATAATCTCTTTGGCAAAAGCTTTAGAACCCTCGAGTTGCGCTGCCTTTTGGGATGGACCAAATACTTTTAGATTAAGCGCAGCAAAATGATCGGCAAGACCGTTGGTCAGCGGTAACTCTGGGCCAACAACAGTCAAGCCGATGTTATGTTCGAGCGCAAATTTACCCAAAGCCTCATTATCTGTTATATCAATAGCTACACATTCAGCCACAGCCGCAATTCCGGGGTTTCCCGGAACACAGTATATTTTTTCTACCCGGGGGCTTTGCGCCAATTTCCAAGCCAATGCATGCTCACGCCCACCGCCACCGATAAGTAAAATTTTCAAATTACCACTCCTTCGTGTATACAATTCATTAAAACCAACGTATCGCCATCAGCCCAAGGTATTCTTTAATAACTAACTGGCTGTTATAGAAAGCGTCAGCCCGAGGCCACAATTGGTGCCATTCAAAGATAAAGCGAGTATTTGTTTGATAGTCGGTAGGATAGGGCAATACGGTCATATTATATTTGGTAAACTGCCCCACTGCGCGCTCCATGTGAAAAGCCGAAGTAACTAGAATGGGACTTGTAAAAGCCCGTTCCGCTAAAATCTGCTTGGTGAATTTAGCATTGTCAGTAGTATTAAGGCTCTGCCCTTCCACAATGATCTTCTCATCAGGAATGCCTATTCCCAACAGGATATGGCGCGCGATTTCTGCCTCCTTGCCGGTATTGGCAAATACCTGTCCCCCGGAAATGATGATTGGTGCACCAGTACTATAGTATAGCTGCGCTGCTGTCAGTAAGCGGTTGGCAGCCGAGCCCATCAAATGCCCTTTGCCATGCACATTAGGTGTGTCTGCTGTTGCTCCGCCTCCCAGCATGACAATAACATCACCACTAACGGTTGCTGGTGGCTGGTAACGGCTCTCTAAAGATCGCATTAACCAATCCCCCACCAAGGGGATGGAAATGAGATACAAGAGCGCCGTTATCACTGCTAGCGCCCCTACACCCCGTTGTTTGTGCTTATGCAACCATACACAACAAACAGTTAACGCCGCAATAAACAAGCCTGGTGGCAACAAAAAGGTTATGTACAAAAACTTTATCAAAACCAACACTTACCAATACCCCGTCTCTCCGATGTTACAGAAAAACTTTTGTCAACAATCCTGCAGACAAAAGTCTTTTCCCTTGCTATTTTTGCCCTTGCTTGGCCCAGGAATCCTTCAACGACACAATGCGGTTAAATACCGGCATTTGCGGTGTGGATTCGCGATCAAGGGAAAAATAGCCATTCCGCATGAACTGAAACCGATTACCCACTTGGGCTGTTTTGATGCTGGGCTCAATTAAACAATTAGCCAGCACTTCCAGCGAGTTCGGGTTTAGTGTATCCACAAAATCCTTAGCAGCCCCTTCTGCTTCTTCGTGGTCTTGATTATCAAGTAACAGATAATCATAGAGACGCACCTCGGCCTTCACTGCCTGGGCAGCCGATACCCAGTGCAGCACACCCTTAACCTTGCGATTGGCAGTACCGCTGCCACTCTTGGTATCTGGATCATAGGAACAGTGTAGTTCTACGATCTCGCCAGTTTGTTCGTCTTTGACTACCTGCTCACATTTGATGATGTAGGCCTGTTTCAACCGAACTTCCTTGCCTGGAGCCAAACGGAAGAATTTTTTCGGCGGATCTTCCATGAAATCATCTTGCTCAATATATATTTCCCGGGAAAATGGCATTGTCCGTGAACCCATCTCAGGATTTTCCGGATTATTTTCTGCTACTAATTCTTCTACCTGGTCTGCCGGATAATTGTCAATAATCACTTTTAAGGGCTTAAGCACCCCCATCACGCGCGGTGCTTTCGTATTGAGATCTTCTCTAATACAGTGTTCCAGCATAGCAACATCCACAAGGCTGTTACTTTTTGCCACACCAATGCGATCACAAAAATCGCGGATAGATTCAGGCGTAAACCCTCGCCTTCTTAGGCCAGAGATCGTCGGCATCCGGGGATCATCCCAGCCGTTGACATAGCCTTCTTCTACCAGTCGGCGCAGGTAACGCTTACTCATAATCGTGTTCGTTATATTCAACCTGGCAAACTCAATCTGCCGGCTTTGATAAATACCTAATGTCGCCAGCGTCCAGTCATACAGCGGCCGATGGTCTTCGAATTCAAGCGTGCAAATGGAGTGAGTTATATTCTCAATAGAATCAGAAATCGGATGGGCATAATCATACATAGGATAGATACACCAGGTATCGCCGGTACGATGGTGGTTTGTGCGTACAATACGGTACAAAACTGGATCACGCATATTCAGATTAGGTGAAGCCATATCAATTTTCGCTCGCAGTACCCGACTACCTTCTGGAAATTCACCAGCACGCATTTTTTCAAAGAGTGCCAGGTTTTCTTCAACTGTACGACTCCTATATGGGCTTTCTTTTCCCGGTTCTGTCAGTGTACCACGATATTGCCGGGTCTCTTCGGCAGTCAAATCACAGACATAGGCTTTACCCTTTTTAATAAGCTCGACAGTCAACTCATATATTTTTTCAAAATAATCTGAGGCATAATATTTACGGTCATCCCAATCAAACCCCAGCCATTTTACATCCTCCTGGATTGAGTCTACATACTCAACATCCTCTTTAGTGGGGTTAGTGTCATCAAAACGCAGGTTGCATTTGCCGCCATATTTAATCGCCAAGCCAAAGTTTAGACAAATCGACTTAGCATGACCAATATGCAAATAGCCATTCGGCTCCGGTGGAAAACGCGTATGTACCCGGTTACCATATTTCCCTGTCTTTATATCTTCATTAATGCTAACCTCGATAAAATTAGCAGGCATAGCAGGATTAGCGCCAGGCTCTTTTTCAATTGCTTCAATTTCGGTATTCATGCAAATCCTCCTTAAGATTGTCCACTTTATATCCCTACATTATACAACATTCCTATCCTTTCCAGCAAGTCAGAGTATTTTAGGTAAAAAATGATTTGACCTTGTTGCACAATAAACCAAAGAACAATCAGTTTTTTGCATTCATTTTAGACGGAAAATCCACGGAAATAGAAACAACCCGAATGCAAATCCAAAACAAAACATCACAACAGCCAAAAGAATAATGTCATTGGCAGCCATCTGTTTATTCGCCTCTCCTTCATCCCAATACCGTTATTTTTCCAACACGCCTACTCCAGCTGTGCCTACTTCGTCAATAAAATACTAAGTTACCTGCAATCACCGTCAACCTGGAGAATAGCACCTTTCACAGGCTAAATACTGTCCCCCAGTACGGCATGATATAATTCCTCCACATCTTGAAACCGCCTAACATGACGAGAGCCACTAACATTGGTATGCGCCAGTTCATCCAAAACCAGCTCTGGCTTTTGCGCCAGGATTGCGTCAATATCCATTTCCAGTAAATTTTTACCCCTGTATTCCAGGGCTTTCGGGGCAATCTGTGGCAACCCGTTCACCACTTTCTCAGTTTCCGCCCTGCCGTGTGTCTCCACCCAGCCAATCATAACCCTGACCCCTTCCGCCAACCGGTCATGAGCCGTTTCCAGCATGGTATACGTTTTACCGACCCCAGCGGCCGCTCCCAGAAAAACGGTTAACTTTCCTCTATTTTCTTTATGGATTTTTTGCAACAACTCTTCCGGATTTGGCCGCCGGTCTACCTCTTTAACCATTTATGTATACAACTCCCCATAAAAAATGAAAAACCAGCACCAACCACGCATCCCCGCCAATTACATGTATATAGCAGTTCCACATTTATACTGTTACCTATGTTTTCCCATATACATTCCGCAGTAAAGAATTGTAGTACCAATATTTGCTGCAAACAAAGAATACGGTGCATCTTTATTTTATCGCCAATTGCTGTAAATACGCTATCAATATAAAGTGCGATAATATAAAAAAAAAGTAAAATCTGACTATAAATAAAAGGTTACTTCAACTAATGTAGCTGAAGTAACCTTTCATTCTTTTTATGTAGTTTAACTTACTATTTTATAACCATAAATTCGGTAGCTTTTACAAGCGCAGGGCTGTTGTTGAAACACTAACTTGTTGTGCTCTAACTCTATTCATGATGGCCGCTATGGCCGTTGGAAGGATTCCCTGGAGATTGTTCTACTTGCTGAGGGGTGCCGTGATCGCTGTCCATATCCACAGAATTAACTAAATCAGACATCATTTGATGAAAGCTCATATCCTGCTGGAGCATTTGTTTCATGATACCTTGCATCTCTGGAGTTTTCATGACGTCTTTCATCGCCTTTTGCATTTCGGGGCTTTTCATCATTTCAAGGCACTGTTTGTGCATCGCAGGACTTGTCATCATTTGGGCCATGGCCTTAGCATCCATTTTTTCCATCATAGCTCCCATCTGATCTTTCTGCATCTCACACGCCTGCGGATTTTTTTCCGCCGCGCTAGCTATCGTTGGACTAACACCTAAACCGAATACAGACGCAGTTACAAGACCGCCAACAACCCAAATTGACACTTTCTTCTTCATTACAATCCCTCCATAAGTATGTTATTTATTTCCGTTATTCTTTGTTAATAAACCTATAGCACTCGTTTTGCCCCATAATATCGTTTAACGAAATATGCATCATTCATATCCCCAATGGCCACAATGCCTTGGGAAAAAGAAGTGTGAATAAACTTATCACCGCCAATATAAATACCCACATGGGATGCACCGGGCTCATAGGTGGTGAAATAGACCAAATCACCTGCCTGCAGCGCTGCCGGCAATACTGTCCGCCCCACTAAGAACTGCAGGTCGGCAGTACGGGGCAGATTAATACCAGCCTGTCGGTATACATACTGCACTAACCCAGAGCAGTCAAAGCCTTGGGCCGGAGAAGCCCCACCCCATACCACTGGCTGACCAAGCATATTCCTGGCTATTACTAGAATTTGCGCATTCTGCCCGCTGGGTAAGTAGGAGCTACGGACAACCATTTCCTGTTCATCCGCGACCGGCATAATGGCCCCGGCTAGAATGGAGTCAAGCGACTGGACAAACTGGCTATACCCGGAAGCCGGAGCGGCCTCAGCTGCTGCCGCTCCGCTTAGCAATGTGCCAGACAGTACGGCGATCAGTACCCATCTGTTCATCGGTCGCTCCTCCTTTCCGAACCACTTAATGACTCATACTTTGCAGGTGGGTGCTCGTCTGCTTCATAAGGTCCTGCATAGCCTTTACTTTGCCCTCTAAGGCACTGGGGTCTGTTTTACCTGAGTTTACACTGTCTTTTATCTCAACTGCTGTTTTACGCAGGTTATCTTTTAAACCGACATCCATCATATGCGGCATAACCTTATCAGTGGTGCTCACGAGTTGTGCGGCGCTCTTTTGCGCGTCCATGGTTTGGCCAGCCTTCACTTGCTTGACCACGTCTTGTAACGATTTATCCATCTCTTTCATCATGGGCATCGGGTCTTCCTTCGGCATTGCCGCACTATGCCCTTGATGACCAGTTGCAGCTTGCTCTTGACTGGCCGGTGCCTGAGCCGCCGGTTTTTCACTAGAGCTGCAACCGGCTAGTAGAGACATAACTACGGTAATAGCTAAAATACCTAGTACTACTTTACTTTTTTTCATAATTGAATAGCCTCCAATTGATTTTATTAAGATTTTTTCGTTCACGCCATTGATTCCAGACCAGATAGATGCATGGCAGCACAATCAGAGTCAAAATTGTCGATGTAACCAAACCACCTACAACTACCGTGGCCATTGGCCGCTGCACCTCAGCGCCAGTCCCCGTAGCAAAGAGTAATGGGAACAAGCCCAGACTAGCGACCAAGGCGGTAATCATAACCGGCCGCAAGCGAGTGAACGCACCTTCAATAATGGCCTCTTCTAATGTTTTGTGGTCCCGCAGGTGTTTAATGTAGGTCACCATGATGACTCCGTTTTGCACCGCAATCCCAAAGAGAGCGATGAAACCAACAGCAGCTGCTACCGTCATATAGGTGCCGGTAACATACATGGCTACAATTCCACCCACTAAGGAGAACGGAATGTTCATCAGGATAAGGAAAGCATCGCTGGCAGACTTAAAGGTCATATAGAGTAAGAAGAAGGTGAGCACGATGACCGCTGGCACTACCAGTGACAGCCGGTCTTTCGCCCGTTGCTGATTTTCATACTGACCGGTCCATTTTAGGGAATATCCGGGAGGTAAATCAACCTTTTCTTTGATAACCTTGTTGGCTTCATCAACAAAACTAACTACATCCCGTCCCCGGGTGTTCATCTGTACGATCATCCGGTAGACACCGTTTTCACTACTGATCATCGACGGACCGTCTACGACCTGAAACTGAGCCACTTCGCCCAGTTGTACATAGGCACCAGTAGCCGGGCCTGTTGCTGTAGCAGTTGCAGCGCCACCCATGCCGCCCATCCCGCCACCACCGCTTTTCGGCGTTGCACCGCCACCGGTTACCGGAATGAGAATATTTTGCATAGCATCAATGGTTTCCCTGTTTTCCCGGTTGTAACGAACTAAGACGCCAAAGCGTTTGCGGCCTTCGATGGTCGTGGTAGCAGTTTTGCCACCTACCGCTAATTCAACGGCATCCTCAACATCGGCAATGTTGAGACCATATCGGGCTGCTTTTTCCTTGTTGACCTGAATTTCCAGATAGGAAGCGCCAAAGACCCTCTCAGCCAACAGATCGCTGACTCCTGGCACTGTTGCCAACGCCTTTTCAATATCAAAGGCTTTTTGCTGCAGCACCTTGAGGTCTTCCCCATAGAGTTTGATGCCGAGTTCGGTACGAACACCTGTGGTCAGCATGGATAATCGGCCGGCAATCGGCTGGGTAAAGGCCAAGTTAAGTCCTGGGATATTGGCTAGTTTGACCATCATTTCCTGTTCAATCGTCTCTTTGGTCATACCAGGCCGCCATTGGTCTTTTGGTTTTAGTGTGACAATGGTTTCAATCATACTAATCGGCGCTGGGTCCATGGCCGACTCGGCGCGTCCTACTTTCCCCACAGACATGTCGATTTCTGGAATATCCATAATGACTTTATCCATGATTTTAGCAGCTTCTAGTGCTTCCGTAAGTGAAACACTGGGCAGCATGGTCGGCATCACCAGGAACGTTCCTTCATCCAACGCCGGCATAAAGGTGGTGCCAATAAGCGGTAGCAATGAGAACCCGGCAATCATCACGACAACAGCAATCACAATGGTGGTTTTATGGTACTTCATCACGGTTTTTAGGAGCGGTACATACCCTTGATGCATTTTAGCAACAATCCAGGTGTCCTTTTCCTGGATTTTACCTTTGAGTAACAAGGTGCACAGCACCGGTACCAAGGTGAACGCCAGTAGCAATGATCCGCTCATGGCAAAGGATTTTGCCCAGGCCATCGGGGTATACATCTTACCTTCGGTGCCAGTCATGGTAAATACGGGCAAGAAGGTGACAATGATAATGGTGATGGAAAAGAAGATCGGTGCGGCGACTTCCTTAGCCGCTTCCAGCGTTACGTCGACAATGTGGCGTCGCCCGCCATCCTCCGCCAAATGCCTAAAGATGTTTTCTACCATAACAATAGCCGCATCGGTCATAACCCCAATGCCGATGGCAATACCGCCAAGCGACATTAAATTGGCCGAGAGGTGAATCTGTTTCATTGCAATCAACGCAATCAGGATACCAATAGGGATGGCACTGGTCACAATTAAGCTGGACCGGACATTCCCTAAAAAGAAGATTACAATAAGCGAAACTAAAATGAATTCTTCAACCAATGCCCGTGTCAATGTATTGACCGCTTTTTTGACCAGGTCGGTCTGGTCGTAAAAAGGTACAATCCTCATGCCTTCCGGTAAGGTTGGCTGAATTTCGGCTATCTTGGCTTTCACTTGATCGATAACGTTTAGTGTGTTTTCGCCCATGCGCTGAATGACAATACCACCGGCTGCTTCATAACCGGATTTGGTCAGTACGCCCCGGCGAAAGTCCGGGCCGGCGGTCACATTGGCTACATCTTTGATATAAATAGGTACATTGTTGTTTTGGGTAATTACAATGTTTTTAATGTCGTCAATAGACTGGATTAGTCCCAGCCCACGGATGATGAATTCCTGACCGTTTTGTTCAACTACTTTGGCGCCGATGTTAGCGTTATTAGCGCCGAGCGCGCCATACACCTGGTTGAAAGTAACCCGGTAACTTTGCAGAAGATGCGGATCAAGATTGATCTGGTACTGCATTACATAGCCGCCAATGCTGGCAACCTCAGCTACCCCCGGTACAGCACTTAGTTGCTGCTTAATAGTAAAGTCCTGGGTGGTGCGCAAATCCGCCAGATTATGGCGGTCGCTTTCTACGGTATACATGAAGACCTGTCCCATGGGTGTGCTGACCGGTCCCAAGGCGGGTTGCACGCCGCGTGGCAATTGGGGAATGGCTTGCTGCACTTTTTCATTCACAACTTGCCGGGCAAAGTAAGGTTCTACCCCATCTTCAAAGATTACGGTTATGAGTGACATCCCAAAGGACGAAGCTGACCGTACTTCTTTAACCTTTGGCAGCCCCCGCAAGGCAGTCTCTAGCGGATAGGTGACTTGGTCCTGAATTTCCTGCGGACCCCGGCCCATCCAATCGGCCGAAACGAGTACCTGGTTTTCACTAAGGTCGGGAAAAGCGTCGATGGGGGTGTCGCGTACGATAAAGACTCCCCAGACAATAAGTAGCGCAGCTAATACCAGGATAATCACGCGGTTTTTCAAGGAAAACTCGATTAATTTATTGAGCATGCTGATCCTCCTTAATGACCGCTATGGCCGCTGTGTTCGTCCCCAGCAGCCGGTGGCGCAGTCGGGGCAGTTGGTGCCTGTGCTGGAGCAACTGCTCCGCTGGTTTGAGCGCCTGTAGCCGCAGGTGTACTAGCAGCTCCCCCGCCGCCATGACCGGCGTGGCTGCCAAAGCCTCCTAATTTGGTCTGGGAGTCAATAAGGAAGGTGGCGGCTGTCACCACAGTTTCACCTGGCTGTAGTCCCGACAAGATTTGGACATAACCATCGGCGTATTGTCCTGTGACTACCTCTCGCTTGACGAAGGTATCTTCGCTTTGAGCGACAAAGACGATTTTACGGCTGCCAGTATCCAAGATACTGGACTCTGGGATGACTAGGCTGTCTCCCAGCGGTATTTGAACATTCGCATTGACGAACATATTGGGTTTCAATTTGCCGCTAGGATTGGCCATTTCTACCCGTACTTTGACCGTCCGGGTGGCATCATCAAGCACTGGGTTGATAAAGGTCACTTGTCCAGTAAAAGTTTCCCCCGGGTAGGCTCCACTATTTACCATGACCGGCTGACCTGGTTTAATACCGGCTATGTCTTTTTCGTAAATATCGGCATACAGCCAGACAGTCGATAAATCTGACAGACTGTACAGTTTGTCGCCAGGCATAATGAAGGCTCCTGGCAGTACTTGTTTTTCCAAAACGGTTCCCCCGAATTGGGCATAGATGGTCATATGATCATTGATCTGTCTGGTATGCTCCAGATGAGTGATATCGCTGTCAGGCACATTTAAGAGTTGCAATTTTCGCCGGGATGCTCCCACCAGGCTTTTGTTGATCTGGACTATGTCTTTGCCGGCATTTTTCAGTTTCTGCACATTTTCCAGCGTTAACAAGTATTCTTCCTGGGCCGCAATATAGGTTGGACTGTATACCGCGGCGATAGCCTGTCCGGGGGCAATCGTTTCCCCATCGGCGGTTACGTAAAGTTCATCCACCCGTCCCTCGACCCGGGAAGTGATATAGGTCCGGCCGC
This sequence comes from Sporomusa silvacetica DSM 10669, assembly GCF_002257705.1. Lineage (GTDB taxonomy): Bacteria > Bacillota > Negativicutes > Sporomusales > Sporomusaceae > Sporomusa > Sporomusa silvacetica. Next base: position 132,585 of record NZ_LSLK01000060.1, read on the forward strand.
TTTCATTCATTGCAATCTTGCCGGTGGTCTTGATTTCCTTTGCCAGCGGCTTAACAATGGCTTGCGCGGTTTGCACCCCGGCCAATTGCCGGGCCTTAGCATCCAGGGTAACAGTATCACCCATGGCCATCACCGGGGCATTGGTTTGATGCCCCGTATGGTCTACAGTCGCTGGTTTATTATGCTGAGCAGTATAGTAGTAGCCCGCACCGCCGATTACCAGAACACCGGCGGTCACACCAATAATAAGTTTCTTTTTGGCCTGTAGTTTTTCGATCATGCTGTCCTCTCCTTCTTCCGGCTACTTATTATGGCTGCACTCCATTGGTGAATAAGGGCTTACCTACTGCTTTCTCCAAATTAGCCGCCGCTTTTTCATAATCTGTCTTAGCTTTATATAAGCCTAATTTGGCATTGCGCAGGGTATTAACTCCTTCCAGTACTGTCATAAGGTCTACCTTACCGTTGGTATACCCTACAATGGCAGCCTGGTAGGTCTGCTCGGCCTGGGGGATGATGGTATTTTTATACAGGTCAATCTGCCGCCACGTAGCTTGCGCTTCGGTAAGCGTCATTTGGACATCAAGTTCAGTCATATTTTTCATATTCTGAAGGGCAGCTTGCGAAGCAGCAAAGCTAGCCTGTGCTGCTTTTATTTCAGCTCTGTTTTTACCTTGCCAGATGGGGAACATTGCCATGACTTCAATCTTCCAGGCCGGCTTTCTTTCGCCTAGCATGAATGTTGTTTTCATAGGGTCCATAGGGTCTGCCTGTGATTCTATCATGGGTTCTTTATTCTTTTTGTAACCTAAATTGACCTCAAAATCAGGCAGTTGCTGCTTCTTTGCTAAATCGATTCCGTTTTGGGCCATGTCCATTTGATACTTCATCCCTGCTACAGATGGCTTATTTTCAGTGGCGTTTTTTATTAGGTCAGCCAAATCAAAATTAGGCGGAGGAGCTGTAAATTCTTCTATAACTTCGAAGGCTTCATTGGTACTGCGTCCCATCAGATTGTTAATCTTTGCTTTGGCTACCGCCTCCATTGACGCCATATTTAACAGATCAATTGTCATCTGGGAAAACTCAGTCTGGGCTTTCAGCGTATCCTGAAGGGGCACCATACCTGTCGAGTAATTGACTTGAGCCAACTTTGCAAGCTGGCCCATAAGCTCTTGGCTCTCCTTACCAATTACCAATGCTTGTTTGGAATAAAGATAATCGTAATAGGCCTGTTTTGTTTGTGCGTAGATCTCAACCTGTTTCTCATCCCAGCCAGTTTTGGTCATTTTGGCTTCATTCTCTGCCATCTTACCCATCGCTTTAAGCTTAGCTGGATTCATAATTTCCTGACTAATACTGAATTCTGTCATCATGCCTTTGCCAGGATTCAAACTTGTGGTTGGGATATCATCCTTCATAAATCCGACCTTGAGATTAGGCTGGGCTGTGACTGTGGGAATGCGATTGGACTTTTCCTCCCATTTTTTTTCGGTTTCTATAACCGCTGGGTTGTTTTTGATCGCATTACTCACGATTTCCTGCAAGGTCAGAGGCTGTTCCGCTGCAAGCACTGGCGATAAATTTGTTGCCAGCATAATACCGCCTACTATGAGTGCTCTTAAAGTGCCAGTTTGGGAAACACTGCTCATTGTTCAACCTCCTTAGGCTCTAGTTTATCTGCCTTAAAATCCAACGCTTTATGTAGCGTGCAATAAAAGCTCCTCAGTGAGCTAGTTTTGTATTTGTCATGATTATAGCAAGCCATTATGAAGAACTTATGAAGATGTTATGCGATTTTTGTCATTGTTCTATTTTCAGTTTCGTATAAGCACAAAAGCACTTTTCAAGCGTCTGTGTACTTTATCATCAAAATACCACGGCAAAGCTGGCATCCCACAGCCCACTCTCCTTAAGCAAATAAAAAACTCGGCACAAATGTCCGAGTTTAACATTGAGCACTTTATAGATTTGTTACCTCATATCTTCCTTAGCCTTCAGTTGTGCAATTACATTGATAACATATATTATTTTTAGATGTTTTTGGATAATATTGCTACAACCACTGGCCGCATCCGTTCATCAGTACGCGCCATTTGATCAAAGTATTTGACATACCATACCGCTAGTAGAAAAAATCCAACACCACCGGCTATCGATAGCAGTAAGCTATCCATCCAAATATAGCGAGCTGCATAATTCCCGGCCAATGCCCCGGCGAAAGCTGCAAGTAATGGCGCCATATAGACAATAAATGCCGCCTTAAGCATATTCACCTCGCGAATCTCAATAACTACTCGCTCACCTGGTTTGGCATCAGCTATATTTATGGCTTCCACAACGATGGCTGTATTGCCTGGGCATGAACCGCAGTTTTCACAGTCACTATGTCTACTAGCCTTAACCTTGGCCATCTTACCAATTACCTCTAAGATGATACCTTCTTGCTGTTTATTCATTTTTTCACCCTCCATTCCCTATTCAGTACAACTACCTATATTGTACAAATGAAGTATGAATAACTTATGAATATAGTATGCAGCTATTAGCATATAATCTGCAATGTCAGGCCATGCTACCAGTAATTATCCTACACACGAGGTGACTTATGCGAGCTCTACGTTTATTTGCTGCTGTTTCCGTGATGCTGCTAGCATTACTAAACGTCAGCTATAGTGCAATTGCAGTAGCTAGCACCACCGAAATAAGCGACGGTTTTGTCACAATCATAGATACTGTGGGCAATATTGTCTTTCAAACAGGCCTTGCAGTCCATCCTGGTGATGAATTTATTGACGAGGATAACCGGGTCTATGTTGTTACTGCCGTTCAAGGGATATCTGCTACAGCAGAATGTGTTCGCGAAGAGTCTATTAGTGGCCTATGGCCGGACACAATCCCGGTGCAGGCACCCGCCCAGCCAGCAAGTCAACTGGTGAGCATCTATCATACACACACAGATGAATCCTATATTCCTACCGATGGTAAATCTACCGTCACGGGCGATGGAAGCATTCTTCTTGTAGGGGAAGCCTTTAGCAAACGGTTATCCGAACTCGGTTACCAGACCAATCATGACAAAACCCTTCACGATCCCCATGATGCGAACGCCTATCAACGTTCTCGGCGTACCGCAATGAAACTGCTTCAACAACAACCGGCCGCACTATTTGACATCCATCGCGACAGCGCGCCAGCGAAAATATACGACTTTCATGTGAACGGCCAGGATGCCACCAAAATTTTATTAGTCGTTGGCCGCCAAAATCAAAGCATTAATACCACCATGAATTATGCCAAAACCATTAAATCAGCCGCAGATGCAAAATACAAAGGCTTAATACGAGGCATCTTTATCGCTAATGGCGGCTATAACCAAGACTTAAACCCTCATAGTATTCTAGTGGAAATTGGCACCCAATATAATAACCGGGAAGCCGCCGATCGCAGCGCCGCTCTATTTGCGGATGTAATACCCTCTTTTCTTGCTGCCGGCACTGCAGCTCCGGCGGCGCAGGCTCCAGCGGCGCAGGCTCCAGCGGCACAGGCTCCAACAGCCGTACCAGCACCCGCAATATCGGTAGCCCCTGATATTGCTGCCAATACCAATCCTGGTCCACGTCAAGATACCCTACTCATCATTGGCGCACTGGTTGTGGGTACAGGTGCTTTCCTTTTTCTCAGCACAGGCAACCTGCAAGAAGCCAAGACCAAGCTCCTCCGTTTCGGTAAATATGAGTTTGGCGACATCTTTCGTTCACGAAAAAAGCGCAAATAATGAGAAGTAGCAAGCATAAAAAAAATTCCTCGTTCTGCATTAATACTTGCTGTCATTCTGCTATCCTTAAGCCTTGGACCACAGGTCCCCCCAAAACATATACTTTCTATAATAATTAAAAAGCGCATGCGAGGTTTTTAACCCTACACATGCGCTTTGTTTCGTCGTTTGCTAAATCCCAAACCCAATAAACCGAAACAGAACCGGCTCTCAACAGAAAAGCAGCCAGTAAAATATGTACGCGAACCGTTGCCTTTCCGTTAATGGACCAGGAATAGGCTAAAGCATCTGCTGCATGAAGTCGCACAGCCTGCTCTCATGCCAACATCCCACTACACCTGCGCGTGCCTCGGGAGTGTTCCAGCACTTCCGGGTCACAGCGACTCTTTAATTTACATATATTCCCAATTATAGCTCTTTTTGAATGAATTACAAGTAAACGGAGCGCACGAAAAGAATTTTTTTCTTGTTAGATTGCATATTTTACGATCTATGGGTATAATATAAGAAAAGGACTGACGTGCTTGTGATACACGCCAGTCCCACAGGCTGTCTAACCGGAAAACGGTTAGCCCAAATGTTGCATTATTAAGAAATAACCGCCATCTGAGCAGGGGCGGTTATTTCTTTTGGGTTATGACCAATACCATGAGCGTGGCAAATGCGACAGCAAATGTCAATGCTTCATATACAGTCATCCTACCACCCCCTTCCTGGAAAGGAAGGGGCTAACCGTCCCCCGAGCAGCCTGTTACGCTTATTATAGCATATTCTTCCAGGTGAGTAAGAAAATATTTTGCTTATGGATTTATGTATTATTGTGCCGCCTTACACATTATGGCGGCCTTTTTTATTTTCCCGTCGCGCAGTTCGCGGTTCCCTTGCTGCTGGCAGGCCCGTGCTTCCCCCTGAATTTCAATTGCGGCCCACAGCTTGGACGGCAGAGTTTTGCCTCACTCGCCAAAACGCTGCGCATACGGTTGTGTAAGTCTGACTCCCATTTCAAAAGCTTTTTTACAATCATTTGGAAATACTTCTTTTCGCCTCTGGGCTTTTGCTTCCGGATCAAATGCCGTCGCTACATACTTGGAATAATCGTCAAACTGATAGGTGTCTGTGATAAACAGCGATTCTGCTGACCCTAAAATTCGCTCCAGCAACATTTCATTAATCTTGGAAGAATGGTCGAATCCCATCTTTTTCATCCGTTCTTCATCCACACCCAAAACATTCACGTGCCGAACGGGAACAGATGAGGGGGAATGCAGCGTCAGCGATAATGACTATCGCTATGATTTTAAAAGAGATTGTGGCCATTCTTCAGCAAATACCTGATAGACATTACACTTTCATTTTCATATTTTCCCTCGATAGTATTGGATGCTTGATTCATTTAATGCGGACAGTTATGGGGATCTCAAGCAAGTATGGGTGGTGTTGCCTTTTTTATATGACGGGAAATAGCGGTTACTATTTCCGACCAAACCCCCGTGGGGAAATCGTGCCCCATTCCGTCAATGATCAATAAATTTGCCCCAGGAATTACACGAGCTGTATCTTTCCCCGCTTCGACTGGGATCAGCGGATCACCGGACCCGTGTATTACGAGTGTTGGGGCTTTAATGGATGAAAGCGATGCTGTTCTATCGCCACGGGAAAGAATAGCTATATTTTGACGCGCCATTCCCTGTGGGTAATATGAGCGGTCATAGCTCTTCTCCAGGTATGTCCGGGCTCTTTTCTCTTCAAAGGGAAAACCGGGACTCCAAATCTTTCGCCATACATTCATATTGTGTTCAATATATGCTTTGCGCTCCGATGGCGGCGGTGCGACAACGGCAGCTATCGCGTCCGGCTGTCCCTGCGGAAGATGGGGATTTCCCGTGTTTGACATGATTGAAATCAGACTCAGAACGCGCTGTGGATGCCGATAAGCAACAACTTGGGCTATCATGCCGCCCATCGAAGCACCGCAGATATGCGCTTTTTCAATGTGCAAGGCATCAAGTAACCCCACACAGTCGTCTGCCATATCGTCCATGGAATATGCTGCTGCAACGTGCTTGTCTTCCATAGCGGCTTTGATTGCAGCCATAATATCCGGGACTCCAGCTTCATCAAATTTTGTCGAAAGACCAGCATCGCGATTGTCAAACCGAATAACAAAAAGCCCCGTTTTCGCTAATAGTTCGCAGAACTCGGCGTCCCAGAAGAGCAACTGAGCACCATTACCGGCAATTAATAGTAAGGCTGAAGAAGACCTATCTCCGAAAGTATCATACTCAATTTGAATTCCATTGGACGTCACATTAGGCATTGTTTTCTCCTTCCTGCATCATTCTCCAAATTGGCGCTTTTTACACCTTTATTCAAAAAAACTCATACCGCACATATTCATGCTCGCAAGGATGGATCATCTTGCTTTACCAATATACTATCAACATACTTTTTAACTTCTCGTATATACACTTCATCCGGAATAAATTTTTGTTCTAACAATTCCATTGTTTTTGCTGTCAATTTTCGATTAGCGGCAATTTCCCTGCCTGCGGTTTCCAAAGCCTTCAGATAGTTAGAGACAACAATTCCCACCTCATTTTCCCGAACACTCAAAAGCGAGCCCTGGGAAACATATATTTCACCAATTATTTGTACATTTAGATTACGTGCATGCCGTTTAAGCCAATGGGAAATCACCTGAAATTGAGATTTTTCCGGAAAACCACAATTTGCCATCATTACTAACTGTGGGGCCACTTTTGTTGTTAAATGACGGCATTCTCCTTCACTATCTTTTCCCCAATAGGGGCTGGCTGTTACCATGAGCCGGTCTATAAAAGTCTTTAGTAAACTGGAAATATTGTCAAAATATAGAGGTGTCGCCAAAGCACGAACATCGGCATCTTCGATGAGAGACATAATTTCCGCCATATCATCCTTGATGACACATTTCCCTGGCGTTTTAAACCAGCAGGCCTTACACGCCGTACAATATTTAATTTCTTTTTCCGCTAAAAAAACAGTTACAGTGTCTGCTCCAGCTTCCTTTGCTCCCTTTAAAAAAGCAGAAACCATAATATTCGTATTTCCATTTCTTCCGCGATGGCTGCCGTTAATCACTGCAATTTTCATTAAATCACAATTCTTTCATTCTGTTTTATTGTCGCTTTATTTCAACCGTGGAAACAAATTTATCGTATTATCCCGGTATATGGCACGCCGTTGCTCATCGTTAAGCAAGGGCGTCTTGTCTAATGCGTCTGCCAGGTAAATACAACCACCCGCCGGCGTATAGGGATAATCACTTCCGTATAGTAAGTGGTCAGTTTCCACCAACTGCAACAGAGCAGCCAGTTGTCTGGGCAGGCAGACTCCTGCCACATCATAATACAATCCCCGTAAAGCGGCATATACGTCAATACCATCTTCCCCTTTGTTTAATACCTGAAGGCCGACCTGCATCCGGTCCGCAAGGATTGGCAAAAAAGCACCGGCATGAGGAACAATGATTTTAACATCAGGAAACCGTTTTATGGTGCCTTTTAAGATCATATTGATAATCGTGCGGGTTGTGTCAAAGAAAAATTCCATGAGCGGCATCGGCAAATCTTCAAGAATATTTTCCGGTACCGCGCTGGGGGTAGTGGGGTGAAGGGTCACTACAGCTTTGCGTTTATTTAGTTCTGCAAAAACGGGATCCAAGCGCGAATCCCCCAGGTAAACTCCCTGCGAGTTGGTTGGTAATGTAAACCCATCGGCTTGCAATACATCTAAGGCGTACTGAATTTCTTCCAGACTGGCAGTTACATCAGGTAATGGCAATGAGGCGAGCAAGCCAAACCGACCCGGATATTTCCGGACAAGTTCCGCGCCGTCTTCATTTACTTTTCGTGCCAGAACCTTTGCAGCATGATCGTCACCAAAATGAATATGCGGCGAGGTAATTGACAGCATGGTAGTAACAATACCCAACTGTTCGGCTATGTCCAAATGAGTCTTTATATCCCACTCCGGGGTTGGAAACCGGTCGCGATTTTTCTTGGCGTTGATTAATAAGGCTTCCTGATAAGCTTGCGGTACATAATGAACATGCACATCAATTTTGGGCACACTGCTTCCTCTGTAGTTTTTAATTACGCTTTCCATATTTTTTCCCATTCTCATTCTCTCCTTGTGTGCGCACGTTGTGCGCTTCATATATATTTCACAGTAATCATCTACCCTTATGCGAACACTGCTTTGGCAATGTCGAAGCCAATAGGTTTCAGTCTAATTGGTACTGCAATTTTGCTGATACTGACCAAAAATCGTATTGATTCATCTTCTTTGTACCATTACGACAAAATAAGTACAGTAATTACAATGTAATAATATTCTTTTCCATATCATCTGTCAATACAAGATTGCCAATAAAAGTTGAAGTTACACCACTTAGACTGGTTGCTCCAACAATCAACAGCACCAGATAAAGTTGCTTGCTATTTTGCTGCAAATTGCAATAGCAAATGCAACACCAAGTGAGAAACTCGGAAATAATATCAGGATAGAGCAGCGAGTTCTTCGTCGAAGCAAGCTTGAGGAGTCTTATACCCCAGTATTTTGCGTGGTAGTTGG
>NZ_LSLK01000061.1 GCF_002257705.1 Sporomusa silvacetica DSM 10669
CTTATCTCAGTCATGCGACCAAGATACCACATTCGGTATTAGCACCACTTTCGCGGTGTTGTCCCCAATTTAGAGGCAGGTTGTCTACGCGTTACTCACCCGTTCGCCACTAAGTATCCATTGCTGGTTACTCCGTTCGACTTGCATGTGTTAGGCACGCCGCCAGCGTTCGTCCTGAGCCAGGATCAAACTCTCCAATAAAGTTTTTTATTGAAGCCATTTGTTGGCTCTAAATGATTATTTGATGTTAGATGCAAAGCATCTAACTAAGCGACCACATCGAAATCATAGATTTCGTGTGTCTGCTTAAAGAAATTGTTTTTGGTTTTGTATGTCGCAAGCGACATACAACCGCACATCTGGCTTTTTGATGCATTACTTACATTGTTCAGTTTTCAGGGAACGTTTTGTCGTTCGCATTCTTGCGGAGTCGACATTTATATATGTTATCACGTTTGTTTCACCGTGTCAACAGTTTTTTATTCATTCCAACTAAGTTGTTAGCTTGACTTGGAATATTTCATCGCTCATCAAGGCGACTTACTTATAGTATCATGCCTTACCGGTTACGTCAACTGTGAATTTATGTATTATCATGCAATTGCGAAGTTGACTATCTAAACAAGGAGCCTTCTCCCTACATCCCAACCTTACTCAAAGGTACTCCTCACCAGGATCAAGGTACATCGAATAATCTATCGTATATAACGGATAAGACAACTCCAACGTTTGTGTCTGACCATCCCAGTGGGCTGCCATATTAAATAATTGTCCCATATCATTAACAGTTATAAATGGCTGTCCGTCCACAATGATGATGGGAGCTGCTCTCCCGTGAATGAGCAATTCCGGTGTATCAGGCTGCCATTTTATACGTTCACCTAACACGGCAGCTACTGTCAACGCTGGCACCATCCAGACGGATTCTTTCTGGTAAATGTCGCTTGATAGTACCTGCCCTCCGAATTTGGCCACAGGCAAAATCAATTCTAGGCAATTTTGACTGTCATTCCATACTTCCCTCCCACCAAATAATGCCGGTAAGTATTCCACACTAACATATATGGAATTACCACGCCTCTTGCCGGGAACTATTTTATTTTGGCGAGATACCATTTGTTGGTTTTCATCCCATTTTACCAAAGTATTTAGACTATCAGCCAATGCCATAACAGGTATCTGTTTTTCACCAGCTATTGAAATTATGTGTTCTATACGCATTGTTCCGTTTATCTTGAGCTTGTGAATTTGGGCAAATTCAATTTGTCTGCCAGGAACCTCCTGAATCAATGACTTCAAGAAGGTATCTTCCGCCAAACCGTCTAAACCAGCACTGGCAAGTGCCTGTTTAACACCAGCCAGTGTAATCCTCTGCCTACCATAAACATCCGGATAAATGCCAATAGAGGCTCTTCCACTGGCGTCAACCCGTACTTTAACCCGTTCATACTCTATCTTAACCGGCGTATCACAAGCAACATGCTCAAATAACTCTTCCACATCTGCTTCCTGCATTCGTACACAACCATTCGACACAGCGCCCCCAATCGACCAAGGTGCGTTTGTTCCATGAATGCCGTACATAGGCGCAATACCCAGCCAGCGATATCCTAGGGGATTATTGGGCCCTGACGGCACTACAGCTCCTTTGCCAGGGGGGTACCAGCAGGGATTCGCTTCCTTTTCTATTATTGAAAACTCTCCCGTAGGTGTAGGAGAAGACGGTTTACCAATGGCAATCTGGTATTCCTTGAGTAGAGTATCCCCTTTGTATAATTCCAGTGTATGGCTAGGAAGATTGATGATAATCTGTGGTAACAAATCCGGCACCACGGCCTGTGCATTGCCAGGCAATATAGTCATGATAAAACCAAGGATTACCCAAAAAGCCTGTTTGTACACCCACTTTTTATCCATACAGCCATCCCCTTTTAGCAAATGCTTAAGACAATAACATATATGAAGTTGAAGCGGCTGATATGCGCTAATTTGTCGGACAAGCATAAAAAAAGAAAGGAACTGTGTTTTTCTCCAGCACCTTTCTTTACTATAATCTATTAATCTGCTTCAGAAGCTATATACAATGACGGAGGACTTACCGTGCGGCTGTTTGACCATGGAGTTCACCCTGCCTTATTTCCGCAATCCGATTAGCCTTGTCAACCATCACTATTTGGGGCCGGTAATTTTTCTGCTTTGCTTCCGTCATTATCGCATAAGCAATGATGATAACCACATCCCCGGGCTGCACCTGCCGGGCGGCAGCTCCATTTAAACAAATAATCCCTGAATTTCTCGGCCCGCTGATTACATAGGTTTCCAACCGGCTACCATTATTGTTATTTACAATCTGAACCTTTTCATTAGGTAAAATGCCTGTTGCTTCTAACAACGCCTCGTCTATCGTAATGCTTCCCATGTAATTCAAATTGGCTTCGGTGACAGTAGCACAATGAATTTTTGCTTTTAGCGAAGTCAACAACATCAGGTTGCCTCCAGTATGGTGTTATCAATCAGTCTGGTTGTACCAAACCTAACTGCAAGTGCTAACAACGCTTTTGTTGCTAAAGTGCTGGCAGACTCCAGCTCAGGATAGTTGTAAATCTCCACATAGTCTAGGTTGGCTAACGGTTGCTCAGTGATAGCACTAACTACCGCTGCGCGAATTTTCGCTATATCCCGCTCGCCTTCATGAACAAGCTGCTGTGCTAACGAAAGGCTCTGCGACAAGACCATCGCTGCGCTGCGTTCCTCAGCTGATAAATATCTGTTACGCGAACTCATTGCTAAACCATCATCCTCGCGCACAATTGGTACCATTTCAAGCTGCACATTCATGTTCAAGTCACGAACCATCTGGTCGATTACCAGTACCTGTTGGGCATCCTTCTGTCCAAAAAATGCCTTATCTGGCTGTACAATGTTAAATAATTTGCTGACAACAGTTGTAACACCACGAAAGTGTCCTGGACGGGAAAGCCCGCATAACTTATCTGTTATTTCTTCGACATGTACATAACTGGCATACCTGTTAGGATACATCTCAGCTACAGTTGGATGAAAAATGACATCCACGCCCACACCACTTGCTTTTTCACTATCCCCTGCCAAGTCACGCGGGTAACACTCCAAGTCCTCCTGCGGCCCAAACTGAGTAGGATTAACAAAGATACTAGTGATCACAATATCACACTGTGCTTTGGCCCACCGCATCAGCGTCAAATGGCCTTCATGCAATGCTCCCATAGTGGGAACCAAAGCGATGCTTTTCCTTTGGCTCCTGGCAGCATTTACAAAAGCACGCATTTCTTGAATAGTTTCTATTACTTGCATCGTCTACATTCCCCTCCTTACCCTAATCCAATCAGTACAATTTTTCCAGCATGGTATCAGACATTTTAAAGCTATACTCTGGTGAAGGAAATTGTCTTTCCTGCACATCTTTGATATACATTTGAACAGCAGTCCTGATTTCCTGGTGCAAATTTGCATATTTTTTAGCAAACTTCGGCGTAAATCCTGAATGTAAACCTAATAAATCATGGCTAACCAGTACTTGTCCATCACAAGCGGCGCCGGCACCGATGCCGATCGTGGGGATGGCAACCGCCTCACACACTCTCCTGGCCAGCCCATCCGGAATACATTCCAATACCAGCGCACATGCTCCTGCAGCCTCCAAGGCCCGAGCATCATCCAACAATGTTTGAGCGGTTTGTTCATCTCTGGCCTGTACCTTAAAGCCGCCTAACTGATTAACCGACTGCGGTGTTAATCCTAAGTGACCTACCACCGGAATACCTGCTGTCACAATTGCCTTCACCGTATCGGCCATGGCTGCGCCGCCTTCCAGTTTTACCGCCTGCGCGCCGCCTTCCTGCAGCAAGCGCCCCGCATTCTTGACAGCCTTTTTCATCGATACTTGATAAGACATAAAAGGCATATCGGCAACCACCATTGCGCGTTTGGTACCCCGGCATACGGCTTTAACATGATGCAACATATCTTCCATCGTTACTGGCAGAGTAGATTCATAGCCCAAAATGACATTTCCTAATGAATCACCTACTAAAAGCATATCCACTCCGGCTTCGTCCAAGAGCTTAGCCATGGAATAATCATACGCCGTTAGCATGGCAATTGCCCTGCCTTCACTTTTGTATTGACGCAAAACACTTGTCGTTATTTTGTTATGGCTCATATTTCCCTCCAGCATTTATCGCAGCATTTCACTCATTGTCTCCAGCTGCGCTATTTCAAGACTGCCAATTTGTTGTACTAGTAGCAAAGTATGTAAACCTAATTGCCTGTATAATTTTTCGCTATTATCATCCAGTCGCGCCAGCGCTTGGAGATGAGCAGCCACGGTATTGGCATCGCCTCTTACAATAGGTCCTGTCAGCGCTTTAGGGGTCCCCTTGTTGACCAAATTATCCAACGTTCCCTGCAAAAGCGGCAACAATGCAGTTGTGGCTTCCTCGGCAGATAGTCCGAGTTGTTGCAATAAGCTAACCGCATTATGCACCAATACCACCAAATAATTTGACGCTATACAGGCAGCTGCGTGGTAAAGCACCCGCTGATCTGGTGGCACAAAAAAACTATACCCTCCCATATCCCGCACCATGGTTTTAGCAAGATTAACCGCTGCGTGGTCACCATCTACAGCAAAATATACGCCAGACAGGCAATCGGCCTTATTTTTCATACTTGCAAATGATTGCAATGGATGCAAGGCACCAATAAAGGCCCCCTGCTGCTTGGCAGCTGCTAAGGTATCGGCTGGCAAAGCCCCGCTGGCATGATACACATACTGCCCTTTATACCAGCCACCATTATGTGCAATCTGACCCACAACATCTCCAATATACCTGTCTGATGTAGTGATAAAGACAACCTCTGCCTTTTGCGCAATTTCTACCAGATTCACCGACCCCAGTACAGCATAACGCTCAGCCAGCATCGCAGCTGACGCCAGGTTCCTACTCGCAACTCCGGTTAATCTGTAACCACATTGGTACAAACTGGTCGCGAGCGCGTCTCCCACTTTACCTGCTCCAATAATAGCAAAACTAGGTTTTTCCATCTCTCACTCCCCTCCCGCTTACGCCCAGCCGTAAAGAGGCAAGTAATACAAAAAGCCTTCCGGCACATGTCCGAAAGGCATAGATCTCCCTTACTACCTCCCGTCTCAGTCCTGTGGATCTAAGCGGTTTATTTAACTATGAAACTTCCGCCACATCCATTCTCTTTGTTACTTAGTGTGACTCCTCGCGGATGCCACCTAAAAAATGATGGATGTAAAGCAATTTGATAATAGCATAATATGTAAAAAGAAAGCAAGGGTTTATTTATACTTAATCCAATTTCAAGGCATTTATATTATCGCTGATTGGCACTGAAAAAAGCGTCCTGCAGGACGCTTAAAAAATTCAGCTCTTACACAAAATAAGATCATTAAAAACCTAATTCTTCACCGATGATGATTATCTCAACATCGGTAGCTGATGGCTTTTTATGCATAACAGTAGTGACATTACATATCCGGGTTGGCCCTTGGCAATCCATACATTCTCCTGTCACTGTACAAGGATTCGGGCGATTTAGCCGTTTATTATTAATAGGAGCAGCAAACAGCTCAATCCGGTCCATCGCCGTCTCAAGGTTTGTAACAATTTTATTAACACCAGTAATCACAATAACTTTCTTTGGCCCGAAGATCATAGCAGCCACCCTATTGCCTGCGCCATCAACGTTGACCAGCTCACCCTTTAGTGTCAGCGCATTCGTGCCTGTTAAAAATACATCACAAGTCATTTCCCTGCGGCGCATCGCCAGTGCCTCTTCCGGCGATAAACCCTGTTTGTTATGATTAAATACGGTACTGCCCCGCTCCTCAAGCAGCGTGTCAATCCCAACTTCTTTAATTGTCCATGAGCCACCAATACCCACAGTAGCATCAGTAGGAATAAGGGTAGCCAGTTTATCTAATGCCTCTTGTTTGGTATTTACATAGCTGGCAGTAAAATGATTCTTTTGCAAAGCTTCAACCACTTTAGCCGCAATTGTTTGATTGTGCCATGTTTTAAATTCGCTCATGATCGTTTCTCCTCTCAATTAAATACGCATTATGTAATTAATAGCTGATGTTCATATACGCGGTAGCCATTTCTCTCATTTCCTCAGCAGTATACTGATTATACACCATATTTATATGCTTGGCATAGGATAAGCCGTTAAAACTACCATTGGCTTGGATAGTTATATACTCATTAAGTTGATCAGCGAATTCCGGATTTAGTGGGATTTCCCGCACTGCTTTTACAAGACCGTCAGTTGCATCCACCAGCACAACCTTAAGCGTACCAACTTCTATAGCTTCCTGCGGATACACACGAATACCTGACGGCACAGTATGCCAGGAGTATGGCGCATCATTCCATTTACTTGTCCCAAACTTAAAAAGCAAAAAAATAATAGGACCATCAATATATATGCCTAACTCAACTGCACCACTCTTGATATCTTCAATTTCCTGATCGGTAATTTTTGTTTTGACAATAAGCAAACTATGCCCCTCATTATCCAAGCGATACCTAATCTTTTCTTCCAGCTTACTTTGCCCTGGTATATATGGCTGCCCAACCTGGCCTGTTTGCATGGCTTGTCACCACTTTTCGAATATAGTTTTATTTTTATATTATATCATTATCCATATAGATAATCAAAGTAAGTAGCCTTTGCACTGTAGTTTTAACCAAATCGTAAGGGGAAATATTCATATATCCATTGTAATAAATCGTTACTGTTTGCGGGAAACTATATACAACGCGTTAAAGCTTTTACAAACTTCTTTGGTGTAGGAATATATTGTAAGTGTTAGAAATTTTTATTCAATAACTTATCAGGAGGCGATTTTTGTGTTGCAGCACAAATTCAGGGGGTGCGACGATTGCATCGAAAGCAGCACCTGTGAATTTTCCTCAGAGTTCTGCCCTAAAACCGTGCTTGATCACAATCTTGATAGCGATTTAGCCGCAGACCCTGTATTTAAAAAATACCAGGAACTTTACCAGCGCCTAAAAAACTAGCAACTACTATACTAGGAGGTCTGCCGTGAAAACTAAAATAAAATATGCCCACGGTAAAGGATTTAGTAAAAATCTCTCCTCGGTTACCATCATAACCGGTGCTCGCACCAGCCCGGAAATCCAGAAAAACATCGAAAAAGCCCGCCCAGAGCGACAAAGTAACGGGCAGGCTCACCAAGTATTTTAAACTCTATGGAAAAAAACCGCGTCTGCTGCTTATGGCTGCCACTTGGCAGCCTATTTTCTTGGCCGCAGCTAGATTAGTACCTTCTGGTATAACGTCAGTCTGTTCAAGAACAGCCAGCACCTCTTCCAACGCAGCATTACCTGCCCGCTCACCAATACCAGTGGCAGTTACACTGGCAAATAATGCCCCACTTTGTAGGGCAACTACCGTATTGGCTGTAGCCAGACCAAAATCGTTATGGGCGTGAAATTCTATCGGCAGTGAACAGCGGGCAGCCAAATGACTTATTCGTTTCCGGGTGGTAAATGGGTCTAACAGGCCAACCGTGTCCGCATAACGAATGCGTACAGCCCCCAAACGCTCACTCAATTCAGCCAATTCCAGAAATTGATCAGGATGGGCCCGCGAGGCATCTTCGGCCCCCACAGATACACGACAGCCATGGCTCTGAGCCAAAAAAACAGCACTGGTAAGCTGCTCATACACCCATTTTCGGCTTTGCTTTAGCTTACGATAAATATGCAGATCAGATACAGGAACAGAAATATGCAAAAACTCAAAACCACAAGCTACGGAAGCTGCAATATCTTGGTGGCAAGCGCGATTCCAGGAAAAGGCAACCGCCTTCAGCCCAGCATTCAGGATGAGCCGCATGGCCTCGGCCTCTTCCTGCCCCATCACCGGAGTACCTGCCTCAATCCAAGTAATACCGGCATTATCCAAAGCTATCGCGATTCCCTGTTTTTCCATAGCAGAAAATACAACCCCAGCCGCTTGTTCCCCATCCCGCATCGTAGTATCAATAAGAAATCCGGGTTTGAGTTCTGGCATAAATCGGCTCCTTTCAGCCTGATAAGAAAAGACTTGCTTGTGCCAAGTCCTTTAGGACGGCCGATTGCTATGCCATCCATGGCGCAATCGGCACTAGCGCCATCCGGGCGCGTCGCCGGCAGAAGCCTTAGTCGTTCAATCCAGGGAAAGTTATACTTTCCATCTGGATAGGTATAATCTCCGGAGTTCATCATCGCTTATGGCTGTTTTCTTACGAACAGCTAACGCCCGTACTCCGGCCAGCAAATGCTTACTCTCATCTTCCTCCAGACAAATACCCCAAGCCGCAAATTTTGTTCTAAGCGCCGCCGTCCCGGAGTGTTTGCCAATAATAAGCTGTCTATTTAACCCCACCAATTCAGGGGCAAATGGCTCATAAAGCTTCGGAGCTTTAGTAATGCCATCAACATGTAGACCTGATTCGTGTGCAAAAATAGCTGAGCCAATAATAGCTTTGTTTACTGGCACCGTCAGACCCAGCATAGAAAATATCTGGCCACAGCCTATTGCAAGCTTAGGTGGCAGCTTAGTGTTGATCCCTAAAAGTTGTCTGGCAGCCAGAAGCACCTCTTCCCAAGGAGCATAGCCGCCAATCCCGCCTACTGATTCCACCACTTGTGTGGCACCAGCCTTTAATGCTGCCAGAGTATTGGCAGTTGCCAAACCATAGGCATTGCTAGCTGAAATGCCTATGGGGCAAGCCAAGCTACTTTTCAGAAGAGCTATTTGATCAAATAACGCAAACGGATTTCCCTTACCAGCTCTATCCTGGTATACGACGGCAGCCATCGGATATTGTTTAATACTAGCGATAATGCCTGACAACGCTTCTGCCGTAAGAACGTCAATCCCTTCCACCAATAAAGAAACTGCCAAGCCGCGCAGGCAAGCCTCCTTCATAACTTGCCCTAATCTGGTGGTAAACTCCACTTGGTTTGTGGCATCACAAACCAGGACAACTTGCTTTATACCCGCCTGCTCGGCCAGCGACAGTTCACAGCCTAAAAGGTTGAGTAATCCATAAAGTTTAATCTGGGCTTGCACCTCAGCCAACTCCGGACGATCACACTCCCATTCATCAAGGTTTATAACTGCCTGTTGTATCCCTAAAGCTGTTAGCACACCAGCAAAATCTACAAGCTTTTGCACGGCAAACTGCTGCCTGATAGCGATATTCAAAGTCTGGTCTAACCACAAAATTTTCTTCATATTTGATCACCCGCAGCGTTGTTTTCGTATCACCAGCTTGACACCATTATCCAAGCGCTCTGATTTACAGTCAAGACGGCCACTTTCCCACTCGGCCTCCAGCCAAGGCGGAATATGACTGCACAGCACCTCCACCTGATAGTAATTCCCCATTAATAATGGCTGCAATACTTGTTTGGAGGTTAACCCACTGCCATTTTGTTGAATATCCTTGAGCGACACCCTGAAACAACCCGGCCCAGTCTCAACAATAGCTGGAACTGTGGGTTTACCTGTTTCACTCTCGCGAGCAGCCAATTCTTCCTGCACTAAAATGTATTCTAAAAAGTCTGCCGGACGACCACTAAACTCCCAAATGCTAAACCCATTTTGTTCTAATTCTTTGTATAACAGACCCACTACTGTCTGCGCGACAAATACGCGGCATTGGCCCAACCATTGAATTATGTCCGCTAATTGCCGCCGTACTCCAGCCATACCGCTTGTGCGGTCAAGTTGAAAAGGCAAAGAGTCAGCCAGCCGCCACTTTCCCTGCTGACGGCGGTAAATAACCACTTTTCCTGGTTCTTCCAAGGACGCTGTACTGCCTTTGTCCCCAATAAACACCGCTATGTCCCGTGCCATTTTCTTTCCTCCTTTACCGTTACACGGCAGCTGCCTTTAATTCCAGCTGTTCAACAGCATAATAAAGCCCGCTCTCCACGGTATAGCAATATTCCACTGACATAATACCCCGTTTTAACAAACGTTTTTGGGCCTGATAACCGATCCTCATCGTCAATACAGCATCACAATCACTCAAGGCCGTCATTATAGCCTCTCGCCGCTTATCTTCGCTATCACAGTCCTCATTACCAGTACAATATTTTTCCAAACGGCGCGTTTCCACTAGCTCATACCGGTTATTATTTACCTGATAGATATCAAATTTATCGGCATGACCAAAGTGCAAATCAACCAGTTTCCCGGCTTGGGTAGTAACCGCCACCTTGTAATAACTGGCAAACGGCACTGGTTTACTCTCAACTGCTTCAACCAGCGTGGTAGCAGCACAGCTTCTAAATTCACTGTTACGATCCTGACTCAATAGACCAATGGCATCTGCCCGACACTGGCGGCAATGGGTCATCTGTTTCAGTTCACTATTACAAGCCACCCGCATGGCCGTAACATCGTGCATGTTGGTTTGCGGCAACCCGGAAAATACACTACCCTGCGTGGGAAGAAAGGGCATAATATTGGTCAGACTAGCTCCCAATTGCTTAACTTTCTTGACAACAGTAGGTATATGCCTGTCATTCACCATTGTAATCATTACAATGTTTACCTTGACAACAACACCATGATCAGCTAAATACCTAATGCCTGCCTGTTGGTTGTTCAAAAGAATTTCTGCACCTTCTGCACCAACATAACGAGTACCTTGGTAGTTGACAGCTCCATAGATCTGAGCGCCAATGACCGGTTCAGTACAGTTAACGGTCACCGTGACGTGATGTACACCAAGTTTAACTATTTCCGGGGCGTATTCGGGCAATAACAACCCGTTAGTTGACAAACAAAATAGCACGTCAGGGTCTGTATTTTTTATAAGCTCAATGGTCTCATGGGTTTTATTCCAATCAGCCAGGGCATCCCCGGGACCGGCAATTCCAACCACACTCAGATTGGGGATGGCAGCTTTCACTTTTTCAAATTTTGTAAAAGCCTCTGCAGGTGACAGCACTTCACTAGTTACTCCAGGGCGGCTTTCATTAACACAATCATACTTACGACTACAATAGTTGCAGCTAATATTGCACTGCGGCGCTACCGGCAGATGCATACGAGCATATTTATGTTGGGCTTCACTAGAAAAGCAGGGATGTTTATCGGTAAGCACGCTCGCCATAGAGCGGTCACCTCCTTTCTTCAAGTAAGGGTTATGATGATTTACTATAATATTTTTGGTACATATTCTGGCGGTAGTGCTGATACTTTTCGGCTAGAAGGGTGTTGGTAATTCTGTCTAGCAAGTTCATAGAGCCAGTATACCCTATTGACAACAGCCTCTGACCACCCACTCGATCATGAATGGGAAATCCTAAACGCACTAGGGGAATATGATCTCTTTCGGTAAGAAAGCGCCCGTCCGAATGACCAATAGCGATATTAACCGCGCCCGCCTTGGCCTGTTGCTGAACTAAATCAAAATCAGGGTCTGATAATATAACAGTTTCGGCTGACATCTCTGTTTTGGGCAAAAGCCGCGACAAGTTGCCGCTTTTATCTCCAGTTACTACTACTGGGAGAATACCGTTTTCCAGGCAGAGCTGCGTCACAGCATAGACAAGTTCGGGATCACCAAAAACGGCGCTGCGTCCGGCAAAATTATATTTATGAGAATCAATCATGGCATCAATAAGCCGTCCCCGCTCGTTCTCAATATCTGCAGGTCGTTTCCTGCCGTTAATAGCCTCGATCGCGCCCATAAAGGCATCCGTATTTTGAATACCAATAGGCAATGGTACGGAATAAAGTGGTACCCCAAAGGTATCTTCCAGATACTTTCCTGGTGATACACTACTATCTAAGGTAACACCCATTTCAATGGTTGCCGGCGCACCACCCATACGGTAAAGATCTGCAATCGGCGTGCCGCCTGCAGGTAATTTACTATAGTTAGCAAGGTATGGCCGATCAAGAGTGTCCGCTACATCAGGACACAACATATATTCCAAATCCATGGCAGTAAGCAACCGCTTCAGTTCGCGAATATCGGCCGGACTAATGTTGGGTACAATGATATTTACTTTGTTATGGCGTTCGGTGGCGGTTGCCATCGTCTCAACCAAACGCCTGACAGTCAGCCAATAACCCTCACTATGATTGCCACCATAACCGGGAGTGTTGGCAGTAACAATCGGCATAACAAGCTTGCGTTCTTGCCGATAGTCAGCTACTATCCTAGCTATGTCTTCCCCAATGGTTTCAGCCAGACAGGTAGTAACAACACCAATCAGTCCTGGCTGATAAACTTTATTAATATTATCAAGGGCTTGGCGCAAATTAGCTTCTCCGCCATATACTGTCCCTTTTTCATTAAGCGAAGAGGAACCAACATCAATCGGCTCATTAAAATGTTCAGCAATATGTCGCCGCATATAGGTGCTGCACCCTTGCGAACCATGAACAATTACCATTGATCGTTCAATACCTTTAAGCGCCAATATTCCACCCATCGGCATACACATGTGACAGGGGTTTTCCATATCAGACACCTCCTTGACGAGCGGTATATTGCCATACTGGTGAGCACACGGTAGAGTATACTTCCTGCGCAAAGTTAACGGCGCCATCAAAACCGCTTAAAGGATGTTTGCGGTTGTGATTGTGGTCAATGAACGCGAGTCCCAGTTTGTAGGCCAGCGGTCGTTCCTTGACACCGCCTACCAACAGATGCGCTCCTTGTCCGGTCATAAAGCGTTCCAGTTCTGCTGGATTGGCATCATCTAAAATAACAGTACCATCACTCACAAGTTCATTAATGGTGTCATATTCCTCCGGGCGCCCGGTCTGCGTACCTACCATTACCACCTCAATGCCAATTTCTCGAAACTGCTTAATTAGCGAGATGGCCTTAAATCCACCGCCAACATAGACGGCTGCTTTTTTACCTGCTAGTTTTTCTCTGTAGCCTTTAATAATGGGTGCCACCCGGTCAGTTTCCTGACGAATGAGTACTTCCGCCTTAGCCCGAAGTTCACCGCCGCCCATAGCCTCAGCAATATTGCGCAAAGATTGTGCTGTATCCTCAAGCCCCAAAAAAGACACCTGCTGGTACGGAATACCATATAGTTCCTGCAGCTTGCCTGCCAAATAATACATTGAACCAGCACACTGAACAATATTGAGTGCAGCCTTAGCTGCTCCCTTAATGGTGGCACTAGTCGAATCACCGGTAAATACAGTGTTGACTTGTACCCCCATCTGCTTGAGATAGTCTTTAATAATCCAGGCTTCACCTGCCAGATTAAATTCTCCCAGGTAATTGATGGTTCTACTAGCGGCTTCGCGCCGGTCAACCGGATCTATGAGCTTTAGCAATGCCTCACAGGCAGCCCGATAACCAGCTGATTTATTGCCAATAAAACCACTGGATTCTACAGGAATAACCTCAATATTATGACGGCTGGCCGCCGCTTTGCACACAGCCGTCAAATCATCACCGATTACCCCGACGATACAAGTCGAGTACACAAATACCAGCTTGGCTTGGTATTTAGCCACAAGTTCATCAATAATCCGGGCCAGCTTCTTTTCGCCGCCAAAAATAATGTCTTTTTCCCTCAAATCAGTAGTAAAACTGTTACGGTAAAGTTCGGAGCCGCTGGACAGACTGCCGCGAATATCCCAGGTGTAGTTGGCACAGCCAACCGGGCCATGCACCAGATGAATCGCATCTGTAACCGGATTTAAAACTACTCTGGCCCCACAGTACACACAGGCTCGTTGACTGACACAGCCGGCAATACTGTCAGCATCGCACTTTATCGTGTTTTTTCTTCGTCCTTTGGTAGCTATAAATTGTTCCCGTTCCGAAATAGCCGCAGTCGCCTCGCTCATATCTTCACCTCCTGTCTAACTACATAACTAGCTCAAAATCCTCATCAGCAGCATCCCTGTCTGCCCTGTCTAATAACGCATTGCTGATACTCTCGATCAGGCGCATAGCGCCGCGATAGCCAACAATCGGCAAATAGGAATGGACACTGCGATCCAATACGGGGAAACCAACTCGTACCAGCGGGATATCTTCCGCACGAGCTATATATTTACCGTAGGTATTACCAATAATCAAATCAACTGGTTCATTCTTGAGCCATTGATGGAAAGTAAATAGATCGCTACCTGACTTGACATTAGCTGTCACACCCGCGGATGCCAGCATAGCCTGAATCTCTTCTTCAAAACTTCCAGTAACTGATCCTTTGGCCCCGCCCGGTGTACCTGTTAAGATATGGACTGGCTTCATTCCCAGACTCAGAACAAGTTCTGTCAAACCGGTAACAATATCCGGATCACCAAAGATACCTACCTGTTTGCCATGAAAGTGAAAGTGAGTGTCAGTCATAATGTCTACCAATTGACCGCGTTCTTCTTCCAGCTCGTATGGTACTTCTTGCGCAAACGCCCGGCGCAAGGCTACAAGCAAAGCATCGGTAGCCTTAATTCCAATCGGTGTTTTCAAGGTAGTTGCTGGTACTTGACATTTTTGGACCAATAACTCGGCCGCATCACTTGAGGCAAAACGTCCGAGAGCCAATGTCAGTTTAGAATTTCCGCTGTCTTTGATCTGCGCCACAGTAGCACCACCCTGTGGAAACATGGTGAACTTTCCTGTCATTGGCGCATCCAACACACCAGAGGTATCAGGGAACATGATTGACTTAATTCCCATGACCTTAACAATACGTTTAATCTCCCGCATATCGCCAGGATTAACGAAACCGGGTATGATATTGACCTGTTCTCTTTTTACCGACAAAGTGGCTTCTGCCAGATAACTGACCATCCCCTTGGTCATGTTGGAAAAGCCGGTAATGTGTGAGCCTACATAACTCGGCGTATTGGCATGAATAACGATCTTGCCTTCAGGAACCTCGGTTGATTTAATAATATTGGGAATATCATCACCGATGGTCTCGGTCAGGCAGGTAGTGTGCACTGCCATAACCTCCGGGTCATAAATAGCAAATACATTTTTTATGGCGGTTTTTAGGTTGGCACCACCGCCAAACACCGAAGCTCCTTCGGTAAAGCTCGAAGTAGAAGCCATGGCCGGCTCCCGGAAATGCCGGGACAAGTGCATGCGATGAAACGAACAGCAGCCTTGCGAGCCGTGACTGTGCGGCAGACAACCATGAATCCCCAGAGCAGCATACATGGCCCCAAGAGGCTGGCAGGTTTTAGCCGGGTTAATCGCGCCGCCGCTATTACGTTCTTTATGTTCTTTAGGTGTACAATCCAGCATATTAGGCCACTCCTTCCTCAGTTACAGTACCAGTTAACAGCGGTTCATCCTGCCAGGGCGGAACTATGAAGTTCCAGGTAGGAGAAGCAAACCCCATACTCACGTCACGGGCAAAATTAACTGCGCCGTTAAAACCGGCATAGGGACCGCTGTAATCATACGAATGAAGCTGTTTGGCCGGGATACCCATTTTCTGAATTACATATTTATCCTTGATACCAGAGGCAAAGATGTCCGGTTTGAGAATCTTAATAAACTCCTCTGTTTCAAAGTGGTTGAGATCATCAACAATGATACTGCCGTCCTTCATGGTCACAGCCATACCTGCATAGTCGCTTAAAGGGATTTTCTGTTTAAGTTCTTCCATTTTTTCCGGCGATACCTTCAGGCGAAAACGCTGTTCATCCGCACTAACCGTCAGCTGGGGAATATTCTTAGAATCAGCATCGGTTTTGATGGTAGGAATAACCTGTCGCCCTTCGTAATCGTCCCGGTGGGCAAATTCGTAGCCTGCTAATACTGTTTCAATCCCTATCTCAGCAAATAGTCCTTGGTAATGATGGCCACGCGAACCGCCAACAAAGCAGAACGCCGTCTTGCCATCACAAATCTTCTTGTACTGCTCCATGAGTGGTTCTATTCGCGCCACCTCACGGGCAATTACTTCTTCCGTTTTAGCAATGAGCGCTTCATCATCAAAGTACAACGCCATGTTTCTGAGAGATTCACTCATGCCTTGAACGCCAATGAAATTGACTTTGAGCCATGGTGTACCATACTTCGTCTCTAACATTTCCGCGATATAATTTATCGAGCGATGACATTGAACTAAATTGAGTTCTGCCGTGTGGGCATTCTTTAGTTCTTCATACGAGCCATCACCAGTCATGACAGATACAATGGTATAACCGATCTCCTTTAAGACCCTTTCTACTTCCCAGCTATCGCCGCCAATATTATATTCCCCGAGAATATTAATGGGATATTTACCAGCAGCCTTCTCGGTTTCACTGGCCCCAATAACCCGCTCCATCAAGATGTTGTTAGCAATGTGGTGGCCGGCCGACTGGCTGACGCCTTTATACCCTTCACAACTAAAGGCAAGAACAGGAACCCCATGGCGGGATTCAGCAGACCGGGCAACGGCACTAATATCATCGCCAATCAGTCCAACCGGGCAGGTAGCCGAAACCGTTATCGCCTTAGGATGAAAGATATCTATCACTTCGTCAATGACCTTTGCAAGTTTTTTCTCGCCGCCAAAGACGATGTCGCTTTCCTGCATATCAGTTGATACACAATAGTTAAGGAAATTCTGGGTGGGATCATCTGATTGGGCTTTATTGCGGCGAGTTCCCCAGGTATAGTAGCCACAACCAATGGGGCCGTGGGTGATGTGAACCATATCTTTAAGCGGGCCGAGCACAACGCCTTTACAACCGGCGTAGGCACAGCCGCGATTAGTAATAATACCTGGAATCGTTCGGGTATTGGCTTCAATTACCTGCGCACTTTCTGCTCCATCTTTAATAAAGATGTGTTTTGTACGGTTTTTTTGGACTTTAGATGGATATTGGTCAAGTATCTCTTGTAACTCCTTTTCAGTAACAGCCATGCTGCTTTCCCCCTTTGCTTCCTAATTAATCAAGCTTATACTGCGTCTTCGCCGGCTTCACCGGTACGAACCCTAATAGCATCCAGCATGGGCATAATAATGATCTTTCCGTCCCCCACCTTATTTTCGGTGCGGTTGGCCGACATAATGGCCTCCACAATCTTGGATACATCTTCATCATGGGCTAAAATCGTAAATAATCGCCGTGGGAACAACCGATGTCCATCGAGAAAACCATCAATCAACATTTCCGCATCTTGCTCATCAGCACCAGCCATACTCATCATTTTGTCTTTCCGTTCAGCTACAACGGCTGGATCATCAATTAGTTTTCCCCGCCCCATGACCTTGAAGGCTGTGAATCCGGCTACCCCGGCTTCTACCAATGCTTTCTTGGTAGCACTTGTTTTATTCATGCGCACTATGGCTAGAATCTCTTGCATGGTACAGCCTCCTTTACAGTTCTTTCATGCCGCTTGATACGGTGTATACCTCGGAAACAGGCGTTATGAATATTTTGCCGTCGCCATAGGCACCTTTTTCTCCCGTTTTGGCCGCTTCCATTATTACCTTAATAATTTCCTGTTTATATTCAGCCCGCACTGCCATTAAGAGCAGCGTTTTGGGGATTTCATCATAAACGACCCCACCAATTTTAATGCCTTTTTGTTTGCCGCGGCCCACAACGTCAACGACAGTAACAGCGTTAAATCCGGCTTGTGACAGTTCGGCCAGCACTTCATCTTTTTTATCTGGTCTAATAATGGCTCTGATTAATATCACAACATTCACTCCTTCATATTTCGTCGTTTAGGCTTAGGCAATGGCGTCAAGAAAGCCATGTTGCATCATGAGTTCTTCCAAACGGTCTTGCGTCATGGGTTTGGGAATAACAAACATTTTGTTGCCGTCGATGGCCTTAGCCAAAGCACGGTATTCGTTGGCCTGACCAGATTCAGGATCAAAATCAATAACTGTCTTTTTATGAATTTCAGCACGTTGAACCAGGTTATCCCTTGGTACGAAATAGATGAGCTGAGAACCAAGTTCTTCCGCAAAGGCTTTCAAGAGTGGCAATTCATTATCTACCTGCCGGCTGTTGCAAATGATACCGCCCAACCGAACCTTGCCTGTTGTTGCATATTTTTGAATACCTTTGGCAATGTTGTTAGCTGCATATAAAGCCATTAGTTCTCCGGAAGCTACAATATAGATTTCTTCCGCTTTACCTTCCCGGATTGGCATCGCAAAACCACCGCAAACAACGTCGCCAAGTACGTCATAGAACACATATTCAAGTTCGGGTGTATAGGCTCCCAGCGATTCCAACATATTAATTGAGGTAATTATGCCACGGCCAGCGCAACCTACCCCTGGTTCAGGACCACCGGATTCAACACAACGGGTATTTTTAAAGCCTTCTTTTAAAATAGCTTCAAGTTCAATATCATCACCTTCGTCACGCAGTGTATCAAGTACTGTCTTTTGACAAAGTCCATTTAGGAGTAACCGCGTAGAGTCGGCCTTAGGATCACAGCCAACTACCATAATATTTTTTCCAGCTTCAGCTAACGCCGCAACTGTGTTTTGCGTTGTAGTCGATTTACCGATACCGCCTTTACCATAAATAGCAACCTGTCTCATTGTTAACTTCCTCCTTTTTTTTATAACGATAATTCTGGCATAGCGGGTTTATCTGTTGAAAAAATTTAGTGTGTAGAATATAATAGTAATAGGCATGATCAATAAACCCTTGCTGCCCGCTTGGGATTGCGATTTGCTGTGGCTTCACGTGTATTAGTAGTACTCGTGAAGCCTTTTATTTGTTTGGAAGATAATCACCCCCCTTCCTGATCCTGCTTTTAACAAAGTTAACCTTTTGGTTGGATAACAAGACAAGGCTTACCACAGTCAATAAATTGTGGTAAGCCTCATTGCTTGTTAAAACTATTAAACTATCTGCAGGAATTTACGCTGCCATAAAAACATAAAAAGCTATAAGCAGAATTCTCTACTTCATAGCTTCATCGCTGAAAATCAATATCTATTGAACACACTATACCATAGATGCATCCCATCCGCAACACTTCCGAATAATGTTGGAAAATTAAGTTTTCTGTGATTATTGATTCATTACATCGTCTCCACTAATGCCCACCTATACCATTATCTGGCATCTGCCTTTAATTCAAGCTGTTCGGCGGCATAATAAAGCCCGCTCCCCACGGTATAGCAATATTCCACCGACATAATACCCCGCTTTAACAAACGTTTTTGCGCCTGATAGCTGATCCGCATAGTCAATACAGCATCACAATCCCGCAGTGCCGCCAGCATTGACTCTCGCCGCTTCTCTTTGGCATCACAGTCCTCATCACTAGTACAATTTTCTTCCAAGCTGCGCGTTTCCATTAGCTCATACCGGTTATTATTTACCTGATAAATATAGAATTCCTCAGCTTGGCCGAAGTTCAAATCAACCATTTTGCCAAATTTGGTAGTAACCGCTACCTTGTAATGACCGACGAACGGCAATGCTTTGCGTTCAACCAATTCAACCGGAGCGGCAGCTACACAGTTTCTAAACTCACTGTTACGATCCTTAGCTAAAAGACCAATGGCATCTGCCCGGCACTGGCGGCAATGGGTCATCTGTTTCAGTTCATCGTTGCAAACCGCTCGCATGGCCATAACATCGCGCATATTGGTTTGCGGCAACCCGGAAAATACACTACCCGGTGCGGGAATGAAGGGCATAATATTGGTCAGACAAGCACCTAATTGCTTGACTTTTTTGACAACAGCAGGCATATGCCAGTCATTAACCATCTTAATCATTACAAGATTTACTTTAACAGCAACCCCATGCCCTGCCAAGTACATTATTCCTTCCTGCTGGTTATTCAACAGAATCTCAGCACCTTCTGCCCCGACATAACGAGTACCTTGGTAATTGACAGCACCATAGATCTGTGCACCGACAATTGGGTCAGTACAATTAACGGTTACCGTGATGTGACGAACACCAAGTTTGACTATTTCCGGAGCGTATTCGGGCAGCAGCAGGCCATTGGTTGACAGGCAAAATAGCATGCCCGGGGCTTTTTTCTTAATAAGTTCAATAGTCTCACGGGTTTCGTTCCAATCAGCCAAGGCATCCCCCGGACCAGCAATCCCAACCACACTAAGATTGGGGATAGCAGCTTTCACCTGTTCAAATTTGGCAAGCGCGTCTGCTGGTGACAACAATTCACTAGTTACTCCAGGGTGGCTTTCATTAACACAATCAAACTTGCGACTACAATAGTTGCAACTGATATTGCACCGTGGCGCTACTGGCAGATGCATGCGTGCATATTGTTCCTGGGCTTGACTGGAAAAGCAGGGGTGTTTATCGGTAAGCATACGCGACATAAAGCGAGGCCACTTCCTTTCTCTAGTAGGATTTATAATAAGATAATTATAATTACACTCCATTAAAAGGCTTACCCCAGTAACTAACCGTGGTCAGCCTCATTACTTAATAAAATATAGTAAACTGTCTGCAGAAACTATTCTGCCAAAAAACATAAAAAAGCTATGAGTAGAATTCTCAACTCAATAGCTTCATCGCTAAAATTCATTATCTTTTGAATTAACTATACCATAGCTGTAAGTTACCCGCAATAGTTCGGGATATTTTGAAACATTTAATTTTTCTGCAATTACAGGTAATTATGACTTATTATTGCATTTACATAAATATCCGGCTATACTTTTAATAAACTACTATCTACCCTCAATCGGTAGATTGCAAATCCCCGAAGGGAGACTTGACTTTATGGAAACTTCTAACGATGACGTACATGAACTGCTGGCAGCCTTAGTATCTTCTCTCAACAATACCCTTTATGATCTTTCGGCTGAGAGCGAAAGAAATAACAGTAAAGTAACTGCCAAACGCCTGGAGTATTCCCGGCAAAAGGTTATGAGCGCTTGGGAAGTATACACACAAAAACGTGCCAACAAATAAAAGAAGCTTAATGGACTCTCCTGTCCATTAAGCTTCTTTTACACTCTATCAAAAACAATGTCTTTAACTACTTCCCCCGCAATAATGAGGCCAACCACTGACGGTACAAAAGCAATACTGCCGGGAATTTGGTGGCGCGATGTACATTTGCGCGTTGTTCCCTGCGGACAAATGCAGCCTTCGCTGCAGCTAGAACTCTCCGTCTCCACTGGGGTAAGCGGTGCCTCTTTTGAATAGACTACCTTAAGCGAAGTGATGCCCCGCTTTCTTAGCTCCTGACGCATTACCTTGGCCAACGGACATACAGACGTACGGAAAATATCAGTCACTTCAAACTGCGTTGGGTCCAATTTATTGCCTGCCCCCATGGAGGAGATCACCGGAATATTTTTAGCTTTGGCCCTGACAACAAGATCAAGCTTACCGGTAACGGTATCAATGGCATCTACGATATACGTATAATCGTCAGCAAGCAGTTTGCCTGCCGTATCTGGCAAATAAAATTCCTGAAAAACAGTGACTTCTGCCTTGGGATTTATCTCGAGAATACGTTCCCTCATAACCTCAACCTTAGGCTTCCCAATCGTTTTTCTAGTAGCATGCAGTTGCCGGTTAATATTAGTCAGGCAAATACAATCATCATCCACCAGCACAAACTTACCTACACCTGAGCGCACCAGGCCTTCCACAACATATGTCCCAACCCCGCCGATACCAAAAACAGCCACTTTGCTTTTCGCTAATTTACTCAGGCCTTCTGTGCCGATTAATAATTCTGTCCGGGAAAATTCATGCAGCATCTATTGTCACCCTTTATTTACTGTAGTCTATGCATTATATTAGTGTAGCAAAAATCCCCAGGACAGTCAACGCCCTCATCTACTTACGGGATATACGGGGTTTAATGGTTTTACCGCATTTCGGGCAAATATGATTGCCCTCTTGATCCACTTCCATTACGACCCCACACTGAATATGCACCAGCATCCTGCCACCTCCTAAATTAGTACCACAATAAACAGTATATGATGCTCATCAAAAATTAGACCCAAAATATATGTAACGTGTTAAAAACTTTTTGCAGGTGAATGTTGTGTTATATACAAAAGTAGATAGAGAGCCAGAGGGATGGCTTCTATCTACTTCAAAAAGGGGGAGATTTATTTAACTATTCACCACATGACTTTCGTTTTAAAAGTTGTGGTTCAAAGAGAATTGTAATTGGTTTCTTGGGGGAACGGCCGCCCTTCATGCGTTTTATCAGCAGGGCTGCAGCCTTATTTCCCATATCATACACAGGCTGCGCGACAACCGTCACCGGTGGATCGATTAACTGAGCCCATTCCCAGTCGTCAAAGCCTAGCACAGCAATCTCATCAGGAATCGTTAAACCCATCTGCTTGATTGCTTTTACCACTGACATGGTAATCATATTATTAGCACAAAAAATACTTGTGGGTTTATCTGCAATCGCCTCACCGCCAAGCAAAGCCTGCAATTTGGACAAGATTGCATCTTCTTCAATACTTGTCTGTACCAGCCAATCTTCCCTAAAGGGAATCCCATGCGCCGCCAAAGCAGTTTGATACGCTTGTACCCTTTCCAAACGGGGACTAACATGGTCATAGGGCAAGGTAAGCATAGCAATACCAGCATGTCCTAATGATACCATATGATCGACAGCTTGGCGCACGCCCCTGGCACTATCCACCGTCACAGTATCAATATCAATATCAGATGCTTTTCGGTCAATAAGAACAATAGGAATCGTTTGGTTGACCTGTGCAATAAGCTCATTATTGCAGCCAGTAGTATTAATAATCAATCCGTCAATCTGCTTATCTACCAGCATATTGACATAGTCGCGCTCTTTGGCAGGATCATCATCGGCATTGCACAAAATGAGATTAAAGCCAGCTTCTTGCAGGGTATCTTCAATACCTCTAATAATACTGGTAGAAAAGGGATTTAAGATATTAGCGACAATAGCGCCTACTGTATGGGTTCGCTTTTGCTTGAGGCTGCGAGCCAATGCATTCGGCCTGTAGTCCAGTTCGGCAATAACTTGAGCAATACGCTCTTTCGTATCTGCTCCCATATGATCATAAAAACCATTTAGATATCTGGATACGGTGCTTTTGGAGACGCCCGCTATCCTGGCAACCTCAGCAATTGTGACAGACATAATTTGTTACCGTTGCACGCGTCCTGAAGCATCACCACCTGCCAGCGCTTTTACCTCGCTGACAGTTACATGATTATGGTCGCCTTCAATGGTATGCTTGAGACAAGAGGCTGCCACTGCAAACTCAAGAGCGTCTGCATTCGAATAGTTGTTCAGCAGGGCATAGATTAAACCGCCGCCAAAGGAGTCGCCACCACCCACGCGGTCAATAATGTGAATGGTATAGTTTCTTGAAAAATAAAATTCATCATCTTTATAGAGCATTGCAGCCCAGTTGTTGTCAGAGGCTGAGATACTGCCACGCAAGGTAATAGCTACAGCCTTAAAGCCAAAACGTTCTTTCAGTTTTTTAGCAACATCTTTGTAGCCCTCATGGCTAAGTTTACCGCCAGTAATATCGGTGTTATCGGCCTTAATGCCAAATACCTTTTCCGCATCTTCCTCATTGGCAATACATACATCCACATAAGGCATAAATTGAGCCATAACTTTACCGGCTTTTTCGCTGGTCCACAGGTTTTTACGGAAGTTAAGGTCGCAGCTAATTGTCAAACCTGCTTCTTTAGCTGCTTTACAAGCTTCCAGTACACACTCGGCCACATTATCGCCTAGTGCCGGAGTAATACCAGTGAAATGGAACCATTCAGCACCTGCAAAAATTGTTTTCCAGTCAAACTCCTCTTGCTTAGCGCCGGAAATTGAGGAATGGGCGCGGTCATAGACTACCTTGGAGGGACGCTGAGAAGCTCCTTTTTCGCAGAAGTAAATCCCCAGACGCTCGCCGCCTCTTACCATGTAACGAGTGTCAACGCCATAGCGGCGCATTTCATTCACAGCAGCCTGTCCAATTGGATTTTCGGGAACCTTGGTTACAAATATAGCTTCTTCCCCATAGTTCGCCAAAGATACACTTACATTGGCTTCGCCGCCACCGTAAACAGCCTCGAAACTAGGGGTTTGTTCAAAACGCTGGTAGCCAACCGGAGCTAACCGGAGCATGATTTCGCCAAAACATACTACTTTTTTCACACTATACACCTCTTTTAATTACTATTTTCCCGAGCCTGGCGTACTTTTTCAATAAATTGTCTGCCAATCGTGGTGATAGACTCATAGTCGCCTTTTTTGGCACCACCTGTCAGATTACCGCCTACGCCTACAGCTACGCAACCTGCTTTAATCCAGTCTTGTACATTATCAAGGCTCACACCGCCAGTCGGCATAACTGGTGCTTGAGGCAGAGGTCCTTTCAGAGCTTTTACGAACGAAGCGCCCAGTGCTTCCCCAGGGAACAATTTAATAATGTCTGTACCGGCTTCCATGGCGTCAACTACTTCTTTAATAGTCATACAGCCAGCCATGATAGGTATTTGATAGCGATTACAAAGTTTTACTGTTTCAGCATTGAATGAAGGGCTGACAATATATTGCGCCCCTGCTAAAATAGCAATCCGGGCAGTCTCAGAGTCAAGCACAGTTCCTGCACCAATAATAAGCTCACCATTTTTATAAGTAGCGGCCAGATCTTTAATTACATCGGCAGCGCCAGGTACGGTAAATGTAATCTCAATTGCTGCTACTCCGCCTTTAATACAGGCATCAGCAATCTTTACGGCTTGTTCCGAGCTTTCTGCACGAACAACAGCAACAACACCAGCATCCATAATTTTTTGCAGTACATTTAATTTTGGTATCATTTAATTCCTTCCCTTCTTCAGTAAACCGGTTTAGGAAACCGGTTTACATAGATGATACTGAATATATTAGCTATTTTTCTTACTATTCCTGCTAGTTTTTGCAAAAATCTAAATTTTTTTTTTGGGGGGACTTTGTGGCTTTACTACTCCTTAGGATCAACCCATCCTTGAGGTAGTTTTCCTCCAATGCAAAAAATTACTCAAGTACCATATGTTGATGAATTATTCTGCGAACAAGGATAGTTAGGCAAAACATTGCTATAGCTGTCTAGGAAAAAATCTTCGGGGAGTAAACTCAGCGGCTTTTTTTTACGATATATAAGTATCAACACCGACAAGGAGGTCTTTTATGAACAAGGTCTATGCGCTTATTGGTCCCCCAGCCGCTGGCAAAAGCAGTATCTTACACGAGCTTGCCCAATATGCCATCCCCGAAATGGTTAGCCATACTACCCGTAAACCCAGACCCGGTGAAGAGCATGGTATTCACTATTATTTTGTTAGTAAAGATGATTTTCAAAAAACCGAGCTTATTGAGCGGGTAGAATACTCGGGAAACTTCTACGGACTGAGTAAAGCAGAGGTATTAGACAAAGTCAAACTTTACCCAGTAAGCTTAGTAGCTGTTGAAATGCAAGGGCTTACCCAGCTAAAAAAATTGCTGGCCAATCGCCTTGAATCCATATTTCTTATGGCAGACTACGATACTATCATAACCCGCATGCTGGACCGCGGTGATGCTGACGCGCTTATCAATCGTCGTATTGAATATGCCAAAAGTACTGGTGAGTTCGACCAATGGCAAACAGCCAATTATGTAGTAAAAAGCACCGGTTCACTGGAAATCGTCGTGCGCCAAGTACTGGCGATCACCGGCAATGTCACCCTGCCTGACAAAAGCGTATAAAATAAGACTTGGCTTGTGCCAAGTCCTTTAGGACGGCCGAATTGCTATGCCATCCATGGCGCAATCGGCACTAGCGCCATCCGGGCGCGTCGCCGGCAGAAGCCGCCTGTGCCCTTTAGGAGTATAGTCGTTCAATCCAGGGAAAGTTATACTTTCCATCTGGATAGCAAAAGGCCGCCAATTTGGCGGCCCTCATACCATTATTCTTACACTCAATTGTCAACCTCAACTTCCAAGGCAAAGCGTGGGACCTCCTTGCCATCTAGCACGATATTTTCGAAAAACATAGATTTCGGACGCACCCATAACCGGTATTCTCCATACAGTGCCCGGTAGACAATCAACGCCTCCCTAGTTTCACTATGAATAGCCTCACCGACAACATGATACTGCTTTCCTTTATAATGACGATAAATTCCAGTCTTTACTCTAGGTGTCTTTTTTTCAGTCATCCTATTCTCCTTAGGTTAATGCAAAATTGGGGAAAGCTTTTTGTAGACCAATAGGGTAATTAGTGAAATAATAATACCCTTGACTAAATTAAATGGTACAATAGCAAAAACAATAAAAGTCTTAAGATCAACAATCAACGGGTTCGCTACCCTCCCCATAGTTATAATAGCCTCAAGGGGAAGATGTAATGCTGATTGATATAGTGGAATTAAAACCCAATAATTTACTGCCGCCGCCACCAGCGTCATAGAAAATGTTCCGGCAGTAAGAGCCAGAACCGCCCCTGTACGATTCTTTATTTTGCGATAAATAACAGCTGCAGGTACAACAAAACCTGTCCCAACCAGAAAATTAGCCATCTCCCCAATACCTGCCGTTTGCGTACTACTTACATGCAGGATGTTTTTCAGCATCACAATCAAACACCCTGCCAATGGCCCCAGCGCAAAGGCACCAATAATAGCCGGTATATCGCTAAAATCCAGTTTCAAAAAAGGCGGCATAAAAATAATTGGCAGCTCCAGCAGCATCAAAATTGTGGCTGCGCTTGCCAAGATTGCCACCCGCGTCATATAAACCATATTTGTATGCACTTACTCCCCCCCTACCCTCTGGTATAACTATATTTCATTTACATTAATGCAGCACTTGGGGATTGTCTACTGCAGCGTTATGCAATGCCGCAATAACAAATTCGGCCAGCACGGTTTCTATTATCGTCTCATGAACGGCCATAACCTCTTCCATTTCTAAACCATGGCGCAGGTTCATATACTCAAACACCCGAGCTAAGCCTTCCGCATATACTTCCTGAACCTCGGCTGGCATCTTACCTCTAAGAACATCATAATAAAGAATCCCGTAACGCTTGCTGATATCCTCCAAATGCAAGGCAAACAAGTACTTATAATCCTCTATCATATCCATCATTGGGCTTCTCTCCCTTTTTTAACTCTGTGAGTTTCTCAGCAACACATTATAACATACTTATTTATTCGCAACCAATCGCCAAATCCCTACATGTTTTTTCAGATAATCCTCAGTCACAAATAAAATTGTCTTCAAACTTAGTGCTAACACATAGGATTTACGTTTCATCTTGGTGAATTCTATTTTCATCAGACTTACCTGATTGGAGGAATTACCTTGAAAAAAATCCCCTTCTTCCCAGAACTACTCCTACTGCTTATGCTGATTACTTGCATGGTTTTGCCTGTACAAGCTGTCTTCTCAGCAGTAACCAACGTCGATAAAGTCAAAGTATTCGCTGAGCCAACCCCCTCAGCGCCAGTTATCGAAACGCTAAAATTAGGCGATGTAGTCCGGGTGTATAGCAAATCTGACGATGGCCAATTCTGGCAGATAGAACACAAAAGCCACAATGGCTGGATTATATTTAGCCAAATAAGCCCCAAAGATCACAGGTACTAGAGTCTTTTATCACAAAGGGGCGGTTCTGATTAAAATGATAGCTATCATTCCAATCAGAACCGCCCCTACTATTCGTGATTGTAAACATCACCATTTGTCACTTCTAAATATATTATCAAATAAAACCCTAATGATACCGCTAAAGCACAGAATCAAAACGCCAAAGGCACAAAATGTAAACAAATAATCAAGCATTTGTCACAGCCTCCCCCTTATGCTTTAGTTGCTTACTTTAAGAATAACATACTATGTAAAACAGTTCCAGGGACAAAGGTCCTATTTTACTATTTAAACAAAAACTACCAGTAACAGTCTTTATATAACTGTCTCTGGTAGCTTTTATTGCCTATCAAACCAAACCTGAAAGTATGCTCTTAATTACCTTACATCGTCCCGTCGAATAGCGTCTTCCATAAGCTCGCTCCACTTTTGATTATTCGCATCTTCCTGACAAAACTGCAAATACAAATCGGCTACAGCCATGGCCGCCTGCTGCTCACGTATCGTTAAGCCAGCTTTAGCTACCATTGCGGCTGCTTCCATTCCGGCCCGCTCCACTAATGCCTGTCGTTTCGCTGCCAGGATTCCAATAATGGCCGGCACTGACTGTGCAAGTTCGATTTGCCTAGATTTTATCTCCACAGGAAGACCTCCTATAAGCTCATTTAACGCCACCGTCAATTCTTTTATTTATTTTACTATTAAATTGTTTTTTTTTTGTTAGAACCAAGAAAGCTACCTTCTTTTTATTGCAAATAAAAAGCCGCGCAGATTAATTTTCTGCGCGACTTTATTATTTTGCAATACTATCAATTGGTATGACTCATTTTAAAAGCCTTAATTTTAGCAGTTCCGTATTCAATAACGACAAACAATACAGGAACCAAAAAGATACTGAAACTAGTAGCTAACAACATGCCACCGACGACCGTTGTTCCCAGTGCTGAACGGGCGGCAGAACCGGCACCTGTTGATACCGCTAATGGAATACAGCCTAAAATGAAAGCCAGCGATGTCATCAAAATCGGCCGTAACCTAAGCCTGGCAGCTTCCACTGCTGCTTGTACCGGTTCCATACCTTTGTCTGTCCTGACTTTAGCATATTCCACGATCAAGATCGCGTTTTTAGCTGCAAGACCGATGAGCATAACCAAACCGATTTGCATGTAAATACTATTTTCAAATCCCCGGGCATAAATGGAAAGAGCTGCCCCTAAGATGCCTGTGGGAACTGATAAGAGTACAGCAAAGGGGATATTCCAGCTTTCATACAAAGCAGCCAGGCACAAGAATGCAAACAATAGCGCAAAACCAAAGATAACCGGTGTATGCCCGCTGGAAAGCTTTTCTTCCCGGCTTGCATCGGCCCATTCATAGGTAAACGTTTGTGGTAATACCTCGGCGGCTACTTCCTCCAGTGCCTTCATTGCTTGACCGGAACTATAGCCGGTAGCCGCGGTCGCGTTAATTTGCATGGCCTGGTAACCGTTATAGCGTTTAACCAATGTCTGGCCGCTGGTTGATACTGGCGTAACCAAGGTGTTAAGCGGTACCATGGTACCGGCAGAGCTCCGCACATAGAAAAAGCGGGTTGCATCCACATCAACACGGAATTCCGGTTGCGCCTGCAACATAACCTTATAAGTACGGCCAAACCGGTTAAAGTCATTTACCTGAACACCACCGAGGAAGGTTTGCAGTGCCGTAAATATATCCTGCACAGGAACACCCAAAGTTTTCGCTTTTTCCCTGTCGACTTCGTAACGGAAGGAAGGTGTATCAGCCCGGAAACTTGATTGAGCCATGCTGATTTCCGGGCGTTTCCGAGCAGCCGCGATAAACTGTTGGGAAACATCATTCATTTCCGTCATAGTTGCGGCACCTCTATCCTGAATAATAAAGGTTAAACCGCCGACAGTACCAATACCTGGCAAAGCAGGCGGAGTAAAGGCGAAAACAGTAGCTTCCGGTATATTGCTTACCTTAGCCATGGCTTGCCCAATAATAGCTTTCAATTGCGTATTAGGTGTTGTACGCTCTGCCCATGGCTGCAAGCCAACAATAACCATCGCGCCATTTGGCTTTTGCCCACCGGCCAATATATCATAACCGGCTACTGATCCAGTCATTTCTACTCCCGGCAGCGAATGAAAGATTTCGCCGACCTGCTTGGCAACAGCCTTGGTGCGGTTCATGTTAGCGGCTTCCGGCAGACTAACAACAGATAACATAAAACCCTGATCTTCAGTAGGAACAAACGTAGAAGGAATGATCTTGAGCATTCCCCCGCACAATATAACAATTATTACTAATCCAATACCCCAAAGCCGGGCCCGGCGGATAGACTGCCGAACACCATTGGAATATTTTTCAGTAATTCGCTCAAACCAAGTGTTGAAGCGGCTAAAAAATCTCCCCATCAATCTGGTACGTTCTTCACCAGTATACGGCTGCAGTAACAGGCTGCATAATGCCGGTGTCAGTGACAGGGCCACAATAGCTGACAACATCATGGAAACAGCAATTGTCAGCGCAAACTGTTTATACAGAATACCAGTTGTCCCGCCAAAAAATGCAACTGGTATAAAAACAGACGCAAGCACGAAAGCAATAGCGATAACCGGACCGGACACCTCTTCCATCGCCCGAATTGTTGCTTCCTTGGGGTTGAGACCCGAATGGCGCATATGATGCTCAACCGCCTCAACAACGACAATGGCATCATCTACTACCAAACCAATGGCCAGTACCATGGCAAACAAGGTCAGGGTATTAATGGAAAATCCCAACACCACAAAAGCTCCGAAAGTTCCGACCAAGGAAACCGGCACCGCCAGCATAGGAATCAAAGTGGCTCGCCAATTTTGCAGAAATAGATACACAATAACAAGTACCAGCGCAAGGGCTTCAACAAATGTATGGAATACCTTCTCCAAGGACTCCCGGATATATTTGGTACTATCGTTAAGAATACGGTATTCCATGTCTGGTGGAAAACGCTTTGATGCATTCTCGATAACTTGCCGTACACCACTAATCGTCTCCAGCGCATTGGCTTCTGTTGTTAATTGGACTGCAAAAACAACAGCTTCCGCGCCATCAAAGTTACTCTTGAAAGAATTATCTTTGGCACTTAATTCA
Organism: Sporomusa silvacetica DSM 10669; assembly: GCF_002257705.1. Taxonomy (GTDB): domain Bacteria; phylum Bacillota; class Negativicutes; order Sporomusales; family Sporomusaceae; genus Sporomusa; species Sporomusa silvacetica. The sequence goes on from NZ_LSLK01000061.1 coordinate 30,773, forward strand.
ATGGTAGCTACATCACCTAAATGAATAGCGGAACCATCTGACTGCGAACGAACGATAACTTTTCTAAAATCCTCTTCGGTAACCAAACGGCCCTGGACACTGGCCGTATATTGGAATTCCTGCTTTGCCACCGACGGAAGCTGGCCAATAGTACCAGCTGGCGCTTGCACATTTTGTTCCTTTATAGCACTAACAATGTCGGCAGCAGTAATTCCCATTTGTGCCAGTTTATCTGGTTTGAGCCAAACACGCATACTAAAGTCAGAGCCATATTCGCTAACATCACCTACACCCTTAACCCGGCGAATGTCGTCGATGATATTGATACTGCCGTAATTCTTGAGAAACACACTGTCATAGCTAGCATTCGGTGAAACAAGAGTAAAAAACAAAGCCGTGTCAGGTGAAACCTTGCGAGTTGTTACCCCGGTAAGCTGCACATCCTGAGGCAAACCGGCATTAGCCTGCGCCACCCGGTTTTGGGTGTACATCGTCACCATGTCGGGATTTTGTCCCAGTTCAAATTGAACATTAAGTGAATAGCGGCCGGTATCGGCGCTGATTGAGGTCATGGATACCGCGCCTTCTACACCATTAACCTGCTGTTCAATGACTTGCGCTACTGTCTTTTCCACTACATCAGAGTTAGCACCAGTATAGGTAGTACTAACGCTGACCTGTGGCGGCGTAATCTGCGGATATTGAGCAATTGGCAGGAAAAAAGCAGCAATACCACCTGCCAGCACAATAAGTATGGATATGACGATCGCGAAGATTGGTCGATTAATAAAAAACTTTGCCATGAATCCGCCCCCCTACTTCGCGCCTGGAATATTTAGATCGTTAAGGCCGATCATGGTAATTTTGAGTGGTGTTCCCGGCTGGGTTTTGGCAAACCCTTCCACAACAACAACATCCTCGACTGTAAGGCCTTCTTCAATAATTTGCAGATTGCCAATTTTAGGTCCTAATTTTACTGGTTTAGTCACTGCTTCGTTATTAGCCCCCACAACAGTAACAAAAGTTTTGCCAAGCAATTCCTGAACAGCCCGCTGAGGAATAAGCAATGCCCCCTGCCTAGTTTCGCCGTTTGCCACAATCCTGGCAAACATGCCCGGTACCAGCAATTGCTGCGGGTTGCCGAAAGAAGCTTTCATCGCCAGCGTACCTGTTTGGTTGGCCATTCCCCGGTCAACCTGCTCCAGACGGCCAGTAATCGGGTATTCACTCCCATTGCTGAGAACCAACTTAAGGTTTTGTCCCCAGGCATCAGGCGAATTGCCCATTTGGGCGAATTTTAGATATTCATTTTCACTCATACTAAAGCGAACTTGCACAGGGTCTACTGTGGAAACAGTTGCCATCACTGTACTGCCAGCCTGAACATAGCCGCCGACACTTAACTCGCCTACACCAATCCGGCCATTTACCGGCGATACAACTACCGTATCTGACAAATCATTCTGGGCCTGGTCCAATTTGGCCTGATATGCGCTTACCTGTGCTGCAGCCTGTTCGGCCTGTGACTTGGACGTATCCAAAGTTTGAACAGCAATGCCGCCTTGATCAGCTAAATTCTGATACCGCACAACATCGCGTTGGATGTTGCTTAGCGAAGCCTGCGCTTGTGCGACCTGAGCCTGCGAATCGGCTACTGACGCTACATATTTCCGCCGATCAATTTCATACAACGGTTGCCCGGCTTGAACCGTGTCGCCGCCATTGAATAGTTTGCGGGAAATATTGCCAGTAACCTGCGCTTTGATTTGGACTTCATCTTTTGCTACAATTTCACCAACAAACTCATATGTAACAGGCGTATCCTGCTGCATAACCTGCATAGCCTTGACTACCACTTCCTTCGGTTGACCAGTCGCTTGTTGTTTGCTACAGCCTGCTGTTACAATTAGAAATAGTACAGCCAGCCATATCATATTTTTTTTGTTCACCATTTTCCCCTCCCTTTTTGCTGTTTTTAAGAGCGCTTGGCAACGCCATTTAAATAGATTTCAATGGCCTGTGACATATACTCCGCAGCAATGTTTTGTTTGCTTGGCATCAATTCTTTAAAAAGATCCTGAGCCGTAAAGGATAAGTTCAATATTTTCAACAGCGACATGGCAGCAAGATCTGAATCAATATCTGATCTAAATTCACCATTACTTTTCGCTTCTTCAATACAACCCTGCAAAAAAAGATGCGAATGATGCGTAGCACTTTTCACCAGACTGTCAAAATATTTGGTCGGACTGAATACTTCCGTGAAAAATAAACGGTCTATGTATGGATTTTTTTTATTAGTGACAAGCAGTATCTCCGCAAATCGTCTTAGTTTCATAACAGCTGAAATCTCTTCTTTGCTGATGGTATCAATGGCATCTCTTAGTATCGCTAATTGGTTTTCTAGTACAAATGCATACAATTTATCTTTCCCGCCAAAATAGTATGAGATTAGCGCAATATTAACCCCGGCAGCATCAGCCAACTCCTTTACGGAAACAGCAGCTAACCCTTTAGTTGCAAATAAAGGAATGGCCGCTTCAATAAGTTTATTAACGGTTGGCTTATCTGTGCATATCTCTTTTTTCGTTATATTCACATCCTTTCCCCTAACGCAACTTATTTAAAAATGCATTTTAAACATACTTTTAATTATATTATATAATATTTTCCCTGTCTACAATATACAACCGGAAAAAGCACTGCTTAAACCGAAAAAACACCTAATTATCTGTTCATAACTAGGTGTTTTTCGGTTTAAAGCCAAATTTCTCCATCTCTCGTCATACTACACTCGCACTTCAAAGTGTTTTTCTACTTTAGGTGCTGTTGTCTGTGGCGATACAGCTATATCCAGGCCTTCTTTATTTATTACCGTAGCTGTTTTCTTAGCATAGTCACTCAGCGTACGCTGTTGTTTTGGTTTCCTTTTAAATAAACGTAAACCCACTAAAATCACGGCAGTAACTGCCACTATCCCAATAAAGGGAAGATAGCTCAATCCAGACGGCTTGCTATTTACCACTGGCGGTTTCGCAGGAACAGCAGTCTGCGCAGAAACCGCAGCCTGAGAATCAGAGCCTGCGGCGGGAGCTGACTGGATACTGTTTGTTTTGTTTGTCGTTGTCGCAGCAGGCGCTGACTTTTCGCCAGCCTTAGTCTGGGCTGACTTTCCCTGAAAAGCCTTTCCTAATTCATCTAGTTTCTTGGCTGTACCTGACAGTTCCGTACTCACCGTTTTACCCGAATTTGGGGTTGAATTACTTGAAGATGCCGGTGGAAAATCAGACCCTGTATGGGAGCCTGTCGGAGTAAGCGTAGGCGCAATAGGCGGCGTGGGTTTTGTTGGCGGAGTAGGCGCTATTGGCATAACAAGACTCCTTTTCTATGTTTAATAAACTATTTGCCATTTCACTCTTGATTGTAACATATCACAGTTGGTTACGGCAGCGGAAATTTTACCATAAAAGTGGTTCCGGAGTCTCCGGTCTTAATCTCTATTTTTGCATTATGTCGATTGGCTATGCTGAAACATATCGGCAGCCCCAGTCCGGTGCCATTTTCTTTCGTTGTCACAAAGGGCGTACCTAATTTTTGTTCAATTTCCTGTGGAATACCGATACCCTGATCTTGAATATATAAGACCACCTGTTCAGCTTCCGCATACGTGCCAATCGTCAATTGTCCTCCCGGCAACATAGCTTCCAGCCCATTCCTGACGAAATTGAGAATTAGTTGACGCATTTCCTGGGCATCCAGAAGCAAATCAGGTATATCGACCGCTAATTTCGTAACAATCCATTTTTCATTAAGCAGTGCATCAGACTCCAATAGTGGCAATAGCTTTTGGACAATCGTATTCAGATTCTGCAGTGACTGATCAAGCAGCTTGTTTCTGGCCAGCGAAAGATATTCTGTAATGATGGAATTTGCTCTGTCCAGTTCGGTGATCATCAAATTAAGCCGCGAATCAAACTGGGCGAATTCCTTCTTCCTCATAAAAGACTGTAGAAACCCTCTTACTGTCGTCAAGGGATTCCTGATTTCGTGAGCAATACCAGCAGCCATTTCCCCAATCAGATTTAACCTTTCCATGCGGGACATCTCTTTTTCCATGAGCTTGCGTTCCGTAATATCGGTGATAATTGACCGATATTTTGCTCCATAGCTACCTGCGCCCGGCATCGGCATACTGATAATCTGCGCATAAATAGTCGTAGCTTTTTTGGATATTATTTCCACTTCGGTAATTACTTTTTTTGTAGTCAATCTGCATGAACGCAGATGATCAAAAAAAAGCTTATAGCTACCTTTATCGAGAAAAACAGTCATCGGCATGCCGAGCAGGCGTGATCGCTCCAAGCCTAATAAAGCCGCGCCAGCAAGATTAATCTCACTGATACAACCCTTTTCATCGAAAGTCACGTAACCCGCCGGCGCAAAATCATACAAATCAGCATAGCGGTTGCGTGATTCTTCCAACTCCCCAAGAGCCTCTTGCATCGCTTGGCATTGAGTTTCCAAGTCCCATTCCTGGGCCTGCAATTTCTCTTTTAGCTGCTCTATTTCTTCTGTTCCGGCATTATCCAAAGATAGAAGCGGCTTCGCGGGATTACCGATTCCCCGCTTACCTTCGGCCTCTGGTCTGGCCATATATAGCCTCCTCCTGACCGAGTACATTATTCCCACCCGATTCTCTTGGGCATCTCCTGGCATTATCCTGCTATTCGCCTATCCATTTGGTTTTACCCTTATCCTAGCTACGAGACAATAACTTCAAAGGCCATCAGAATCAATTTAGTATTGTCGTGCAATTTTACAATCCGGCGGGCATTAATCAACATGGTTAATTTGCCGTTATCAGCGAAGTCGCCGCTAACCGCAAAATCTTCAAACGCCTTATCTTGCTCCAGAAGAGCAGTCAGCAGGGTGCGCAGCTCCAGCAAATTCCACTTGCTGTTTTTAATTTGAAAAATAGATTGACCACTCACTTCTCCCGGCGTCATCCGAAAAGTCTGACAAAAAGCCTTGTTCGCTGTCTTCAGCCGCAGGTCGGTGTCGAGAACCACCATGGGATGCCTTACGGTTTCCACAATGGCTTCGGCATACTCCCGAGCCTCCTGGGCAACTCTAATGCTTTGCTTGATAACGTCAATATCGGCAAAGGTGATAATAACACCATCAATTTTGTTATCTGTAGTCCGATAAGGACGTATCTGCATAGAATACCAGTGCCCCCATCGATCCTGAACTTCTTGCTCTGCGCTGTTTAGCGTGTCGATTACCTGGAAGCTCGCTTGCTCCAAATCGGGAACAGCAATATTCGGCTTAATATTGCTGATCGGTCGTCCGACATCGGTGCTGATCAGGTTAAATACCGGTTCAGCAGCCGAGTTGAAACGCCTGATGCGCAAATCGTTGCTAAGTATAAGGACAGGGAGGCTGATGCTACGAAGTAGATTGATCATATCGTTATTGACATGGTTCAATTCCATATTGCGGATTCCCAGTTCTTCATTCAGGGTCATCAACTCTTCGTTAGTCGACTGGAGTTCTACTTTGGCGGTCTCCATTTCTTCATTCATGCTCTGCAATTCTTCGTTACTCGATTGTACTTCTTCGTTCGCATACCTGAGGTCTTCGTTGTCCGCTTCGTGCTGGTCGATGATCGACTGCAGGTATTCCTTCGTGGCGGCGACCTCCTGTTGCAGACGCAAGACTTCATCGACAGCCCTCGCCTGTTGTACCACTTCCGGTGCCGCAATGGCACTGTTAGACGTACTATCAAGCAGAGGAGACTGTGATACACCATCCCGAAACAATACCAGAAAATACTCTCCTTGAGAAAACGGCCCCTTGATCGGAACAATATCAACATTAACCGGGAGTGACTGCCCATTCTGGAGAACATGCAGACCTTCCTTTTTAACCAGTATATTTTCTTTTTTAGCCTGATTGACGGCTGCTCGCAGTCCAGCAAACAAACCGTCCCGGGCCATCTTTAGCAGGTTTACGCTCGGCATTCCTGATGCCGGTTCAAGATAAACGCCAGTCCGGCCCCGGAATTGAATAATATCCAGTTGGCTGTTGATAACGACACCAGCTGGAGCGTATTTGCTGAGAACGATCCTGTCAGCCTCTTTTTGCACATCCAGCCAGGAACCGACGCTCAAACCGTCAACCTCGTCCTTGCTGCGGTTTTGGTGGAGCGTTGCCGCATGCTCAGCAGCCGAAAAATCAAACACCAGCGGCGTGACAACCGATTTTTTCGTATAAATCCTATATTTTTTATCCACCAGGTTAAACAGATCGGCAAATACACCGATAGACTCTGACGCCCCCAAAATAAGATAGCCTTCGGGATTCAGAGCGTAATGAAAAATCGGGAATATTCGCTTATGCAATGCCGCCCCAAAGTAGATCATCACATTGCGGCAACTGACAAGATCCACCCTGGAAATAGGCGGATCTTGTCCGATATCCTGCCTAGCAAATACACATATATCGCGAATCGTCTTGCTGACCTGGTAGCCCTGTTCCACTTCAACAAAAAAACGGCTAAGACGCGCTGGACTAACATCAGTCATGATTGTCTTCGGGTAGATTCCAACTCGTGCTTTGTCGATAACCGTTTTATTAATATCGGTAGCAAAAATCTGGATTCGCCTATCAACATTGTTGTCCGCCAAAAATTCCAGCAAAGCGATAGCCAGTGAATAGGCTTCCTCGCCTGTTGAACAACCAGGCACCCACAGCCGGATAGGCACGTTGGGTGCTACAGTGCTAACAATCAATGGGAAAATCGTCTTTTTCAAAGTCTCGAATGCCTGCGGCTCACGGAAAAATTTCGTGACATTGATCAACAGATCTTGCTGCAGAGCGGTAAGTTCTGCACCATTTTGCTGCAGATAAACAACATAATTGTCAAGCTTGTCGAGCTTGAGCAAACTCATTCGGCGCATGATCCGCCGTTTTATTGTTAGCTGCTTGTATTCAGCGAAATTAATACCGCTGGTTTTGCATAACAAGGCAATAATCCGATTAAGTACCTCGGTTCCGTCCGGGAACAACTCGTCGTCGGCTACTAGGCTTGAAATAATCCACGATTGGCAACCCCGCGAAAGTTCACCGGTGATCGAACAATCCTGCCGCTGTTCTTGGTTACCGTCTGTTTGTTCTGTTGTCAAGACAGGCCTAGCGGCTTTTGCCGTCGCTACAGAGGATTCCCTTCCAGATTGCTGGCTATAACTTTTGTCGCCAGAATTATTCTCTTTCATTTTTCCCTCTCCTTCAACAAATGAGACGGCAGTATGCTTTATTGCAATCTTATCGTAGTTATTTCCAGCAAAATAATACATAAATGGTCATTTTTGTTATATATTCTATAAGCTTACATTCTTTTCCTGCCGAAAACCTAATACTATTATCTAAACACCAACTATTATTTTTTGCATCATTGTTATACTCCATCATAAGATAAGACTTGGCTTATGCCAAGTCCCTTAGGACGCCGGCAAAAGCCTTAGTCGTTCAATCCAGGGAAAGTTATACTTTCCATCTGGACAAGAAAACCTTTCTGCCCCCCCAACCGCTTTTCCTGCCAAACATAGCAAAATCATAGCATACACCGAGCCATTTCTACAAATGAAACTGCATATAACATTCGTATGTCTGCAAGCTTTGGAATTGCTGAATATGTGTTTGGAGAAGATGTGGTCACATATACTATATTATTAGTTGGGATGAGGTGTCGACATGAACAAAATCTCGCTTTCTAGAGCAGCGTCCATGATCAGTCCTGATATTGGCGACGTGCTTGAAATTTTCTTATATACCAACCTTAGTGCCCTAGTTTCGTCTAATCCAGATGTGGTATTAACACCCAGTTTTCAAGCAGCATTGACTTCCGCTTTAAATAGTATCAGCGGTCGGCACAATATCACTTTACCAAGCGACATTACTAATATATTGGAAGTGTTTATAATAATGAATGCAAGCAGAATCGTTTAACTGGTTCTTTAATAAATGTTCCCCTTTGGCTTGACGTCACAGCATGCCATAGGATAATAAAGCTCTGATTGAATCAGGAGTTGCTAGTTCTACTCAATCAAAATCATGCTAGCCCCGGGGAACATGAAAAGCCCCCAGTACTTTAAAAGCACCGAGGGCTTCTCTGCTATTTCTCATTTTTCTTCTTCTTTGTTGCTGCCTGTTTAGCAACAAAGAAGCGCGAGCTTTTAACTGCATTTTTGATATTCTTATAACTGCTTTTCTCGGAAATCTTACCCATACAAGCACCCTCCCTATAAATAGTATTTCTAATGCTTCTTGAATCCACCAGATTTGGCTAAATCCTTTAAAAATAAGCTGTCTGCTAGCGGCAGCGTCACTCTATTCCCTGTAAATGCGGATTTATAAATAGCCAGTATTACTTCTAAGGCTTTTCGTCCTTCTAAGCCATTGATTGGCGGTTCCATATTATTTTTAAACGCGGTGATTATCTCCTGAAATTGACGCCGATGACATTCAAACGAAATATCAGGACTGCTCACGCCAGCGTTTTCAGTACTACTTCCTGCTTTATATTCATAACCCGACTTTAATTGAACAGAAGTAAGTACTTCATTTTCAATGACTGCACTTCCTTCCGTGCCATAGATGTCGATGCGCGAGACCAGACCTGGATAAGCACAGGTAGTACCTTCAATTACTCCCAATGCACCGGATTGAAACTTGACGGCAGCTGAAGCGGTATCTTCTACTTCAAGCCCTGTATGCCCAAGAGTTCCGCAATGACCGGTAACTTCTGCGACCGATCCTGCAAGAAACTGCAGCATATCAATATAATGGATGCCCTGGTTCATTAGAACACCCCCACCGTCCATGTCCCATGTGCCGCGCCACGCACCGCTATCATAATATTCCCGACTCCGGTATAGCTTAATATAGCAGCCGCCAAAAATTAGTCTCCCCAATTTTCCCTGTTCCAGTAACCTCTTTAAAGCTATAACACCGTCACTGTAGCGTCTTTGAAATATGATTCCCAATTTAACCCCTTGTGATTGGCAGATTTTAATCAGAGCATCTGCCTTTTCTAATGTGACTTCAATTGGTTTCTCGATAATAACATGCTTACCTGCCAGCGCAGCTTCCATCCCGAGCTTAGCATGCAGTCCATTAGGAGTACATATCGATACTGCATCAATATCCGTTCTTTTCAGCATTTCCTGATAGTCATTATACCAAGCACAATTAAACTTGCCAGCAAGTTCTTGCGTCTTCGCGGCAGAGCGACCAAAAATAGCGACCAAAGCAGCATCATGTATGTCTGAAATAGCCTGAGCATGGATAGGGACTATTGATCCGGTCCCTACTATTGCAAATTTTATTTTACTCATGTTGCACCTCTTTCTAAACCACTCTGGTAACGTATTAGGGGTTCCTAGACATTTGCATTTGTAATGCTTTGACAGCAATCTCTGCCATAACTTTATAACCGCGTTCGTTAGGATGTAGCGCATCTGCGTAGAATTCCACTTGTCGTCGCTTGCTTTTCAAAAAGGCTGTATAAAAATCAATTACAGCTAACTTATTAGTGAGTGCATACTCCCGCATATCTTCGCGGTATAGACCCAGAATATATTCATCTTGAGGATAAATACAAGGTATTGGTAAACCAATCAGCGGCGTTATTCCATATTGCAAAGCTGTTTCTACCATATAACGAATATTATTATCTACTTCTTCTGCCTCAACTTTGGCGCAAGCATCGTTAGTACCACCCATTATAATTACATGTGATGGCAATTGGCTGATAACGTCAAAGTCAAACCGTTCCACCATTTGTGAACTAGTGTTACCATTTACACCTTTATTGATTATCGAAAGGCCTAACTCCTTACCGGCTAAATGAACCCATGACAAGCATTGTAAATAAGGAAACCCATATGTGATAGAATCACCTATGGCAACTATCTTTTTCTCATATGACATATTTTTCCCCTTTAGAAAGTACGCTCTATTTTTCTTGCAATTATGCTATTTACCGCATGCTGATGTGGTATTCCAGCCGAATTACAATCTACAATTTGTTCCTCACACCAAAGGATTTCCCAGTCATAGTAATACTTAGCCAAATCACCAGACAAATAGAAAAACTCGTTTTTTTCCCAATCAGGCGCAACCTTTATAAATGGCTTTTCAACAAATATTAAATGTGCGTTAAGTCCGCCGATATTCGTATAACGTTTATATTTATCAAAATGATTTTGACGTTGCTCCAACGGCAAAAATTGAAGTGAACCATGAGAATAAATTACGTCATAAGCAACAGCAAGCTCATATCCGATCATATCGGCTTGAAGAATACTGACCTCATAGCCAGCTGCCTGACTATACTGCCTAATTTTTTTGATACCAGGAGTTGAGATTTCCAACGCATCCACCTGGAAACCGCATTTAGCAAAATAGATAGCATCCCGACCTTCACCACTGCCAATATCTAATAAACTCTTGTTTGCCTTATCCTGCATGATTTTTACAGTTTGCTCAGCAAGCAGGGAATGCTGGAGTCCCCAATAGTATTCTTCTTTCTTATAATCACCATCATAGGGGCTTACTTTTTCCATTAGGCTATCGCCTGTCAGCAAGCAATCAATTGATGTCCCAAGCACCTTCGCTAAAGGCGGCAGCAATGGGGTATCCGGCAAGGCATTGCCTTTTTCCCATTTGGAGACCGCTTGTGGAGTGACATTCAATGTCAAGCTGATTTGTTCTTGCGTATAGCCCCGTTGTTTTCGTAACAGAGCAATACGCTGACCAATTTTATTATCATTAGACATAGTTTATCTTCCTTTTTCGATACTATCAGTACTGACATTACCATTGTATCGTTGGTTGCTGTCAAAGTCTACCTAGCCGTAGTTGCAGACATCTGCTAGAAACACAACCACTGGTTGAATTTCACTACCAAGTCTAGGAAAACAAAATAAACAAACCCTGCAGTGACAAATTTACACCCCTACTTTGCACTTGGTGACACAGATGGTACTGAACCTAATGAAGCTTTTCCATTATTGGCAAACATAAAACAGGTAGGAAGTTTAACCTTCCTACCTGTTTTTACTCGCATCCATCCCTATAGCACTAAACTATACACGACAATCTCAAACAACCTATTCCAAACTTAACAATTGATTCGTCCGTACTCTGTGAGATATAGACCAAATAAACCAGATAGACCACTACAAACCAGATGAAAAAACTTGTTTCAAACAGTCACTTACTCAACTTCAATACTTAGGGTTCAGATGATTAAATTGCAACTAAAAAACACAATCCTGAGCCAGATATACTAATCGCTTTGCAACAACGAAACTGAAAGTTCCTACCTCTGCAATACTTAGTTGAATCTAGGTCGCTATAAGGATGGTGCTTGATTAGATAATAACATAATAATAGTTATTATGCAACTCTTTTTTTGACCTATTAAGCAGATGTCAAACTAAGTCCAGTCTTTTGTTGTATTCTTTAATAATGGATATTGATTTTTTAAAGCATTCCAACTCTGTTTGAGTTAATCGGATCTCAACAATTTCCTTTACACCTTGCCTGTTATTCCTAATTAAAACATCACCCCAAAAATGAATTCAGGGTGATGTTCTTTCGCACTATTTCTCAGCAATCTTCTTCAACACATCTGCCGTGATATCTACACCACCGCAGACAACTTCATTTTTCCCGATTACAATTGACAGTCCTTTTTCACTTGCCACTTCATTGGCAGCAGCCACAACCTTAGCCGAAATTGGTTTTACAAGTTCCAGCCTCTTTTGCTCCACCCGTTGCCCGAGTTGACGGTCAAGTTCCTGTTTTTCCTGGCCACTCAGGCTGGTCGACTTTTCGGCGAATTCATTTTTCACCGCCTCCTGCTCGGCTCGCAGGGCTTCATTGGCCTTTGCTGTATCTGGGTGATGGTCGATCAGATAGATGAAATCAACATAGCCAACCTGGGCAATGGCTGGCGCAGCCTGGGCCGATGATGCACCAAACGCCAAAGCGATAAATAGTGCCATAAGAATGGCTCCTAAAAAATTTCTCTGTTGTGTGAACATTATCATTCCCTCTTTCGTGTTTACTACTCTTTTTCGGACTGGCTATCCGCCTTATTCTCTGCCAGACTGACGACGCCTGCGGCTTTCGGCGGATTCTTTTTCAGTACCCCGGCGTCGATGAGCTGACTGACAATGTTTTCCTGTACCGCCAGTGACTGAACAAAACCTTCCAGCGGCATGATGATTCGATTGCTGATATCGACTACCGGCTGGCCGGTGTCGCTTTTCAGATGAGGCTGCACCGTCATCAGGTCGATGCGCACAAGATTCCCGGTGACGTGGACGGCGCTTACGCCGTCGGTGAAGATTTCCTTGTTCATCGCTAAACACTCCTTTAGTTATCGGTTTGCCCAGAATTGCCCAAAACGATTAGCGACACATAACCGTCAGTGTTAACACCCGGCGGCACAATTCTGAGCCCGTCCTCCCACGCTGACAGGGAGGTGGCAAAAACTGCAGTTCCTCTCTTCAAAAGAAGAACAACTGTAGTGTTTTAGTCCTGCTGAGTGCTATCAGAAGGCACTTGTACAGTGGCCTCGCTGAAATTGTTAAAATCCGTCGCAAACGTATAGCCAGTCAAATTAATTCCTGGAGGAATAATGGCTAAATTAAACGTTCCACCTGCTGTGCCAATCGTATTTTGGTTCGGCAGAATCCAGTTTCGGAGGATATTACCGGTTGCCCCGGTGTAAGCGTCATTTTGCGACGACTCTCTGCGAACGTTTAATATTCCATTTACAAAATCAATGTCATAGTTAGTTGAGCTTAAGCCACCGGGCTCGATTGAATAGGAACCGGAGTCGACTGCGCCCTGCGAATTGCCACCAAATATGAGGGTTCCGGAAAGCACTGCGCTAGATTCCCCGTTAACAAAACCGCCATAGGTTACACCATTTCCGCCGCTGTAGGGTAAGCCATCATATTCCTTAATAACGGAATTGGCAGTAATGGTAAGAAGCGCTAGATTGATTGTACTGCTGGTATTATCGGCATAACTTATCGTGTAATTGCCGCTATTGGCGCTATCGGTTATGGCCACTCCGCTCACGGTTACCTTCTTGTTGCCTATACCGGCGTTCGAATCGGTATAAGCAAAGGTGCCACCGCTCAAAGTATCGCCGTTGTACAGGGTGCCACTTGTTAACACTACGCTGCCGCTGGCCGAGGTCGTGCCGTCATAGGTCTTGGTCACTGAACTTGTGGAAACTGTCAACGTTTCCGGATTAATGGTACTGCTAGTATTATCGGCATAACTTATCGTGTAATTGCCGCTATCGGCGCTATCGGTTATGGCCACTCCGCTTACGGTTACCTTCTTGTTGCCGCTGCCGGCGTTCGGATCGGTATAAGCAAAGGTGCCACCGCTTAGAGTATCACTGTTGTACAGGGTGCCACTTGTTAACACTACGCTGCCACTAGCCGAAGTTGTGCCATCATAGGTCTTGGTCACCGAACTTGTGGAAACTGTCAGCGTTTCCGGGTTAATGGTACTGGTCGTATTGCTGTCATAGTTGATCGTGTAATTGGCGCTGTTGGTGGTCGTCACTCCGCTTACGGTTACCTTCTTATTGCCGCTGCCGGCGTTCGGATCGGTAAAGGCGAAGGTGCCACCGCTCAAAGTATCGCCGTTGTACAGGGTGCCACTTGTTAACACTACGCTGCCACTAGCCGAAGTTGTGCCATCATAGGTCTTAGTCACCGAACTTGTGGTGACTGTCAGCATTTCCGGATTAATGGTACTGCTGGTATTATCGGCATAACTTATCGTGTAATTGCCGCTATTGGCGCTATCGGTTATGGCCACTCCGCTTACGGTTACCTTCTTGTTGCCTATTCCGGCGTTCGAATCGGTATACGCAAAGGTGCCACCGCTCAAAGTATCGCCGTTATAAAGGGTGCCACTTGTTAAAACTGCGCTGCCACTGGCCGAAGTCGTGCCGTCATAGGTCTTAGTCACCGAACTTGTGGAAACTGTCAGCGTTTCCGGGTTAATGGTACTTGTCGTATTGCTGTCATAGTTGATCGTGTAATTGCCGCTATTGGCGCTGTTGGTGGTCGTCACTCCGCTTACGGTTACCGTCTTGTTGCCTATGCCAGCGTTCGGATCGATAAAGGCGAAGGTGCCACCGCTCAGAGTATCGCCGTTGTAAAGAGTGCCGCTTGTTAAAACTACACTGCCGCTGGCCGAAGTTGTGCCATCATAGGTCTTAGTCACCGAACTTGTGGTGACTGTCAGCATTTCCGGATTAATGGTACTGCTGGTATTATCGGCATAACTTATCGTGTAATTGCCGCTATCGGCGCTATTGGTTATGGCCACTCCGCTCACGGTTACCCTCTTGTTGCCTATACCGGCGTTCGAATCGGTATAAGCAAAGGTGCCACCGCTCAAAGTATCGCCGTTGTACAGGGTGCCACTTGTTAACACTACGCTGCCGCTGGCCGAGGTCGTGCCGTCATAGGTCTTAGTCACTGAACTTGTGGAAACTGTCAGCGTTTCCGGATTAATGGTACTGCTGGTATTGTCGGCATAACTTATCGTGTAATTGCCGCCATTGGCGCTGTTGGTGGTCGTCACTCCGCTTACGGTTACCGTCTTGTTGCCAATGCCAGCGTTTGGATCGGTAAAGGCGAAGGTGCCACCGCTTAGAGTATCGCCGTTGTAAAGAGTGCCGCTTGTTAAAACTGCGCTGCCACTAGCCGAGGTTGTGCCGTCATAGGTCTTAGTTACCGAACTTGTGGTGACTGTCAGCGTTTCCGGATTAATGGTACTGCTGGTATTGTCGGCATAACTTATCGTGTAATTGCCGCTATTGGCGCTGTTGGTGGTCGTCACTCCGCTTACGGTTACCGTCTTGTTGCCTATGCCAGCGTTCGGATCGGTAAAGGCGAAGGTGCCACCGCTCAAAGTATCGCCGTTATAAAGAGTGCCGCTTGTTAAAACTGCGCTGCCACTGGCCGAAGTCGTGCCGTCATAGGTTTTTGTCACCGGACTTGTGGAAACTGTCAGTTGTTCCGGATTGATTTTCAGTGTGCTGGTCGCCGAATAGCTGATGTCATAACCCTGCTGATTGGAATACTGACCTGTAAGGGAATAAGTGCCTGCGTCGGGGTTGCTGCCATAGGACAAGGTGCCGAACACATTACTGGGTGCGCTGCTGGTTGTACCGCTTGTGGTTGTATATGTCACCCCGCTAGGACTGCCGCTATAAGCTGCTCCGTTATAAGTTGTCGTAACATTGCCAGCCGCAACGGTTAGCGATGTAAGGAAATATCTGAGCAGCGGATAGGTCTGTCCCTCGTACATACGCCAGATGGAACTGCTACCACCGCTAGTCGCAATATTCCAGCCGCTATAGCTGTCTTTTTCAAAGGCACTGGCGTAACCTTCGGTGCCGAGGGAAGTCAACCCAGTGGCGCCGCTGGTGACCGTACCGGTGCCGATGCCTACCGTTGTGTGTGAAGTATCGACATCCCAGTAGGAATTGGTGATAACAGCGGTACTGCTGGTGCCATCGTTGGATCCCACAAAGCCGCCAATGATATTGCTACTGCCACTGCCGGTCACTTTACTGATGCTGTAACAGTTGGTGATAGTAGAGTTTCCACCAGTGCCATCATTGAGTCCCACCAGCCCGCCGATAAGATTGCCGCCGCCGTTGCCGGTCACCTGGCCGGTGCTGTAACAGTCGGTGATGCTGCCGCTATAGCTATTGGCTATTAAGCCGCTAATATAGGAACTAATGCTGGTACTGGTGGTATTGCCACCGTTAACCCCCACTAACCCGCCAATCGCTTCACTGCCACCGCTGCCGGTCACCGTGTCGGTGCTGTAAGATTCCAAAATAGTGCCGCCGTTAGCTCCTACCAGCCCGCCGACGCCCCCCACGCCCGCGGTTCCAATGTTACCGGTCACCGTGCCGGTACTGTAAGAGTGCGAAATAATGCCGCCGTTGGCTCCTACCAACCCGCCGATAGCGCCAAGATTCACGGTTCCAATGTTACCGACATCGCTGGTGCTGTAGGAGTCCGAAATAGTGCCGCTGCTGGCCCCCACCAGCCCGCCGACAACACCAAGGCCGCTGACGTTGTTAAGACTCACCGCGATGTTGTCGTAGCAGTTGGTGATCATGCCATTATTGTTCCACCCCACCAATCCACCAGTCACGCTGCTAGTACTGTTGGTACCGGTAACACTGCCGCCTATCAGTCCCAGGTTTTGGATGGTGCCGGAGGAAACACCGACCAGCCCGACATAGGATGCGGCACTGTTGATGAACAGGTTTGAAATAGTATAGCTGTTACCGCTAAAAGTACCGGTAAAATTTGTGCTGGAATTGCCAATCGGTACGAAGCCTGCGCCGCTGTTCCAGCCACTGGTATCGCTGGCGTCGATGCTGTTCACCAAGGTATAATAGTTGCCAAGCATACCGCTGCTGCCGATGCCTTGGAGGCCATATACATCAGTTATAAGGTAAGGGTTGGCGCTTGTGCCGATAGCTGTGGTATTGCTGTTTATGGCACGAATAAAAGTGCCGTCGCTGATGCGAAAGTCGGTAGCTGAGAAGGTCGGTAAGCTACTGCCGATCTGTCTCCAGGTACCGCCATTTAAGATAAAGGTTCCCACGTTGACCGTGTATGGTGCGGTGATGGTGCCGCCTGCGCTGATGGTCAGTGAATCCAGCAGGTTGGTTGTTCCTGTTGCTCCCAGTGTAATTGCTCCTGCCGTCGCCTCGACCACCACAGCTGAACTGCCTGTGGTTCCGTCCAGCGTATCGGCAAAAATAATATTACCACCAGAGCTGCTTAGGGTAGTCGTCCCACTGTTGTTGATCGTTACCGCGCTGTTATATGTTTGCGTTCCGGTGGCAGTAGTCACATTGCCCGCAAGCGTAATACTGTTGCCGCCAGTTGTTGCGAGGGTAACATCGCCCAAAGAGTAAATCCCACCGGTGCCCACCGTCAGTGCCTGAGCATTTGTTAACAATAGTCTGCTTACAGACGTAGTGCTTGTACCGGCAGCTATTGTACCAATCAGGTTGCCCGTATTGGTCAGCGTGTAATTTCCAGTGCCTAATAGCTCCAGTCCGGTTGCCGAAATGGGTTTGGTCTGCGTTACTGTGCCGCTGCTGGTTAAGGTGACTACCCCGCTGCTTGTCAACCCGCTAGTGCTATTGCCAATAGCAAAGTCGCTATCATTTTTGAATTTCAAAGTTCCGATTGCACCACTGCTGCCGCCCGCCAATGTCCCTACGACGTTTTCGGCTATATTAAGTGTATAGGAGCCGCTTCCCAGTAACACTAAGCCGGCTGCGGTAATTACGCCAGAACTTGTCTGGATTACCGGGTTAATGCTGCTAATCGTGATGTTATGTATTCCAGCGTTAAGTGCGCCGTTGATGGTGACCGAGTTAGCGTTCTTAATCAGGGCGTCGGCGGAAAAGGTGATATTGTTGCCGGAAGTCGAATAGAGGATGTCAGACGAGGTCAGTGAACCAATAGCGGTTGTCAGGTTGGTGTTTGAAAGGTTCCGTGCGTTGCCGTCCACTGTCACTGTAGTCCCGGTTAGATTGAGATTGGAGGCGCTCGTACCACCGGAAATATAAACGAGTGAGGCTTGAACCGATTCGCCTGAGACGTAGCAGAGTAAACTGGTGCCGCTGCCGACGCTACTGAGCGGCAAAGAGAAACTGTAATTGCCCCCCGTGATTGTTTCTGTACTGTCAAGTACGGTTCCGTTATCCACGGCCACGATGGTGTAGCCTGCTCCATAGCCAAGAAGCGTACCTGATAAAGTTATTGTCGTAAGGGTAGTCGGCACAGCTTGAAGATAAGGATACCCATTATTATGGGCACTATCGACTGCCCAGACGTTGGTGAAGTCCCACTGCCCGGCGCTGGTACCGCTGGGTGTATAGCTTGCCTGAAGCTTCATATTACTATCGCTTAGGCCGGTTGCGGAACCACCTTCCCAAACGCCCTTGGTAGTAGTCGAAGTTTCAGAATCCCAATAGCAATTCGTAATGGCCCCGTCTATGTTCATGCCCACTAATCCAGCGACGCGGGAGCCGCTCACCTTGCCAGTGCTATAGCAGGTGCTGATGCTGCTGCCGTAATTCTGTCCCACCAGCCCCCCGATATACACATAATCTCCGGTAGCGGTACTATTTACCGCGCCCATGCTATAGGAGTTGGTGATGGTGCCGCCGCTGCCGCTGCCGCCGTTGTAGTTGTACCCCACCAACCCGCCAAGAATGACATAGAGATAGTCGCCACTAGGCTCAGCCGTCACCGAGTCGATACTGTAACAGTAGTTGATACTGCCGTTATCGTTCAGCCCCACCAGTCCACCAACATAGTTAAGAACTTTGCCGTTGGCGGACACCTGGCCGCCGGTGGTGTAGCAGTACTCAATCGTGCCATAATTCAACCCCACCAGGCCGCCAACAGCATTTTGATTTTCGTTGCTGATGTTGTTGAGGCTCACATCGCAGGTGCTGTAGGAGTTTGTGATGCTGCTGCTGCCATAGTTGCGCCCCACCAACCCGCCGGTAGCATTGCCGCTGGAGTAGGTGTTGGTTACCTGACCGGAACTGTAACAGTTTAGGATGCTGCCACTATTGTTGAATGCCGCCAAAGCGCCAACATTCATGCCGACGCAATTTATATCTACGTTCACCAGACCCAGGTTGCGGACGGTTCCCGTAAGGGTGCTGAACATTCCGCCGGAATTTGTACTATTGACAGTAAGGCCGGTAATGGTGTTGCCGAGGCCGTCGAAGACGCCTGAAAATGAAGAGACAGGGGTAAAATTTGCCCCGCTAATGTCAATATCGCTGCCAAGAACATAGTGTCCGGTTGAAGACATGCTCTGTAATGCTGACCTACTTGTGATAACGGCATATGTATCTGTGCCGATAGAAAGCGATCCTGTACCAGAAAAATTGACTTTGCCAGTAAAGCCGCTGCTGCTTAAGGCGCAGTTGACCGTACCGCTGCCCGGCTTCAGGGCAAGGCTGGCCGTGCCGGTGGCGGTCATAACGGCATTGATGTTGACGTCGTTGGTGGCGGTGAGAGTGAGCTTGTTTTTGTTCCAGCTCACGGCATCATTGACGTTGATGTCGCCATCACTGCCACTGCCTCCAGTACTTTGAATTTCAAAATTGCCCCCGTTTAAGGCACTGCTAACCGCCGTGCCGGTCATATCACCACCCGAAGCGGCGATGGTGAAGCCGTCGGGGTCGATCAGCCAAGTGCCGCTTTTGCCGTATGCCGACAAGGTGGTGACACTGGCGCTGTCGCTGATCTTGACATGCGCCCCAGAGGTTTCGACGCTGCCGCCGTCGCCGCTAATCTCGCCGCCTCTGGCGGTAACAGTGCCGGCAAACTTCGTCGTATCATTGGCCCAGACCACGACCTCGCCGCCGTTGCCGGTGTTGGTCGCGTCGGCGTTGATCGTCGCACCGGAAGCTATTGTAGTGGTGGTTGCGGCGTACTCACTGCTTGCTCCTTTCGTCGCCCCGCCGACGAGGGCGGTGCCGCCGCCGGCGTCGCCGGATACGTCGATAGTTGAGCCAGAAGCCAGGGTAACGGTGTCGCCCAGCACCTTGACAGTGCCGCCCGTCTGCCCAGAGGCTTTGCCGCTGGCGTCGAGCGTGCCGCTGTTAGTCACGCTGCCGCCTTCCAGACGGATGACACCGTTCACGTTGTTTACGTTCTGTGCCCTTATCACACCGCTGTTGTTGACTACCGTGCCCAGCAGGGTGTCGGCGGTGCCGGCACTCATCACAACAAGGCCACCAGTAGAAGTGATTGTGCCGCTGTTGACCGCGCTGCCGCCCGCCGCGCCGGTGTCAACGGCGACTTTTAGCAGGTTGTCGCCGTTAAAGTCCAGGCTGACTTTGTTGCCTGCCGCGAGACCAGTCGCTTTAGCAGCGATGACCCCTTCGTTGGCCACCTTGGGGCCGATGAGCACCGCCTCATTAGTAGCGGTGATACTACCCTGATTGATGACACTGCCGGCGTCGCCGTCCTTGCTAAAGCTGTATTTCCCGGACAGGAAATCACTGTCCGTTATATTCAGGGTTGAAGCCACCAGTCCGCCCACGTTGACCTGGGCGGACCTGGAGAATAGGATGCCATTCGGATTGATAAGAAACACTTTGCCGTTGGCGTTAAGACTTCCGTAGATGCTTGAGGCGTCGTTGCCGATAACCCGGTTGAGAGCCACCGAACTTGAGCCGGGCTGAACGAATTTCACCTTCTCGCCTTTGCCGATCGAGAAATTCTGCCAGTTGATGATAGCATTATTTGTCGTCTGGTTTATTGTCATGGTCGAACCGCTGGATGCGATGGTCGCACTGCCGCTCGTCACTGTGCCGCCGGTGGGGTTGGCTAGGGCCGGGCTGTACGCGGATAATACCAGCAGCCCCGCCGCCACCAGAGGCCGCATCGCTTTGGCCAGGCGTTGCCAGTGCCGTTTCCATTTTCTCTGCATATTGATTCCTCCCTGCGAATCCTAGAAATATTTCACGCCCTGCAGCCATAAGTGGCCGTTCTTATCATCGTCGGCGGTGGCCTGCTCTTTGCCGAGCTTCCAGGCGTAGTCCAGGCGGATAGTGTAATCGTTGCCCTTCGTCCACAGCAGCCCCAGGCCTGCGCCCATCAGGCTGCGGCGGTTGTCGTCGCTGCTGTAAGGATTTTTGTCAACTATCACACTGCCGTAGTCGTAAAATCCGTTCAGGTAAACGCTGTTCTTGCCTGCCGACAGGTACGGCAGCCGCCATCTGATTTCGCCGGTCACTTTGTAGCCTTGGTCGCCGGAGGCTTCTCCCTGGGGAAAGGCCCGTATGCCGTCGGCCCCGCCGAGATAGAGTTTTTCTGAAGAGTCGAGGTTTTTGTCAGCCAGTTGGCCGGTAAAGTTCACATTGAAGCTAAGGTTTGCTGCTACATACTGCTGGCGCTGGTAGGTCAACACGGTTTTGCTGAAGTCGCCGTTCGTTTGGGCGTTCGAGGCATCACCCGTCAGCGCCGCGGCGTTATTGAAATTAAGTTTACCCCAGTAGTGGGTGAGACTAAAGGCGTTGGTGCCGCCGCCCAGCCAGGTGTCAGCAAAATTGCCGGCCATGCCTAGGTTCCACAGCTTGCTGGTACGTGGCGAGTAGCTGCCATAACCGGCAATGTCATCGCGCAGATGTTTGATGTCGTAGCCGAGAATGCCATAGAGGCTGAAGGAACGGCTCCGGATGAAGGGATAGCTTACGTCGTAACTGGTGACGGCCGCCCGTCCGGTGGCTCCGGCGTCGGCGAAGTCTTCGCCTAGACGATAGCCGACATGGGAGTATTGGACTTCGACTTTGGCTCCGTCATGGCCCAGAGGATCACTGTAACTGAAGTTATAGTTGTTAATACCCTGGCCTGTGGTCAGTCCGCCCAAACTGAAAGTATCGCCGTTATTGCTGAAATTGTTGACGGTAATCAGAGTACCGTATCTTGTCCGGCCAGTATAGCGATTGCCCCAGTTGTCAGCGTAAACTCCGCCGCTTATTTTGACGGTATCGGCGGTTTCAAGAATCAGGTCGGCAGTGCCAGCGGTTTCGCCAGCGGTGAGAGTGGCGTTTACGCTGATGCCGGAGAAGTCGCTGATAAGAAGCAGCGCCCGTTCCAGCGGCCCCCTAGTGATGATCATGCCGGGTCTGGCGCAAAAAAGCATGTCTTTCAGGCTGTCAGGGTCGACATGGCCGTTACCAGTGACTTTCACCTGACCGTACTTGCCAGGGATAACGGAGATTTCGACGATGCCGTCCTTGATATCCTGAGCCGGTATAAAGGCGACGGCTACGAAATAGCCTTGCTTGTGAAGATATTTGGTAATCCGAGCAGCGAGTGTATTGATGTCGCTTAAGGTTATTTCCTTGCCGGCTTCATTCTGGATGAGGCTCAGTAGTTCCCCTTCTGGCAGCGTGGGCTCTCCGACGAAGCGAAAACCCTTGACCAGGATTTTCTGCTGACCATCGACGCTAATCGGCAGTTCACGGTCTTCGACGGCAATACTCGGTACTTTTTGTACCGGCTGCTGTATCGCCGGCGGCTTGACGCCCTCAAGGGCGGTGCCGCTGTTGGGCGGTACTGAGGCATAAGCCGGGCTGACAGCAAATAGCAGGGCTCCCAAGAAAATGGATTTTTTTATATAATAGAATACAATTCTTCCCACAAGTATCTTCCTTTCTGTTTTTTAGCTCTTATTCATACAGCGACGAATGTCAGTAAAGTCCTCCTGTCGCGCATTACATATTTTCTCTTACTTCCAAAACTTGCTGGGTCCCGTCGGCGCATTCAGCAATGATCCGGGCAAGATTAGTCACTGGTAGGCTTACTGTCTCTGGGTTGTTCAGAATGGTTAGCGTATCGGTTGCCGCGTCCACGGCGATAACCATCATACCGGGGATCTCTCCCACCATAGCATCCAGCAGCGCAGCACCGACACCCTCGGTGACAACGACATCCGGGCGGATAATTTTTAAATCGTTCAGCGCCTTGCCCAGTAAAACGTCCACTTGGACAATACGCAGACATGCGTCCCGCCGCAAACTTGCAGCCAGCCCGGAAAGATAAACTGAGTTACCACATAATACGACTTCCCACCGCTTCATTTCTCTCACCGACTTTCTTATGGT
Organism: Sporomusa silvacetica DSM 10669; assembly: GCF_002257705.1. Taxonomy (GTDB): domain Bacteria; phylum Bacillota; class Negativicutes; order Sporomusales; family Sporomusaceae; genus Sporomusa; species Sporomusa silvacetica. The sequence goes on from NZ_LSLK01000061.1 coordinate 53,562, forward strand.
TGCTGGCAGCTCGCTGCCGGCAATCAAAGACAGTTTCACACGAAATATGTTACCAATAAATTCCGAAAAGCACACTAGACAAAAGGGCAGGGGCAAATAAAAAAAAAGTACAGTTTTTACTGTACCTTTTCAGTCACTGCATGAAATTATCTTCTGCTCCTCAGTCTTTTTCCGGCGCCAATATTAACCCCATTTCGCCGGCAAAAGCAATTACCTGGGATTTATTCTCCAATTGAAGTCTGGCGGTAATCTCGCCCATATGGTATTTTACGGCCGAATGACTCAGCCTAAGTTTACTGCCTACCTCTTTGTAGGTTAAGCCACTGGCGACATATCTGAGTATTTCCGCGTTCCGTGGAGTAAGAAGAGTTGTCTTGGCGACCGCGTTCTCCCTTGCCTCCCGCTCTGCTTCCCGTCGTGCAAACTCAGCCAGTATCTTTGCGGCCAGGCCGGTCGACAGGGGGCTCTCGCCGTTTGCCATTCCCGAAAGCAGCTCCAGAAACCGCTCCCTGTCCAGACCTTTCAGCAAATAACCGGCAGCGCCGGCCTTGATAGCCTCAAACAAGTAATCATCATCTTGGGAAACAGTCAACATCACGACTTTTACATGGGGGAGCTTAGTCTTTATCAGTCGGGTCGCCTCAATACCGCCGCCGTCTGGCATCTGGACATCCATTAATACAACTTCGGGGTTTAATTCTTCCGCTTTGCGCAAAGCTTCCCGTCCGTTGTTCGCTGTCCCCAGCACCTCTATATCGTTGGTAACTAGCATATCCTTAAGTCCCTCAAGAAACAAAACATTATCGTCAACAAGTAAAACTTTCACAATATCATTCTCCTTCAGCCTTAGCCTTCCGTCAACGGCAGCGATAAGACGATTCTCGTTCCAGCGCGTAGCGCCGACTCTACCCGCAGCTGCGCACCCACTTCGCCGGCCCGTTCTTCCATAATTTTGATGCCGTACTTCCCTTTTTTTTCGGCCATCAGGATTGGGTCAAACCCCCGTCCGTCATCCTCCACCCTGATTTCGGCGGCACTCCCGTGCTGACTGATGATGATCCTAGCATGACCAGCGTCGGAATGCTTTCTGATATTAGTCAGCGCTTCCTGAATGATCCTGAGCAGTTGCACTTCGGTGACCGACGGCAACACCCCGGGGGTAAACTTCTTGTCAATGATTAGCTCAACGTCGATATCATTGTTCTGACGGAACCAATGGAGATATTCCTCGAGCGGCTCCCATAAACCATGCTCCGCTGGTACTGTCGTCCGCAGCCCCGCAATCGACTCGCGGATATCGACATGAACATCCCTGACAACTCCGGCCAGTCTTTCCATCAGCATGTCCGCCTGGGCTGGCTCATTCTTCGCCAACAGCGAGCGGGCAGCCTCTACCTTCATATTGATATAGCTCCATATCTGGCCGGCGCCGTCATGAAGTTCCCTCCCCAGCCGCGCCCTCTCCGCCATGATGGAAAGCGCCTTTTGCTGATCAACAATCTTGGCCTGGGCCTGCTTTAGCTCGCCAATATCCTGCAGGACGATGGCCTTGCCCATCTCCCTGTTTCCCCAGCCCGCCAGAGGCGTAACCCGGAAAAGATAATAGCCATCGGCCAGGGAAATCTCCCCCGTCCGTACCTCCCGGCTGCAAGCCAGCTCGGCCAAAGCCGGCCAAGGTGCTAAGGCCGTTGCCGCCCGGCTGCCGTTCAGACTCGTCTCCTGCCCGTCCAGCAGCATATATGCAGACGAATTTAATTCTACAATATAGTCCTGATCATCGATGACGATCAAGCTGTCGTTCATGCTCCGGGTAACCGCGGTCTGGGCCAACTGAGCCAGATTGAGAACCCTCAGACGAAAAAATATCCACGACCAACCCATGCTGCTCAGCAAAAAAGCCAGTGGCATCGATGGTATGCCCCTGGTCTGCTGGTCAATGACCCATAAGATATGTCCAATCACCGCTATCAAAGGATTGATCGGCAGCACCGCGATCTGCCACCGCCGCAAGCCATAAAATCGAAACGACCAAATAATACACAGCACACAGACCAATAAGAACTGGAAATAGCCTATAGCAGACATGACCCAGTAAATTGGCCCGCGAACGATACCAAAGGTCACCCCGTCCCAGACCACACCACGCCAATATAAGCCGTGCCAACCGGTAGTCAGCAGCGCCAGTATGCCAAAGCCGGACAACGCAACCAGTACCCAAATGGCAGTTTTAATAATCCGCGTCTTTTGCTCGGCAAAATTTGCAGCTAACAAAAGAAAAGTCGGAATTAAAGCTATAGCGCTCATTTGTTGCATTTTGGTCCAGAAGATTTTATCTTCCAGCGCAGGGCTGACCGTAATCACCACTAAGGATAACAAGAGTACCGCCCTAAGGGAAAGCCCGATAATCCACCACCGCGCCGCCGGCATCCTTCGGTACTGCCAGGTATACCCGGCCAGCGCCGCCAGTGCCGTCGCCACCAGCAAATAGAACCATATCTCTTTTATCGGGTGATAAACCATCACTTGCAGTGTATCGATTGAATATAAAAGCGAATTCATAACATAAACCCTCTAAGTGAATAAAAATAAAGTCTTATCATTTATCTCGTCAAATAATACCATTTTCTTAAGCTTGCTGTTAAGAAAGTTCCGTATCTTGGGGATATTTGATATTCGATGGCGCACAGCTTAGACTTAACACATATCGCCTGGAACTGTCAGGGGACAACTGTCAAGACCAGCTAGTTAAAGTCAAGCCCTAACCCTTAATTTTGTTTTAAAGAAAAATGAGCAGAGCAAACAAGCCCTTCTCAAACGTGAACAATGCTCGAAAAAGGCATATACAATGTTCATCTTCGCTAAGCTGTTTTTTTCAAGTGTTGCTGATACATTTCAACCTGCTGATTAGGGGAAATTAAACGGAACGCCTGCTTGTTCTTCAATACCGAGAATATGATGCGCAACAGCTTGTTCATGACAGCCGCTAAAGCTTGCTTCTTGGTTTTAGTTTCAATCTTCCGCTGGTAATACTCATAAATTACCGAGTTAACCTGGGAGCCTTTAGATTCCTTTCGAACAGACGTAGTGGCGGCAATATAGAGCGCATGTCGCAAAAATGGCGAGCCTCGTTTGGTTACCTTGTTTTTTGTACCTATAAAATTACCCGATTGCTTAACTGAGGGGTCGATACGGCTAAAGGCTACTAACTGCTTAGCCTTTATAAACCGTTCAATATCACCTATTTCACCCAAAATAATAGGTGCCAGTGTATCGCCAATGCCCGGTATACTCCTTAGTAGTGCAACCTCTGGTAACTGCTCAGAAAGTGCCTTAATCTGGTCATCGATCACCTTAATCTGTACGTCTAAAGACTGCACGACACTGGCGAAACACCGTATCGTGCTCGCATAGGCCGCTAGCGAGATGCCAGTAACTTGAGCGTCCTCGGCGCAAGCTACCAAAGCCGCATATTTTTGCTGGCCATAGGTCTTACCCTGCCGGGGTAAAGTTTCCAGCATGTTCATGATGACCTTGTTATTGGCTTTCTCTATCCACTCACAAGGCGTCGGAAACTTGCTTACGAGTGTCAAGGCAGTAAGCGATCCAGGGTTGAGGACACTAGGAAACAGTGGAGCAATCTGCTCAATGGCACACTGCAACTGATTGACCGATTTAGCTCGTTGCTCTACCAAATGGCCTCTTGTTCTTGTTAGCACTTTTAAGTTGGTGAGCTGCTCTTTGGGCATAGTTGTCGGACGAAAAGCCTGAACAAATACTAATTTTGCTAGTTCAAGTGCATCCACCCGATCAGTCTTAACTTTCCTTACGACGGAATTTTTGATAGAATGTGAGATAAGGGGATTGATGTGGTAAACTTCAAAACCCTGTTTCAAGAAAAAGTGGACGATACGCTGGGAGTAGTGACCCGTCGATTCTAGAACGATTACGGGCTTACTATTAAACGCCTCTTCCACTTTTTTTATTTGTCCTAAAGCGAACAGAAGTCCCTGTTTGGTATTTAAGGCTCTAAAAGGTTTTAAAAAGGTGGTACAGGTTGGGGAGACTGCCGCATAAAAACAAAAATTCTTAGCCACATCAATACCAATGGCCGGACGATTAACCAGCATATCCAACCTCCTGAAAAATAGATTTGAAGGATTATCCATTCCTTCGTCAAAGATTACAGCCTTGCACGTGAAGCGGGAATATACTCCCAACCAGCTAAAACGTAAATGCTTTGGAAATGGATGAATTGTCTATGACATGGGTATAGAAAAATCTTCCCTGGGACGGGGACATTCATATCCTTCTTTCTTCATTATACATCCAACTGATTGTTCGGAGTTTTTCTTTCCCAAAATGGATAACCCTTCTGTACTATATCTTACAAGGGACGGTGGTATTGTCATTTCAGATAAGTCAATTTTTCTATTAAAGCAAGCCTGACCCCCAATCCCCTAATATATTGGAAGTGTTTATAATAATGAATGCAAGCAGAATCGTTTAAGCTGCTAGTTCTACTCAATCAAAATCATGCTGTCCTCGGGGAATATGAAAAGCCCCCAGTACTTTCAAAGCACCGAGGGCTTCTCTGCTATTTCTCATTTTTCTTCTTCTTTGTTGCTGCCTGTTTAGCAACAAAGAAGCGCGAGCTTTTAACTGCATTTTTGATATTCTTATAACTGCTTTTCTCGGAAATCTTACCCATACAAACACCTTCCCTATAAATAGTATTTCTAGCGCTTCTTGAATCCACCCGATTTGGCTAGATCCTTTAAAAATAAGCTGAAAATTAGTCTCCCTAATTTTCCCTGTTCCAGTAACCTCTTTAAAGCTATAACACCATCACTGTAGCGCCTTTGGAATATGACTGCCAATTTAACCCCTTGTGTTTGGCAGGTTTTAATCAGGGCATCAGCCTTTTCTACTGATTTTATTTTACTCATGTTGCATCTCTTTCTAAACCACTCTGGTAACGACATATTAAGGGTTCCTAGACATTTGCGTTTGTAATGCTTTGACAGCAATCTTAGCCATAACTTTATAACCGCGTTCGTTAGGATGTAGCCCATCGGCGTAGAATTCCACTTGTCGTCGCTTGCCTTTCAAAAAGGCTGTATAAAAATCAATTACAGCTAACTTATTAGTGAGCACATACTCCCGCATATCTTCACGGTATAGCGCCAGAATATATTCATCTTGAGGACAACTACAAGGTATTGGTAAACCAATCAGCGGCGTTATTCCATATTGTAACGCTGTTTCTACCATATAACGAATATTATTAGCTACTTCTTCTGCCTCAACTTTGACGCAAGCATCGTTAGTACCACCCATTATAATTACATGTGATGGCAATTGGCTGATAACGTCAAAGTCAAACCGTTCCACCATTTGTGAACTAGTGTTACCATTTACACCTTTATTGATTATCGAAAGGCCTAACTCCTTACCGGCTAAATGAACCCATGACAAGCATGGTAAATAAGGAAACCCATAGGTGATAGAATCACCTATGGCAACTATCTTTTTCTCATATGACATATTTTTCCCTTTTAGAAAGTACGATCTACAGGACATCGTATTTCATTGCTCTGTCCTTACTTTTCTAGCAATTATGCTATTTACCGCATGCTGATGTGGTATTCCAGCCGAATTACAATCTATAATTTGTTCCTCACACCAAAGAATTTCCCAGTCATAGTAATACTTAGCCAGATCACCATAATTTATCTTCCTTTTTCGGTACTGTCAGTACTGACATTACCATTGTATCGTTGGTTGCTGTTCAAAGTCTACCTAGCCGTAGTTGCAGACAGCTAAAAGAAACACAACCACTGGTTGAATTTCACTACCAACATGTTTACACTCCTACTTTGCACTTGGCGACACAGATGTTGGTACTGAACCTAATGAAACCTTTCCATTATTGGCAAACATAAAACAGGTAGGAAGTTTGACCTTCCTACCTGTTTTTACTCGCATCCATCCCTATAGCACTAAACTATACACGACAATCTCAAACAACCTATTCCAAACTTAACACATTGATTCGTCCGTACTCTGTGAGATATAAACCAGATAGACCACTACAAACCAGATGAAAAAACTTGTTTCAAACAGTCACTTACTCAACTTCAATACTTAGGGTTCAGATGATTAATTGTAACTAAAAAACACAATCCTGAGCCAGATATACTAATCGCTTTGCAACAACGAAACTGAAAGTTCCTACCTCTGCAATACTTAGTTGAATCTAGGTCGCTATAAGGATGGTGCTTGATTAGATATTAACATAATAATAGTTATTTTGCAACTCTTTTTTTTGCCCTATTAAGCAGTTTCTTTGGGGGACAGAGAACCTGTCCCCTTTACTTGACCTTCTGCAACGTTACTTTGTTGCACTTCGGAGTTACAAGTTCCTTCGGAAGATATACAGTCACCGAGCCATCACTGTTTTCTTCTAATTCAAATGAGGTCCAGCGGTTTTCATTATTAATTGAAATTGCATATCGCCCTTGGCTGTTCTGAGGAAGAGACAGTGGAGCCGTCCATTCGCCAACCCATGCACCTTTAGCACTTGCAAGGAAGCTCCCAGAATAATGGTCTGTCATTTGAATCTCTAAGCTCCATAAAGACCCATACCGTTCATACCCAGGTTCAGGATACAACAAGATTGTTTCGCTCTCATATTTTCCTGCAGCAGGGAATGCCAAGCAAGTTGAAACAGTTGAAAGAACTAACATAAACACGATAGTCAGCAGAACCACTTTTTTCATTTTTCACCTCTCCTTTTGTGTTCTTTTCTCCGAGGAATCCGATAGTTTCAGGCGTAAAATACCTTCTCTCTTTTTACTTTTTCCTTTATCATGTGTATTTGGAATGATAAACATATTAAACATATTTAGGTGTAACTAGTAAATTTTAACATGAAAAATTAAGTTCTGCAATCAAAAAAACTATTTATTTTGACAAAACAGACCAGCTAGTTAAAGTCAATCCCTAAACCATAATTTTGTTTCAAAGAAAAATGAGCAAAGCAAACAAGCCCTTTTCAAACGTGAACAATGTTCGAAAAAGGCACATACAATGTTCAATTTCGCTAAGCTGTTTTTTTCAAGGGGTCGATACCGCTCTGCTTAGCCTTTATAAACCGTTCAATATCACCTATTTCACCCAAAATAATAGGTGCCAGTGTATCGCCGATGCCAGGTATACTCCTTAGTAGTGCAACCTCTGGTAACTGCTCAGAAAGTGCCTTAATCTGCTCATCGATCACCTTAATCTGTACGTCTAAGGACTGCACTACACTGGGCACTACACTGGCAAAACACCGTATCGTGCTCGCATAGGCCGCTAGCGGGATACCGGTAATTTGAGCATCTTCGGCGCAAGATACCAATGTCGCATATTTTCCCTGGGCATAGCTCTTACCTTTGCGGGGTAAAGTCTCCAGCATGTCCATGATGGCCTTGTGATTGGCTTTCTCTATCCACTCACAAGGCGACGGAAACTTGCTTACGAGTGTCAAGGCAGTAAGCGATCCAGGGTTGAGGACACTAGGAAACAGTGGAGCAATCTGCTCAATGGCACACTGCAACTGATTGACCGATTTAGCTCGTTGCTCTACCAAATGCTTGGGGCAAAGCCCACCACCAGAGTTGCTCGAATTCAATAAGACTTGAAACCGGCCAGCCAGAGTAGCAATACTCCCTGTCGCTCGGCTGGTTTTTTGCTGCCTTTTTTACTCAATACCTATCTTGAATCTCAGGCTTGCTCATGGGACAATGGGACCGACTACAGGCAGCCAATCTCGTTCGTCGATTTGACAGCGACTATGCTGCTTTTTACGATGGTAAATATACCCAAGCGCTCAAACATCAGCACAAACGTGCTCTCGTCTTAACTGCCCGCAAATTGGTACGGTTAGTCTTTATGCTACTAAAGACCAACCAACTGTACACACCGCCTGAGAGAAGAGATTAGTTTTTTCTTCTAATTGGCATCCTGCAACATGCCTCACTTTACTTACATAAAATGGTATCTAATGTAAGGTTTATTTGGTTTGCCCTTTTTTAGGCCATCTTTTTATTTCTCTTTATCTTTTTTCCAGTTTTTCATTTTTCCCATATTGACATTTTACCGCTAGGCTATTATAAAATGAATTTTAAACCAAAATTTAGAGTACTACCCCTGCTCTAGATTACAATTCATTTTCAATAATTATCAATAACAACGGCTAACACTTCTTGACCAACAATAAGCGGACCACTCCCTGCAGGCACATCAATCAATATATTGCAGTCAACCATGGATTTTAAAACCCCATTACTTTGCTTACCTGTAAGTTTTGCATAATTAATTCCATTAATATTATCCAACCTACCCCTTAAAAATCTTCGTTGTCCACTCGATTTATTAAAGTCATCTGCCAAAGTTGCCGTAATCCTGGGCGGTAATTCTTGAAAAAAACCCATCATCCTTTTGATTATGGGGCCAACGATCAAGTCAAAGGTTATAAAGGCAGCGGCAGGATTGCCAGAAAGGCCAATCACCAGTTTGTTTTTGTACTTGGCAGCGATTGCCGGTGAACCTGGCTTCATATCAATTTTCCAGAAAATAGTTTCGGCACCTATATGGTCAAGGGCGGTGGGTACAATATCGTAATCACCTACTGAAACGCCCCCAGTAGTAATGACCAAGTCTGTATCTTCAAGAGCTTTAGATATGCGCTCTACAATTGCGTCCTTTTCATCAGGAACAATCCCCATTGATACCGCTTCAGCTCCTAGTTTGGAACAATACGCGCTTAGGCTGTAAAAATTGGAATTATAGATCTTTCCTGATCTTAAGTCATCAGACGGATCTATCAATTCGTCCCCGGTACTAATAATACCTATTTTTAGCTTGCTAAATAACGGTACTAAATCTACGCCAACAGCCGCCAGCAGTCCCACCAGGGGCGGATTCAACAATGTACCTTTTTTAGCAACAATCTCTCCCTGGCCCACATCTTCACCAGCGCAAATGATATTACTTCCAGATTTGAGGGGATAGAAAAGTTCAAGCTTGTTACCTTTTCTATTTACATCCTCAAATTTAATAACTACATCAGCACCGTTTGGTATCGGAGCTCCAGTTAATACCTTGATCGCTGTGCCGGAAGTCACTTGTTTAAGGGATGTATAACCTGCCCGCACTTCTTCAATAACGTCTAGTATTACAGGGTGAGACGAACTAACTTCTATAGTATCATTCGCCTGCAACGCATATCCGTCCAAAGGCGATTTATCAAATGGCGGTAAGTTAATATCTGACCATATGTCCTGACTTAATACCCTACCGACAGCCCGGGTTAATGGCACCAGACATTCTTTGGCCGGCTCAACTAAATCCAGCAACAATGTCTGGGCTTCTTCCAATGAAATACCTGTCTTCACGTTTCTACCTCCTGCCGTATTTTCACGCACCGGTCCCAAAAGAGCAAGCTGGATACTGACAAACCTTACACTCAAGACATAAGCCGCCCATTCCAAGTTTCACAATCATAGGTCTTGTGATAGTTTGGCCAGACAAAATCAACGGCAAGACAAGATCAAAAACAGTTGTTTTATGATACATTACACAGCCTGGCAATCCCAAAATCGGTACGTCTCCTAAATACGCCACCATTAGCATAGCTCCCGGCAATACAGGCGCACCATAGGTTACAATTTTAGCACCTGCTTTTCGAATCCCACTTGGGGTGACATCATCAGGGTCAACTGACATACCGCCAGTTGTCAATATAAGTTCAGCACCCTCAGCGATCAAAGTACTCACAGCTTGAGCTATTTTTTCTTCATCATCGGAAACAAGGATTTGCTCAAATACATGACAGCCAAATCCTTCAACTTTTGCTTTTATAACCGGCCCAAACTTATCTCGAATACGTCCATGGTAAACCTCACTGCCTGTCGTTATAATGCCTACTTTATACGAGTGGAACGGTTTAACAGAAATAACCTCGTTTTGCTGAGTAATTTCTTCCACTATTTCTATTCTGGTTTCATCAACCAGTAAGGGGATAACCCGTACACCGGCAACCTTATCTCCTTTTTTTACAGGCCTGTTGTTATTTCTGGTTGCAACAATGATCTCTTCAATCATATTAATTCGAGTCATCAGCTCTTCATTGATACCAAGCATTCCATCCTTTTCTGCTATAAGATTAACTTTGCCTTCAGCTGGTCCGGTCATGCTAATGCCTTGCCCTTTTACTGCGCGTGCAAGACGCAAGCCCGCATCATTTTCATGCAGAAACCCTTCTTTAAGTTCCCATACATAGAGATGTTCTTTTCCCAGCTTCAAAAGTTTCGGTATATCTTCTTCAATAATGATGTGCCCTTTTTTAAATGCTTGTCCTTTAAATTCGCCAGGCACTATTTTGGTAATATCATGACATAGCACATTGCCTATTGCTTCTTCCACTCTGACTATCTTCATAGAATTTTCCCCTCTCGGTTTGTACTAAGTAATTTAACCGATCATTTCTATTTTGTCGCCAACTTTTATCCATCCAGGAGAAAGCACTTTAGCAAAAATGCCTTCTCTGGGCATAACGCAGTCTCCTGTCTTTTCCCTGATGACACATCCCTTGTTACATTTTTTGATACCGTCACTCTTTATTGCCTGCAAGTAGCTGGTTGCAGGCGAACAATTGCCTGTGATGTATAGCGACGCGTACAGTATCATTTTTTTCACTGACATCCACCATACGAGCGTACCCATCATTATTGAAGTGAGTAACTTCCATTGCTATCCCCCTATTTGGTACATCTTACGTTTATTGTCTGCACCCCAACCTTCATCCATATGATGACGTTACGGCTTCTCCCTGATTGCCTTACTAAAGATGTCTGCCAATGTTTCGTTGCTGGCATGGTTTTGCAAAGCCAACCTTAAATTAAACTCCTCTTTGGCGAACAAACAACTCCGGAGTTTACCGTCGGCTGTCATGCGAATCCGGTTGCATTCACCGCAAAAATGATCACTCATCGCACTTATAAAGCCAACTGTCCCCATTCCACCGCGTATCTGGTAAGATTTAGCCGGCCCATTTCCTTGTATTACTGCACCTTTATACAATTCATATTTATGCTCAATTATTTCTCTAATCTCGCTTACCGTTACTACCCGATCTGTTTTATAAAAGGGTAAATTTCCTACAGGCATAAATTCGATAAAGCGCACATGCAACAGCATTTTTTTAGCTAATTCAACAAAAGCCAGTATTTCATGGTCATTAATGCCTTTCATAACCACAGTATTAATTTTTATTGGTGCCATGCCCATCTCCATTGCTTTTGTAATGGAACGAACCACATCACTCAGATTACCGCGACTGGTAATATATCTAAACCTGTCTGCCTCCAGACTGTCCAAGCTAAAATTAACTCTCGTTAGACCGGCTGCGCTTAGTTCCTCCGCCATGTCAGCAAACAACATTCCGTTTGTCGTAATAGCTATATCGCAGATCTGCGGAATCTTGGCAATTTCAGCAATAAGCTTAGTAATATTTTTACGAACTAGTGGCTCGCCGCCAGTTAACCGCACCTTACGAATGCCCACGCAGGCAGCTACGCGAACTAGACCAACGATCTCTCCCAATGTCAAGATATTGGCATGACTACTATCTTCTATGCCTTCTTCCGCCATGCAATACTTACAGCGGAGATTACACTTATCTGTAACAGAAACACGTAAATAATCAATGTTTCTATCATAATTATCAAACACAGCTCATCCACTCCCTTCGATATATTGAAAGCAATTTAGTAAAAAGACAAACTTCTGCCAAAAGCGCACAGAAGTTTGTCTACAACTTACGAAGCGCCTCCTTTCCAATAGTGGAGGTAGTGAAATTTCTTTCACTGCCCTGTGAACATAAGTTCAGGCTACCAGACCATTGATAACGTTAGGTCATGCAGCTCGGAGTGCAATTTCTATTCAGTTTGGAGTAGATTTAATAATAATTTAGTGGAACCCATGGAACCTCTTGGTGTTGAGGATAATATCATTCCATGCCTGACGAAAATGGCTGGGAATGAACTAAAGGGTCTCTAGATAGTACGTTACAGCCCTGCACGCACTTAATTGAGCTTTCTTTCCGGCAGAGTAAAGCCTCGTCCCATAACCTCTGCCGCATCCTGAATTGTCATAAATGCATATGGATCAACGTCTTGAACTATTTGCTTAATCTTTGCTACTTGCGTAAGTCTGACAACTACGAATAATACCTTTTTCTCCTTGCGTGTAAAGGCTCCCGTTGCTTGCAGTACAGTAACTCCCCTTCCTATTTCCTCCAAAATGGCTTGAACAATTTCGTCATTATTATATGAAACAATATGGATAGCTTTTTTTCGGTTGAATCCTTCCACCACTCTATCTGTGATGGTTGCACTTACGTACATAGCTATAAGTGTTATCATCGCTAATTTGAGGCCAAACATGGTTGCACCAATAAGGGTAATTACACAATTAATCCCGAATGAGGCAATCCCAAGATTAAACGAATAGTATTTCTTTATAATGGCAGCCATAATATCAAGTCCCCCTGCACTCCCGCGTGCCCGGAAAATGCATCCAGACCCCAGCCCGGTTATAATACCACCTGCTATTGCTGAGATTATTGGGTCATCGATTAAATTATAGTTGACAAGGAATTTTGTCGCTTCTACGGCAAAGGACATCATAGTGGCCCCGTATATAGTTCCGATAGTATACGTTGTGCCAAGTATTCGATAAGCTGCATATATAAGAGGAAGATTCATTACGAAGATTTGCAATCCGATTGGCCATCCAAACAAGTAGTAAAAAATAATCGCTATCCCACTAATTCCTGCACTTAATAAATGGTGTGGAACAAGAAAGCCGTTGATCGCAATACTGATCAACAAGCAGCCAAAGGCAACCAATACATATTGATAGATTGTACGAAGCATATAATCCTCCAGTGATGATAGTCAAGTAGAATGTATTTGCGTAGTAATAAAAAAAGCCTAGCTCATAGAAAGCAACAAATAATTGTTACTTTCTAAAGAGCTAGGCTTGCCTACTATATACCAGATCTTTGTTCTGATATCATACCCAAGCTACTCACGGTATGTTTATAAAAATTAAGACTTATATCATATAGTATAATTGATAATTTTGATTTCTTCAATACTTTTTTCGGTTCTTTACCAATTATATTCGGTGCCTTAAAGTTGAAACTTGCTGATCGCTTCTTGTAACTCAGTGGCCATTTTTGCCAATGCCTGGCTGGATGATGCGATCTCCTGCATCGATGCCGACTGTTCCTCGGTTGCGGCTGAGACCGTCTGCGTTTCAGTCGAATTTTCCTTACTCACTTTGTCGATTTCGTAAATGGCAGCTACCAGCGTCTGGCTACCTGAAGTCACTTTGTTAATCGCCGCGGAAATGTCCTTGATCTGGTTAGATATTTGAATGATAGAATCAACGATTTTCTCGAAAGCTTCACCTGCGGAGTTGACTACCATTAATCCGGCTTTAACCCCTTCGTAACCCGCCTGGGTTGTGGCAACAGCCTGCTCCATGTTGGTCTGGTTCTTTTGAATAAGAGCCCTGATCTGTTGGGCGGCCTGGTCGGACCCTTCTGCCAATTTCCTGACTTCTTCCGCTACTACCGCGAAGCCTCGCCCGTGCTCACCTGCCCGGGCCGCCTCAATGGCAGCGTTGAGCGCTAGCAGGTTGGTCTGCCCGGCGATAGTTGAGATTAAAGTAACAATTTCGCTGATCTCTCTAGATCCCTGCGCCAGTTCGACAATAGCATTCTGCACAGCTTCCGATCCTTGACCGATCTGATTCATCTGGCTAATTGCCTGTTCCACCGTCTGCCTGCCTTGTTCCGCTTCCCCTGCAGTATCTCCTGTGATTTTAGATACATCTCGGGCGGTAGTCGAAATTTGTTTCGTGCTTTCTAACATCTGTTCGGCAATTATACTGACGTGCGTCGCTGAAGCCGCCTGCCTTTCCGTACCTGCGGCAATTTCCGTGATTGAAGCAGCCACTTGATTAGCGGCATCAGCGCATTGCTGAGCACCTGCAGTCAATTCCTCGCTCGAAGCAGCAAGCTGATCAGCTTGAGAATGTACTTGACTCACAAGCCCCCGAAGGTTTTGATTCATCTGAACCATGCTGCCAGACAACATGCCAAATTCACTATTATCTGTAATTGTTTTTTCAACTTTTTGCAGGTTACCTGCCGCAATGTCTTGGGCAATTTGCGCGATACGTATTATCGGCCGCACGAAGAAACTACTGACCCAGAAGGTAAGTGCGAGAGCCAAAAACAGGCACAGACCTGACAAGCCAAGCATGACACGCGATAAAATTGCCGCTTCGCTGGCAGCATCTTCTTTTGTAGTTGACATAAATAATACCCATCGCTGATTGCCTGGTAGATCGACCACAGTCAGAGAACCACTCTGGACAGCTCCGGTCGACGCTTTAAATTCGAAACGGGTACGAATATTTTTTTCAATTGTTTCTTTAAAAGCGGAAAGTAGTATTGGGTCTAATTTCACGTCAGGGCCAAGCTTTTGCTGTAATTCGCCTGAAATTTCGCCTGTTGCTAAGTTCATTCCACCCACTAATTCCGGTCTGGTCGGATGTGCCATATAAATGCCGGTATCACTAAGAAGAGCACCATAACCCTGCTGCTTGTACTTAATGTCTTGAATAATCGGCGTCAGTTTATCCAACGGAATAGAGGTAAAAAGAACCCCCACCAATTGCCCGTTCCGCATTACCGGCGTGCAGAGTGCAACCGACATCTGCTGACTTACACGGGACAAAAAAACTTTTGAAACGTAGGGCTTCTTAGTATTGACGACTGTTTGGAAATATTCTCGCGAACCAAGGTTCATTGCGACCCCGTCATTATTAAAAGACGAGCCATCCAAAGAAATAAATACCAAATCTTCAAAGATTTTTACGCGCGTTCTTATTTCCTTCATATAAGACATAATCTGCTCTCTATCGCCGCTTTGCAACTGCTGCGTGCTGGCGACTTCGTCCAATCGAGCCATCATGATCTCAATTTCACTTTTAACTTGGACGGCGGCTCTGGCTGCAATCGCCTGTTCTGTTTGATCCAGGCTTTGATCTAAGAATTGTGTGGCAAAGTAATAGCTGCCCCCAGAAACTACAAGAAGTGTGCTGACTACAAGTCCGGCAATAATCAACATTAAGCGAAGCCGAATGCTTTGTATAAAATTCATTTTTTCTCCTTCTACTGCCTAGATTTTCAAAATCAATATACTTTTTACTTAAAAGCACTAACTGATAGGTTAAATTAATTCAATTCATCCACGCAAATCCTTCACTCAATTGAGCTTTTTTCCCGGCAGGGTAAAGCCTCTCCCCCATAACTTCTGCCGCATCCTGAATTGTCATGAATGCATATGGATCCACTTCCTGAACCAATTGTTTAATCTTTGCTATTTGCGAAAGTCTGACGACTACGAATAGTACCTTTTTTTCTTTGAGCGTAAAGGCACCTGTTGCCTGCAGGACGGTCACTCCCCGCCCTATTTCCTTTAAAATAGCCTGAACAATTTCGTCATTATTATAGGAAACAATATGAATAGCTTTTTTCCAGTTTAACCCTTCCACCACTCTATCGGTGATGGCGGCATTCACTGCGATCAGCGTTAACATCGCTAATTTGAGTCCAAACAGGGTTGTAGCTATAAGTGTAATTACACAATTAACTCCGAATGATGCAACCCCAAGATTGAAGGAATAGTACTTTTTTATAATGCCTGCCACAATATCCAGCCCCCCGGCACTCCCGCCCACCCGGAAAATACAGCCTGCTCCGATTCCGGCTACAACCCCGCCTGTTATTGATGAAATTATGGGGTCGTCAATCAAATTATATTTTGCCAGGAATTTTGTCGCATCCACAGCCAGGGAAAGCATAATGGCCCCATAGATAGTCCCGATCGCGTATGCTGTACCAAGTATTCGATAAGCAACATAGATCAAAGGCAGATTTATGACGAAGATTTGCAGCCCAATAGGCCAGGCAAATAAATAGTAAAAGATAATCGCGATTCCGCTAGTGCCTGCGCTTAATAGATGGTGTGGCACAAGAAAGCCATTGATCGCAATACTATCAATAAGCAGCCACAGGCAATTATAGATTCTTCATTGGATAACAGGTTCCTAGCCGTTTCCTTTTTGATACGGACTTTGCGAAGAATGTTAACAATATGCCTGCCAAATTAAGCATAGCGGCAATGATAAAGGCTTGTGTATAACTGTCTGTGGCTTCTCTCATAACAGCCGCTAACCGTGGTCCAATAAAAGCCCCCGCTCCAACCATGAGAAACATGAGTCCAAAATTTACAGCTAAATATTTCGCACCAAATAAATCCGCAAGTAAAGGTGCCATAATGGCCAAAAATCCACCGTAACATAAGCCCACCAGCATTACCATGCTGGCAAAAGCAAAATAGCTTGTGGCTTGTGTCAGTCCAAGCATAGCCGCTGCCAGAATAATAAGCTGGATAAATATAACAGGAAAGCGGCCTAATATATCCGATATCCAACCCCAGCAAAGCCTTCCCGCTGTATTGGCAATCGCTAGTAAACCGACAATACCCGCTGCAAATTGCGGTGATACGTTAACGACATCCTGCGCAATAAGCGACACCTGACCAAAGAGCATCATCCCGGAGGTTGTTACCGCCAAAAAGATGCCGGCTAGTAAATAAAATAAAGGTTTTTTAAGCATTTCAGTCCAATTTATGTCCGAGGTCCCGCCATCTTGAGCTGCAGATGCCGATTCGGCCATTGCCCGTGGGCGATAGCCTTGAGGAGCTGCCTCGATTAATAAAGAAGCAAGAACAATTATCATCATAAAAGCGATCCCAAGATACTTAAATGTCGATAGAAGCCCAACTCTTTCAATCATCATTACGGCCACTGGCGCCCAAGCCACTGCCCCCAGACTAGCACCTCCCGTAAGCAATCCGGAAGCCAAGCCCCGCTTATCGGGAAAAAACTTGATAATATTACTGATTGTTCCAGCCGGATACACTAAAGACAGGCCAAAACCGGCCATGGCAGAAAAAACATATAGCTCAGTAAGTGTTACAGTATAGCCAAGGCCAATAAGCCCACTGCCAAACGCGACACCGCCGGTCAGTATGATTATCCGGGGTTGTATATGTTCTTGCAGCTTGCCTGCAAGAAAAGGCAGAAAAGAACCTAGAACAAGCATCAGGGTAAACGAAAGTGAGACATCAGCAACCGACCACTGAAACTGATTAACGATTGGCTTTATAAAGACACTCCATGCATACACGATACCGGCACAGCCATTACAAATAAAGCAGAGAACGAGAAATAACCATCTTTTGGAATCATAATTCATTAGATTGGCCCTCCCTTAATTAATAGAAACAATGAGAATACCCGCTCCTCTCTCTTGTATTTCTCCCGTAGTGGCTTACTGCACAGCAATAAACTATGAAACATAAAAAGCCTAGCTCATAGAAAGCAACAAATTATTGTTGCTTTCTAAAGAGCTAGGCTTGCTTACTATATACCAGAAGTTTTTATTCTGTTATCATAATCAAGCTACTCATAATATGCTTAAAAAATTTAATATCTTTTACATTTATTATAATTGATTGTTTTGATTTCTTCAATATCTTTCCTGCTCTTTATGTTTTCCGTTTTTTAAAATCATGCCATATGATAATTAGCATCTGAACTCTTTCAGACTGACGCTACACTGATCTGGTGGTAGCTTACACAAAGAATCTACCCCCACCAGGCGGGGGCAGATTAACGCTCGGGGCATATTCGGTACATTATTTAAACCAGCTGTGCAACCGCTTCCCTGGTATAGGGACCGTCATATCCTCCGCAGAAAGTGTTGGAGGGCCTTTATCTTCAGCAGACTGTGGACACTATCAACCAGTTTTTCTTCATCCGTTGCAATAAAAGCCAAACAAATTTCGCCGGTGAAAGGTGATTCACGTAAAATATCCCCCATGATAGCTTCCCCCGAATCAAACACCACTAAAATTGAGCAATCACTGTTCCTCGGTGTATAAATAGTTTTCCCAGCTACACCAAAGGGAGTGAGATCGAACTCGGAATCGACAATTATATCAGGGCTAATCGGTTTTAGAACATCTACGTCATCGTTTGCAATCATCTCAACGAACCGTTTGCCATCCTCTCCCCTTGGTTTATAATTCTATAAATTCCCCCTTTGGGAGAACAGGCACAGCATTCTTATGACACAATACGGGAGCACCTGTCAGGTCTTTAAGTTCATTGACACGCGAGCAATGATCCCAATGAGCATACGTAATGACAATAAGACTAATATCTTTAGGTTTATGCCCAGCTCTGCAAAAGCCTTTACATATGCTTCCTTTTCACTTTGACACCCTGTATCAACAATAATCATTCCACTATCCTGAATAAGAGTTAGATTGGATATTCCAAAGTTTAACGGCGTTATCTTACTCATATTGATCCTCCTCGCAACTCCCTCTATATCGAGGGAGTTCCCCCGCACAAAATATTAAAATCCCCAGGCTATACCAATAGTACATTCCTTATCTCTGCCACTCTGTCCATCGACTTTGGCATCCGTATATGGATAAGCCCATGCTTAGAGTAACTATTTTACTCATGTTATTCTTATTCTCCTCGTTTTTTTCTATCGTTGAAGGGATGGTATCGGTCAACTTTTTGTGGTTGCTGTTCGCTGCTTTCATAAAAACGCGCCTGCAAATTGTGTTCTAACCACAATTGACTACGCTTACAGTTCAGCACAAGTGAGCAACAAATAGGAATAGTAGAGTTTAAACAACGCAAAATTGTTCTCCATATCAATGCCAAAGAGCTGCTTAAGCTTATTTATGCGATAGGCGGCAGTATTTTTATGTATATAGAGTGCTTGAGCCGTTCTAGTAAGATTTTTATCAGTGTTGAGATAAGTCCATAAGGTTTTAAAATAATCTGTACCATGTTTTTTGTCGTAAGCTTGTATCTGCATAATTGTCAAGCAGGAGTACTGGTTCAAGTCGATTTTCAAATTCTCTGAATTACGTACAGTTAACAACATATCGTAGAATTTAAAATCGTCATAGTCGAAAACAGTTCCATCAGTCTGCAATAACGACGAAATACGCAACGCACTCGTTGTCTGCCGATAGAAAAGCGGTAGATTGTAAAGGTCACTGAACACATCACTCACTCCGGCACAAAGGGAATTTTCCTGGAAAAAGTTATCTAACAATCTTCTTGCTGTATCAGAAATGCCATCATCGCTTTTAACCCCAATAAGAGCAACTACCCTATCATGATAATATAATGACCAGACCCTGGGAATGGGAAAAATGTCTTTCAGCGAACGTTTAAGAAAGTTGTCTGTAGCATCTTCATGGGCATATTTTTCAATATCAATACTTATCAACTGAAATAAAACACTTTTATTTAGGTTGGTATTCTTTATTCTGTTAAGATAGATACTCCTATTGGCAATTGCGCCTTCAAGCAAATCAATTAATAAATATTCGGTATTTTCATACCCCTTATGTGTTAGCATTTTTAACTCAGACTTTATGGTTTTCGCACATAAATTACTAATCAGTTTATATAATTCTTTATCCAGAGTCCCCAAAGTTTGATTCGTTTCAAGTGTTACTAAATAGCCTAAATGGACACCATTCAAGTAAATTTTACTTATTAAACGCCTTAGCGGACTAATATCAAGTTTCAGATAGTAGGGCGTATTATCCTTTGGGATAACTGACGAAGCATTAAAACGATAGATTGCTGAAGTATACTCATAGGTAAAGTAACCGCGCTCATTAGTCTCATTCCATGGTGCATCATCTCCCTTACATAACTTAGAGTAGGCCAGCACTTTGTAGCTCGAATGCATAATCTGTACCGGGTTGTGAACAAAACTGGCTATCATTTCGACCAAGGAGTTTAAGTTATCACATTTTACAAATATATCAAGTAGTTTAACAGAGTAATTCAGAAAATCCCATTCCTTATAAAATAGTGATTTTATTTTGTTAAACATTTGAAAGCTGTCTGTTTCACGCGGATATCCCACGATCACCGTATTCTCGAAACTAACTCCGGTTAGAAGGTGATCGGAATCTATCACCAATAGGAGCACCGCATTTTCAATCGAATGAAGCTCTCCAATCTGAGAGGCTAGACCGATGTATAATGTATCTTCAGCAAACGACAGCTGTCCTTTAGTAACGAACGAAAGATTAAAGAAAGAGCGGAATCCTTTCGCATAAACCATTATGTGAGGAAGAAAAGGGGTCGTTTCATCAAGAATTTGGGCTAATGAAATCATAATGTCTCCTTTTCATTGTATCCACGATACAAAATTCTCCTTGCACTTTGTGAACAGCACAACATATCAATTCAAGATTCATAGTGGTATAATCTAATAAATGTAAAAAATCACGCAGTAATCGCCTAAACCACTTTGACAGATAGATAACCAAGCAAGCGGGCCGACATTGGCCCAACAGCCGTCAACCCGCTTGCTTATTTATCCATTTCTGGCGGGTGCTTAATGAGTAAACACCTTATTGCCTTCTTTTCCTAATACGGCCACCACAACTGCGGCAAGCAGATATAAGGCTGCGGCACTATAGCCCACTGCTGGCACTCCGTAATTCTGCATTACAAAACCAAACAACAGGGGTACAAAGATTGCCCCGGACCGAGCGCAAATGTAACCCCAGCCTATTGCAGTGCCGCGCACACGGTTGCTGTATAGCTCAGTTGTATAAATATTGTTGATCATAGCGGAGGAATAGGCAAAACAATTATACATTACGCCAAAGAATAAAATGAAGGGCAAAGTATCACTGTTCCCGTAAGAGAAGGCCGCAATCGTCGCCAAGACCGCAACAAGTGCAGTTGTCCATTTGTGCCCGATTCGCTTAGCTAAAAAACGGACAACCGGGAATCCCAGAAAGCCACCGGCAAACATCAGGGTGACAAACCCAATGGATTTCTGGATGGTAAATCCTTTCGCCACCATCAGGGTACTGAACCAAGTGGTAAGTCCGACATTGGCCCCTACGACTGCTGTCCACCAAAGAGTTACCATGATGGTTGTCACAAGATATTCTTTGCCGAAAATGGCTGCCAAACCAACCTTCTGCTGCTCAACCGGTTTATAATCAGCAGGTATTACTACCTCTGGCAACGCATGTCCGACCGATTTTTCTACCTTCCGTTCAATTTCACTTATAATTTTATCTGCCTCTTCAAAACGGCCTTTGCTTTCCAACCAAAGCGGCGACTCTGGCACATATTTCGCAATTACAAAAGCGAACAGGCTTAATACGGCTATTAGCAGAGCTACTCTT
>NZ_LSLK01000062.1 GCF_002257705.1 Sporomusa silvacetica DSM 10669
TCGTCTGTGAAATCCCATGTAGTGTTATGTGGTGCACATTCTTCCTCGAAGAACTCTGGCAAACGGTCATCAGCATTGGTGAAGCCGGCCCTGTGGTTGAAGCCGCGCTCAGCCTTGAGAACAGATTTTCCGAGATCAGTAACATCGTCGGCGGTAAGGGACAGACCATACTGGGCATTAATCATATCAATCAACGCCTGGAAACCATCGGCGATGTCCAGGATAGCGAAAGCAACAAACAGGCACATACCGGTGCTGTCAACAGCGGCAGTGGCAATTTGCAGGTTGCGGGACAATTCGATGTTACCCTCTTTTTTCAGCGGGTCGACATCGCCGCCGATCTTGAGGATATTGGTAGCAACCGCATAACCGGAAGTATGGTCAGCGCCCATCGGAGTGGTAGCGTAGGTCAAGCCTACACCTTTAACCGCACGCGGGTCGTAAGCTGGAATTGCCTGGCCTTTTACGACAGGAACCCTGGAAACACCATAGACGCGTCCTACGGTTGCTGCGCCACAGCCGAGAATCCGGCCTTGGGGAGTGCCCTTGCGAATTTCTTTAATCAGTTCCATGGCCGCTTTGCCATCGCCCCAGGGAATGACACCGCCTTCCATATAAACACCAATGGCAACAGTGATATCAATGGAATCTACCCCAACGTCATCGCATTCACGGTCGGCATAGGCAATGAGGTCAAGGTCATTAATCTTGGCGTTGGCACCAAGAGCCCAAATAGTCTCATACTCAAAACCGCTGGTAATATATTTGCCTTGCTTGTCAACATAGTGCTGGGAGCAACGCATGATGCAACCGGCATGGCAGCCGTGGCTAGGCTTACCGCCGCGGGCTTCCATGGTTGCAGTCATGGTTTCACCGCCAATGTCATTGGCCCATTCGTTCCGGCCGCGGCGGAAGTTTTCAGTAGGCAGACCGCCGGCTTCGTTCAGAATATTGACCAGAATGTTAGTACCGTATTTGGTTATACCCTGACTGGTGACCGGGTGAGTTGTAAGGGCTTTGGCAAATCGCTTTGCAGCACTCTTGAAAGCCTCGCGATTAACAATGGGAACACCGGGAGCGCCTGCATCATCAATAACAACAGCTTTTATCTTCTTGGAACCCATGACAGCGCCCAGGCCGCCGCGGCCGGT
>NZ_LSLK01000063.1 GCF_002257705.1 Sporomusa silvacetica DSM 10669
GAAATCCTCAAAGAGCGCCAAGAAAGAGTTCGCAAGGCCATTGCGCTGGAAAAACCAGACAGAACTCCCGTGATACTGATGGCGGATGGTTTTTGCGCAAACCATATGGGCGTGAAACTGTCGGAATTTTGCTCAAGCCTCAAATATTCCAACCAGGTAATGCTAGAGTCAATGAAAAACCTGAATGCCGATGGGATAAGCGTGGTTACCGCATTCGCGACTTTAATGCCCCTGACGTTTATGTCCAATGTAAAGTTACCTGGAATTGACTTACCGGACAATGCCCTGTGGCAGTTGGATGAAAAGGAAGTTATGACCGTAGAAGATTATGATACCATCCTCAATAAGGGATGGACACCTTTTATGATGGATTATCTGAAAAACAGATTGGGTGTTCCGCTTGATGAGCTGTTTGGAGAATTAGCGGAATATCCTCAGTTTGTTAAAAATTTTGAAGACAATGGTTACGTGGTTCTTTGCCCGATTATCGGGAGTATCGTATACGAGTTTATTAACGGTGGACGCTCCATGACTAAGTTTATCAAGGATATGTATAAAATTCCGGATAAAGTCGAAGCGGTTCTGGATGTAATTCAGGCGGAAACTAGCGAACAACTTCGTCAACAAATACGTGCGACAAAACCAGGGGTTGTATTCATTTCTCCGGCCCGTGGGGCAAGCGAGTTCTTTGTGCCCAAGTTGTGGCAACGGTTTGTGTGGAAATATCTTAAGGCAACTGCCGATGTTATCATCGAAGAAGGTGCTGTCG
>NZ_LSLK01000064.1 GCF_002257705.1 Sporomusa silvacetica DSM 10669
TATAATACCTCCTGTTTGTTGGTGAACGAAAAGCGGTTAAAGTACCTTCGTTATCCCATCGTTGCAAAGTTCTTACTGAAACATTGATAAGTTTTGCAAACTCATTAGGCTTGTATTGTTTATCCATATCTATATTATTCTATACTTGGGCATATTTGTCTATATTTTTATTAACTGTCCTCTTTCCTCCTAACTTAACGGTTACGCTTAATCCGTTCAGCTGTTCTTTTACGAATTTCTTCAGGATCAACTTTGATCCGGGCTACTCCTGTCTCCATAGCAGCCTTAGCAACAGCGGCAGCAACAGCAGGAGCAACACGTGGATCGAAAGGATCAGGCACAATATAGTCTTCTCTGAGCTCATTCTCAGGAATCAAACTACTAATCGCCTTAACGGCTGCAATCTTCATAGCTTCATTGATTTGACGGGCTCTTACGTCAATGGCTCCCCGGAACACACCGGGAAACACAGTTACATTGTTTACTTGATTGGGAGCATCGGAACGTCCTGTCCCAGCTACTCTGGCTCCGGCAGCTCTGGCTTCCTCATAGCTTATTTCAGGTATCGGATTTGCCATGGCAATCACAATAGAATCCGGGTTCATGCTTTGGATAATATCTTTAGTAAAGGCCCCTGGAGCCGACACGCCAATTAATGCATCCGCATGTTTGGACACAAATTCAAGATTGCCCTCTAGTTTAGTTAGATTGGTGACCTTAGCTAATTCAGTCTGAACACGGTTAAGGCCTGTCATACCTTTGTACAACGCGCCGCGAACATCAACCATAAATACATTTTTTGCACCAGCATTAACCAGCAAACGCCCAATGGCAGTACCGGCAGCGCCAGCACCATTAACAACAATCTTAGCCGTTGCCAGCTCTTTTTTCACAAAACGCAGTGCGCCCATTAGCGCCGATACTGCAGCAATAGCTGTTCCATGCTGGTCGTCATGAAAAACCGGAATATCCATTTGTTCTTTCAACGCATCTTCAATGTCATAGCACTTTGGTGAGGATAAGTCTTCCAAATTAATCCCAGCAAAAGTAGGCTGCAAAAGTTTAACTGTTTCAATGATTTTATCAGGGTCTTTGGTGTCAAGGCAAATAGGTACAGCATCAATATCACCAAACATCTTAAATAAAACAGATTTGCCTTCCATTACCGGCAGAGCTGCTTCCGGTCCAATGTCGCCCAGGCCTAAAACGCGGGTACCATCAGAAACAACGGCAATCATATTGCCCCGGCAGGTAAGTTCAAACGACAACTCTTTGTTGGCTTTTATTTCCATGCACGGTTTTGCAACTCCTGGCGTATAAGCCAAACTAAGGTCATGCCTAGAAGATAATGGTACTTTTGAAGTTACTGCCAATTTTCCTTGATTATCACGGTGAAGTTTTAATGCTGCTTCGCCTATATCCATTTATTATAAGCCCCCTATATTTTGGTAACAATTCGTGTTTTTCTACTAGAGTAAGCAAATTACACATTATATATGCTATATTGTACCTGTCATTGCATTAAATTTCAATGCCGCGAATCCACTGCTTTAATAGTAGCAAGCACTGGCTGAGCTTCTGGCGAGATTAGATACTTGTATGTAGTATCAGGAACCAGTTCTTTAATCGCCGGCCAGTTATCCTGACGGATGAACTCTCGTACCTGTGATGCACTGATAACCTTGCCACCAACAGTAATGCGGGGTATAGTCTCAAGACCAATCCCATATTGTGGCAGAATATCAGCCAAGGCGTCATTATAGCTGCAAGTCGTTGCGCAATAAGGTTCCTCTCCCACATAACGCTTAGTAATGCCCAGAGCTGGTGCAATGTAGCGGGCAAATATTGTGGCATCAAGACGTGTCTGTGCCATAACAGTAGCTTCTCCACGCGTAAAATAGCCAGGAAAGGTTGCTGCTGAAATAATGTATTTACCGGCAGGCAACACTAAGATATTGTTGAATTCAGCCAGTCCCTCCTGCACCAGGCGCAAGCGGACAGCAAAGGGAAACAACGAGCGTTCTTCGCTGACAACAAGCACAACAACGGCTTGGTTATCTTGGGCTGCTTTAGAGATTACAGCCCTGTGTCCCAACGTAAATGGATTACAATTGACTACTAGTGCGGCCCTTGAACCAGACGGCAAGCCTTCAACTTTTCGGGATATTTCCCGGCAATACTCGTCAATTGAGCCTATTCCTGCCTCCAGTAGGATGGCATGCGGCTCACTTCGGGCTAATTCCTTAAATCCTAATGCAGTAAACATAGGTGCCGCACTGGGTTTCGTATAGATAAAGTAGTGATAAATACCGCGCTGCCCGGCTTGCTGTATCAGACGGCTTACCACATCAGCGGTCAAACCCTCGCCTTGCATTTGAGGAGAAACAGCAATATTCCGTAGCACTTCCCCCGCTAGCGAGCCGGTAGCAATCATCTCATTATTTTGATAAAAGGCAATCGTGTAGTCAACAGTAGCAGTAAAAGTAAGATCAAAAGCAGCAAGGAAAGCACGAACACTTTCTACTTCTCTGGGACTATCCAGGTTAATTTCTCGTATATCATAGTTATCCCACATGCCAGCTCCTCCTTACCCGCCAGTGTACTTATTTTGCTTGACGCACTACATCAATCACAGTACCGTCGCGATATTCGACCACGGCCACAATTTTTTCTCCAGTAGTAATACTTTCAGGTCTACCTGCCATTTTTTCAGCCAGTTCCTGTAGTTCTTCTACTGTTTTTAACGGCAAACCTGCCGCTTTAAATTTTTCATAGAGATCAGTACGGCTCGGATTAACAGCTATGCCGCGTTCGGTAACCAGCACATCTACTGTCTCGCCAGGAGTAGTCGCCGTTAATACCTGCCCCTTGATAATTGGCAGACGACCACGCAGCAGATTAGCGACAATAATGGTCATCTTGGCACCGGCAGCTGCATCACTGTGTCCGCCTGAGCCACCCATAACAACACCATCAGAACCAGTAACTACATTAACATTAAAAGCTGTATCAATCTCAGTGGCCCCAAGCACCACTACATCCAGTTTATTTACAGCAGCCCCCATATTAAATGGACTGGCATAGAAGTCAGCGCCCACTTCCAAGTGTTTGGGATTAGCCGCTATAGACCGCACAGCATCAAGATCAAAGCTCTGCACATCAATCAGTTTTCTAAAGAGCCCAGCCTCCAGCATCTCCACCATATAGCCGGTTATACCGCCTAAGGCAAAGCTGCCTGTAACGCCCGCTTCTTCCATCATCTGCCGGACATAATAGGCAGCTGCGAGTGACGCACCACCAGCTCCGGTTTGGAAGGAAAAATCATCTTTAAGCAAACCAGCGGCTTTAATAACTTTGGCCGTTGTTTCTGCAATTTTAAGACCGACAGGATCGCGTGTGATTTTCGTCGTACCGGAGACAATACCTTTCGGGTCACCGATACAATCTACTTTAACAACATAGTCGACGCGCGTTTGTGGAATAGAGATAGGTGATAGCGGATAGGGCATCAGATGATCGGTAATGGCGACAACATGGTCGGCATACTGGGCGTCAGGAATAGCATAACCAAGTGAACCGCAGGCAGCAGGACCTTCCACGCCATTTACATTGCCATAATCGTCAGCCGCAGGAGCAGCAATGAAGGCTACGTCAATTTTCAACTGCCCACATTCTATAGCTCGCGCACGACCACCGTGGGTCCGCATCACTACAGGCCGGGGAAATACGCCGTTGGACACGGCTTGTGCTACCGGGCCCGACATATAGTTAGTGTCAAGCCCTATAACCACACCATTCTTAACATATTCCACCAGCGGAGCATGCACTGGAAATACCGAGCTTACTGCAACTGTTAGGTCCTTAAGTCCCAACTTAGCAGCAACAGCAAGTACCAGGTTGACAACGCCATCGCCATTTCGTAAATGATGGTGGAAAGAGAGTGTCATGCCATCTTTTATCGGAATTCGTTTAAATACTGTCTCTATATCTTCTACCAGTTTTTGCTCACTAGGCAACGCCCGTTTTACCTTTGGTGCCTGGCGCGGCATATCAGGTAGTGTGGCAAAAGCACCGGTAAAAGGCCGCACCTTACCATATCCTTCAATAGATTCTGGCAGGTCACGACCGATTGCATTTGTTAATTTATTCATAGTTAAGCCTCCTCTGCCAAGCCCAACAAACGGGCCAGATACAGTATGAGTTCCGCTCTGGCGACAATAGGAGCATCTACCATCTTACCATCAAGCGAAGCTACCCCTGCACCTTCCGCTTCAGCCTTACGGATCGCTTTAATTATCCGCTCAGCCCAGTTAATATCTTGCGCAGTTGGGTTAAATACGTTATGGATATCATCTATTTGTCGTGGGTTAATGGTCAGCTTACCTTTAAAACCAAGCTGTTTAGCAAGTTTGGTATCTGCCACAAGCCCCTCACGGTCATTAACATCAGTAAATGGGGTATCAATCGACTGGATTCCGGCGGCAGCAGCACTATTCACTACAATTGTCCTGGCGGTAAATATTTCTGTACCTTCTTTCGTACGTTTAGCCCCCAATGACGCCGTATAGTCTTCCGCCCCAAAAGCCAATGCTACTACCCGTTTGTCTGCTTTAGCAATTTGATAAGCTTCAGCAATACCGCGTGGGGTTTCTAAAAGAGCAATCAGTTTTACCGGTGCTTGCCCTGGTTTTTCAGCAGTTGCCACTAAGCGAGCTACTTCTTGTATGTCTTCCGGACTTTCAACCTTTGGTACCAAAATGGCATCAGGACAGCAAGGCACAATGGCCGGGATGTCTTTACGTGCAAACGTATCTAGCGGATTAATCCGGACCACTTTTTCACTGGTACCATAGTCAACGGTTTTCAACGCCTGAGCCACCAATAGCCGTGCAGCATCTTTTTCCTGCGGAGCAACAGCATCTTCTAGGTCAAGAATAATGGCATCAGCCCCGAATACACCACCGTTTTGCAGCATGCCAGGATTATTACCAGGCATAAAAAGCATAGTTCGGCGCAAATTCATTATATCAACTCCTTTGGGGGAATGACGCCCGCCCGGGCAAGAGCAGTCAGCGTTCGAGCCTGAATGGTACAATCAAGCGCCCCTCGATCAACTGCTTTAATATATATATCAGTAACGTTTTGTTCTGCAACAACAGCAGCAATTGTTTGCTTTATCGCCGGACCGTACTGAGCCAAGACAATGCTTTCAAGATCAATAACAACGCCGCTGCCCTGAGCACCTGGCGCCATTGTTATCATAATATCGTTAGATTCAAGAGTACCGGCTTGCGCCGGTTTTAGTTCATTCATAGTAACCTCCCTTTAAGAAAAAAAACTGATTAGAAGCTATAACAGCAATCAGTCTCTAGTCCTTGATGGTGTGCTAAAGCATAAAACCATCAAGCGTATCAGACATAGGGCCAACAAGACCAATAATTAGGTATGTCCGGGTCTTAGGGTCAAATTTATATTCAGGAATAAGGCGGAAGTTTTCTATTTCCTCCGTATTACGCACATGGGTGCGCGGACCCGAGCAACTCCACGTCATCTCGTCAATTTTAATATGTTCTTCATCACAATAGCTAATGTTGACACCTTCGTCAATCATCCGATTCACCTTACGTTCAACTTCCGGTAACGCTACCGATAATTCCAACGGATATTCCAGTACAAAGCCGTGGTGAACATCACGATGACGAAATTCCAAGATAGCACCATATTCTTTAACTAAGATACGGTTAGTAAGGTCTTCTGCCGTATGGGCCATTTTTCGGTATTGCAAGGTTTTTACAACAACATCACGTATTTCCTGCGGTATAGGACCAAATATCGTAGGACGTACAACAATAACCTCGCCGCCAACGCCGATGAGTACATCGGCGTTGGTTTTGAGTATGGGGTACAAAAGATCAAAGTGTTCCACAATAACCCGTTTACCATGATCCAGTGCTTGCTGAACGACTTCCGCTAAAACATGAATTTGTGTGAATGCCAGTTCAAACCGAATATCCACATGGTAGGTATGGCTGGAAAAAAAGCCTCTATCAATATTCTTTAAGAGCGGCAGCGGCCGGATATTGACACCGTCATCATCGTTGGTGAGTTCCAAACCAGGGAACATACCTTTTACCAGCGAAGACTTACCGGCACCGGCATCACCAATGACACCAATTAGCCGATCAAGCGGCGATAAATAGCGTTCGCTTATTTGCTGCCCCAGAATATACATCCGATTGCGGCCACGCGGCGCAAAGTAACTGGCATACATAAGTTGGTCGCCAAGACCCATAGTAACTGTGGACTTCATCTAACAAGTACCCCCAAATTCTTACATTACTTCCGTGATTTTCTCACTGCAAGAATACGTTGCATTTCATTATAAACAATCATATAGCCTTCATCTACGCCCATGCCTGGCTTAGCCAGCATTTGTGCTGGTTTAGTAGCCATTGCAAGATGCACACACACTTCTGCTGAACGGTTAGTCTCGTTGCAAGTACCGCCTTGGTAGGCACCAACACCTTTTTTCTGGCAATACAGTACTGCTTCAATAGTATTGTTTATACCGCCAAGGTCAGGTGTTTTGATTTGCAACATGTCGCCTGCGCCTTTATCTGCAAAGTCTTTAATATCTTGGAAAGTATTACACCACTCGTCAGCCACAATTTCAACCTTGATGTTTTCTTTGTGAAGGCGGGAGGTAATTTCAGCAAGTACTTTAATCTGCTGTTCGCGTTCTTCCACGTCAACAGGACCTTCAATGCGGAGGTGCAAAGGAGCAGCAGCTTTTTCTAACTGACGGAAATATTCCACCATGCGATCAACGTCATTTTTGAACGCCAAACCAATAGTTCCATAAACGTCAATGTGCAGTACAGGTGCATAGTCAGGCGTAGTTTTAAGCTTCATAATACGCTCGCGAAGCCAGCCAACGTATTCTAATAGCAGTTCGCCGTTTTCACCCAGTTTTTCCTTAACATTATTAATAAGGCCATGAGGCAATACTTCGGCATTTTTAATAATCATTTTGTCAACATTATTATACCTGTCATCACCTGACTGAGTAAAGATAGCAATTCCGGTTTCACTTACTTGCGTCTTATATTCGTCAGCAACAACCTCACACATAAGCTGCTTTTTGGCTTTAGCAACAGCGTCAAGAATGGCTTGGGTCACGCCATAGCGTAGTGCAGTATGAATGCGTTTGCCATTTTCGTCGTTCAAATTGTCGATTTCTTCGGCCAGTTCTTTGAAGGAATTCAGTTCGCGGCCAATTAGGCGAGGCTTAATCATTTTATCAATAACTGGGATAAAGTCTTCAGCCAAGAACAATGGGTCACGTCCGCCTGCACCGCTGTACTGAACAGCTGCACAATCACCATAACCGATTTGGCCATCTTCCACAATGATCATAACCGACACAGCTTCACCAGCTTGACGTACCGCTTTGAAACCATCAGTAACCGGTTTTCCAATATAGGTAAAGCCATCATGTTCAGCACCTGCTTTAATAGCTCTTTGATCATCAAAATAAAAGCCAGTACGGCCTTTTGAGCAAACTACGTCAAGTATTTTCATTATATAATCTCCTTTATTGATCTCATATTTAGTAGGAAGGCGAAATGCTAGATTCATTATATGGATAGGTTCTAGTGATTTTAACGCGGACGACCTACCAGATTGCCTTTGGAAATAGCATAAATATCATCAATAACCATTTGGAAGCTAGGCGCACGCCCTTCGGCTTTGGCCCGCTCTGCTATTTTTTCCTGGTGGAAAGCAACAAGGTCTGGAGTAAATGGCAGGTTGCCAACCTCGAACAAACGTACAGCACCGTTATTATCGCGGGCAGGCAGGATTTTATTCAAACTGAATTTGCTTGGAGCAAATGGTACGTCAAGAACACCAGCTTCGAAAGCGCGAACAGAACCAACCGCATAATCGCCATTACCCAATTCAAGTACCTTGTCAAGAATGCAGCGAGTTTCAGCTTTAATGATATTAATTTCTGCCTGCAGCTCACTGGTCAGCGGGAATGCCTGATCTTTGAGCATATTAATCATTTGCTTGGTCGTTCTAAGACCTTGAGCATTGGCCTCTTTCGTAGGAATACCCAGCGCCTCATGCGGAGTTTTAACAATAACCTTGGTAGCTTTAGCCAGTATTGCCGTTGCTGCACCCCAAGAAATAACGCCAAAGGCTTTGGCCTCATCCTGTGGGAAACCACCCATCCACTGATGGAATACGGTAGTAAGTACACAATCGCCATAACCATGTTTAGCCATATATTCTTCCGCAAGCTGTTCAAGTGCTTTAATAGCTGCAATATCTTGAATTAAATTGCCACATTGGCCATAACCTAAGGTAATATTCTTTACCCCTTGCTCAGCGGCCAGAATACCTTCGATGATAGCAACAGCATGGGAAACGCTAGGCGGCACCAAAGTACCAGTCAGTGGACCAAATGGCTCCCGGTTAATCTCAATCCCATGTTCAGCATACAATCCAATCATGCGATCGCAATACTGCCAATCAAAAATCGTTTTTTCCAAAGATACACTCTTAGCATAAGGGATATTATAGGAAATACCGCCGCCTTCATAGGAAGTATAACCAGCAGCAATAGTAATCTCGCCTAAGAGACGGGCATCCGGGGTACCATGACGAACCTGCAGCGGAGCATCAACACTTTCAACAACCCGGCGTACGCCAGCTACACCATGGTTAACGGCCGGAAAGCCATTTAATAACGAACGTCCAGCTTTAAGACTTTCATCAATGCCTTTTTGACAAGCTTCATATTGGTTCTGACGAGTGTAGCTGTCAATGGTGGTTGGCAGCAGGTCGGCTTCTCCTTCTTTTTTCAAGAAGTTCAATAGATTAATATGTTCATCAATAAGAGCAACACCAGCGCGCGGTTGCGTCAGTGTTTCGCCATTTTTCTTAGCTTTAACCAGACGTTTAGCAAAATGACGCTTGGCAGGAATGGTTTCATGATATTTTACAGCTTCTTCAAAATTAACGTCTTTACCAGTCGGCCATTGGTTGAGAACCTCTTGGCGAATGGCATTAAACTCGTCATGAGTCCACTTTTTATTTTTAAGTTCCATGTGGCAAAAGCCTCCTCTAATCTCTATTTGTTAACAATATATTTTTTCATCATTCGTACAGCAACTGCTGGGTATTCTTCACCCAATAACCCCATTGATGCCATAATGTAGTCCTTATCAATAAAAAATTCAGGCTGCTGAGGCTTAAGTACTTGAGGGGTGGTTTCATCAAACACAATGCCCTTCAATATTTCCTCAGGCTTATGATGGTTGACAATAACCCCACCAGTGCCAATTACAGTGGCCACTTTGGTCAAATCCTTACCTGTCTGAACATGGCTTATACCAAAAGGCGTAAAATAGGTTTCCAGATGACCAACATGCCTATCTGCGCTCAACCGTACACAGGCTTTACCCATAGCAATCTCAATATTGTCTTCGGCATCTGTTTGTGGCAGATAGTCAATATCGGCTTCCACTTTAGCAATATAGGCAACTACTTCTTCCGGCGAACTTCCAGCATAGCTGGCAATCATCTGGGCTCCGGCTGCCCTCAGGAGCGCCCCAGCACTATAACGCATACCCAGATCACCCTCAACCGTGCGTTTACCAAAAGGTTCAGACAAACCTTTGAGCGACACCCCGCTAGCTGTAGGATCACCTTTGGCGATAGAATACACATCAGTAGTAGCCCCACCAATATCCATGACCATCAAATCGCCCAATCCCGGCTCTCCGTCCCCGCCTTGACTTAATAGTTCAGAGGCTGTAAGAACGGCGGCTGGTGTTGGCATAACCAACCGGTCAACCATTTTATTCGCGCGATTTAATCCTTTGGCTACGGTTATCCGCTTCAAAAAAATGTCACGAATAACAATACGGGCGGGCTCAATATTGAGTTCATCCAACTTAGGCATGACGTTTTCAGTAGGCCGAACTTCCGTAATCTTTTCCGATAGAATTTTGACAACTTTGGGTGTAACTGATTTGTTGCCAGCCACCACCACTGGTACATCCATTTTCAGTCCGGCGAGCATTTCGGCATTATGCATAATAACTTTCTGATTGCCACCATCAGTCCCGCCAGCAAGGAGAATGATATCAGGCTTTAGTTCTTCGATTTCTTCGATCTCATATTCACTTAGTTCGTGAGTAAATACCTTTAGCACCTTAGCACCAGCACCTAATGCGGCTCGTTTGGCTGCTTCGGCAGTCATCTCTGGCACTAAGCCAACAGCTATCATTTTCAGTCCACCCGCAGCGCTTGAGCAACCTAACACTTTGCTAAATTCAAGCTTACCTGTTTTCGCAAACAAGGCCGACAGCGCCTGATTGAGACCATCCATAATATCTGTTTCAACCGTTGTGATACCCCTGGCTGTGCCTAATACTTTTTCTCGATCAACATCTACTGCCGTAATTTTGGTATAAGTACTACCAAAATCAATAAGTAAAATGTTATTCAAAGCACAAGACCCCTTTTATTTCAAATCCTCTTTCATGTCTGCAATCACTATGTCAGGTAATGTACCTGGCTGATACACCCGATTATATCCCATGTCGAGGAACTTTTTCTCAACCTCTTTAAAGTCTGTTTTACCAACAACCAGGTTGCCACCAACATAGAGCATGATATCTTCGATACCGGCTTCGCGGCAGCGATCTCTTAGTCCGCGACAATCAATTTCACCATGACCATAAAGCGAAGCTACCAGGATTGCTTTAGCATCAGTTTCAATAGCTGCGTTAACAAATTCTTCCTGTGGAACCAGAACACCTAGATTTATTACTTCATAACCCGCTGCTGTAATAGCATGGTTGAGGATTTTGTTGCCGACAGCATGACAGTCAGCTCCAATTACACCTAATACAACCTTTACCTTATTTGCCATTTTCACTACTCCTTTGCTTTATCAGTCTCGGCAACCAACCGGCTAGCAACCTGCTGGAGCGATCCCTGGTCGATTTCATAATAAAAAGTGATGATATCCTGTGTTGCACTTGCTACTTGCCGCACGACATTCTGCAAATCCCAGGCAGTAATAACCGCATTATAGTTGACTATACCTGCCCTTATTTGTTCCCGGTCTTCCCCGAGATAAGGCATTAGCTTAACAGCGTTACATCCAATCTTAGCAAGAAGCTGTTCCAGAGCATCAATAAAACCCTGTGTTTTGGCAATAACAGCCACCTCACTACCAATCGGTAAACGGGCTAGTTTGATTACCGCCTCCAGGTTTGGCGTGGTAGCCACAGCCATCAACTTGGGACTGTTGCCAAGAATCTCAGTTACTGCAGACTGGTGATCCATTGTTGTTACCACTAAATCACAAGCCTCAAGATACTCAGTTCTTACAGCACCTGTTGATAATTGGAGTAGCGTAACCGCTTCAAAGTGCGCATTCGCTACTTGCCCAAGCTGATCGATAAATCGTTCACCATATTCCTGTGTCCCCTCTACGACAGCCACCCTGAGTTGACGAGTTGCTAGTTCCCGTTCTTTGGCGCGAATGGCAGTAATAGTAGCAAATTGCTCAACAGTAAAGCCAAGCTCAACCACCTGAGTCATAGCTGAGTCAATAACCTTGAGTGCTCGTTCAAGTCGGCTACCAGCAATGTCAGCACCAGCGGCTGTTATATCAGCCGTCTGGGCACGCACAAAAGTACCTCGCCCTTGTTCGGAATCAAGAACCCCTTCCAAAAGCAGTTCCTTATACGCAGCACTGACAGTGTTACGACTAATCCCTAGCTGCTCTGATAATTGACGTTCGGCAGGCAGTTTATCACCTGGTTTGTAATAACCCATTTTTATTTTGTCTAGAACATACGCTTTTACTTGAAGGTAAATAGGTACACCAATTTTTTGTACAATCACATTTATCATCCCAACCAATTGGATTAATGGATTAATCCAATTTTGTTTTACAATATTATTATTACATAGCATGTGCAAAAAAGCAAGAAAATTCTACAGAAATCTACTTTTCTAATTATTTACTGCTGACGGCAATGATAAAAACACAGAAAGAGGCTATGTTGAAACGTAAGTTTCAACATAGCCTCTTTCTATCAAATAAGCAATTTGGTGGCGGCACAGGGATTTGAACCCCGGACACTTCGGGTATGAACCGAATGCTCTAGCCAACTGAGCTACGCCGCCATTACATCAAGTAATCCTTAGCTTCAGGTGGGATTTTAACCTCATCTAAAGCTTAGTCGAACTCATCCAATAACTTGGTCATCGGATATAGTGATTATAAATGCCAAGCGAGTTGCCTCGTTTGGCATCTATAAATGGCTCCTCGAGTAGGACTCGAACCTACGACAAATCGGTTAACAGCCGATTGCTCTACCAGCTGAGCTATCAAGGAATATTAAATCAGGTAAACATCTTGCTAAAGTATGTTCCCTAAAAACTTCACAGAAGAAAGACTGCGCATTAGGATTTACAATGTTTGCACTTCATGCAAACGAGGTTTAAGTCAAGTCCTCGGCCTATTAGTACCAGTCAGCTGCATGGATTACTCCACTTCCACATCTGGCCTATCTACCTTGTAATCTACAAGGGGCCTTACTTCTTTCGAATGACAGACCTCATCTTAAGGCTGGTTTCACGCTTAGATGCTTTCAGCGTTTATCCTTTCCGAACGTAGCTACCCAGCTCTACTCCTGGCGGAATAACTGGTACA
>NZ_LSLK01000065.1 GCF_002257705.1 Sporomusa silvacetica DSM 10669
TATGAACATAGCGAGGAAATACGAGGTATTTCATTTACGTTAAGTTATTGAACCGCCGTGTACCGAACGGTACGCACGGTGGTGTGAGAGGTCGGTCATTCAAATAATGGATGACCTCCTACTCGATTAGGCAAAAGTAACTTCTAAAGGCAAATAGGATAGTTGACTTTGTCAATTACATTTACTATAATTTGGTTATAAGTGAAATTATCTACGTTGGGCAGGAGGGGTTTTTGTGGAAGAGAAGCTTAGAGCGCGGGCGGTTGCGATTAGGGAATTTAACCGGTTTTATACTAATTTTATTGGTCTTATTAACCAAAAAATATTGGAAAGCCCGTATTCTTTAGCAGAGGCCAGAGTGCTACTGGAAATAGACAAGGCTGATCAGTGTACTGCAAGTGATCTAACCAAATTATTGCAAATTGACCCAGGCTATTTGAGCCGGATGCTTACCCGGCTTATTAAAGAAAATTTGGTTGTAAAATCAAGGTCAGAGGTAGATGGCAGGGCGCAGGAATTATCGTTAACTTCCATGGGAAAAGCAACAGTTAAGCACTTATCAGATACATCAACTCAACAAATAGTTAAGATACTGGAGACAATTCCAATGCAGCAGCAACAAGAGTTGATCAATTACATGGATGGGATTCAGGCCGTTTTATCCCATCAGAGTGGTAGGTCAATCACTATCCGTACTGGGATACCAGGAGATTTAGGGTATATTGCTTACCGGCATAGTGTGTTATATCACCAGGAATATCATTTAGACCCTGTGGTGTTTGAGCGCTATGTCATGGAGAGTCTGCTAAAATACGCTGCAAATCAACAAATTGGAGAAATATGGGTAGCAGAGAATAACAATAAAGTTGCTGGTTTCATTGGGATGGTTGGTTTAGACGAGGAAACGGCTCAGTTAAGATGGTTTCTAATAGAGCCGGAATTTCGCGGTATTGGTTTGGGACGGCGCTTGATCAAAGCAGCTATGGATTATTGCAATGAGAAAAAATATAACAAAGTAGTATTATGGACATTCCAAGGTCTTGATGCGGCCTGTCATTTATATAAAAGCTTTGGCTTTACAGTAACACAACAGGTTGAGAATGATACCTGGAAAAAGGGTTTGCTGGAAGAACGGTGGGAGGCAATTTTATAAAACAAAAATCCCAGCATACGCCGGGATCATCACAAGAGACAAGGGGACCAAGAGACAAGGGGACGGAGGAACTGTCTTGAGATTAAGACGATACCACCGTCCGTGCGCCAAGCTAAGGGTACATCATATAGTGGGTGTCTTGAAAATAATGAAGTAGACTGGAAATATTTGTATGAACAAAACACGGAGACAGGGACACCGTTTCTAGGTTGATAGTTGAATAATTAAAACATTCTCCCTGTCCCCGTGTTTCCCCGATAGTGAGAATTCCCCAAATAGTGAAAGAACGTAGTCATTGTGTCAGTTAAAGCAAGCCTTCTGTTAAAAAGTCGGAAGGCTTGTTTCTATTTGCCGGAATCTTGCGAAATGAATAGTTCATCCCTAAGTTTGATACCGCCGCTTTGATTGTTTAATTGCCATATCATTTTTGACTGGGCTAAAATAATTCATGTAAGGTTTTGTATAATTTTAGCAGGATTATTGGAAGAATTATGGAAGTTTTAGTAATTGAAGATTTGTAAAAATTAAATCAAAAATTTCAAAAGAATTTTCTGATAATGGCAACGCAACTTGTTATTGCTGACTTGACTTATTATGGTCGTAATGATAATGTGAAGATAAGAATATAAGTATACAAGGGAGAGGATGACGATGACGGTAGCTACCGATAAAGACGGCATTGTTAGTGTGATTATGAATGAAATTGTTTTTGAAATGCAGGCTATGTTCGGGCAGGCGCTTCGTCAAGTCATACTCTTCGGTTCTTATGCTCGCGGTGAGCAGGAAGAATATTCGGATATGGATGTAATGGTTTTGGTAGATCTGACTGATGAAGAAATTAAAAAGTATGATGATAAATTTGTAGATATTATGTGCTCCTTATCTATGAGATATGGAGTATTACCAACTATTATTGGGAAAGACTATGAGCATTTTAATCATTGGATGCCCTACCTACCTTTTTATCGGAATGTAAAGAATGAAGGGATCAATTTCTATGCAAGCTAAAGAACTGATGGAATTGGCTAATTATCGCATGGAAAAGGCTCAAGAGTGTTATAGAGATGCTGAAGCTGCGTTTGGGGAAGAAAGGCTTGCAGCTTCCGTAAATCGTTCTTATTATGCGATATTTCATATGACTAGGGCGTTGCTTGCTCTGGATGGCTTGGATTTTAAGAAGCATTCTAGTATTATTGGACACTTCAATCAGTACTATATTGCAACAAGTAAGATAAAACAGGAATATTACAAAATCTTAGCCAAGGCATTTCAAGTAAGAAATCAAAGTGACTATAATGATTTTTATGTAGTTAGTAGAGAAGATGCCAAACAGCAGATGGATAATGCGAGGATTTTTATTGCCGAAATAAAGGGATATCTTGAACAGTGCAAGCAGGGTTAACTTTCGGTGGTGGTAACATCGTGGTAACAGACCAGCTAACATCGGCTAAAATAGTCTGAGATTACTTAAAAAGTAAGATGCCATAAAATCAGCTAGTATAATGCTATCGGGGATTTATAGGTAAGAGAAGAGAGTAGTTAAAAAGTCTGCTACGCAACTCGAAATCAAGTGTCCTGTCAAAGGGACCGTGGGTTCGAAGCCCACCCTCTCCGCCAATGAAATTAAGGCTTTTAGGTTTTTTACCCTGAAGGTCTTTTTTACGTCATTTTGGCCATAGTACAGCAACCAGAGGAAGCAAAGGGACGTTCTTTTTGCTTCGTATTGCAAATAATGATATAATAAAGAAAAAACAGGAGAGAAACATGGCAAGATGTGCAAGAAAAAAGAGTGCCAGCGGAATCTATCATATCATGCTGCGAGGGATAAATCAGCAGGACATATTTTTGGACGATGAAGACTACTGCCGTTTTTTAGAAATAATGAAACGGGTCAAAGAAAGTAGAAGTTGTGTCATTTATGGATATTGTTTAATGGGGAATCATGTTCATCTTCTATTGCGTGAAGAAGATGAAGGGCTATCTGTTATCATGAAGCGTATCGGTACGAGCTATGCATGGTGGTATAATCAAAAATATGATCGAGTCGGGCATGTTTTTCAGAATCGTTTTCAAAGCGAGACCATCGAAACAGAAGCATATCTGTTGGGCGTGCTAAGGTACATCCATAATAAACCTGTAAAAGCAAATCTGGTAGTAATACCTGAGGAGTACAAATGGAGTAGTTGTCAGGTATATTATGGGGGAAAGGATTCTTTTGAACTGCTTTATACGTCATTTATTTTGGATATATTGAGTAGTAACAGAGAAACTGCGATAAAGCAATTTGCCGATTTTATGCAGAAACCGAATACCGATCAATTTATGGATGTCCCAGTGAAACAGCGGAAAAGTGATGAGGAGTTAGCCCAAGAAGTTAAAGAACTACTGAATGGGCAACCGATTGGAATTTTGCAAAGTCTGGATATTGAACAACGTAATAAAATTATCAAACAAATCAAAGGAATCGTAGGAGTAACACAACGACAAATAGCCAGAGTAACCGGGATTCATCAAAGTATTATTTTTAAGGTGTAAGCAAAGGGAAGCAAAAAGAACGTCCCGTTGCTTCTTCCATTTTGCTTCTTAGGGGAATATCAGATACCTGGATTTTAAGAAACAAGAAACTGAGCTATATGATGAAATTTGGGAACTATCTGAAGAACTTGATCGGCTGTATTAAAGAGGGAAAAGATACAACGGACACTATCCAGAGATTTGGGGAGGTATTGGAAGAATTTTTGTTATTCAGGCAGCAGGGAGGCAAAGACCCGCTAGTTAAAGGCAAACCCTAAACCATAGGTGGGCAGTAGTTTGACTTGTTATATTTTTTTACGTGGTATTATTCCTGTTTGGAAAATAGCCGGTTGCAGCCGGCTATTTTCTTTGGGATGGGTGGCGGTTGCTGTAATGGTGTTTATTATCGTTACAAAGACATGTCTACAGGTAAAATTAAGCCAACTGCCGCAGTAATGGGATAATGCTGGTAAATCCAGCGTTGTTAAGGCTTTGAAGATTCTAATGGTGGCAAACTTATGGTTAAAGGCACAGTATTGTTGACTAAAAAAATCTTCCTTTCTGTCTTGAATAGTTTTATTCCTATTCTTGCCATTTGGGAAGACTTTCCATACTTATTTACATGAAATTGTCTAAACCCTCCCCTAGCGGAGCGCGTGTTTGTCTCTTACATTTAAAGTCTATAGCTTTTTTAAAATACTCAATCTTTTTTTCTTCTATTAAGTAAAGCTTTTCCGCTTCATTTAAAGATATTTCTTGAAAATCAATTTTACTTCCAGGACTACTTTGGGCAACTTTTGGAATATCTACGGCAATAATCTTAGCAATCTGGGGATATCCTCCAACAGTTTGTCTGTCAGCTAACAATATTATTGGATTGCCGTCTGGTGGTACTTGAATGATTCCTGGTCCTATCGCTTCAGAAATCATTTCCAGCGGTTTATTCAATTGTAAATTTACTCCGGATAATCGGTAGCCCATTCTATCTGATTGTGGTGTTATTTGAAAAGAAGATGTAAAAAATTGTCTAGTGCTATCATTTGTAAAGGCATCAAACTGATTGCCTCGTAAAACTCTAACAGTAATAGTAGAAGTGCTGTTTGCTGCAATATAAGGACTGTCGAAATACCATGAAGTTGACATAAAATCATCCGACTTCTTGAAAAATTTCTGTATCAAAGTGCTGGATAGGTTAGGTGAAGGATCAAGACTAATGATATCACCTGCTTTTATAGCTCGTCCTTGAAAACCGCCTAAACCAGCTTTGAAATAGGTGCTTTTGCTCCCCATTATTTTTGGGACACTATACCCACCCGCAATTGCGAGATATGCACGACAACCTGACAAACAGGTGCCAAATTCCAAAATACAATCTTGTGTCAGATACACGGGTCTCCACATGGGAACGGGGTTGCCATTAATGGTTGGCGATAAATTTGCCCCAGTAATTGCTAACAGAGTATTTTTATTGAGCGTTAAGGTGGGGCCAATTAGTGTAATTTCCAATGCACTTTCACATTTTTCATTGCCAACTAATAAATTGGCGATTCGAAGGGCATAGGTATCCATAGCTCCACTGACGCTTACTCCATATTTTTGGTATCCATGTCTTCCTAGATCTTGTACGCTAGTAAGAAGACCGGCCTTTAGAACTTTAAGACTCATGATTTTCTCCTGATTGCTATCCGCAAAATTATGGGGTTTTATTTCCATTATGAAGGCTGTTAAAATTTCTACTTCAGGCGGAGCGTAAGCTCTTACCAAAAGGCTGTACGGTAACTCCCGAACTTTCAAGAGATGAGCGAAGCTCTTTTGCGAGCGCAATTGCGCCTGGGGTATCACCGTGCAGGCAAATGGTTTGCGCATTAATTGGTAATACCGATCCGTTTATCGAGAGAATCTGCTTTTCTTTCATCATACCCAATACTCTTTTTCTTACGGTAGCTGCATCATGAATGACGGCATTAGCTTGTTTACGGGAAACCAGACTTCCCGTATCCGTATAGGCACGATCCGCATACGCCTCTTCCACATAGGGAATGCCCACGGTTTTGGCAGCTTTCACCATGAGTGAGTTCGCGAGACAGACCATGTATAAGTTGGAATCTACGGCTTGAATTGCTTCCGCCATGGCAATTGCTATGGCGAGGTCATTGTTAGCCATGTCAGTAATGGCGCCGTGATCTTTTACATGCTGCATAACAACCCCTTCGGCATGACAAAATGCTTGCAGGGCACCAATTTGATAAATAAAGTCTGCCTTAATTTCATCAGGCGTAACTGACATAGCGCGTCTGCCAAACCCAACTAAATCAGGTAAAGACGGATGAGCTCCTACTGCTACGCCATATTTTTTTGCCAATTTTACAGTTTTACGCATATTAGCCGGATCGGATGCATGAAATCCACAGGCTACATTGATGGATGTCACATAAGGCATAATTTCTTCGTCATTGCCTAAGCTGTATACTCCGAAATTTTCTCCCATGTCACAGTTTAAATCGATATACAACACAGATCATCTCCCCAGATGTACAAAATATTGAATTGCCTTTTTAACGTTATATTATTGTGCAATATCGTCGTCTATTTCAATTACAGTTGGTTGATAACTTCCCGCATGGATATCGGCAGCAATTGCCTGATATTCACCTTGGCTGATCTCTTGAAATTGCAAATAATCGCCCGCGCTAAAAAGAAATGGTTGGGGCAGATCAAAGTTAAATGCGCTTATAGGAGTACGTCCTATTAAATGAAATCCCCCAGGGCACTCTATCGTATAAAAGCAGGTTTGCTTTCCTCCGATGCCTACCGATCCTACCGGTACTTTGGTGCGAGGATTTTTAAGACGGGGCGTGGCAATTTTTTCTGATAACCCCCCCAAGTAAGCATATCCGGGAGTAAATCCTAGCATGTAAATCAGATATGGGGTGGAAGTATGAATGGAGATTACCTCTTTTTCACTGAGCCCATGATACTGTGCGAGAGACGACAAATCCGGTCCGTATATCTTGCTATAGCACACAGGGATAGATAGAACTCGTGCCTTTCGGTGTGTTATATTGTTTTTTTCTACAACATCGATTAATTGAGTGATTTGAGTTTTAAGATCATGGCGTGAAATGATCAATGGATTGAAATAAATTAATAAAGAGCAATATGTGGGAACGACCTCAATAATATTTTTGGATAAATGCTGCTCTACTAATTTAGCCAGGAATTGTACCTTAAAATTGATCTGTTTATTGATGACTTTTTCAAAACTTATAAGCAGTTCTTGTTCGCCGGTATCAATTATTTTTATGTGAGACACGGATAGGCACCTCTTTTTCGTCGACCATTTAACTGGGAAGACTCCTCCGGTAATCGCATTTTACAGGATGGTTACTCAGGAGTTGACAGGGCTCTGGTATTGGAATTTTCTAAATGATGTTTTATAGCGTTATAAACTTCTGTTTCGTTTCTTTTTTTCAAAGAATTAATAATTTCAAGATGCTCTTGGGTTGATTGAATGACAATTTCACTTTTATTAAGGGCTTTGTCTTCCGGTAAATATCTGATTCGCAGCGAATGCTGTTTTACCATAGTAAGAATATCACGGAGAAGATCGCATCCGGTATAGTTGTATAAAAGTTCATGGATCGCCAAATCGGATTTTACATAAGAAATTACATCAGTTGGTGTATCAAGAACTTTGCGCAACATGGTTTCTACTTCAAGAAGCCGTTCACTGGGAATTGTCCATGTCGATTGTTTCGCGGCATAGGATTCCAGCATCAGGCGAATTTCACCAATCATTTTTATACTGTTTTTGGAAACATCAGCTACTACTGCCTGCTTTCGCGGTGTAATGGTAACCAGACCATCTTTACTTAACATGCTTAATGCTTCGCGAACCGGAGCACGGCTAACATTCATAGAGTCTGCCAATTCAAGCATACTTAATCGCGTTCCAGGCTCGAGATTTCCAAGAATAATTTGGAGCTTTAGCTGATTATATACTTGATCTTTTAAGGGTAATGCTGCACCGATATTTTCAAAAATTTCCATATAATATTTCTCTCCTAAAATATTAATTAAACAAAAAGATTAAGGGTTGTGTCAAACGGGATGATGGCATAACCCTTAGTCATATTTATCCAGAATAATTATACCTTGATATATTTTAATAATTCAACTAAAGTTGTCTAAAATATACTGCGATTTCCAACCATAAAATATATTGATAAATTATTTTAAATTATAAACTGCACAAAATATATTGTCAATAAAATATTTTGTGCAGTATTGACATGAGTTAAATGGTGTGATAATATACAGCACATAACATAAATGTTTAATCATTCAAAGACATATAAAAAACAGTTTTTTGAGTCAAAGAAGACTTTTCAGCGTTCTGCGCGAAAAGTCTTCTTTTTTTATTCTGGTACAGTTTTAATTGAAAAGATAAAGTTTTACAAATGATTGGAGGTTTTTATATGCTTGCGATTCGTAATGTTTCGCGAATTTTTGGTGGACTAGTCGCCCTCGACAAGGTCAATATAAATATTAGGAAAGGAGAAATTAGAGGGTTAATTGGTCCAAACGGATCAGGGAAAACAACGATGATTAACGTAATTACAGGCTTTTATGTACCATCGTCTGGTACTATCCATTTTAATGATAAAGATATCAGTGGACAGAGTCCCTATAATATTACCAAACAAGGATTAGTACGTACCTTTCAAAATATTAACCTGTTTTCCGATATGACTGCTATTGAGAATGTGGCAACTGCTTATTCTTTGCATATGAAAAATAATTTGTTTTCTACTGTATTTAATACCAGCTTCTTTCG
Organism: Sporomusa silvacetica DSM 10669; assembly: GCF_002257705.1. Taxonomy (GTDB): domain Bacteria; phylum Bacillota; class Negativicutes; order Sporomusales; family Sporomusaceae; genus Sporomusa; species Sporomusa silvacetica. The sequence goes on from NZ_LSLK01000065.1 coordinate 8,505, forward strand.
TAAAGAAGAACGGAGATCTTTCGAAATAGCAGAATCAATATTGGATTTTGTCGGACTGAAAGATAAAAAAGATCTTAGGGCTAAGAACCTTCCATACGGTCAGCAACGATTATTGGAAATAGGCCGCGCCTTAGCTACTGAACCACGCTTGCTACTACTTGATGAACCTGTTGCAGGCATGAATGATCAGGAAAGTGATGAAGTGGCTGGATTAATTCAAAAACTGCGTGATAATGGCAAGACGATTCTACTGATTGAACACCATATGAAATTTGTCATGAGTCTTTGCGATAAACTGACGGTATTAAGTTCAGGCAATGTAATTGCAGAAGGCACTCCCCGAGAAATTCAAAACAATGAAGATGTTATAAGAATCTATTTAGGAAAAAGGAGAACCGTAAATGCTGCACATTGATAAGCTAACCTGTCATTATGGTGTAATAAAAGCCTTGGACAATGTAAATATAAAAATTGATAAAGAGGGTATCTATGCGGTAATTGGTGCAAATGGTGCAGGAAAATCGACTCTCATTAGAACAATTGTCGGCTTGGTTAAACCAACTCAGGGGAAAATAACATTTTTAAACAAAGATATTACGGCACTGGAAACTCATGATGTAATTCGGGAAGGTATTTCAGTATGTCCGGAAGGGAGGCGTATTTTTAAATCAGTAACAGTATATGAAAACTTGCTTTCCGGTGCCTACATAATAAATGATCAAAAAAGAATCAAAGAAAACATCGACATTGTTTACGAGTTTTTTCCCAAACTTTCCGAAAGACGAGAACAATTGGCGGGAACTTTATCAGGCGGGGAACAACAAATGTTAGCAATCGGACGCGCACTCATGTGCAATCCAAAATTATTACTATTGGATGAGCCGTCAATGGGACTTGCACCAAATTTAGTAGATATGGTTTTCGACGCCGTTGTCAAAATCTACTCCGAGCAAAGAATACCAATCATTATAGTAGAGCAAAATTCTGAAATGGCATTGAGTATATCGGACTATGGTTATGTTTTAGAAGTAGGCAAACTTGATTTGGAGGGGACTGGACAAGAATTACTTCTTTGCGATGAAGTGAAGAAGAAATATCTTGGAGCGTAGTACAAACTATTTAGAATTTAAAGGAGGATTTTTATGAAAAACCGAGGCTTAATCTCATTGTGTTTGATTTTTTTGTTTCTGTTGACTGTTATTATGGCAGGGTGCGGGTCAAGTTCCAATACTGTTAAGATTGGTGCTATTGGTCCACTGACAGGGGAAAGTTCAATTGGTGGTTTGGATGAGCTTGATGGTAAAAGAATGGCGGTTGAGGACTTTAATGCTAAAGGCGGCATCAATGGTAAAAAAGTTGAGCTTTTTTCAGAAGATGACGCATCCCAGCCATCTCAATCTGCAGCTGCAGCTATGAAGTTAATTAATCAGAACAAGGTAGTTGCTCTTGTGGGAGCACAAAACAGTGCATGTACATTAGCAATGATGGAGATTCTTTCTAAATATAAAATTCCTGGTGTCACTCCGGGATCTAGTTCTCCGTCAATCACTAATTCAGGTAACCAATGGATTACCCGTGCTTTCCCAGGAGATGAGATTCAGGCCGGTGCTCTTGTAAATTACGCTAAAAATAAAATGAACGTGAAAAAAATCGGAGTCATCTATGTAAATGATGATTTTGGCAAGGGCGGTTTTAAAGCAATTAGTAAAGCCGCAGAACAGCAAGGTATTGAAGTTGTTTCTGAATCATTTATGGGTGAAGATAAAGATATGCGTACTCAACTGACAAAAATCAAAAGTGCCAATGTAGATGGACTTTTTATTTGGTGTCAGTATGTTCCGGGCAGCCTTATTATGAAGCAAGCTAGAGAGATGAATTGGAATACCCAGTTTTATGGATCAACCGGTATTTTACATCCTAAGACATTTGAATTGTCCGGTGGTGCCTATGCTGGAGCAATAAATTCCGTACCATTTATTCCTAATTTGCCAGATCCAGAAAAGCAAAACTGGGTAAAGCGATATAAGGATAAATTTGGAAAAGAGCCATCGCAGAATTCTGCACGTGCTTATGATGCTACCATGCTTTTGCTTGAAGCAATCAAAAGAGCAAATTCCACTGATCCTAAGGTAATTCAAGAAGCCATTAGAACAACGCAAGATCATGAAGGACTTCAAGGAAAAATTTCAATTGATAAAAGTAACGGGGAATACATTGGTGATGTAATGATTGTTAAAGCAGAAACTGCGGGCTGGTCGTTTGTTGAATCAGTTTCAAGCAAGTAACTTATTACAATCAAAATATAGTTTTCAAGTTTATATGAGGAAAGAAAAACAGGAAGTTTAATTCGACAGGTTTTTCTTTCCTGAATTTTAAAGTTACATTTTTGACTTGGAGATCAAGTCATGATTGATGAAAGGTGTAGCAGATGAAAGAGAATCTTAGAATAGCTGCCGTTCAGATGCCTACTGTCTGGATGGATTACAAAGAAAACTTAAAGTACATGAAAGAAGCAATTGAGCGAGCGAAAGAAGAGCAAAATGTTGATTTGGTAATATTTCCGGAATTGTCCAGCATCGGATATATACGGGAACGTAACAAACAGTTTGGTTGTAAGTATATAAAAAGTGCTGAAAAAATTTCCGGCCCATTTGTAAGCGGAATCGCCCAACAAGCGAAAAAATCCGGAGTCTATGTAATTACTGGCATGACAGAACTTCATCCGGAGATCACAGGCTCTCTTTATAACTCTGCAGTACTCATTGATCCCCGTGGTGATATTGTTGGTAAACATCGCAAACTTCATATTCCAGGATATGAAAAACATTATTTTATTCCCGGCAGTAGTGCTGAAGTTTTTAAAACGCCTATTGGCAATATTGGCATAACAATCTGCTATGATGGCCAATTCCCTGAATTGACCAGAACACTAGCACTTAAAGGAGCAGAAGTACTGGTAATGCTTTGGAATATGCCCGATTTTTCCAACCCGCCAGAATTGTTACATTATATTACCGCAACAAGAGCAGCGGAAAACAGGATGTTTTCCATTTCTTGTAACCGTATTGGCCAAGACGGTGAAATAAGCTTCTTTGGACATAGCGCAGTATCTGATCCAGTTGGCAACTTTTTGGCGAAAGCAGAAAGAGAAGAAACAATTCTTTATGCAACATTAAGCCGCGATGTGCTTTTAGAGGAACGTGCTCAGCAGCCGGTATTTAGGGATCGCCGTCCAGATATGTACTCTGAATTAATTAAACCGCTATGAATGTGATGCTTTTTTAACAATGTATGTATTTAAAATAAATTGTTTTTGGAGTTGATGAAATTTTGGAAGCTTTATATGAAATAACACGGGAGAAGGTTATAGCACTCCTTGCTGAGCTTATTAAGACACCCAGTATAAGCCGCAATGAAACCGAGTTGGCAAAAAAATTGATGTTATTATGTAAAAATGTGGGATTTGAGGCATATATTGATCGACACGGTAACATGATCGCCCATAAAAAGTTTAAGAAGCCAGGTCTTAGACTAGCACTAAATTCTCATATGGATACAGTTGATGTTGGCGAAAACTGGACCCAGGATCCATTTGGTGCAGAAATTTGCGAAAATGTTATGTATGGCTTGGGGAGTTGTGATTGTAAAGCTTCCATGGTTGCCATGTTTTTAGCAATGGAGAAAATCCTGCGAAGTGGTGCTGAACTCAATGGGGAGCTATGCTTTACGGCAGTAGTACAAGAAGAAGTTCAAGGAGAGTATAACAAAGGCACTGTAAAAATGATCAATGATGGTTTTGCCGCCGACTTAGCCCTCATTGGAGAACCAACGGGGCTCGCTATTTGCCGTGGTTGTGAAGGTATGGTGGAAGTGGAAGTAACAACGCAAGGTGTTTCTGTGCATGGCAGCAACGCGGAAAACGGAACAAACGCTATTTTGCATATGACTAAATTGATTGAGCGGGTTGCTCAAATAAAACCAAGTTTTAGTGATTTGTTGGGTAGCGGTGCTATTAACATCGGCGTGATTCATGGGGGACTTCGCTCTAGTATGGTTCCTGATTCATGTAAATTAAAAATTGGTCGATTTGTAGTAGAAGGCGAAAGCGGTAAGGGATTTTTAGAAGAAATTAACAATATTATTACTGAGTTGCAACAAAAAGATAAATCTTTTGTTGCTAATGCAGAATTGACTTATAACTCCAGCGCCGGCGTCGTACCAGAGAATATTTCGGCGATTGATGTGTTTAAAGAAGCAACCCTTGAGGTTATGGGCAAAGAGGCACCAGTTACCGGGATGCGTGCACATCTTGATTCTGATTTTTTGATCAATCTTGCACAAATACCAAGTTTTGCATTTGGTCCTGGTGACATGGCAAGAGCTCATAAGGCCGATGAATATATTGAAATTGATGATGTCGTTACGGCTGCTAAGGTATATGAAAAGGCTATCCTGAAAATTCTTTCAAAATAAACTCTATTGAGGTGACGTTAATGGGATTGTTTTTACTTCAATTGGTCAATGGTTTGACTCTTGGAATTATTTATGGACTGGGTGCATTGGGATTTACAATGGTCTATAAAGCCCTTAGAGAACTTAACTTTGCGCACACTGATACAATAATGATTGCTGCGTTTTTGATGTATACCTTTAGTGTTACTTTGGGGTTACCCATGTATATTACTTTCTCTGTGGTAATAATTCTTATGCTGTTCTACGGATTATTAATTGAAAAAGTTATTTTTAAGCAATTTAGAAAGGCCTCTCCTTTGACGTTCATGTTGGTGTCTATTTCTCTATCAAGTGTGGTGAAAAATATCGGTCTTCTTTTATGTGGGCCTGAGCCACGCTCACTACCTTTGTTCTTAGGTACACAAAAGATATCCATTATTGATACTGCTATTCCCCTTAGCAATTTGTATATTTTGCTGATTGCGTTATTTTTTCTGGGAGTTTTTCAATTGTTTTTTACCAAAACAAAATTCGGCCTTTCTATCCGGCTTGCATCGGAAGATACGGAGACGGCCGAATTAATGGGAATTAAAGTTTTGCATGTGCGTGTGGCTATTTTTGCTATTACTTCCGCTTTAGGAGGCATTGCCGGTCTTTTAGTAGCCCCGTTATTTTCAGTTACCACAGAATTAGGTGCTCAATTGGCATTGAAGATTTTTGTATCGGCAGTTGTTGGTGGTGTGGGAGATTTGACGGGAGCAATCGCAGGCGGAATGCTTGTTGGTATCACCGAAGCTTTAACGGCGGCCTTTATTTCTTCAAACTATAAAGATGTTATTGTGTTTACTGCAGGTATTATTACCTTGGCATTTTGCCCGCTTGGTATATTTAGACGTGTTGTAAATAAACATTGATGACAAAGGGGAGGTTACTTTGAAAAATATTATACATAGTAAGCAAAGACTATTAATTATTATCGGGATACTCGTTCTATTTGCAATTGTTGCCAGTAGTGATTATTTAATGTTTTTAAGTATTTTTTCAAGTATCAATGCCATTGCCGTGTTAGGCATTGTTCTTATATCAGGACTTACCGGTCAACTCCATCTTGGGCAGGCGGCCTTAGTGGGTATTGGTGCCTATGTATCCGCAATTTTAATGCTAAAAGCAGGAATGTCTTTTTGGCTTACGATTCCTATCTCTGTAATATCATCGGCCGTAGTAGGATGTGTACTGGGCATTCCAACCCTTAAGTTGAGTGGTGGTTCCTATCTTGCGCTGGTTACCCAGACCTTTGGCGAGATCATTTATATTCTTATTCTTAATGCTGTAGACTTAACCGGCGGTCCTTTTGGTATTGCTGGAATTAAAGTTCCTGAAATAGGTTCTTTTAAGTTTGATTCTTTACAATCCTATTTCTTTCTTTGTGTAATAATTCTCTTTGTTTTGTATTGTGTAGCAAAGCAAATTATACAATCACGATATGGTAGAATATTTATTTCAATTAAAGAATCGGAAGCGGCTGCTCAATCTGTAGGAATTAATACTATGAAGTACAAGATTTTAGCATTTACTCTTGCCGCGGCTTTCGGCGGTTTTGCGGGAGTTCTGTACGGCCCGTTTATTGGATATTTAAGTCCGGAACAATTTAGATGGCAACCATCACTCTTACTGATTTCCATGGGGATTATTGGTGGATTAAGCAGCCTGGAAGGCGGCATAATGGGATCCTTTATTCTTACTTTTTTGCCGGAATTGCTACGGGCAACAGACCAGTATCGGTTAATACTTTATGGAATATTACTCATTTTTACGCTGGCGTTTTTGCCCAGTGGTATTGTATCTTTGTTTGGCAAGTCTGTTAAAGAGATCAAAGCTATGTTTAAAGAGAGATACATGATCATCTTTGATAAAACGATAGTAAAAGCAAGCCAGTCGAAATAGTAAATTCAATTTGTAAGATGTCCGGCATTTTTGGAGAAACATTATAGATAATCTATTAGTTAGCAATTCGATTTTGAGTGGGAGGATTTGAAATGGTAACGCAGCGGATAAAAAACATGACGCCATCGGCTACTGAAGAAATGACAGCCATAGTTGAAAATATGAAACGGCAAAATATTAATGTAATTGGTCTTAATCTTGGTGAACCGGATTTTAATACACCTGCTAATATAAATAATGCTGCTAAGAAAGCGTTAGATGATGGGTTTACAAAGTATACCGCAGTAGCTGGTATTCCGGAGTTGCGCAGTGCGATATGCGAAAAGTTTAAAATCGATAACGGAGTTAATTATAAGCCAAATGAAATTTTGGTTGCAACAGGAGCGAAACAAGCATTATTTAATGCTATATTCACAACTTGCGAAGCTGGTGATGAAGTGATTTTACCAACACCATGCTGGGTAAGTTATGTCGAAATGATTAAATTAGCTGGTGCCAAACCAGTATTTGTTAAATCTGATGAGAGTACGGGATTCCAATTAAATATCCCAAAAATCGCCGCGGCGATCACTGCTAAAACAAAAGCAATTATTATCAATAATCCTAACAATCCAACTGGTGCAGTTTATAGTGAAGATTGTTTAAAAGAATTAGCTAAGCTTGTCGAAGAAAAAGATCTATATATAATTTCAGATGAAGTCTATGAAAAGCTGATTTATGATGGTGTAAAGCATGTTTGTATAGCAACTTTGTTACCCAATAAACGGGAGAATGTAATTATTATCAACGGTTTTTCAAAAACCTATGCAATGACTGGCTGGCGGATTGGTTATGTGGCGGCGAACGAAACTTTAATCAAAGGAATGGATGCGCTGCAAGGGCATATTACTTCTTCTGTAAATTCTATGACTCAGATTGCTTCAATTGAAGCATTAACAGGTCAGCAGCAAACGATTGAGGATATGAAAAAAGAATTTAATGAGCGGAGAAAATATTTGATGGATAGAATAAAGTCTATCCCGGAATTGAGTTGTGATGTACCTCAGGGAGCTTTTTATATTCTGCCGAATATAGAAAAACTTTTCGGAAAGAAATACAAAGGGAAAGTACTAAAAACCTCCGTAGATGTAACGAATTTTTTCTTAGAAGCCGCAAACGTTGCAGTAGTACCTGGTGAAGCTTTCCAAGCACCCAATAATGTACGTATTTCTTATTCGAATTCAATGGGAAACCTTGTTAAGGGAATGAATAACTTAGAAAACGCTTTAGCTGATTTGTTGTGATAGAGTTAAGAAATATCAAATTAGGAGATGTATAAAATGCAAGAGTTGAAAAATCAATTAAACGGTATTTATGTATTGGCAGTAACTCCAATGAAAGATAATTTTGAATTGGATATGAGCGCATTACGGCGTAATATTGATCATTTTATCACTTCTGGTATTAATGGAGTGGTAGTTGGTGGTACTTATGCTGAATATCCCAGTATGAGTATCGAAGAAAGGAAAGTATTATTTACTACTGCCGTTAATGCGGTTGCAGGTCGTGTGCCGATTATTTGTTGTACAGCGGCAAGTGGTACAGAGGAGGCTATTCAGCTTACTAAATTCGCCCAAGAAGTTGGAGCTGATGGCGTTATGGTTACACCACCGTATGTTTCAGAAGTTCGCTCGCGTGACATGATATATCATTTTGAGCAACTTGATGCGGCCGTAGATATGCCGATTCTTATCTATAACAGTACGAGTATTGGGGTTCATTTAACTCCACAAGACATTGCAGAACTTGCCAAACTAAAAAATGTTTTAGGTGTAAAACAAGGGGCAACCGATTTACATGTTTTAGTTCGTACACAAGCTTATGCTGGTCATGACATTTCTGTAATGTGTGCCTCTGATGGCATTATTCTTGGTGCGCTTGCTATTGGATATCCGGGGTGCACGTCAACGAATGCTAACTTTATGGCAAGTGAATTTGTTTCTTTGTATAATGAAGTTAAGAATGGTGAACTTAAAAAAGCGCAAAAGAGATTTTATCGTTGGCAACCAATGCGTGATATGGCAACAAAATACGGACAGCCAGCTATGGTTAAAGCAGGTATGGAATTAATGGGATTACCATCAGGTCCGGTTAGAGCACCATTTCGAACACTAGATGCAGCAGCAAAAGCTGAGATCAAAGTAGCACTTGAAAATAGTGGGATTTTAAAATAGTCTAAATGTATAATTAAGGAATATATGACAATGTTAAACAGGAGGAATTAACATGAATTTAGGCTTAAAAGATAAAGCGATTTTAGTTATGGCTTCGAGCACTGGCCTTGGTAAAGCGGCTGCCTTGGAATTTAGCAAGGAAGGAGCCAAGGTCATGTTGTTTAGCCATGACGAAACCAAACTGAAAGTAGCTCAGGCAGAAATCAAGGCTGAAACAGGAAATGAACCGGCATATACAGTGGGAGATATTACGGTTTATGGGGATATTAAAAAAGTCGTGCAAGCTACAATTGATGCATTTGGACCGGTATATGCTCTAGTTAATAATTCGGGTGGTCCGCCGGCTGGTAGCTTTGATAGCTTTGCAGACGAAGATTGGCAAAAAGCATATGAACTAAATTTGTTAGCATATATTCGTACGATTAGAGAGGTACTGCCATATATGCGTAAAGCTGGAGAAGGACGGATCGTAAACTACACTTCTTCATCAGTAAAACAAGTATTGGATAATTTGATTTTGTCAAATACCTTTAGAATGGGTGTAATGGGGTTAACGAAAACTTTATCCCAGGAATTAGGCAAGGATAGTATCCTGATTAATGTAATGGGACCAGGTAGAATTGGTACAGATCGTATAAAGTACTTAGATTCTGTAAGAGCCAAAAAAGCAGATACAACAGTTGAAGATATTTATGAAAATGCGATTAAGGCGATTCCCCTAGGACGTTATGGTGAACCAGAGGAATACGCTAAATTGACAGTATTTTTATGCTCAGCAGCCAATACCTATATAACTGGACAAACTATGTTAGTTGATGGTGGCTTAACAAAAGCTTTCTGAGTTTGTTGCGTTTTATGGAGGTGATACAGTTGGTAATTAATGCAGAAGAATTTAAGGTAGAACGACGTGATGGTGAAAAAGCGGGTACGATTCATCATTTACTGTCGGCCAGGCAAATGCATGATAAAGGGCGCTTATTTGCTCGGATAACATTAGATGCTGGAGCAAAAGTTGCATTGCATAAGCATCATATGGATTTCGAAGTGTTCTACATATTAGCTGGTACAGGACTAGTTGTGGATAATAATATAGAAAAGCAAGTAAATGCGGGAGATGTGATTTTTACTGATGATGGTGAAAGTCATTCTATAGAAAATATTGGAGGGAACATTTTGGAATATTTAGCAATGGTGCTATATGTTTAAGACGGATTTTGCAGCTGCGCAATTCTCTTTTTCCATTCCAATAAAGAAGCTTTATTGGAGTTGGCTAATTGAGATGGAATTCCAGGCTAAGTTTTTTGACAACATTTTGACAGCATGCTAACCAAAAACAATTAATTGCTTTTAAGGGCAATTAAAAAAGTCATTAACAGAAATCCAGTAAAATCAAGGCTTTCAGAGATTTGACTCTGAAGGCTTTTTTATTGTTTGGCAACGAAGTTGGCAACAAAAGAGCCGTTATCTTGTTTTGGTTAGGATACGGCTTGCATTTTGGTTATTCAAATATTAGAGAAGTAATCGTTTCTGAATGTTTTTGCGACAGGTTCCTTGTATTTCTTACGGTAAGCGCTTAATTTTCTGGGTGGTTTCTTGATTTTGTGCATGCAATTTATACGCAAAAATATTTACTTGACACATGTTGTTTACCTGGTATACAATATAAACAAACCTAGAGTTTACCAATTAATTTGGAGTACAGGTTATACTAAAAATGAATAAAAAGGAGGATGAAGATGATCGTATTGACAGCGGTGATTCAGGCGAAACCGGGGAAGGAACAGGAATTAAAAAATCTTCTCATGTCGTTGTTTCCCATGGTAAGCCAAGAGGTAGGAGTAATTGAATATAAATTACACTCTGCTCAGTCCGTTCCGGGAAAATTTTTCTTTTATGAAAAATATAGAGACCAGCAGACGTTAGACCAGCACTCGAATACTCCATACCTACAGGATGTATTCAGCAAAATGGATGGTTTGATTAGTGAAAAGCTCCAAGTGGAGCTTTTCGAAGAAGTGGTTTCCATTGCTGAGCTGAGAGAGAATGATTTATCTTAACAGTGATTTTACACAACGTCCCCAAATCGTTATATGCGGTAAAATGAGTCGAGAGAAGCGTATGATTGATAATGACGAAAAACGGTCTCAATCCTTACACAGAGAGAAAGATGGAGGTTACAATGCACAGCCAAAGCAAAACTGTTCACGAAATTATGATACGCATTATTAATAAAGTGTCTTCTCTTATGGCGGAGCCGCGCGATTTTGGAATTGATGAGTTGTTACACAACTCTGAAATTCACATGGTGGACATGATCGGCAGAAACCCGGGAATTAACGTTACGGAGATTGCTCAAAAACTTGGCATAACTAAAGGAGCTATTCCGAAGATTATACGTAAGCTGATTCAAAAAGGCTTGATCTACCGATATCAGTCAAAAGATAATAAAAGGATTGGCCAATTTGAATTAACCGCTAAAGGTCAGATTGCTTTTCAGCAGCATATCGAATTTCACCGGAATTTCGATAATATTATTATCCAAACATTCGATTCGGTAAGTGAAGAGAAATTACATTTTTTGAACGAAATTATGTCTGAGGTTGAGCAGCATATTGATAAAATAAGGCAAAGCAAATAAAAATTTTACGCAAGTGTTTACCAGGTAAACACTTGTGCGGAATGTAAATAAAAATCTTGTGTTGCTACCCGGTCGGATGGAATAAAGGAGAGATAAAAAATGAAAGTAGTTGCAATTAATGGTAGTCCTCGAAAAGAAGGCAATACGTATCACGCACTTAGTGTGATCGGCGAGCAAGTGAATCAGGCAGGCATTGATTTTGAAATAATTCATATAGGGAACAAGATAGTTCGTGGATGTACTGCTTGTATGGGATGTAAAAGAAATAAAAATCAAAAATGTGTGATTACTACCGATGAAGTAAATAACTGGATTCAAAAAATGAAAGAAGCGGATGGAATTTTGATTGGATCACCGGTGCATTTTGCTGGAATTGCTGGAACAATGAAAGCATTTTTGGACAGAGTTTTTGAAGTTGCTAGTGTTAACAATTTTATGTTTCGCAATAAAGTAGGTGCAGCGGTTGTTGCAGTCAGGCGTTCAGGGGGAGTATTTACCTTTGATGCCTTAAATCACTATCTTATGTATTCCGAAATGATTATTTCAAGTTCGAATTATTGGAACGTAACGCATGGATTGGAGCAGGGAGAAGCCTCGCAGGATGGAGAAGGAAACCAAATCATGCGGGTATTGGGAAAAAATATGGCCTGGCTGTTAAAAGTATTGGCTGCTGGGAAAGATTCCGTGGATCCTGTAGTAATGGAAGAAAAGGAAGTTACTAATTTTATCCGCTAACATGCAGCCAGGTATGCAGTAATAATAGATAAAATTGGCTGCATGGAGGAATAAACCGTTACTATAATTGGAAAGGAGGAGCTGTTATGCTATTACAGGATATCCAGGAAAAAGTCAACGATTTCGTTTTAACCAACCCGAAAAATATAGTGGAAAATCCGGAAATGATTTCGACTCCGCCCACTTCCTCTGACAGGATGCAGATCTGGGAGTTGCCGTTGATCGGGGTTGCCAGCGCTACCGATGCATTATGGGAAACATTTAAACAGCCGGATATTATCGGACTTCACCACATGAATCCTACCGAATGGCTATCAGGTGCCAAGTCTGTCATTGTCTACTTTCTACCGTATACACAAAGAATTCGCGAGGCGAACCGGATTCAAGGAGTAACGGCCACAGAATGGCTTTATGGGCGATGGGAAGGGGAGATGTTCAATATGGCTTTACGCCAGTTTATTGTCGAACTGGTTGAAAAAGCTGGGCATCATGCGCTGGCACCTCTTCTGGATGAACGCTTTGCAATAGTCAATTTACGCAGTAATTGGTCGGAGCGGCACGCTGCATTTGTTGCAGGCCTCGGTACCTTTAGCTTGAGTCGGTCGTTAATTACCAAACTGGGTTCAGCTGGCCGGTGTGGCAGCGTGATTGTGGATTTTCATTTAGAACCCACACAACGGGCGTACACAGAAGTTGATGAATATTGTTCACACTGCGGGGCTTGTATCAAGCGTTGCCCGCCGCAGGCCATTGATAAGGCCGGTAAGGATAATCAAATTTGCATGGCATATATAGGAAGAGAGAAAGAAATATATGTTCCTCGCTACGGATGTGCCAAATGCCAGACGCGGGTTCCCTGTGAAAATAAAATTCCGGTTAGACGAGGATAGACCTATATATTTCTGGAAGCTCTATCTGCTATAGCTTTGTTAGCCATTTTGGTGTCTTAGGTAACCTAGTACATACACTGAGTTTATCTAGAGCTTTTGGAGTAAGCTTACTCATCGTTAGTGTATATCTCATACAAACGAATTAGTTAAGCTTGGATGATGTATAACGGAGCAAAAGAGACAATTGTTGAGGTCGCTAGTAATAGTAGAAATGGTAGAAGATTGTACGATATAGGCCGCGTAATCGACATCGAATATTGTCTGCAATGGGACGTTGTAAATGTCATACCTCAGTATAATGAGGGAAAAATTACTTTGGTGAAAGACGCAAGAAGTAACCAGTGATTTGCAGTGAGATATAATGAATAACTTCTTTATTTCAATTTTTAGGAGGATGATGAACAAATGACTCAAGTTAAAGAGAAAAAACTTACTGGAAAAGTGGCTTTGGTGACGGGATCTTCCCGGGGTATTGGTAAAACTATCGCAGAAGAGCTAGCGCTAAATGGAGCAAAAGTTGTGATCAATTATGCCGGAAATTCAGAAAAAGCAGCTGATGTCGTTGCCGGAATAAAATCACATGAAGGAGAAGCAATGGCAGTTCAGGCGGACATCAGCCGGGTCAGTGAGGTGGAACGCCTGTTTCAAAGCGTGGTAGAAGCCTATGGGGAAATTGATATATTGGTCAATAATGCTGGAATTATGATTACTAAACCGATTGCAACTATAACCGAAGAGGACTTTGATAAAAGTTTTGCTATCAACGTAAAAGGAACTTACTTTGCTTGCCAGCAAGCGGATAAGCATATGCCAAATAACGGGCGGATCATCAATTTTTCCACCTCGGTAGCCGGTGTGATGTTTCCGGCATACAGCGTATATGCTGGGACAAAGGGAGCCGTTGAGCAGTTTACACGTCAATTGGCAAAAGAATTCGGACCTAAGGGGATTACGATAAATGCGGTTGCTCCTGGGCCAGTTAATACTGAACTGTTTAGTGTGGGAAAAACAAAAGAACAAATTGAGGCTCTCAGCAAATTGAACGCATTTGGTCGCTTGGGAGAAACAGCAGATATTGCCAAAATTGTATTGTTTTTAGCAAGTGAGGAGGCGCAATGGATAACAGGGCAGACGATTCGGATTAATGGCGGATTTATCTAAGTGTGTGCTCGGATGGCTGCGATTAATTTTAAAAACATTTATTAATCGAAATGAATCTTTAAGGAAAGAGGGATGAGGCGATGAAGAGAATAAATGAGGTTGTATTAACCGGTGCCAGCTAGGTAATCTTTGCGCACGCACAGTGGCGGCAGCTGCTCATACAGTGTACGCAGCATGCGTGATATTACAGGCCGCAACGCTACGCGCGCCCAAGAATTGCTCGATTATGCTGCAGCTAATAAGCTCGATATACGAATACTCGAAATGGATATCCTTTCACAGCAGTCGGTGGATAGTGCTGTCCAAACAATTATAACAAAGGAAGGCCATCTTGATGTCGTAATACACAATGCGGGGCACTTGGTTGTTGGTGACACAGAAGCGTTTACTCCCGAAGAAATCATGGTGTTCACAAATTTAAAATTTAAGCAATAATATGTTTTGATTGTTGGAATAGCCGGGTTGAGAGAGTTTGTTGCATATGTATGGAGTTTACAAACAGTACTGAAGATTAGTATGGCAAGTAATTAGAATGTAGTACTCTCAATGTAGTTAACAGGCAGGATTGGAAATGAATATTTGCTTGTATGACATGCAGCGGCAAAGAAGATTGCATCAAAAAGATCTTTGTAAACTGAAAGCTTGTGGGAGGTTACTACTTTGAAAATTAAATCTGTACGTTTAAGTATGTTTTTTATTTGTCTTGTTATTTTATTGCAGGTGTCTTCAGGTTGTTCTGCTAGTCCGCAAAAAGCCGCACCATTAGAAGTTGGAGCGGGTATGTTTACGATGCAGGAAGCTACTGGAGCAAATGCCAATGATCTTAATGTTTTTTATTATTGTCCTGCCGGGTGGACACCAGATAAACCAGTTGTTCTTGTACAGCATGGTTTTCAACGTAATGCTCAAGAGTATCGTGACGGTTGGATAAAGTTTGCCGAACAGTATGATTTGCTTGTAATATGTCCTGAGTTTTCCGAAGGGAAATATCCAGGTGTGCGTTACTATAATACCGGAAATATATCAGATCGTGATGATGAACCAGGACGCTTACAACCAAAAGATAAATGGGTGTTTCCGGTGATTCAACACGTGATTCGCGAAGTGAAACTGCGGTTTGGAGCTATAGGCAATTTTACACTGTTTGGACATTCGGCAGGGGCTCAATTTGTTCATCGTTACATGTTTTTTTCAGATGAAGCACAAGTTTCTCAAATTATTGTAGCGAATGCGGGATGGTATATACTATGCCGGATACAAATATTGATTTTCCTTATGGGATCAAAAACATGTCATTGAGCAAAGATGAGCTGGCGAAGGCTTTTGCAAAGCCCGTGATTATTTTGTTAGGCGAAAAGGATAATGAGCCCAATCATAAAATTCTCCGCCATACTCAATTGGCTGATGCACAAGGATTAAATCGTTTTGATCGTGGAAATAAATTTTTTTATGAAGCAAAAGCGAAGGCTTTAGAATTAGGTGTGACCTTTAATTGGAATTTGATTACCGTGCCGGGGGTTGGGCATGATGATTTAGGAATGGCGGCAGCGGCAGCAAAATTAATTGCTGAAAGTTCGAAACCAAGTATACTGTAACAGAGTACGTGGGTTTAAATCCCACCCTCTCCGCCAGAAATCAACGCTTTCAGTTTTCATCTGAAGGCTTTTTTATTTCGTGTCAACAAAAGAGCCGTTATCCAAGTGGATGAAACAATTAAGTCAGTTCTGACTATAATGTCAATTTTGGTAGGCTTAGCAATAAGGTGTTAAAGTATGTGATATTTTTATGGACGAATCTCTCAAAAAATACTATAATTTTACTTAAATAAAATATAACAGACGGCAGATGCAAGCGTGAGTATTTTATAAGCAAGCATTGCCGGGTGTATTTTGATAAACTAGCAACGATGCTGGGCATATGCCTGGCTTTTTTTTATGATTTGTATGCCGAAAGGGTGGCGCTAGTATGTTCAATTCTATGCGCAATAAAATAATCACTGCATTTATCATTGTTACTACAGTCCCCCTAATATTGTTAGCTTTTTTTGTCTATCAGGAGATGGAAGGAGCTCTGGAAAAGGAAATAAGAGAGTATCGAATTATAACCCAAGAAGGTGAGACGTTATGGGTACTTGGCCGGGGTAAGGCATTATTTGATGCAGATGGTAAACCTATCCGTATGGCTGGCTCTATGACAGATATAACACAGAAGAAAATGCAAAGTATGAAAATACATCATTTGGCTGACCACGATATTTTGACAGGATTGGCCAACCGTCTGTCATTTTTAGAAAAACTGTCGGCAGAATTAGAGGTTCAAAATGGCCGTGGGGCAGGCGCTTTACTATTTATAGATTTAGATAATTTTAAGATGATCAATGATTCCATGGGCCATGCTGTAGGCGATCAGTTTCTGCTGCGAACCGCAAAAGCTTTAAAGAAGGTTGCTCAGGAGCAATTTGTAGCACGGTTGGGCGGAGATGAGTTTATAATTATCCTTTCCGGTGAAACTGATCGTCAGGCTATAAGCGAATTTGTGCAGAAATTGATTCAAGTGGTGGGTGAGGTATGCATTTCCACCCATGATCCTTTGGCGGTGACGCTCAGCATCGGCATTGCATTATATCCTGATGATGGGTGTGATACGAAATCCTTATTGAAAAATGCCGATATTGCTATGCAGTGCGCCAAAAAACAAGGCAAACATCGTTATGAATTCTTTACAACTGATATGGAAACAGATATTATTCATAAAATGCGACTAGAAGCTGGTTTGCATAAGGCTTTGAAAAATGGCGAATTTGTTTTATATTATCAACCAATTGTTAATGTGGATAAACAGTTGGTTGCTTTTGAGGCTTTAATTCGCTGGCAAAGTCCGGACTATGGTTTGGTTTCTTCGGCACAATTTATTCCTGTCGCCGAAGATAGTAATTTAATTGTGGAAATTGGTGAATGGGTTTTGCAGACAGCTTGTTTATTTGGCAAAAGGCTGCATGATGCGGGTTTAACGAATGTGCATATGTCTGTTAACGTGTCGGTTAAAGAATGGCTGCAGGATGATTTTACCGATAAAGTTGCAAGTGTTTTAGCGAAAACTGCTTTTCCCAAGGACTGCTTAATTTTGGAAATTGTTGAGACGATGCTTATCGAAAATTTTAAAAAGGTGACTGATAAAATTTGTAATTTAAAGAAACAGGGAATCAGGATCTCTCTGGATGATTTCGGCACAGGCTATAGCTCTTTGACCTATCTCAGCGAATTACCGATAAATACCATTAAAATTGACAAATCCTTTGTGGATGCTTTGCTGGAAAAAAGTAATTATGCAGCCATTGTGGGAACAGTTATTCAGTTGGCACATGAAATGGGTTTTGATGTTGTCGCAGAGGGGGTTGAAACGACAGAACAAATGTCATTCTTACAGGAATTGAAGTGTGATAGAATGCAAGGTTATTTCATCAGCAGACCTTTGGCGGAAGAGAAAATATGGGAAAAATATTGTCAGGGTATGACATATACAAATCTAGAGACAAAATAGCAGAAAAAGACACTGATAATATCCGACCTAGTTGCGAAATAACTTAGGTAAATAAAAAACTAATGGCCGTGGATGAAGGTGCTCGCTGAACTGCCAACATGGACAACAACTTCTAGAGAGCGCAAACTATACGCTTTAATTGGAAGAGTTGGAAGGATACCGGCAGGGCATTAGGAAAGCAGGATAAGGCATAGAGAAAGGGCGGCTAAGTGTCGCCTTATTTGGCTTTATAATATTTGGGGTAGTGGAATTAGCTATAGATACAGGTCATTGAATTTAGGCGACGCGCTGAATGTATAGAGTATAAGAACGGTGTAGGCCGTCCCAGGTGGGTTGATTATGTACAAGTACGTTATGGAGAATGGCACGAGCGGTGTTATGGCCGGGTATTTGTATACCGTTTTTCGGTGTTATGATGTTACCATATTATTCCGGTCGAGAGTCCAGACACGACAAAGCCGCCAACGGTCAAAGGCACTGGCGATAATTACCATAACAATTATAAGATAATTCTAATGATCAACTGATAATCTTTAACGTAATAAAATGTGCAAGGAGTACAGATATGTTATATCATATTATAGTCTTCGCATTAGCGATACTTACTGCTTTCACAATAGTCGGGTATACGATTATTTATCGGCATGAATCAAAGAAGTAAGCGCCCATAGCGGCGCTTTTCTTATGATTATTTTTAGCTTACCAGGGCCGCTGACTGGTTCCTCCTTTCCGGTTGGCGGCCAATAAGCTCTAAGGGGTACGATGCTGTCTCAGTCAGGGACATATCTAAGGCTGCAGGCGTATCGGAAGCGGCGCTGTATAAGCACTTTGAGGGTAAAGAAGATATGGCTCTCTATATCTTCAACGGTATTATCAGCGAGTACACCGCGCGACTGACAAGTTGGGATTCGCTAGCTGAGGAACTTAAACCACACTTCGTAATGCGTAAAATTCTCTCCGAAGGGATGGAACGGGGAGAGATACCTCGGCAAGAAGTATATTTTTGGATCACCATTTATTCAGGGGTCATGCTTCAGCCGTTGGCCCAATATCCGGTTTTGGGCTGCTTCTCTTAGTTAGTTATTTATGGGTGCTTTCAAGAAGGTAAAGAGGTCCAGCAAATGTTAACTTATGACAGATGCGGCAAAAGAGTATGGTCGACCTAGCCTAATATGGTTCAAATGCGATATAATAAATATCGGATAAAAGTATATATTCGAAAAAATTCAGTTTGAATTGATATTTTAGTCTACCAGAATTTATAACTAAATTCTGTTGACATAAGAACGACTAAGGCTTCTGCCGTCGTCCTGAGGGACTTGGCACAAGCCAAGTCTTATCTTATAAAATAAAGTGAAAAATTAATGGCTTTGAAAAGGCGGTTGAAATGAAAAAGAGCGTTTTTATTGCCCCCTATCAAGGAATCCTTGAATCTGGACAGAAGGTTATTGAAGATTTGGGATTAACCAATAAATTTGAATGCTTTTTAGGCGATTTAACACGGGGAATAGCTATTGCCAGAAAGGTTGAACGGGAGGGGGCTGACGTAATCATTACTCGAGGTGGTACTGCCGAGCTGATTACTAAAGCCGAAATTGAGGTACCTGTTGTTGAAATTCCGATTACCTTTCAAGATTTGGCGGAAGCATTATTAGCCGCAAAGGCGACTACCAAAAAGGAAAATCCTAAAATTGCTATTATGGCCTTTCAAAATATGATACGGAGTATTGAGGTTTTCGCAAAGGTTATGGATGTTCGACTTAAGCTCTATTTATTAGAATCAGAAGAAGAGATATTTTCTACTATGCAAAGCGTCCTTGATGATCATCCGGATATATTGATTGGTGGGATTCACACAACAGAGATTGCTGCGAAACAAGGAATAAAGACAATTCTTTTAACATCAGGTGAGGAGTCGTTGCGAAACGCCTTTTTGCAGGCTGAGCGAGTATCTTTTGCCCGCCAGCTAGAAAAAGAACGAATGCGTAAATTTCGCGTAATGATTGATTATTCGGTGCAAGGTATATTTAGTATTGATCGGAATAAGCGGATTGAATTCATGAATGTGGCGGCAGAAAAATTTGTAGGATTCCCTTTAAGCCAGGTTAAAGGGAAAAGTTTAGCAACAATATATCCCGAGATCCCTTTGACTGCCTGTTTGCAGGAAGGCAAAGTTTATCGGGGCGAATTCGTTCAATTGCAGGGCCGGAAATTTATGGCGAACATTATACCGATTGATATTGATGGCAGTATTATAGGGGCTATGATTACGCTTGAGGATGTTGGGGAAATTGTTGAGATGGAAGCTACAATTCGTAAAAAAAATTTATTCAAAGGGCTTGCTGGCACAATATCATTTCGATGATATTATCGGTATTTCATCGAAAATTGCAGAAGTGAAACAAATGGCAGAAGACTATGCATACATTGATGCTACTGTTTTGATTTTGGGAGCATCAGGAACAGGCAAGGAACTGTTTGCCCAAAGCATTCACAACGCCAGTCTGCGTCATAAGCGACCGTTTGTTGCCGTTAATTGTGGGGCTATTCCGTCAACTTTATTAGAAAGTGAATTGTTTGGGTATGTAGAAGGCGCATTTACAGGAGCTAACAAAAAAGGAAAAGTTGGTTTTTTTGAACTGGCCCATGGTGGAACAATATTTCTCGATGAAATTGGAGAAATGAATAAGGTGGCGCAAACTACCTTATTGCGCGTGATTCAGGAAAGGCGGATTATGCGGTTGGGCGATGATAAGTATTTGCCTATCGATGTCAGAATAATTGCCGCAACTAATAAGAATCTTGCTCAGTTAGTTGCTAACGGGGAGTTTAGGGAAGATCTTTATTATCGTATTAATGTCCTTCCTCTTCAATTGCCTTCTCTTAATGAGCGAAGCGGAGACGTCGGCGTTTTGGCAGACCATTTTATCAGCATATTTAATAAAAGATTTAATCGAGAAGTAGTTCTATCGAAAGAAGCTAAAAAATTAATTAATGATTATGAATGGCAGGGAAATATACGACAGCTTTTAAATGTAATGGAAAGGGTTGTAATTGTATCCAAAGAAAAGGTTATTTCTGCTGATTTTATTGAAACAATGTTTGATGGTTCGGCTGGTTACCAGACGCATAAGACTCGCCCGCCTGCTGAAGCAGAGGAATGTTTAGAAAAAACTAAGATTTTACGCGTTCTTGAGGAAACAAATTATAATCAGAAAGAAGCTTCCGAAAGACTCGGGATTAATCGCAGCACCCTCTATCGAAAACTAAAGTCTTATAATATCCAATTTAAAAAAACCTGCACCATGTAGTGCGATTTTTGCAATGAATATTGCAATCTGCAACTCGTGTTGCAGATTTTTTATTTCAATAATTATGAAAATACCGGATTTTCTGATTGGCACGTTTGTTGCAAATAATAAGAGTTGTATGCATACAATGTCGAGAATTTGAGTTGTTGATAACAACAAAATGGGGGAGAAGAGAATATTCACTTAGTCATCTGGATTTTCAAATGTTCCGCAAAATCAAAGATGGAAACGATATAGAAGTTGTTTTAATTTACCAAAAATTATGATTGGCATGAATATTGCAAGTAGTGCTATTCAAAGGAATAGGGAAGGAGGTTTGTATAATACGTCCAGTAATTAAAACTCTTTAACAGGCTTAATTCTTTGTCTTGAGAAAGTCTGAGTGCACAACTAATGAGAAAAGAGGGATTTGAGTGGCATTATTAATTGTGGGGTTCGGTGTTCTTTTACTTTTACTCCTAATGGTAAAGTTTAAACTGGATGGTTTTATTTCACTAATGCTTGTATCACTAATTGTCGGATTTTTAGAAGGTATGCCCTTAGATAAAATTACAGGCTCAATTTATAAAGGCATAGGTGGGCAGTTAAATAGTTTAATTCTTATTCTTGCCTTTGGAGCCATGCTTGGTAAGCTTCTTGCTGATTCCGGAGCTGCCCAGCGAATAGCAACTACTTTTATCAAGATGTTCGGAAAAAAGAATGTTCAATGGGCAATGATTGTTACTTCCATTATTGTCGGCATTACCATGTTTTTTGAAGCAGGCTTCATTGTTTTGTTTCCTATTATCTGTACAATTGCTATTGATACTGGTTTACCGCTCATGTATGTTGGTTTACCGGCAGTTATAGGCTTATCTACAACTCATAGTTTTTTACCGCCTCATCCCGGACCGGCAGCAGTAGCTACAATCTTTGGGGCCAATATGGGGCATACTTTGTTGCTAGGTCTGCTCATCGCTATCCCTGCGGCTATAATTGTAGGGATTTTTTATACAAGAACCAATTTTGTACTTTCTGTTAAAGCCTCCATTCCAGCAGGGCTAGTTACCTCAAAGATCTTTAAAGAAGAAGAAATGCCGGGTTTTGGCATAAGCATGTTTTCGGCTTTAATTCCTATCGTATTAATGGCTGCTAGCACTATGGGAGATCTCGTGCTGGCTAAAAAAGATCCACTTTTGATTTATCTTCATTTCTTTGGTGCTGCACCGATTGCGTTAATGCTTAGCGTTCTTATCAGTATGGTTACGCTTGGAACAAACCGCGGCAAAGACATAACTGAGGTTGTTTCAAGTATGGGAGCCTCGATAAAGTCAATTGCCATGATTATTTTAGTTATTGGGGCCGGTGGTGCTTTTAAACAAGTTATTGTTGATGCTGGGGTTGGCAATGCGATTACCGAACTAACTAAAGGTTTAAGCGTTTCTCCTATCGTTCTTTCCTGGGGGGTCGCTGCTATTTTAAGAATTGCGGTAGGTTCGGCAACCGTCGCTATTACTACGGCCTCGGGAATTGTCTTACCTTTAGTTCAAGCTAGTGGAATTAGCCCGGAATTGATGGTTCTGGCAACATCTTGTGGTAGTATTTTTGCTTCCCACGTTAACGACCCAGGTTTCTGGATGTTCAAAGAATATTTCAATATTCCTGTTGCTCAGGCCATTAAAGTAAGAACGACATATACTTGTATACTATCAGTACTTGGTTTGATAGGAGTACTCATTTTGCATCAATTTATCTGATTAGATGGAAATGGATCCAATGAAGTTTGGATTTAATGATTATTTTAGGCGAGGCATTCATGTTGGTACGTGCGTGTCTCGCACGATCTGAAAAATAGTGGACCAAGGTTATCAATGAGTAAAGAAAGGCTTAATGAGCAATGTGAGGAGAAGGATTTTCATGAATGCAGCAACGAGGACTACTTTTAAACCCAAAGGAATTATCCCCGCTATGATAACGCCCCTTACTGCAGAGGGAAAATTTAATGAAATAGCTGCGCGCAAACTTGTAAATTATCTTATTGACGGCGGTGTACACGGTCTGTTTATTGTTGGTACTACAGGTGAATTTTACGGTATGACTCCTGAAGAAAAGAAGGAAGTTTTTCAGGTTGTTATGGATGAAAATAAAGGCAGAGTGGCTATTTATGCAGGTACAAATGGCATTACTACGCGTGAAAGTGTGGAATTGACCCAGTTGGCAGAAGAATGCAAAGTCGACGCTGTCTCTGTGCTGACCCCGATGTTTATTACACCTAACCAGGAGCAATTAATTAAGCATTATACAACGATTGCCAACAATACATCATTGCCGGTCGTGCTTTACAACAATCCGCCCAAGACGGGTATTAATCTAGCAGCCGCAACGGTAGCAAAATTGGCGGAAATCCCCAATATTGTCAGTATAAAAGATTCAAGCGGTGATTTGACGTTGACAGCAGAATATATCCGTTTGACACAAGGCAGGGATGATTTTTCCGTTATGGTTGGCAGAGATACTCTTATTTATGGCGCACTTTGTTATGGGGCTGTCGGATCTATTGCTTCTTGTGCCAATGTTGCACCACGCCTGTGCGTCGATATTTATGAGAAATATATGGCCGGCGATTTAAAGGGGGCACTTGAAGCGCAGTTTACCCTTGCACCGCTGCGCATTGCCTTTACTATTGGAACTTTCCCTTCAGTAATTAAAGAATCTTTGATTATGCTTGGAATTGAGGCAGGTTCCTGTATGGAGCCAGTCGGGCCGATGACGCAGGAGGAGCGGGAAAAACTCCGTCAAGTTCTAAACGGCATGGGATTATTGAAATAGAAAACTACTTTTTGAGGAGTGAAATTTATGAATCAAAATAATATACAAGGCATTTGTGCAACACCAATCGTTACAGAAATGCTGGTTATTCCGGTAGCAGGTTATGATAGTATGCTGCTTAATCTGAGCGGAGCGCATGCTCCGTTATTTACCCGCAATGTCGTTATTTTGAAAGATAATGCGGGTCATACTGGAGTCGGCGAAGTACCTGGTGGTGAAAAGATTCGCAAGACCTTGGAAGACGCTAAAAACCTGGTTGTTGGCCAGTCCATTGGTAAGTACAATAACATCCTTAACGAAATAAAACATCGTTTTGCCGACAAGGATGCGGGAGGACGCGGTCTGCAAACTTTCGATCTGCGTACAACCATCCATGTAATTACAGCGATCGAAGCTCCCTTGCTGGATCTATTAGGACAATATCTGGGAGTGCCCGTAGCATCTCTGCTCGGTACTGGGCAGCAACGTGACGAGGTTGAAATGCTCGGTTATCTGTTCTATATCGGAGATCGTAATAAAACCGATCTTTCTTATTTAAGTGCTCCAGAGGCTAACGATGACTGGCTGCGTCTTCGCCATGAGGAAGCATTAACTCCTGAAGCGGTAGTACGTCTTGCTGAAGCTGCATACGAGCGGTATGGCTTTAAAGATTTTAAACTAAAAGGCGGCGTGCTGCCTGGTGAAGAAGAAATTATGGCTGTGACTGCCTTGGCCAAACGTTTTCCTGATGCCCGTATCACGCTAGATCCCAATGGTGCTTGGTCACTGGAAGAGGCTATTCGTCTTTGCCGCAATCAGAATCATGTCCTGGCTTATGCGGAAGATCCCTGCGGAGCTGAAAATGGTTATTCGGGACGTGAGGTTATGGCTGAATTCCGCCGGGCTACAGGTCTTCCCACCGCTACCAACATGATTGCAACTGACTGGCGGCAGATGGGACACACGATACAACTGCACTCAGTTGATATTCCCTTAGCCGATCCACATTTCTGGACGATGCAGGGTTCGGTAAGAGTAGCGCAAATGTGTCATGAATGGGGCCTGACTTGGGGATCACATTCTAATAACCATTTTGATATTTCGCTGGCTATGTTTACTCATGTTGGCGCTGCAGCACCGGGAAAAATCGCGGCGTTGGATACTCATTGGATTTGGCAGGAGGATCAGGAACATCTGACAAAAGAGCCGCTTAAGATTGTTGGAGGCAAAATAAAAGTTCCCGAGAAACCTGGTCTTGGTATAGAAGTCGATATGGAACAAATCGAAAAGGCTCATAAACTGTATGTAGACAACTGCCTGGGGGCGCGGGATGATGCCAAGACAATGCAATATCTCATTCCCGGCTGGAAATTTGATAATAAAAAACCTTGCTTGGTACGCTAACTGAAAAGAATGGTTGGATGCTTGGCTTTGTTGGCGAACGAGACCATTTTGATATATTACAATTCGAGATAGGGGAGATTGAAATGAAAATTGGATTTATTGGACTAGGAATTATGGGTAAACCCATGAGCAAAAATTTGCTTAAGGCTGGCTACGAATTGGTGGTTATGGATAGAAACCAAAAAGCAGTGGATGAAGTTGTAGCAGCAGGCGCTAAAGCAGTCGCAACCCCTAAAGAAGTTGCACAACAAACAGATATCATCGTTACCATGCTGCCCAATTCTCCCCATGTAAAAGAAGTTGTTTTGGGCGAGAATGGTGTGATTGAAGGCGCTAAAAAAGGAGCGATTGTGGCTGATATGAGTTCTATTGCCCCGCTGGTCAGCCGGGAATTGGCGCAAAAGCTGGCGGAAAAAGGCGTAGAAATGCTGGATGCACCGGTGAGCGGCGGCGAACCGAAAGCCGTTGACGGTACCATTTCGGTTATGGTCGGCGGCAAACAGGAAGTTTTCGATAAATGCTATCCTGTATTGAAGGCGATGGCAGGCTCTGTCGTGCGTACCGGTGATGTCGGTGCAGGCAATATCACTAAATTGGCCAACCAAATTATTGTAGCTCTCAATATTGCGGCAGTTTCTGAAGCGTTGGTTTTGGCTAGTAAAGCAGGGGTTGAACCTGAACTGGTTTATCAAGCCATCAGAGGAGGTTTAGCAGGCAGCACCGTATTAGATGCTAAAGCCCCTATGATGATGGATCGTAATTTTAAACCTGGCTTTAGGATTAACCTGCATATTAAAGATTTGAATAATGTATTGGAGACTTCTCATGAAGTCGGTGTACCGTTGCCTTTGACTTCCGCAGTTATGGAAATGATGCAGTCTCTTAAAGTTGACGGCATGGACCAGGATGATCATAGCAGCTTGGTAAGATATTATGAGAAACTTGCCAATGTAGAAGTAAAACGCTAAGTCCTGATACTAAAAGTAAAGCCTCTTATCTTTGGATAAGAGGCTTTACTGCAAAATGAGATGACAAGATGGAACAATTCTATTTATTGCTCAGATTATGGCTAATATAAGCTTGACTTGAGAAGGTGTGGGCCTAGGTTATGTGTTATCATTCTTTATGTGGAGTTCTCGCCTTAAATTCATATAATTTACGGAGAGTTTTTCTAATCTATTTAGCAATTGTGTTTTAGTAGCAGAATCAATGGTGCCATTATAAAGTTCATCAGCAATTTGAGATATTTGTTTTAAAAGAGAAAGTGTCTTCACTTGGTTTTCCCCCTAAGTAGATTTATCGGAAACATATATATATATCTATATAATAGCATGTTTGGAAAATATTTCAAATTATTTTTGAAATAAGAGAAAACCAAGTTTATGGAATGAGTTAGGCAGATCGAGTCACTGCCGACGAAAGGCATAGGAAAAGGGAAACCACATGTCGCCCTATCGGTGTTGTACAAGTTTATATATACAGTGAGAAGAGCCAAAAGGCTCTTTTTCTTAATACTTTAATATTTGCAGGAGATTACCTCTTTTTATCGAATAATGTATAAAAATGGTAAAAGGGAGATTGTATGGATTTACAAGATAAAATAATAAATCGATTAATAGAGAAAAGAGCAGATATGGATTGCCCAGTATGCGGATATAGTAAAGGTACAACCCGGCAAAATAGTTTTGTTTATTTGCCGATTAAAGACGAGCAAGATGGTGGAATAACGACAATACGGTGTATGTACATGACATGTGGTAATTGTGGGCATATTACCCTGTTTGATACAGAAGTTGCTTTAAAATAAAAAATATACCAAGCGTCCTGCTGGGCGCTTTTTCTATACCCAAAAACAGGAGGTTAAACATGGCTTACTGGTGCAAATCACATAACCGAAGGCCCAACTCAAATGTAACGGCGGCGACTGCTAAACTATGATGGACAATAAAAGAACGCCGTCCGTAATGGACGGCGTTAACAAGGGAGAGAAAAGAATTACGTTTAGTTTAACCAAGCGCCGGAAGGTTATACTGCTTGGCGTTATTTTATTATGCGTAGCAGGCTGTTGCCTTACCCACATTACCACTACCATATTGGGAAATAAACAAGTAAGAAAAGTCCTTGACGGAGAGGTTGCAAAGCCATGATAGTCATAACCATAGAAATATAAAAAAATAAGACTATCTTCGATGGTAGGACATAAAAAATTGACCCTAGTAAAAAACTACTAAGATCAAACTCACGGGGTGTTAAGCGAGTTCTTAATTCGAGCTATGATGCTGCTTTTAGTTTCTTGGCTAAGGTGCAGCCAGTCTTCTGATGAATAAATGATTTCAGGATTTTGTGATATTAATTCTCTTAAAATTTCATCGCGACTTTTTTTAGAATGAGTGAATGCAAAATCAAATTCGCCAAATAGTTGAAAAACAATTTCCTTGTTTAATTTTATTGCCATCGAAATTCAGCTCCTTTAGTCAATTTTAGCATAAAAAGGGAGCATTTGGGAGTGGTCTATAATTATGCAAAAATGTGTCCGATATTAGATGAACACAATTTTTCGATAAGCAACTAGCCTAACAATAGCAACAAGCTTAAACGCTGACACTAAACTGTAATTCGATTAATTCATATAAAGGTAATAATTATTAAGATTATGTATAAAAAGTATACTTTCGTATAGTATCCATACTAGCAAAGAAAAGTTATAATTAGGTCATGTTTTGTACTAAGGGTTAAAATAGGAGGAAAGCTATGGATGCTTTACATGAAAAAATCACTGCCCTACAGACAGAGTTAAAAGATTTAGGCTATACGGGATACCAAATAAAGGAAATTATTCGTGAATCAACGGACGATAAATCAATTGATCAGCTTACTAGTCAGGAGTGCACTAAATTAGTAGAACACTTAACGAGTTTTGTAGCATTTGCAAGAAAAAGTAAGTGTATTTAAATATCCCAAAAGAGTCTTAAAGAGCACAGGCTCTTTTGACTATTATATTATTAGGTCAACCAGTATTCCTGGTTGGCCTATTTTTATAGGCGTTTATATGATGGTGGCAACTGGGAGAACGTGGCTCTATTTGGGGATTTTTTCTCGTCATAAAACTAATAAGCGGCGCGAGTTTGTGACGTTACTATATTTACAGGGAAAATTAAACGCAGAGCCTTTAATTTTCCCGCTAATATTGAATGTATTAAAGAAGTACTTACCAGCTATAGCGGCGTCAGGGCCTACAGGGGCAGCAATAGCCTACCTGACAAAATAAGAATTTAAAGGGGTAATGATCAAATGGCAAATTCAACTAATTCTTTATGGTCTAGCTTACTAACCGTATTGAAAGGGGTAGCAATTAGCTATGTAGCGGCTAAAGCAACCGATTCTAGTACTTCCTGGACTACATACCGCAACCAGCTTGTTAGTGTTGCGGCTACCGCAGTTTTGACGGAAGCTATAACTAGCTTGGCGGCGACTACTACGGAAACTACTAGCACTACGGATACAACAACTACTACAGCACAGTAATGTATAGGCTTTAATAGCCGAATCGTTATTAAAATTTCATGCCATATATTTTAATTAGCCTATCCCCGGCCATTGTGGACACCGTATCCTTCGGGGTGCGGCTTTTTCGTTTTGGCAGAAAGTATAACTTTCTCTAGGGAAAGTTATATCGACTTTCGTAATTTGAGGCGATGGTAACACGATTGCCGACTTACGAATAGTATAAAATAGATTACAGAGACAAAGGGGGATTTAAGATGCTTTGGGGTACGCATAGAGAACTTTGGTTTATCGTTTTGGTTATTAGTCTATTTATCCTCTTGTTCCCGGAATTA
Source organism: Sporomusa silvacetica DSM 10669 (assembly GCF_002257705.1). Taxonomy (GTDB): domain Bacteria; phylum Bacillota; class Negativicutes; order Sporomusales; family Sporomusaceae; genus Sporomusa; species Sporomusa silvacetica. The sequence continues at coordinate 37,419 of NZ_LSLK01000065.1, forward strand.
GGAGATGATTGCACTAGCTAAACTCTTGAATAAGGAGATTTTTTAAGGCTTAATCTGTTAATATAGGTTACTGGAAGTAAATTCACAACTAATTTGAGGTGCGGCCCGCTTATATTGGTTGTGTTGTAGTCGTCTATCTTCGGGTGGGCGACTATTTTCATCAACCCAGCAGTTGTTGGGTTATTTTTTATCCAGATGGAAAGTATAACTTTCCCTGGATTGAACGACTAAGGCTTCTGCCGGCGTCCTAAGGGACTTGGCACAAGCCAAGTCTTATCTTATCCTTCGATGAAAATTGTGTGTTGCGAGCAGTGTGTTAATTTATTGGTTAACTATAAAAACTAGAATAGTTGACAAAGTTTTTGAGGTGGTCGTATAATTTGTTTAGGTTTACTTGAAAATGTATAGTTTAAATATACTATGCGGAGGTTATGATGAACACTAAAGGTGATCTAACAGATTTTATTTATGCAGCGCTTTTTGCAGCTCTAACGGCAGTATTGGGCTTTGTTTCTATACCATTGCCCTTCAGTCCGGTTCCTGTTTCAGGGCAGAGTTTGGGAATAATGCTGGCGGGAAGTATACTAACGGCGAGACAAGCAGTATTTAGCGTCTTGACATTCATTTTAATTGGTACCGCGGGCGTGCCGGTTTTTTCGGGATTTGCTGGTGGAATTGGAGTTGTTTTTGGTCCGCGAGGTGGATATTATTTCGGTTTTTTGATAGGTGTCGTTGTTATTGCTTTGGTAAGAGGAAACAAGAATAATATCTGGTGTTTAGCTTTGGCAAATAGTATAGGGGGTATTATTATTGTTTATCTTTTTGGTGTATTGTGGCTGAGTTTTGTTACTGGTATGGGAGTAGAGAAGGCATTTATGGCAGGCGCACTTCCATTTATACCGGGAGATTTATTTAAGGTTTTTGTAGCGACCATCATAGGGGTAGCAATAAACAAACGATTACCCCAATAACCGGTTTTCATAAAACACTTCATTCGCAGGAATTTAATACCTTTTGCCGAATTTATAATGCGAAAAATAACAGAAGGAGACGATAGAATGATAAAAGCTTATGTATATCAACTAGCACCAACAGACTGGTTTTTCCCGTTTAAAACAATAGAACAAGCAAATATCGACATTAAAAAAGAGTTCTGCGAAGATGACATTTCAGATATAAAGAATGAGCTACTGGATAAAATAGAAGCTGCAAAGGCACTTTTTCGTAAATATACGACGTGGGAAGGTGACGGACAAATTTATGTTTCCGGTCTGCCTGGTGAAGATTGTGACTCCTATCCCTTAATTTTAGTTGTAATAAAACAGGAGAATAATGGTACTACCTTCTTATATTCACCTGTTGAATTGCCCTATTTGAGACGGTATTTAGAGTTCGAGGGTTAAAACGTTAGCGTCCTGCGGGGCGCTTTTCTTATCGCTATTTTTCCATTATATAGGAAAATACCCTATAGGGTAGACTTTTTTCATGTCTAGTCTATAGGGTATATTTTCTTTACGAAAACCAGGGATTTATATTTTGATTGAATTATTTAGTGACTATGTTTGTGGTTGTGATAATGGATAGCATCTATTACGTCAATTACCGTACAGAGCAAGAATAATCCACAGATAACTTTTACGATAAATTTTAGACTGTCTAGTATTGCGACGCAAATGTACCATTCGCGCACCAACGGAGTAAGTAAGACCATAGCTAATAAAATTACTGACGATATAAGAAATAATTGAGTTGCAGGATAATCTTTAAGCATATAACCAGCCTCCCTTTTTATTTCTATTTTCATTATATTCTGTTTTTTATATTATGTCAATACTTGGTAATTAATTAGACAACCATCCTCCGCCATGTAATATTTTGTTAACTATTGTAAGAAGTTTCATTACCTGTATTTTCTAAACAAATTCTAAAAATTAGTGCTTATAATTAAAGTATCATTTCAAATGCTTGGTACTACAATTCATAGAAGGGCAGTAGCCTTTCTATTGAGAATAGATTCTCCCCTATTATAAACGCTGTATCCCGGTGACAACTTGTTGCTGGGTATCTTTTTAGTAAAAAAGTTTCCAAATGAGAAAAGGCATGTTATACTATAGTTGATATTATTTGATACGAAATATTAATTAAATATAAATTAGGAGTGAGTATAATGGTAGCAGAGCAGAAAGCAGCTAAACCACAAATAGACGAGATGGAGAAGCGGGCTTGGCCACTTAAAGGTAGTATAGTAGCTTTTGCCAGTATCGTGTATGTATTTTTAATGATCGTGTAGTGAGTTTTGACAGTCATCAGGCAGGTGATTTTTCATATGCATAATTGTATTGAAGTTTTTACAAGCACACTCTATACTATACATAGTACTTTTGAAGAAGGGGGTGACAGCAGTGCGGGCGTTGGTTGTTGACGATTCTAAAATCAGCCGGGATTTCATTATCTCTCATTTGCATGAGATGGGTATAACCATGATTGAGGAAGCTGTTGACGGATTTGACGCAATAAATAAAATCAAGAAGCTGCCATCAGATAGGAAGTATGATCTTATCACTTTAGATGTCGTTATGCCTAAAAAGGATGGCCTGGAAGCGTTGAAGGACATTAAACTGTTGTCTCCTGCATCCAAGATCATCATATGTAGTTCGAATAATGATGCTTATACAGTACAGATAGCCATCGGTTTTGGTGTTGATGGGTTTGTCGTAAAACCATTTTCGAGACAAAAATTCCTTGACGCGCTTTGGCGTAGTTTGAAAATAGATAAAAAATAAGATGAACTCCAATACTTATTTTTATGCTGGTATTGGTGCGATTAATCGAATGCGGAGAAGGCTTACGTCTTGAGTGGATGAGCCTATGGTAGCAAAATAGGATTTTCATTGACAAAAGAGTATGGGTGAGTGATAATAACAACATACTGACTGGTAGGTATGTTTTGAGCAAGGGGTAGGAATGACATGACGAAAGAAAATATCATCATTGCGGCTTTGCGTCTGTTTGTCACGCGAGGCTATAAATCGGTTTCTCTTATTGATGTTGCCAAAGAGGTTAGCATTACTAAGGGGGGAATCTATCATTATTTTTCGAGCAAAGATGCTTTGCTGCAGGTAGGAATGCACTATTTACTTGACCGGCTTGAGGCAAAGTATACTGAGTTATTGAGTGCTAAAAATAGTATTCGAGAAGTACTTAATGCGCTATTAGTGGAAAAAACGCTGGAGCGATATGCTAAGGACCTGCTGGGGGTGGAAGGGGATTGCCGTGTTGACTGTGTTCATTTTGTTATTGAAATAATGAGCAAATTCCCTGATATTCAAGAGCGAATGGAACAAGGGCGCCTAGTAGTATGTGCAGCGTTTGCCAAGAAAATTGAGGCAGCTATGGAGCAGGGAGAACTAAAACGTGGTCTTGACAGCTATGCTGTGGCAGCGATTATCATGGCTACAGCCAATGGACAACTATCACTGGGACGTTGCTTTCAGTCCCTGGAAATGCGTAACCGAATACTGGAGAATGTATGGCTATTGCTAACTATATAAGATGCAACATACTACCTGTCTGAAAAAATTTTAACACGTTGTATATATACTTGGCGCAGAACAAGAGGCGCTAAAATTTTTAAACTACGACATACCGACTGGTAGGTATGTATATTGCGTTAGCAGCCCAAATCTGAATGGAGGTTTACTTGATGAACAGATTGAAACCGAAGTATTGGATAATTTTGGTAATTGCAGTAATTGGCATTACCTTAGTTGTCCGCAGTGGCGTATTTGCCTTTGGTAAAGCTGATAGTAAAGCTGCTGACAGCGTGCTTAGCGTGAAAGTTGCTACAATCGAAAATGAAGATATTGTACCAAGTCTTATGTTTAATAGCTCAATCGAAGGGGCGACCTCGGCAACGGTGAGTGCCAAAATTGCGGGCCGGATTGAACAAGTCCTGGCAGAGGAGGGGCAAGCCGTTAAAGCAGGCGATCCTTTGGTTAAGTTAGAAGCTGTGGAGTTGGCAAACTCAGCCCGGCAGGCTGGTGATGCGGTAAAGAAGGCTCAGATTAACTACGAGTTGGCGCTGAATGATTACAATCGCTATCAGCGGCTTTTTGATAAAGGCGCTATTTCGGAACAGCAGTTAGATAATGTTAGAGCTAAATTAAAAACGGCAGAAGCTGATGTTTCAAGCGCAACAGCTAACCAAAGCAGCGCTGAGCAGCAATATGGTTATGGCATAATCAGCGCGCCAGTTGATGGGGTGGTTGCCAATAAAAATGCCACTATTGGGCAGGTAGTTTCTCCTGGAGTTGCACTTATGGTGGTGCAAGACATTAACCAGGTATACGCCGTAATCAATGTCGAACAAAAAGAATTGGGTCGTGTTAAAGTTGGTCAACAGGCCAATATTACGGTAGATACTTACCCTGATACAATTTTTACAGGCACAGTTGAGGTTGTGAATCCGGAAGCGGGTTCAAGCAGCCGGATGTTTAGGACCAAGATTAAAATTGATAATGATCGTGCCAACTTAAAGCCTGGTATGTTTGCCAAAGTAGCATTGTTGACAGGTGATCGTGTAGCGGTGCAGACGGTTCCTCAGTCAGCTGTTGTGCAAAAGCAGGGTTTGTACTATGTGTTTACTGTCGAAAACGGTAAGGCTGTCCGTCGGCAAATCGAGATTGGCGAGGTAACAGGTAATACCATTGTAGTTAAGTCCGGTTTACAAACCGGAGCTCAGGTCATTGTGACAAGTACCAACCGCATTAAAGATGGTGACGCAGTACGCGTAGCCTCATAGATTAGGGGAAAAAGACATGAAGCTTACAGAGATTAGCGTAAAGCGCCCGGTCTTTGCTACGGTGATGATTTTAGCGCTGGTAGTGGTAGGCTTGGTTAGCTATATGTCCCTGGCTGTGGATCAATACCCCAGCGTGGAATTGCCTGTTGTTGCTGTGATTGTTCAATATCCCGGCGCAGCACCAGAACAAGTAGAATCAAAGGTTACGCAAAAGATAGAAGAAGCAGTTAGTGAGGTCGCTGGTGTCGAGCATGTAACATCAACGGTAAGTGAGGGTGTTTCGACAACAGTTATTCAATTTACCATGGAAACAAATGCCGATGCTGCTGCGCAAAATGTACGCGATAAATTGGGCGGGGTACAGGCAAATTTGCCAGACGATGCAAAAGCGCCGATTATTTCCCGTTTTGACCCTTCCGACACACCGATTATGTCGATTGCCGTAACCGGTGATGTAACCCGGCGAGAATTGACAGTGCTAGCCGAAGATATAATCACCAAACGGCTTAAGGCAATCAATGGGGTTGCCTCTGTCGACGTAAAGGGTGGCTTAGACCGTGAGATTCAAATCCAATTAGACAGCAACCAAATGTCCGCCTATAGTCTTACCATACCGGAAGTTCTCAATAGCCTGCGTAATGAGAATATTGATTCTCCTGGTGGTAAGGTGACTGATGGCCAGCGCAAAACTGACCTCCGGGCGGTAGGTAGTATTAAAAATACCAGTCAGTTTCTTGACATTGCTGTTGGCCAGCGTGACGGTGTGCCGATTTATGTAAAAAACATTGCAACTATTAAAGATACGACCGAAGAGCTAGTGACAGTTACTAAGCTTAATGACAAGCCGGCGCTCGGTCTTGACATTATGAAGCAGTCTGGCAGCAATACTGTACAAGTAGTGGATAATGTCAAAAAACAATTGGATAGTATTAAAAAGGAATTGCCGCCAGGGATTGAACTGGTGGTAGTTCGCGATAATTCGAAAACAATTAAAGAGTCAGTACAGGATGTTGAATTTAACCTCGTCGTTGGTGGTATCTTAGCGGTTGCGATTGTATTTTTGTTCTTAGGCAATTGGCGAAGTACCGTCATCAGTGGGATTGCGATTCCAGTTTCTGTTATTGCTTCCTTTATGGTAATGAAGGCATTGAACTTCACGCTCAACACTATGTCGCTGCTGGCCTTATCACTGGCGGTTGGCTTGTTGATTGATGATGCCATTGTTGTTATCGAAAATATTGTGCGCCATCTGGAAATGGGCAAAGATAAGGTAACTGCCGCACTAGATGGAACCGCAGAGATTGGTCTTGCCGTTATGGCAACGACCTTTACCCTTGTCGCTGTCTTCTTGCCGGTAGGCATGATGAACGGCACTGTTGGCCAGTTCTTTAAAGAGTTTGGCATTACTGTGGCGGCCAGTGTGTTGGTATCTTTGTTTGTTGCGTTTACACTGACGCCCATGCTGTCGGCCAAATATCTGGATCATGCCGAAATCAAGGGCAACAGTAAGCTAGCCAGAGCCTGGCTTAAATGGAATGACAAGTTTGATGAGTTAACCGCTAAATATGGGAGAGTTTTGCATCAAGCCCTGGGGCAACGCCGCAAAGTCATATTGGTAGCGGCTGCCATGTTTATGGGGAGTTTAATGCTCTTGCCGCTACTGGGGTCAACCTTTATTCCTGATGCTGATAATGAAGAGATTAGCGTATCGGCTGTTGTAGACCCCGGCATGAGTGTAAACGCTGTGGGAGATATGGCAGATAGTATGGTTCAAATCATTCGCGATCTGCCGGAAGTCAGGCTGACCTACACTGTAGCCACTGCCAAAGATATAACTATCTTGGCAGAACTTACACCCAAGGGCCAGCGTAAGCATAGTGACTCGGCTATTATCAAAGAGCTTCGCCAAAAATTCAGCGATATGACTGGTGCGGAAATTAGTGTATCCAAAAAAGCAGCTATGACAAATGGCAAGCCAGTATCACTGGTTGTCCAGGGAACCTCGCTGGATACCCTGGCCGAAATTGCTGAACAGATAGAACAAGTTGTTGCCAGTATACCTGGTGCTGTTGAAGTATCGTCAAGTTATGAAGCGGGTAACCCTGATGCGCAGCTTGTGGTTAAGCATGATCGGGCGGCAGATTTGGGAATTTCGACGGCAAGTATTGCCGATACGCTGCAAACAATGTTTAATGGTAAGGTTGTCACCCAATACAAAGAGGGTGAAGACTCCTATGATGTACGGGTAATTTTAGATCCGGATAAGCGCCGGAGCCTGGCAGACGTCAAGGATGTGTATTTGTCTGGCAGTACCCAGGGCAAAAGCGGACAAGCCGTTATGGTGCCGCTTGATCAGGTAACAGACACGGTGTATGCTACCAGCCCGGCCCAGATTAAACGCTATGATAACCAACAGCAAATCACTATTTCAGCCAACCTTAGTGGGATTACGCTGGGAGAATTCAACACTGCGTTCAAGAAAAAAGTGGCTGATGTAGCCATGCCGGAGGGTTATCAATTTGTTACTACCGGCCAAACCAAGTCCATGAATGATGCTTTCAGCAGCATGGTTGTGGCACTAACAATGGCGGTACTGTTTATCTTCTTCGTATTGGCTGCCCAGTTTGAGAGCTATCTTGACCCTTTTGCTATTATGTTGGCTTTGCCGCTGGCGATTATTGGCGCAATAATTGGCCTGTTAGTGATGGGGAGTGAACTCAGCGTAATGTCCCTGATTGGCATTATTATGCTGATGGGATTGGTAACCAAGAACGCCATTTTGCTGGTTGACTTTGCCAAACAGCGCCGCGCCCAAGGTGTAGAACGCAACCAGGCATTGGTAGAGGCTGCGACCAAGCGGATGCGTCCTATCATTATGACGACGGCCGCCATGATTGTCGGTATGATTCCGCTGGCCTTGGGTATCGGACCTGGTGCCGAAGCACGTGCGCCTATGGCCCATGCCATCATCGGCGGTTTGGTGACTTCGACTATTCTTACGTTGGTTGTGGTGCCAGTGGTATATACCTTGTTTGACGATATTCAATACGGCAGATTTAGTATACAGAAGATATGGAAACGGTATAATAGATCGTAGTATCCTTTATCAATAAACATCCTGAAGCTAAAAAAGCTTGCAGGATGTTTGTTTTTTCGGTACAAGTAAAAGATAGAGAAAAATAAAGAGGTAGTTTGTACTTAGCGACAATGTAGGAAAATGAGCTACTGGACGCAAATGCACGCTGGACTGCGAGCGGGGAACACAGTAGCGTATTGTACCTAACAATGGGTTTAGGTAGGAGTTTGGCAGGTATAACGACGCTTTATGTCTGGCTAGAAAAGAAGTAAGATAACACTGATATAAAGTTACATAAGGCCGAATTCCAGAATGGAAGCGGAGGAACCACTTTTTGGGGTTAATTTTGCCAAATAGGCAAAAGGGATGTTTTTTCTCTTGTCATCCTACCCGTCAGCTAACTTCGTAGGCTAAAGCAAGGGGTCGAAAGACCGACAGGTCTTTTTTCTTTTTGGGAAAAACAACATATAGGAAACTGGAGGCGCTACTATGATGCGCGTACTTCGCCGATTACTTATCGGCAAGCCACTTCATAATCGGGAATTGGCTCACGAAAAACTTCCGAAGTGGAAGGCATTGTCTATTTTTTCCTCAGATGCATTATCATCTGTTGCCTATGGTCCAGAACAAATTATGCTTGCTTTAGTTGCTGTTCCCAGTCTTGTAGCTTATGGGTTTATGGGTCCGGTGGCCATAGGTATTTTGTCGCTGCTGGCTGTTGTAGTGTTATCCTATGTACAGGTGGCCAAAGCCAATCCTGAGGGTGGTGGTGCCTACACAGTAGCCAAGAAAAATCTGGGCAAGATGCCTGCGCTGGTGGCAGCCGGTTCGGTTTTTGCCGATTATGTATTGACTGCTGCTGTAAGTGTCTCGGCAGGCACGGCAGCCATTGTTTCAGCTTTTCCTGCTTTGGCGGGGCGGGAGGTAACAATTGATGTGTTGGTGCTCTTTGCAATACTGATGCTAGTTAATCTGCGGGGAGTACGAGAATCTTCCAATGCTTTCGTTATACCTACATATGCTTTTTTGTTGGGTATCATTATTTTAATTGTAATAGGTATATGGAAGTCCTATACTGCTGCTCCTTATTTGCTGCCGCCAGAATCATTAGCCCGTCAGCAACTGGATTGGGCGATGCTGTTTGTGATTTTACGGGCCTTTGCCAATGGCTGTAGTTCAATGACAGGGGTAGAAGCCATTGCCGATAGTGTTCCCATGTTCCGGAAGCCGGAAGCCCGCAATGCTGCTATTACTACATACTGGATGGCAGGAATCCTGGGTTTTATGTTCCTGGGTATTACCTACCTTGTCATGCATTATCACATTTTACCGATACCTGAGGTTACGGCTATGTCGCAATTGGCAGAAGAAATTTTTGGCCGCTCTGCTGCCTATTATTATATTCAGATTACTACGATGCTAGTGTTATATCTGGCAGGCAATACGGCCTACAACGGCTTGCCGGTGCTGTTATCCATTGTGGCTAAGGATGGGTATATGCCCCGTTATTTGGCGACACGTGGTGAGCGGCTGACATTTTCTAATGGTATTATTTTACTGACTGTCGCGGCTGCTTTATTAATTGTTGTGTTTCGGGGAAATACTGAGCATCTCATTTCGCTGTATGCTATTGGCGTATTCATTTCGTTTACTATTGCCCAATCTAGCATGGTCGTTCACTGGAACCGGGAGCGTGGTAAGGGATGGCAGATTCGGGCACTGCTAAATGGCATTGGTGCTACGACCACCGGTCTGGTTGTCCTTATTATTACCGTAACAAAATTTCTCTATGGGGCCTGGATTATCTTGCTGTTTATTCCCATTATGATTTATATCTTTACAGCCATTCGGGGCCACTATAACTCTATAGCCGATCAACTACACCTGCCGGAAGAATGCTATGAAAAGGGAGCGGCCACTTTTCCAGAGGGTAAACACATTGTTATTGTGCCTGTATCGACAACAACGCGCGTGGTGTATGAAACCATCAAATATGCCAAGATGATTGGTGATAATATCCTGGCTGTTCATGTGTCTAATAATGAAGAAACGACTAAGAAGGTTGTCGAAAAATGGAAGTTGTGGGATCCGGGTATAGAGTTGATCGTTATTCGTTCGCCCTACCGGTTACTAATGCGGCCGCTCCTGCATTTTATTGAGAAGAAGGAGAGGGAAAAGGGGCCAGATGATTATATCACAGTAATTATCCCTGAATTTGAAACGCGAAAATCCTGGCATCGGCTCTTGCATAATCAGACCGGCTGGTTTTTACGGAATACTCTTATTTGGAGGGAAAACGTTATTGTAACTACCGTTCCTTACCACTTGAAAGAATAGTAAAAGAGGTAGCCTCAAATTTTGAGACTACCTCTTTCTGTTATTTTTGTTTTATGTATGCTTTACATCTGTAAACTCGTATTGTAGTATTGGTAGCATAAGGATGTGATTAAATTTGACCATTGAACTCATTGAAAAAAACTCAATGGAATCAACCAGCGAGTATGTATATAGGGTGTTGAAGAAAAATATTATTGACATGCATCTCGTACCTGGTCAAAATATCAGCGAAAAAGAAATGGCCGATGTTTTACATGTCAGCCGGACACCGGTGCGCGAAGGATTTATCAAATTAGCCCAGGAAGAACTGCTGGATATTTATCCGCAAAAAGGGACATATATTTCTATGATTGATCTCAACCATGTGGAAGAGTCCAGATTCATGCGGGCTTCGTTGGAACAAGCTGTGATAAAATTAGCGTGCAAAGCTTTCCCGGCAGAAGTTCTATTTGAATTGCAACTCAATCTTAATATGCAGGAACTTTGTGTTGGCGAAAACAATCATGATAAGCTGTTTAAATTGGATGAGGATTTGCATGGACTTATTTTTACAGGCTGTAACAAAAAAAGAGTATGGATGGCCATACAGCAAATGTCAACCCATTTCAACCGTGTGCGTATCTTGAATCTGGCAACCAGTCTTCATTGGGAAAATATCGTGGCAGAGCACCGGCAGGTCATGGAAGCAATCAAGAATAAAGACGGTGCGCAGGCTGAGAGCGTGATTGAACAGCATTTAGCCAGAGTTATTTACGATCAGGCAGAATTGAAGATCCAATACCCAGACTATTTTAAATAGATCAGGGTATTTTTTTTATTTTTGGAATTTTTCAAATAGAGTATTTACACCACCACACTAGTATGGTAGTATGGTTGTGTAAATAAATTATATGTACGTTATGGTTATATTAAACGGCGACTTCATGTACTATATTAAAAAATTCAGAGTTCAATTACCAGTTTAATAGTGGAATACTATTGGTGAATGAAGATATGAATTTTAAACAAGGGAGTGATAATTCTCATATACGAATGTCATCAGACCCAACTATTTTAATTAAATTAGGAGGTTGTGTATGAATAGGAAGATAATTTCAGTAGTTTGTTTGGGTGTATTTATTTTTTCTTTAATGCTTGTCGGATGTGGTGGTAGTCAAAAATCGTCGGACAATAAAAAAACATTAATCCGTGTGGGTTATATATTAGCTCCTGGTAGTGATGCAGACAAAGGTGCGCAGAAATTCAAGGAACTTGTGGAAAAGAATAGTAACGGTCGTATTGAAGTGCAAACTTTCCCGAGCTCTCAGCTCGGCAGTGATCAGGATATGTTCAATGCACAGCAAATGGGCAGCCTGGAGATGGAAATATGCGGTGATGGGCCGATCAATATTTTTGAACCAACTTTTGGTGCGTTGACTATGCCATTTGCTTTCCGTGATATGCAGCATATGCTCAACGTTTATAACGGACCTATTGGTGAGCAATTGAATAAGGCTTTTATCAAAGATAAAGGTGTGCGTGTTGTAGATACATGGGTTCGCGGACCTCGTTATCTGACTGCTAATAAAGAAATTGTTACTCCGGAAGATTTACAGGGGTATAAACTTCGTGTTCCTACCCAGACTACTTATGTTGAAACTTGGAAAAATCTTGGCGCCATTCCTACTGCCATGAATCTTTCTGAGCTGTATACCGCTTTGCAGCAAGGTGTTGTGGGCGGACAGGAAAATCCGTTGGATCTCATCTATACTTCCAGCTTTTATCAAGTGCAAAAATATGTAATGGATACAAAACATGTGTATGGACCGTATATAGTTACTGTAAGTGACAAGTTCTATTCCAGCTTACCGGACGATCTGAAGAAAATTGTTACCGATGCGGCAAAAGAAGCCGGTAAATACGAAAAAAGTCTGGTTGAAAATGGTGAAGTTCAATTCAAGGCAGATCTTGAGAAAAAAGGTATGAAGTTTGTCAATGTTAACCGTCAGGCTTTTATTGATAAGATGAAGGGCTTGCCGGAACAATTGGAAAAGAGCCAAAAATGGATTCCGGGTCAATATCAGCAAATTGTTGAAACAAAATAAACGAGTATGATCGCTAAGCTAAGTGGGTAACAAATAAATAACATGGTAAATTGTCCCAGTAGCGAGATGCATGGCAGAACTGAAATAAAATCTAGCTACTGGGACACTGATTTTTTAAGAAAGGTTGTGCATGAATTTGTCAGCAACAGAAAAAGAACCGTTAGCAGGTACGGCAGCTAATGTTCAGACAGTTCCAGTAAAAGACAATATAATTAAAAGATGCCTGGACACTTTTCTGGATATTGTGGTAGGGTTATCTGTCATTGGAGAACTTATCATAGTATTCGGCAGCATTGTTGCCAGAGAAGCATTTAATATACCGGTTTTGTGGGCTGATGAAGTCGGTCAGTTGGTTTTGACACTTGTAGCTTTTTTAGGGGGCGCTCTGGCTTATACCCGCAATGAACATATTGCTGTTCATGCGATAGTCGAACGTTTACCAAAAAGTTGGAGGCCGTTTATTGATGCTATAGTAGAATGGATGGTTTTTGCTACAGCTGCAGCGTGCGCCTATTTTTCTTTGGATGTAATTACGGTACGCTGGATGGAATATACAGCCGTATTGGATATCCGAATGGGCTGGTTTGTTATACCGCTAACCGTCGGCTTAATTTTAATGGCTCTTTACGCGTTGCTCAGACTGTGCCGCATGCGCCGTGGTACGGTAATGCGAACAGCGGTGGTTGTTGTAGCTTTGCTGGGTGGACTGATCTTATTTAATGAATTTTTTGGGCCTTTCGGCGCTTCGGCCATAGTGAATTGGATTGTTTTTATCACGTTTGCCATTCAACTGTGTTTGGGAGTGCCTGTTGGTTTTGTACTTGCCGTAGTTTCGATGATGTATCTCTTTCTTTCCGGCAGAGGAAATTTGACGCAGATTCCGATGACAATGCAAAACGGTATTTTAAATTTTGTACTGCTTTCAATTCCTTTTTTCATGATGGCAGGCTATATCATGACAGAAGGTGGTTTAAGCAAACGTTTGGCTGATTTTGTTGTATCACTTGTTGGAAGATTCAGGAGTGGACTCCTGCAGGCGATGGTCGTGACTATGTACATTTTTGCTGGTCTTTCCGGTTCAAAGGCTGCCGATGTGGCAGCTGTCGGCTCGACTATGGGCCCGATGTTAAAAGATAACGGCTATGATAAAAATGAAAGTGCCGCTGTGTTGGCTGCTGCTACCGTTATGGGAGAAACCATTCCGCCAAGTCTGCCGATGCTGATCCTAGGTTCAATTACTACAATTTCTATGGGCTCCTTGTTTATGGCAGGACTTATGCCGGCTGCGGTTATAGCTATTACGTTGATGCTGGCTATCTACATCAAAGCGCGTATTCATGGGCAATATCCCGGAGATACCAGTACCCCTGTTTCGCAGGTTGTCAAAAGGGGTATGATTGCCGTACCCGCATTGCTGGTTCCTGTTTTCTTAATTGGTGGCATTGTTAGCGGGCTTGCCACACCAACAGAGATTTCGACGTTTGCGGTCGTGTATTCTTTGATTTTGGCAGCCTTTATCTATAAAGAACTTGATTTTAAAAAATTTTGGAATATTATGTTGGATACGTCTGTCAAAGCGGGTATGGTTCTCTTTATTACCAGTGCAGGCTGCGCTTTTTCCTGGACATTGACAGCAGTCGGTATTCCACAAAAAATTGCTCAGCTGATGATTGGTGTGGCTGGCCATACTGACTGGATCTTTATGTTGATTACGGTCATTGTGCTGGTAGTTATGGGGGCTCTGCTCGAAGGTATACCCGCCTTGCTTGTCTTTGCGCCTATGCTTGTTCCTATTGTGCCGCAATTTGGTATTGATCCCTTGCAATATGGTATGGTGCTAATTATTGCCATGGGGTTGGGCGCATTTTCGCCGCCGGTTGGGATTGGATTTTATGTTGTTTTATCTGTATGTGGCACTACGATGGAAGAGACTTCCCGTGCGATGCTGCCGTATTTGGTCGTGTTATTTATAGGTCTGTTGCTGGTGGCCTTTGTACCATGGTTTAGTCTTGTAATACCAAAAATGATGCAAATGTATACGTAATTGCTGCAGATCTAAATGTAGAGGTGAAACTAATGATAATGAGTTTTCGCTGGTATGGTAGAAACAGTGATAATATTTCACTGCAGGATATTCGCCAAATTCCGGGCATGAAAGGTGTTGTGACCGCGTTATTTGATATTCCGGTGGGTGAAGTGTGGCCATTGGACAAAATTCTCGCTGTCAAAAAAGATATTGAAGACAATGGTTTGCTGTTTAACACGATAGAGAGTGTCAATATTCACGAAGATATTAAATTGGGGATTCCGTCCCGGGACAAATATATTGAAAACTACATTACGACTCTGAAAAATCTTGGTCAGGCAGGAATAAAGGTTGTTTGTTACAATTTCATGCCGGTATTCGACTGGACACGTACAGAACTCGCCAAGGTATTGCCTGATGGTTCGACGGTACTCTCTTATAATCAAAAAGTGTTGGAAAACCTTGATCCCAATACCATGGTTGAAGACATGGTAAAAGGCTCAAACGGGTTTGAAATGGCCGGTTGGGAGAAAAGCCGCCTAAAAGAGCTTAAGCATTTATTTGAAGCCTATAAGGATATTGATGAAGAAAGGCTTTTCGATCATTTAAAATACTTTTTAGAAGCCATTATTCCGGTAGCGGCCAAAAATGATATTAAAATGGCGATTCATCCTGATGATCCGCCCTGGTCGGTATTTGGTTTGCCAAGAATCACCACCTGCAAAAAAAATCTGGAACGTATTGTCAAGCTGGTAGATAATCCTTATAACGGTTTAACCTTATGCAGTGGTTCGTTGGGAGCTAATCCGGATAACGATATACCAAGTATTGTCCGCTATTTTGGCAAAATGGGACGCATACATTTCGGACATGTCCGTAATATTAAAATTCATGAACGAGGCGTTTTTGACGAGGCCTCTCATAACTCAGAAGACGGTTCATTTGATATGTATGAAATTATGAAGGCCTTTTATGATGTTGGCTTTGAAGGCCCCGTTCGCCCGGATCACGGTCGCATGATTTGGGGAGAAAAAGGACGTCCGGGATACGGTTTGTATGATAGAGCACTTGGTGCAGTATATCTAAATGGTCTTTGGGAGGCCATTATTAAAGCTAATCGATAAGCATTAACAAGTAGCATTTGTCCCCAAATTGGCTCATGGTATTTTTGTAACATCAAATACCATGAGCTAACTAAAATTATAGGCAAAGTTTGATTAGGAGGGTAAAAAATTATGAAAGCAATAGAAATAATAAAACCTGGAGAAATCGCGATAGTAGAACGTCCTATACCGGAATGTAAGGAAAATGAAGTTTTAATTAAAGTAAAAGCAGCTGGAATCTGCGGTTCAGATGCTCATATTTATCATGGGAAAAATGCTTTTGCCACATATCCAAGAGTTGTTGGTCATGAGTTTGCCGGCGAAATTGTAAAAGTGGGCTCGCAAGTTAAAAATCTACAGGTTGGCGATGGTGTCGCTGTTGATCCAGTTAGTTCTTGTGGTCATTGTTATGCTTGCCGCATTGGACGTCATAATGTATGCAAATCCTTGAGTGTTATAGGTGTACACCGTGATGGCGGCTATCGGGAATATGTGGCCGTAGATGCTGGCAGTGCGCATAAACTTCCTAAAAATATTTCATGGGAAATTGCAGCAATGATTGAACCCTACACCATTGCTGCACAGGTTATGGATCGCGGCCGCCTGACGGCTGATGATACTGTGTTGATATGTGGTGCAGGACCAATAGGCTTAATCCTGTTACAAGCTGTTAAAATGACAGGAGCCCGGGTGGCCATTATGGATATTATCGATACAAGGTTAAACATGGCTAAGGAAATGGCTGCGGATCTGGTTATTAACTCCAAGACAAGCGACATGATTACAGAAATGATGGCATTTACCAATAATGAAGGGGCAAGCTTGATTTTGGAAGCGACCGGCAATATCAATGTGCTGGAAACATGCATTCAAAAAATTGCCGCACCGGCAGGCAGAGTGGTTGTGCTTGGTTTCTCTACAGAATTGGTAAAGATACCGCAGGTTGCTATTATGAGCAAGGAGCTTGAAATTATTGGGACTCGTTTAAATAATAATAAATTCCCGCAAGTTATAGAATGGTTTGCCAAAGGTTTGGTACAGCCAGAGAAAATTCTGACACATACATTTAAGTTTGAAGAGGTTGAAAAAGCATTTGATTTTATGGATAAGAATCCGGCAGATGTATGTAAAATTGGTCTTACATTTTAACGGTATCTATAAAGGCTTATTGTAACAGGACTGATTTGGATGTCACCAGCCTTGCGTATATTCCACTGGCTATCGCCGGAGGGAAAACGTTATTGTAACTACCGTTCCTTACCACTTGAAAGAATAGTAAAAGGGGGTTGTCTCATTTTATTTTTGAGGCAACCCCCTTTTACTAGGATAGTCATTGAATGCCTTTTAGCGGCAAAAACAATAGAAGCAAGTACAGAGCTGGAAGAGAATATTAGAAAATAGCGATAGCGAGAAGAAAATCTTTATTTGACTAGTATATAGACAAGCCAGGATTGTTTGATATATAATGATACTCGTTGATCTGCTGAAGTTTTGCTAGGCAGCAGCTTGACAAGCCTTTTGGTACTGGTTATAATTAAGCAGTATTACCGCATAGCATCTTATGTAGTCTGCACGACTGTAAAAATTGCTAACAATTACCGGTTGCATTGTATGTCCAAATAAGCTATAATAATGTTCTGTTGAGAGCACTTGGAGAGATGTCCGAGCGGTTGAAGGAGCACGCCTGGAAAGCGTGTGTACGGGAAACTGTACCGAGGGTTCGAATCCCTCTCTCTCCGCCATATTAAACCAAGAATTGAAGCCGGCTACGGCTTTTTGTTTTCTAGGACGGGCTATAGCAGTGCCGGGTCTTGCGCAATAGGAACTCATGAACCGCGTCAGGTCCGGAAGGAAGCAGCGCTAAGTGATCCCTCTTATGTGCCGCAAGGGTGCCTGGTGGCTGCTGTGGTCCGTCGTGGGAAACAAGGACGTAGTAATAAGACAGACAAAAGCATAATTTCCGACTGAAGTAGCCCAATAAGCAGGCTGCTTTTTTGTTATCCAGATGGAAAGTATAACTTTCCCTGGAAACTTTCTTATTATTAATTATTTTCTTCAAAAAGGGAAATATTTTAACGGTGTGGAATTATAAATGAGTTATATATTTTGCCTTAACGAAGTTTGCGGGCGCGGGCTGGGGTGCATTGCCAACACACCACCAGCCTGCAAAATTTTTAACATGTTGCATAAGTTATAAATGAAGTTTTACCTTGATGGGTGGTGTAGGGATGGCCTATGTAGCTTTATATCGGAAATGGCGACCGCAGGATTTTGACAATCTGGTTGGTCAGGAACATATCAGCATTACCTTGAAAAATGCGATTACTACTGGCAAAATTGCTCATGCTTACTTGTTTGCTGGGCCGCGCGGTACCGGTAAAACCAGTACCGCCAAAATTCTGGCTAAAGCGCTCAATTGCCAGGACGGCCCTACTGTCAACCCTTGTAACCATTGTGACAATTGTGATAAAATTACCACTGGTACATCGATGGATGTCTTTGAGATTGACGCCGCCTCCAACCGGGGGATTGATGAGATCCGCGAACTTAGGGAAACTGTTAAATTTGCGCCTGTAGATGGACGCTATAAGGTGTATATCATTGATGAAGTGCATATGCTGACAACAGAGGCTTTTAACGCTCTGCTAAAGACCTTGGAAGAACCACCGGGTCATGTTGTTTTTGTGCTGGCAACGACCGAACCGCATAAAATTCCAGCTACGATACATTCGCGTTGTCAACGCTATGATTTCCGGCGGATTAGCGTTAAGGAGATCGAACAGCGGCTAGCCGGTATAGCAAAGCAGAGTGAGCTTAGGACTGCCCCGGAAGCACTGCGGCTGATTGCTGTACAAGCGGATGGCGGTATGCGCGATGCTCTGAGTATTCTGGACCAGTGTTCCACCTTGGATGCTAGTGAGATGATAACAGCAGAGCATGTGCGGCAATTGTTAGGGTTGATTGGCCACGAATGGGTGTGGCAGCTGACTGATGCGATTGCTGGGCGGGATGCGCATACGGTATTGTTGAAGCTTGATGAACTCATTCAATTGGGTAAAGATATCCGCCAACTGCTGCTGGAGCTGGCTCTGCATGCTCGTAGCCTGATGCTGTATAAAGCCGCGCCTGATATTGATACTATTGAAGTGTATAGTGAGGATAAGGCGGTGCTTGCCACGCAGAGCGCCAAGTTTAGCCATCAAGAGCTGGTACATATGCTGGAAGTGTTACAGCAGGCTGCCAATGATACCAAATGGGCAGCTGAGCCGCGCATCGCCGTTGAGATGGCACTAATTACCCTGTGTCGGCGGGCGGCAGGCAGTGATGTGGCTGCTTTACTTGAACGGGTTGCTGCGCTTGAGGCCAAACTAGCTAACCAGCCAGCGATAATAACCGCTGCGACTAATCCGGTAGTGAGTGCACGGCCTGCATGGCAGCCGCCAACGCCTTCTGCTCAGCCTCATAATCTGCCGCTTCAATCCAAGGAGAATTCGCAACCTCACCCAGGACAAAAGCCAGAGGCAGAACGGCAGGTATCTGCCAAACGCCCTGCTCCGGTTCAATCTGTTCCCACTCGGCCTGAGCAGGATGCTCCCGCTGTCAATGCCGCCAACCTATCAGAGGTATGGGCAGCAATGCTGAAAGAGCTGTTAGCTAGTGGTAAGCGTTCTGTCCATGCTTGTGTCATGCAAGGCCACTTAACAGCGATTACTGACCAACAGGCTATGGTTCGTTTTACGGCGACCTTTCCTAAAGAGCGCACCGAGAAAGACGATTATCGGAACATTGTAGAAAAAACGTTGGAACAAGTCTCGGGGCACAAAGTAAGACTTATTTGCTCGCTGGGTGTAGATACGCCAGCTGTCAAACCGGCTAAGCCGTCAGTGACAGCATCACCGCCGGCACTGACTGATTCCGAACTCAATGATCCGGCAATCAAGCAGGCACAAATGATGTTTGGCGGCAAAGTAATTAAGATAGAAGAATAAATTATTTTAGGAGGTTGAAAACATGTTTGGAAATATGGGTAATATGGCAGGAATGATGAAAAAGGTACAAAAGCTTCAGGCCGAAATGGCCAAGTTGCAAGAGGAATTAAAAGCTCGTAGCCTTGAGGTATCTACTGGGGGCGGCGCAGTGAAAGTGGTTATTACCGGTGAAAAGAAGATTCAATCGATAAAAATTGCACCTTCTGCCGTTGATCCTGAGGATGTAGAAATGCTAGAGGATTTGGTAGCTGCTGCTATCAATGAAGCGATAAACAAAGTGGATGATATGATGGCTCAGGAGATGGGCAAGTTAACCGGCGGTCTTAACCTGCCACCAGGAATGCTTTAAACCATGAGTTATATTGCGCCGATTGGCAGGTTGGTTGAACAGTTTCGCCATTTGCCGGGCATTGGACCGAAATCTGCAGCTCGTCTTGCGTATCACGTACTTAAGATGGATAAGAGTCAGGTAACAGCGCTGGCACAGGCCATTGTCGAGGCTAAAGAACGGGTAGGATATTGTTCGGTTTGTTTTGACTTAACCGATACTGATCCTTGCCAGATCTGCCGGTCTGAGGGGCGGGATCAGTCAGTGGTATGTGTAGTGGAGGACCCAAAAGATGTGGCCGCCATGGAGCGTACTCGTGAATTCAAAGGACTATACCATGTATTGCACGGTTCTTTGTCACCCCTTGAGGGTGTAGGTCCAGACGATATAAAAGTGAAAGAGCTCTTAGACAGGGTTGGTAAAGGTATTCAAGAGGTTATAATGGCTACTAACCCCAATGTTGAAGGCGAGGCTACGGCTATGTATATTGCCAAGCTCTTAAAACCACTAGGGGTATTGGTTACCCGCATCGCCCACGGTTTGCCGATGGGCGGCGATCTGGAATATGCCGATGAAGTGACATTATCGAAGGCATTGGAGAATCGCCGGGAGATGTAATGTGTTTTATTCCGTCTGTTTATGGGAATACTCGTAAACAGGGGGAGATGTGCATGAAAACAGCGCTAATGCAAATTTTTAGTAGAGTGCTGCGGAAAAACATACCTGTTACCAAATACCAGCCTTTGAGAGATCAACTGGAACAAGCTAGGCATGAATGGCTTAGTGCCCAAAATTACTATAATAATGTGTCAGATGCAGATTTAGTTGATTATGCAGTCTATCATATTCAGGCTACCGAAAAGAAATATACATATCTGCTGAAACGAGCTCGGCATGAGGGACTCCGAGCTTCGCCGTTTGATTAGTCAACCCTAAAATACCGGATTTTATCCGGTATTTTTTCATTATTTTAGAATGGACAACATATATTGAGGTAAGGAGTACAGTATTATGTTGGAGGGATAAATATGGGTGTATGGCGTAGGCTATTAGGATTTTGGGATACTGAGCAATCTTGTACCGTGGGTAAGGAGAATCTGACTGATATAATAGATCAGGCCCGGCTAGACTGGATCGGTGCTCAAAGTTACTATCTGACAGTAACTGATCCTGATTTAATCGACTATTCAATATTCATGATTAAAGCATATGAACGCAGGTATATGTATTTACTTAAAAAGGCGCGACAAGAGGGAATTCGCCACCCAGGAATAATAAGTATGTCAGGTATTACCGAGGTGGGGACTATACGCCAGGCGCTTTAGCGTGGTAAAATGAAGAAAAGGGCTGCGTTACAGAGGAGGAACTGAGAAATGGAATTTCTACCAGTAGCTTTAGAATTTAATGTTATCATTGCCTATGCATTTGGAATCATTTTAATTTACCTTATTGGCAGGATGTTGACGATGCCGATAAGAATTGTACTCAAATTGATATACAATGGCTTGGTGGGCGGAATTGTGCTCTGGGTGGTTAATTTTATTGGAGCCTATTTTAGCTTTACCATTGGAATTAATCCAATTACTGCACTTATTGCTGGGTTTTTAGGTATACCGGGAGTTATTTTGCTGATTTTGTTTAAACTATTTATTAACTAAAGAAAAAGACTTGGCTTATGCCAAGTCTTTTTCTTTCCCTCAACAGCCCAAAAAATAACAGCATGAACAAGGAGTGTATGTGCTACGTGAATGCAGAAAAGGCGTCGGAACAGATGCAGCCAATAGTCGAAGCCTATGTAGGTGAATATGCCAGCGGTAAAAGTGAAAATGCCGTAAATCGGGCCATTTACTTAAAGCAGCAAGGTTTGCCGGTAACCATTGTTGACCTGGATACTGTAGAGCCATGCTATACACTCCGACCCATCAAGCGGGAATTGGAAGGGTTGGGCATTGACGTAGTAGCCTGGGAAACGCGGAATACTATTGGTCTGGGTGAGGCGGGCAATGTCATTACAGGCTCGATGCGTTGGGTACTTCGGCGTAAAGGCAGCATTATCATGGATATTGGCTATGGCGTGCATGGTGCCAAAATTTTTAACATTATTGAAGGTGCGATTGAGAATCCCTATCTGAAAATCATTGCGGTTCTTAATATGTCGCGCCCGTTTACTTCCACAGTAGACAATATTTTAGAATATGTTGCAACTCTGGGAAGGGTAGATGCTGTACTTAACAATACCCACTTGGCAGAAGAAACGACTGTTGATATTGTTGAGCGCGGGGCCAAGGGGGTAACCGAGGCGGCCCAGCGCATAGGCGTACCGGTAGTAGCTACTGCTGCCGTAACGGAGATTGCTAAAAAAATTGGGTCAGTAGACTGTAAGGGCAACCCGGTGTGGCAGCTGGAGCGCATCATGCCACGTACTTTCTGGTAAGAAGTAAGAATAAACAAAAAACCAGCCGCAATCACGGCTGGTTTTTTGTTTATTCTTACTGAATATATCTGCGGGCACCAATATAATGCTCAGTGTAATAATCTTCCGATAAAGCGTTAATAGTGACTTGTTTAGCAACCGAACTGGCATGAATAAACTTGCCATCACCCATATAGAAGCCCACATGGGAAGCGCCAGCCTTATAGGTTGTAAAGAAGACCAAATCACCGATTTTTAAGTCGTTTTTATTCACGGCAATACCAGTATTAAACTGTTCAGCGGCCGTCCGGGGAATGGTAATGCCACTTTCTTTCATTACATACTGGGTATAACCGGAAC
The DNA here is from genome assembly GCF_002257705.1 of Sporomusa silvacetica DSM 10669. Classification (GTDB taxonomy): domain Bacteria; phylum Bacillota; class Negativicutes; order Sporomusales; family Sporomusaceae; genus Sporomusa; species Sporomusa silvacetica. The sequence continues at coordinate 59,936 of NZ_LSLK01000065.1, forward strand.
AGTCCCAGCCATCAGGGGTATCGCCACCCCAAACATAAGGGACGCCCATATATTTTTGGGCATTTTTAATGATTTCAGTTGCTTTTGTATCAGTACTCGCTGCTGTTTTCGGGATTATTGCAGCCCCTAACGCTGAGGATATATCGTTAGAGTTACTAGTACTTGACGTACCAAGAACCTTGCCAAGTAAGAGTGCCAACAAAATGTTTAATAAATTGCTGGAACCGCCGCTGCTTTGAGCGGAAGACCCCGTAATATCTGAAAGTGAAAACGCCTGCGCAGGAGCTGCCGGGATAAAGAGTGTGGTAAAAACGGCAAAAAGCAGCATGAAAGCAATGTGGTGAGTATAGCGTTTCATAGACGTCCTCCTTATCGTAGGTTGTTTAGTGCAAGGTACCTATAAATAATAACATAGTCTATTTGTTATGTAAACAATATAAATTTGGCATAAAGAAATGACCTCATCTTGTGAATTAGCCAGAAGGCCAACCGAGATAAGGTCTATGCGGTACAGCAGTTAGGCTTTAGTGCGTAAAGACTGCAATATCAGTCTGGCAGTGGAGGCATTTGTGGCTACCGGAATGTTGTGAACATCACAGAGTCTAAGGAGTGCGGTAATATCTGGTTCGTGCGGCTGGGCTGCCAGCGGGTCGCGTAAAAAGATAACAATGTCGACTTTTTGGCAGGCAACACGTGAACCAATCTGTTGGTCGCCGCCGAGTGGTCCGGATAGATAGGTTGTAATAGCCAGTCCAGCTTTTTCCTTAATGATTTTTCCCGTAGTCGCAGTTGCAATTAGGTCGTATTGGGAGAGTACATCTTTGTTTTCTAAGACAAAGTTAAGCATTTCTTCTTTTTTACGGTCATGAGCAATAAGGGCGATGGTTTTCATAGGCTCACCTCATAAAGATTAGTCTTTAGTCTTATAATACCATAAAACACTAGTATATAGACAAATATTCCTTGACTTTGTCGTTGCTAGCTGGTAATATAATCCCCGAAATACAGTATACAAGATAGCAGATTATCTTCTTATAGTTTAGCAGTGGAAGTGTGCCTAGGGTTCCGGCAGTATTCTGCGTCTGGTCCGAGCGGCGCAAGACCCGGATGGGTCACACCGTGGGTACAAAAAACCCTAGCGGAAAGTTCCTGCCAAGGAATTTTTGCGGGGGTTTTTCTATTCCCCAACAGAAAGCATAGCTTTCTTAAAAGCGGGATAAGTGCAACATCGGCTTGCACTTTTGCCAAGGCTCGGCGCAAGCCGTGTTTTCTATATCTAAGAGAGGAGTCAAGATATGAATACATATTGGAACAAGCCAGCGGAAACAATGGAACGGGAGGAAATGAGCAGTCTCCAGGCTGGACGGCTTAAAGAAATTGTCACCAGGTTGTATCGGCAACAACCGTTTTATCGTTCCAAGATGCAGGAACAGGGTCTTTTGCCAGAGGATATTGTTACTTTAGAGGACATTAAAAAGTTGCCCTTTATTACCAAACAGGATATGCGTGATAATTATCCCTATGGTCTGTTTGCTGCTCCCATGTCTGAGATTGTCCGGGTTCATGCCTCTAGTGGGACTACTGGCAGGCCTACGGTTGTTGGCTACACCAAACGGGATATTGGTATTTGGTCAGAAGTAGCGGCGCGTTCCTTGGTCGCGGCAGGACTTAGCAAGCAGTCCTGTATTCAGATAGCCTATGGTTATGGCTTATTTACCGGCGGTCTGGGTATTCACTATGGTGCCGAACTCTTAGGGGCTTCGGTAATTCCCATTTCCAGTGGCAAGACGAGCAGGCAAATTATGCTAATGAGGGACTTTGGTACTACTGCGCTGGCGTGTACGCCGTCCTATGCTCTCTACATTGCAGAGACGATGCGGGAAATGGGAATCGACCCCAGGGAAACAAAGCTTCGAACAGGGATATTCGGAGCTGAGCCCTGGACAGAACGGATGCGGCAGGCGATTGAAACCCAACTAGGGATTAAAGCCATGGATATCTATGGCTTAAGTGAGATAATGGGGCCAGGCGTAGCCATTGAGTGCTCAGTGCAAAGTGGACTGCATATCAGTGAAGACCATTTTTATCCAGAAATTATTAACCCGGTTACAGGGGAAGTGCTGCCTGATGGCGAAAAGGGAGAACTAGTGCTTACTACCCTCACCAAAGAAGGCATGCCGATGATTCGCTACCGGACCCGTGACCTTTCGGTATTGCATCACGAAAAATGCGCTTGTGGCCGGACTCTGGTTCGAATGAGCAAAGTACTGGGCCGTAGCGATGACATGTTGATTATTCGTGGTGTCAATGTATTTCCGTCGCAAGTGGAGAATGTACTGCTTGGTATTGGCAACACTTCACCCCATTATCAACTTATTGTTGAGCGTAAGGGTAATTTGGATCAACTTACTGTGTTGGTCGAGATGACAGAAGAAATGTTTACCGATGAAGTACGTGGGCTAGAAGAATTGGAAACCAAAATTAAAGGCGAACTGTCCAGTGTCCTTAGTGTATCAGCTACTGTGCGTCTTGTTGGTCCCAAAACCATTGAGCGGAGCGAAGGCAAAGCTCAACGGGTTATTGATAAACGGGAACTGTAATTAATTCAATAAAAGATATGGGAGGTACAGCATGATTATTAATCAATTGTCGGTGTTTGTTGAAAACCAGCCTGGCAAGCTGGCCGAAGTATTAGGTGTACTTCATACACATGAAATTAATATCCGGGCCATGTCGGTCGCCGATACGGCTGACTTTGGCATCTTAAGAATTGTTGTTAATGAATCTGAAAAGGTACAGCATATATTGCGTGGCGCTGGTTTTACTGTCAAAATTACGCCGGTGGTTGGTATTATATTAAGTGATCAGCCAGGCAGCTTGTTTGAGCATGTGAGCAAATTGAGCTCAGCTGGCGTAAATATTGAATACATCTATGCTTTTGCCGCTAATTCGACTGATAAACATGCCCGCGTTGTGTTGAAGGTTGATAATTTAACTTTGGCGGAACGCCTAATTAGTGGTGAATGTGAAGCAACCGAACCTTATCGGGATGATGTGTGTGCTACACCTAACTTCTATTGGTAGTAGCAGCTTGTTTCATATAGTGAAATAATTCTATAAGCCTCTAAAGACCTGCGGTAACACTGCGGGTCTTATATTAAATTACAGCGAATTTTCGTAAGTTTAAAACAGGCGGTTACCCGGGGTAATGCCATCGGTTCGCCGGCTGTTACTGTTCAAGGAGATGTGGAAGGTTATCCCACTAGGCGTCAATTTGGAAGAATATCTGGAGGAGTCTTAAAAAACCTCTTGACAAAACACATTAGTACTGGCATAATGTATACAAAATTACATGTTGCGTAAGGAAGTGCGTCTAGGGTTCCGCTGATGACAGGACTGGGCCAAGCGACGCAGAGCATAGGGACTTTACCTGTGTTACACCGTGAGTAGAAAAGGCTCTGCGGAAAGTTTCTTACTTTTTGAAGAGAAACTTTCTGTCAGGGTATTTTTATAATTATTTGACAGCATATTAAGTAAAAGCGATGAATGGGAGCAAGGCTTAACATCCTGCTTAAGAGAGCCGGTGGTTGGTGTGAACCGGTGCGGAGATAGGCTATACTCGCCCAGGAGCTCTTTGTTGAACTGTATAGTGTGGTTTTGATACGCAATATACACTAGGCAATAGCGGTGCCGTCCGTTAGCGGTAAGTTATGAGAAATTCATGACTAAATGAGTCCAAAGTAGGGTGGTACCGCGCATTTAGAGCGCCCCTATGAGCAGATACTATATCTGTTCATAGGGGCGCTTTCTTTATCCAGATGGAAAGTATAACTTTCCCTGGATTGAACGACTAAGGCTTCTGCCGGCGTCCTAAAGGACTTGGCACAAGCCAAGTCTTATCTTATAGTGGTACTTAACTAACGGTAAAGGAGAGAATATATGGAGGTGGAAATTGTGCAGTCTAACGTTCTTTCGGTGCTAGTACACAATCAGCCAGGGGTGTTGGTCCGAGTGGCTGGGATGTTTTCCCGTAGGGGGTTTAACATTGACAGTTTGACAGTGGGTGTTACCCAGGATCCTGGATTTTCCCGGATAACAGTCGCTGTCAGGGGCAATCAGGCGTTTATTGACCAAGTGAAAAAACAGATTGAAAAGCTGGTGGAAGTAGTAGCTGTGCAGATTCTGCCACTTGACCAGTCTGTGGTTCGGGGTATGGCCCTCCTAAAAGTAAAGGCTGGCGATAATCGCTCCGAAATACTTAAACTGGCCGAGGTTTTCCGGGCCAATGTTGTTGACATCTCCGGTAGTACAGTCACTATGGAGGTAACAGGTGAAGATAGCAAGATTAGTGCTTTAACAAAACTATTGAACCCATATGGACTTTTGGAAACCATCCAAACCGGCCTTGTTGCGCTGGAGCGTGGTGAAAATACAATTTATAAATATGAGGAGAGAGAAAATTATGAGCAAAATGTATTATGAACAAGATGCACGGTGGGAACTTATCCAAGGAAAAACAGTAGTCATTATCGGCTATGGCAGCCAAGGTCATGCCCATGCCTTAAACTTAAAAGAGAGTGGTGTTAACGTAATTGTTGGTTTGTATGAAGGCAGCAAATCAGCAGCAAAGGCCCGTGAAGCTGGGCTAACTGTTATGAATGTTGCCCAGGCGGTAAAAAGTGCTGATATTACTATGATTCTTATTCCTGATGAAAGACAAGGCAAAGTGTACGCGGAAGAGATTGCTCCTAACCTAAAACCAGGTTCGGCATTGGCTTTTGCTCATGGTTTTAATATTCACTTCAATCAAATTGTTCCTCCCGCTAATGTCGATGTATTTATGGTAGCGCCCAAAGGCCCTGGCCATTTGGTACGCCGTCAATTTACCGAAGGCAAAGGGGTACCCTGTCTCATTGCTGTATATCAAGACTTTAACGGCAGCACTCAGGACCTGGCATTGGCTTATGCAAAAGGCATTGGCGGCGCGCGGGCAGGCGTATTAACTACCACCTTTAAAGACGAAACTGAATCTGACCTCTTTGGTGAGCAGGCTGTACTGTGCGGCGGCGTAACTGAGTTGATCAAAGCAGGCTTTGATACCTTGGTAGAAGCGGGTTATGAGCCGGAAATTGCTTACTTTGAATGTCTGCATGAAATGAAGCTAATTGTTGACCTCATAAATGAAGGCGGCATGGCAAAAATGCGGTACTCCATTAGTGACACTGCCGAATATGGTGATTATGTAACAAGTCGGCGGATTATTACCGACGAAACCCGTGCCGAGATGAAAAAAGTGTTGGGCGAGATTCAAGATGGCACTTTTGCTCGTAACTGGATCTTGGAAAATCAGGTTAACCGCCCGATGTTCAATGCCAGACGCCGTCAAGAGGCAGAACACAAAATTGAAGTTGTCGGCAAAGAACTGCGCGGCATGATGTCCTGGCTGAAAAAGTAAGAAATACAAATATAAGGGAAGCGAGGCAATGACATGGAAGCTCGAAGAATTCAAATATTTGACACTACTCTCCGCGATGGTGAGCAAACGCCCGGAGTAAGCTTACAAACAGAAGAAAAGGTTGAAATTGCTCTAGCGCTCGCAAAGCTACAGGTTGATGTCATTGAAGCCGGGTTTCCGGTTGCCTCGCCCGGTGATTATGAGGCTGTAAGCCAAATTGCCGCCAGGGTAAAAGGCCCGATAATCGCAGCACTGGCCCGCGCCACTGAAAAGGATATTGAAACAGCATATAAGGCTGTAAAAAAATCTGAGAAGCCTCGGATACACACCTTTATCGCTACCAGCGATATTCATCTTAAACATAAATTACAAATGACCCGTGCAGAGCTGTTGGAGCGGGCCGAAAGGGCTGTGCGTTATGCTAAGAGCCTGGTAGCTGATGTTGAATTTTCAGCAGAAGATGCTTCGCGTTCTGATTGGGATTTCTTATGTCAGGTATACGAGCGAGCCATTGCTGCCGGTGCTAATGTTATCAATATCCCGGATACGGTGGGTTATACTACTCCGGTGGAATTTGGGGCACTCATCACTTATGTCCGCGAACATGTACCTAATATCAATGAAGCCGTCATTAGTGTGCATTGTCATGATGATTTGGGTATGGCTGTGGCCAATTCACTGGCGGCGGTTGCTGCTGGTGCCGGCCAGGTGGAATGCACTATTAATGGTTTGGGAGAACGGGCTGGTAATGCCGCCATGGAAGAACTGGTGATGGCATTACAGACTCGGCGTGAGTATTACTACGCGGTGACCAATATCAATACCAAGCATATTTATCGGACTTCGCGTCTTGTCAGTGCGCTGACAGGCATTGCTGTACCGCCCAATAAAGCGGTAGTGGGGGATAATGCATTTGCTCACGAATCCGGTATTCACCAGCATGGGGTGCTTAATAATCCGCTGACCTACGAGATTATGAGCCCCGAATCAGTAGGCGTTAGCCGTAATGCAATTGTGCTTGGCAAGCATTCCGGGCGTCATGCTTTCGAAGAACGGCTCAAACATCTTGGCTATGAATTTGATGCTGATACCATTAATACGCTGTTTGCCAAATTCAAGGATTTGGCAGATAGAAAGAAGATGGTATTTGACCGTGATATTGAAGCTTTAATTGTGGAAAAAGCAGCGGTAAGGCCGGAATGGTATACGCTTACTTATCACCATGTAGCCAGTGGCAATAATATATTGGCTACAGCCTCTGTTCAGCTCAGAACAAGTGCCGGCGTAGCCGAAGCCGCTGGTTGCGGTACCGGCCCTGTGGATGCTGTCTTCAAGGCCGTCGAGCAGGCTGTTGGGTTTCCAGTGGGGCTTAAGGATTATCAACTTAAAGCAGTCACTGCAGGTGAAGATGCGCTGGGTGAAGCGACTGCCTGGATTGAGCGGGACGGTCGAATCTTTAGCGGACGGGGCCTGGCCATTGATGTAATCGAAGCAAGTGCCAAAGCCTATGTCAATGCAATTAACAAAATGCTGGCTGTTTGCGGTTTTCCCGCAATTGAAGAAGCTAAGGGAGGTAACCATCATGGCTAGACCGATGACGATGACAGAAAAAATATTTGCCAAACATGCCGGTTTGACTGAAGTCCAGCCAGGCCAGCTTATCAAAGCTAAACTGGATCTGGTGTTGGGCAATGATATTACATCACCGCCGGCCATCAAAGAATTTGAGCAAATTAGCGATAAGGTTTTTGATAAAGACAAAATTGCACTTGTTCCTGACCATTTTACGCCGAATAAAGATATAAAATCAGCGGAGATGGCTAAAACCATGCGGGAGTTTGCCAGAAAGCAAAATATAACCCACTATTTCGAAGTCGGACGGATGGGTATTGAACATGTACTATTACCTGAGCAGGGATTGGTAGCTCCAGGGGAAGTAATTATTGGTGCTGACTCTCATACCTGTACCTATGGTGCGGTGGGTGCATTTGCCACTGGTGTTGGTTCTACCGACATGGCCTGTGCGATGGCAACAGGGGAAACCTGGTTTAAGGTTCCTTCCAGCATTAAAGTGGAACTGACCGGTAAACTTACTAAGTGGGTATCAGGTAAGGATGTAGTGTTAACACTTATTGGCATGATTGGTGTTGATGGGGCACGTTACCAGTCGTTAGAGTTTGCGGGGCCAGGAGTAGCTTCACTTACCATGACCGATAGGCTGACAATTGCTAATATGGCGATTGAAGCCGGTGCCAAGAATGGTATTTTCCCGGTAGACAGCATTACTGAACAATATTTGTCCGGGCGGGTAAAACGGGCGTATACGCCTGTCGCTGCTGACCCGGGTGCCGAATATATAAGAACAGTAACGATTAATTTAGATAAGCTCACACCAGTAGTGGCGCTGCCGCATCTGCCGGAAAATGTGCGTCCGGTTAGCGAAATTGCTCCTACCCCCATTAACCAAGTAATTATTGGTTCCTGCACGAATGGACGAATTGAGGATTTAGCGCAGGCGGCTGCTATATTGGGCGGTAAACAGGTGCATGAAGATGTTAGGGCCATTATTATCCCTGGCAGTCAGGACGTATATCTGGAAGCGGTAAAATTAGGGTATGTGGAGATTTTTGTGAAAGCCGGAGCTGTTGTCAGCACACCGACCTGCGGCCCATGTCTGGGCGGACATATGGGCATAATGGCCAAAGGCGAGCGGGCAGTGGCAACAACAAACCGCAATTTCCGCGGACGGATGGGGCATGTGGACAGTGAGGTATATCTAGCCAGTCCGGCGGTGGCGGCAGCAAGTGCTGTAGCAGGTCGGATTGCCAGTCCGGAGGAGGTAGAATAATGAGGTTTACCGGAAAAGTATGGCGCTACGGCGATAATGTGGATACAGATGTCATTATTCCGGCACGGTACCTGAATACTGCCGATATGAAAGAATTGGCCCTTCATGCTATGGAAGATATTGACCCGACTTTTGCGGGCAAGGTCAAAGAGGGTGACATGATTGTCGCAGGTAAAAACTTTGGTTGTGGTTCATCACGGGAACATGCACCAGGGGCGCTAAAGGCTGCAGGTGTTGCCTGTGTAGTTGCTGAAAGCTTTGCCCGTATCTTCTACCGTAATGCGATTAATATCGGGTTACCGCTTATTGAGCTGGGGGAAGGCGATATTAATATTAAGGACGGGGATATGCTGGCTGTAGATTTAGCGGCTGGTCAGGCCGAAAACCTGGCATCTGGCGAAAAGTTCACCATACCGGCGCTGCCTGGTTTTATCCAGGATATTGCGCAGGCTGGTGGTCTGGTTACTTATACGCAGCAGCAGCTGGCAAAGAAAAATAATTAAAGATGAAATTGCCTCGTCATCGCACTGAGGCAATTTCTCTCCCCAGTGTTGGGTAGGGAGGTAACAATGAGTAGTAAACATATTGTAGTTATTCCTGGTGATGGCATTGGTGCCGAAATCACAGCAGAAGCTCTGCGGGTATCGCAGTCGGCAGCAAAGAAATGTGGTTTTAGTTTTACTCATGAAAGTAAGCAAGCTGGCGGGGCAGCCATTGATGCCTATGGTGTACCGCTGCCTGAAGATACAATTGAAGCCTGCCGTAAGGCTGATGGTGTATTGTTAGGCGCTGTTGGCGGACCTAAATGGGATAATGTTGCACCTGAACTCAGAGCAGAAAAGGCTATTTTGGGTTTGCGCAAATCCCTGGGGTTATATGCTAATTTGCGACCGATCAAGGTTTTCCCAGCTCTGGCTGCTCAATCGCCGTTAAAGCCGGAGATTGTCAGTGAAGTGGATATTCTGATTGTGCGGGAACTTAATGGCGGTATTTATTATGGGGCTCGTCAGGAAGCAGTCATAGTTAACGAGGTTGAGCAGGCCTGGGATCGAGAAGGATATAGCCGTCCGGAGATCGAGCGGATTTTACGTCTGGCCTGCCGGAGCGCTATTGGACGTAAAGGTAAAGTTACATCAGTGGACAAAGCCAATGTATTGGCTACCTCCCGTCTTTGGCGCAAGGTGGCTAACGAAGTGGCAGCAGATTTTACGCAAGTGGAAATAAACCATATGTATGTAGATAACTGTGCCATGCAGTTGGTACTAAATCCGGGAAGCTTTGATGTACTTGTCACCGGCAATCTGTTTGGTGATATTTTGAGTGATGAAGCCGCCGTACTGTCAGGCTCAATTGGCCTTTTGCCATCAGCCAGTCTGGGTGACGGCACCGGACTATATGAGCCAATCCATGGCTCGGCACCGGATATTGCCGGGCTGGGCCTGGCCAATCCACTAGGAACCATTTTGTCAGCTGCCATGATGTTTAGGTATTCCTTAGGCAGTGAACAGGTTGCTGCTATGATTGAAGCTGCCGTTGACCAAGTGTTGGCTGACGGTTATCGCACACCAGATATTTATCAACAAGGACTTACCAAGGTTTCTACCGAGGAAATGGGGCAACAAGTAATCAATCGGTTGAAGTGAGGTGAACCGCTATGCTCATGACAGGTGCACAAGCTATTGTTGCATCTCTTATTAAAGAGGGTGTAGACACAGTATTCGGTTATCCGGGTGGAACAAATTTGCCGCTGTTTGATGCGCTTAATGATTCAACGATACACCATGTGCTGACCGTACATGAGCAGGGAGCCGCTCATGCGGCTGACGGCTATGCTAGAGCAAGCGGTCAGGTGGGGGTATGTCTTGCAACATCAGGACCGGGTGCCACTAATTTGGTTACCGGTTTAGCCACGGCATTTATGGACTCTGTACCTGTTGTGGCGATTACCGGACAGGTACAGACAAATCTAATTGGTCGGGATGCTTTTCAGGAGATTGATATTACCGGCATTACTATGCCGATCACTAAACATAATTTCTTAGTCAAAGATATAAAAAAGCTGCCTGAAATTATGTGGCGGGCTTTTGACATAGCCCGCTCAGGAAGGCCTGGGCCGGTACTTGTCGATGTACCACGCGATCTTCAAAGCAATACCTATGATTTTACCGATATTGAGTCTATGTATTCACGTTCAACCCTTGTCAGGCAGTCGCCTGATCTCCCAGCCCGGATAGTCAAGGCAGCTGCAGCTATCAGTGCGGCCAAACGGCCAGTTATTATTGCTGGCGGTGGCTGTATCAGTGCCAATGCGGGTGAGGCGCTGACCAAGTTTGCCGAGTGCTGTAATCTGCCAGTTGTTACTACCTTAATGGGTATTGGTGCGTTTCCTGGTGGACATGGCAATCTTTTGGGCATGACAGGTCTGCATGGCCTCAAAGCGGCTAATCACGCTGTTCATGATGCCGATGTGCTGATTGTAACAGGCAGCCGATTCAACGACAGGGTAACTGGTGACCGCGCCAGCTATGCTGCCGGCAAGACGATCATTCATATTGATATCGACCCAGCAGAGGTGCATAAAAATGTAGATGCCGCTGTACCGTTGGTTGGTGAGATGAATATGATTCTGGGAGAACTGCTGCAGGCGGTAAGACCAGGTGATTTGTCGGCTTGGTGGGCTACTATTAGACAGACCCAGGCAGAGAGTAAAACCGTTATTCCTGAGGATGTGCTTACAGCTCCTTTAGTTATGAGTGAGCTCAATCGACAGACCGATGGGCAAGACGTAATCTATGTTACCGATGTAGGTCAGCACCAGATGTGGGCTGCCCAGTACCTGGAAGTCAAGAGTCCGCGTGGTTTTTTGACATCTGGCGGTCTTGGGGCTATGGGGTTTGGCTTGCCTGCCGCCCTTGGCGCACAACTAGCTATACCTAATAAACGGGTCGTTCACATTGTAGGTGATGGCGGACTCAAGATGACAGGGTGTGAACTCTATACTGTAGCGGTTGAGAAGCAACCAATTATCTCGGTTGTTATCAATAATTACAGTTTGGGTATGGTCAGACAATTGCAGCATTGCTTTTATGGAAAACGGTATGCAAATTCGTTGTTGCCACATGCAATGGACTTTAAAGCCTTTGCCAGCGCCTTTAACATTCCGGCAACTGTGACCAATAGTCTGGCCGAATTTAGTGAGGCCTTTGCTGCTGCATGGCAGCGACAAGGCCCAGGGCTTATTGTAGCAAATATTGCTACCGATGACCTAGTAACACCCATGATTGCTCCCGGCGGAAGCATGGATGAGTACGTGAACATGGACTAAGACAAATTAGGATGAATTTTTTAAAGAGTAGTGGTATTATTACTATAATACCACTACTCTTTTTGATGGAAAGTATAACTTTCCCTGGATTGAACGACTAAGGCTTCTGCCGGCGTCCTGACGGACTTGGCACAAGCCAAGTCTTTTCTTAGCGAATTGGGGTCAGTGTAGACCCCGAAAAAAGGTGATACTATGACTGAAATTGTTGTCAGGGCGGAAAACTTGGGTAAGACCTATGGTGACTTTCGGGCGCTCAAAGGCATTTCTTTTAGCATCAAGGCCGGAGAATGCTTTGGCTTTCTGGGACATAATGGTGCAGGCAAGACAACAACCATGCGGATGATGTATGGCATGTCCACAGTGGAAGAGGGTGGGTTATGGCTATTCGGCGAGTCCGTCCGGTTAACGCCGCCAGTAATTAAAGCCAGGTTAGGGGTTGTATCCCAGGAAGACAACCTTGATGAAGCCTTGACTGTTATTGAGAATCTTGAAGTGTATGGCCTAATATATGGGTTAACCCGCGCTGAGTCGCGGTTACGAGGCAAAGATTTACTGGTATTTATGGGGTTGGAAGATAAGGAAAATAGCAATATTGAAAGCTTATCAGGTGGTCTAAAACGTCGTTTGGTTATTGCCAGAGCGCTAATGAACCGTCCGGATATTATTATCTTAGACGAACCCACGACTGGCCTTGATCCACAAGCCAGGCATTTGGTGTGGCAAAAACTACGGAGCCTTAAAGCGGAAGGGGTAACATTGGTGCTGACGACACACTATATGGAAGAGGCCGTACAGCTATGTGACAGTTTGGTGGTCATGCATGAGGGCACTATTCTGGCTGAAGGCAGCCCACAGTATCTAATAGCAACCTATGTCCGGCCTTATGCCATTGAAGTGCATCTGCCACTATCCCAGGTACCGGAGGGATTAGCTGACAAGGTATCAGCCTGGGGCGGCGAGGTCATCCGGGTGCTTGACAGCTTATTTTTGTATGCTGACGATGGGGAAAAATTATGGGATAGCCTTGCCGGATGGGGACTACCCAAACATGCTTGTTTGTTGCGACCCTCCAATATGGAAGATGTGTTTTTGAAACTTACTGGTATGGGGGAAGAGGTATAATGGCAGCTTTACGAATTCTTGCCCGCCATATGGTGGTATTCCGTAAAATTTGGTTTACCAATATTATGTTTAATTTTATTGAACCACTGCTCTATCTTACCGCTATGGGCTATGGTCTGGGAACCTTTGTGCAGGATATGGAGGGCATGACGTATCTTCAATATATTGCGCCTGGGATGGTGGCCTCTTCGTCAATGTTTGCTGCGTCCTTTGAGTGTACCTATGGCAGTTTTATCAGGCTGCATTACCAAAAGACATTTCAGGCTATGCTGGCTGGGCCGGTTACTGTTCGTGATATTGTGGCCGGGGACATTCTATATGCCACCTTTAAGAGCATGGTCTTTGGGCTGGTCATTTTAACGGTTATTAGTGTTTTAGGTCAGACTCAGTCCTGGTGGGCACTCCTCATTCCTTTGTTTCTGGTTATTCCCGGCCTGGCGTTTTCGCTATTGGCTATTTGTTATACAGGCCTAACCGCCAATATTGATAGCTTTAATTATTATATTACTTTGTTTTTGACGCCAGCCTATCTATTTTCCGGTGTTTTTTTCCCGATTAATTCAATGCCTGGCTGGGCGCAGGTAGTGGCCTGGCTTAATCCCATCTTCCATAGTGTTGAGGTATGCCGGGCTTTGGCACTGGGAAACACGAACCCCGGCCTGCTGGTGCATGCCGGGGTGCTTGCGCTATTAGCTATGGTGCTAATGCCGTTGGCTATACGATTAATGACCAAACGGCTGATTGTCTAGGCTTATATGTAATACCCCGGTAATCCGGGGTAATTTCAATGGTAGCTAAGGTGATAACGGCGGTTTGGTATTTTGAGTCGGGTAATTTTTGGGAGCGTGTCTGAGACAAAAGTAACTCGTCCGCAGGTGCGGCAGTGGGTGGTGCCGTACATGGTGTGATACAAATGGGTTTCAGGGCAGCCGGTAATTGTATGCCATAGCCAGTATATAATTGACATTGTCTCAACTCCTTTACAATAGATTAACCTTATTGTACTTCATCCTAGGCGATACTGGCAAAGGACGATGTAGTTGGCATACTAGGGTAGTGGCAGATAACAGGTAATGACAGGATGTCAGATCGTCTAAGCTCACAAAATAGACGGTTACGTGGTCGTTTTCAATAACTGGCAATAATTCAGTGGTAACAACGATTTAAGAGTGTATATTAGTGTATAGATTTTCCAAGAACAAGAGGTGTTAGGTTGAATGTTAATAATGCCTATAAAGCAGGGCTGACTTTGATTGGGGCTGCAACTGGTTTCGCTTTGAGCTATCCGCTGCAGTATAGCTTCTGGGGCGGCTTGATTCACAGCGGTTTTGGGGCCGCTATGGTAGGTGGTTTAGCTGACTGGTATGCGGTGACTGCGCTGTTTCGTAAACCATTATCCATTCCTTACCGGACAGCGATTATCCCCAAAAACCGGGATCGCATCTTTAAGGCCATTGTGACGATGGTTGAGGAAGAGATTGTAACAGCAGCGAATATTAAGGAAACATTGGAAAATGCGGGGATAGCCCGTCTGGTGCTTAGCTATGTCAATAAGACTGAGTCCAGGCAGCAACTCTACTCATTAGCAGGTGGCGTAGCCAGGGAAGCTGTCTATGCGATGGATGCTACCAAGCTATCCACGGCGCTGGAGTTACTGCTACAAGAGCATCAGGATAAAGTACGGCTGGCGCCGCTATCCGGACAAGCCCTGGAATGGTCTCTTGCCAAAGGTTTTGCTGATAAAGTGATTGAGTTGGCCATTGCCGAAATAAAACATATGGCAGGCGAGCCATACCTAACCGAGTTGATTGCCAGTATCTACACTCAGGCATTGAATGCCTACGCGGCCAGGAAAAATCAGCGTAAGCTGGTAGGTTGGCTAATAGAAAACCTGCTAAATCTTGACCCCATGACCGTAGCTGCCTTAATCCAGGACAAGCTTGTCAGCTTGCTGGAAGAATTGGAGTCTGGGCGGGAACTACCGCTGCGTTTGCGTTTACGGGCCTGGTTAGCCGAATTTGCTAGTGGCTTGCAGCAGGATTCAGTACTGGCGGCAAAGGCGGAGGCTGTGTTACGCCCCTTACTGGTAAAGTTGGCCGAACACGTGGCTGATTTGCCAACGTCCCAGCCTGAACTTACTGTGGGCTGGGTGACGTGGGTGGTAAAACAACTGGCAAAGTTGGCAGACGAGGCTGCGGCTGACGAACAAAAAATGGCTTGGGTTGATCGATATTTGGCTGTTTTACTGGCACGTTGGGTCAGCCAAAATCATGGACAGATCGGGCAAATTGTCAATACTTATCTAGAAAGCTTTAGTAATGATGAGCTGGTGGTGTATATTGAGGACAAAGTGCTTGATGATTTGCAGATGATACGAATTAATGGCTCGGTTGTCGGTGGTCTGGTTGGAATGCTGCTATTTTTAATTAGCTATGCGGTAGGGGTGAAATTATGAGAACGGTGAAACGGCGGGCTAATGCTGTATTGGCCGCTGCCGCAGGCTTATTTGCGCTGGCTTTGACGCTAAAATATAATTATCCAGGCAGCAGTATGATAACTGGCTTGTTGACTATTACAGAGGCTAGTCTGGCAGGCGGTGTTGCCGACTGGTTTGCCGTGACAGCACTATTTCGCCGACCACTTGGTTTTCCCTATCATACAGCGCTAATTCCTCGTAACCGGGAACGGGTTATCAGTGCACTCTCCAAGGCCGTTGAACAGGATTTTCTCAGTAAGCAGGCCATAAAGGCACGGCTTAACCAGGTCAACCTACTAGATAAAATATTTGCCTATAGCCAGAGCACCGCTATGCGACCAATAGTCAAGGGAGGCATTGAAAAGGCAATCACTGAATTGGCAGAAACCATTGATCCGACTGCTATCGCCAAACTGGGGGAGCGAGTGTTTAAACTTCTGTTAAAACGCCAGTCGCTGGTGCCTTATGTAACTGCGGGTATCTCCTGGACACTGCAGCAGGGAAAAGACCGGGAAATCTATGGTGCCATCGTGGATAAACTCACGGTACTGGTACGTCAACCTGAAACCAGAGATGCTATTTATCAGTATTTAGAACAAATAACAGAAAAGACAGCTAACAGGAATTGGTTGTCAGGATTGCTTACTGGGTTTCTAGAGATCACAGACGGAATTAATCTGACAGACGCCGCTGACGCACTGCATCAAGAGCTGATCAAAGCAGTGGATGAGCTTACGAATGAGCAACATCCGGTGTGCCTTTGGTTTCAGGAGGAGCTTGGAAAAGTTGTCGTAAGGCTGAAAACACCGGAATGGAAGCGGGCGATTGATAACTGGAAAGATGAGTTACTAAACCGTATTGAACTTGCGGAACCGCTGAGCGCTTTGGCTGAGGCAGTGTTGACAGCCTGTGCGCAGCCGACAGTCTACCGGGACTATGTAGTAGACTGGCTAACTGCTCAGGCTGCCAGCTATTGGCAGCAGTTTAAAGAAAATGCGGCACTGAAAAACCAGGCTGAGGCTTATTTAAAATGGTTGATCCTGAAGGTTGTCGATCAGGAGCATGCGCTTATTGGCAAAATAGCCAGCCTGGCGTTAAACAAGCTTTCGGACGAGGATCTTAACCAGTTTATTGAAGATAAGGCCGGAGAAGATCTTGACTGGATTCGGATTAACGGGGTCATTATTGGCGGGCTGGTGGGAGTGGGTATGGCGATTTTTAGACTGTTTTAGATTATATAATTTCGTACAAACCTTGAAAGGGATGGCTCTTTGGATACGATAGTAGTATTTGCTTTGTTCTTTACTTCCTTGCTTGTTTGCATTTATAACGGAGTGTCGATATTGTACCCGTTGTTTTTCGGGCTTGGCTGCTTTACATGGGTGGCGTTGCGTAGAGGTTATGCGGTAATTGATTTACTGAAAATGATGGGTACTGGCTCAAAAAAATCCCTAATTGTAATTAAAATTTTTGTACTAATTGGTATCATAACTGCGGTTTGGAGAGCTAGCGGAACAATTTCTTTTATCGTATATTATGGCATAGCATTTATGAGTGCCAAGTACTTTATCCTCTCAGCTTTTTTATTATCCTGCCTAGTGTCGTTCCTGCTGGGAACATCCTTCGGCACTGTTGGTACAATCGGGGTAGTGCTTATCGTACTGGCGAAAAGCGGCAATGTAGACATAAATATGGCTGCTGGTGCAATCATTGCCGGTGCTTATTTTGGCGATAGATGCTCACCCATGTCCTCAAGTGCCAATCTTGTAGCTGCCTTAACCAATACCAAACTGTATATCAATTTAACAAACATGACAAAGACATCTATCATACCGTTTATACTATCAATAGTAGGATATATTTATTTGTCTTATGGGAATCCACTGGCTTTTTATAATAATCAGATTGTTGATGAAATAGTAAATTCTTTCAATATAAGCCTGCTTGTTTTGTCACCGGCGGTCATTATACTGCTACTGGCCGCTTTTCGGATTGATGTAAAGCTATCGATGAGCATCAGCATTTTGTTTGGTATATTGATTGCGCTCTTCGTCCAAAATATACCATTTTTCCAGTTAATGAAATACATTATTACAGGATACAGCATGGATAAAAGCGGCTTCTTTGCCGAGATAATACAGGGCGGCGGACTATACTCAATGCTTAGTGTTTCGCTGATTGTGCTGATTTCTTCTGCTTATGCCGGTATCTTTCAAGGCACAGGTTTATTGCGTGAAATTGAAGGTTTTTTTGAAAAACTCAGCACAAAAACCAATGTATATTTTGCGATGATACTGTCAAGTATAGCCACAGCCGGTTTTGCCTGCAACCAAACTTTGGCGGTAATGCTTAGCCATCAAATTACTCATAAGCTCTATGAAAAAAATCACTTAAGTAACTACCGGTTAGCGCTTGATCTGGAGAATACAGTAATCATGATATCTGCTCTCATCCCGTGGAATATTGCCGGTGCTGTCCCGGCTGTTACTCTGTCAGCTGATGCTGGGTTTATCATCTATGCCTTTTATATTTTCTTAGTACCATTGACTAATTTACTTACACAAACAATGATGGATAGAAAGCAGTGAGGAGTTTGCCACATAGTGAAGGGTGCTTCCTGGAGGATGCTTTTATCAACCATGTGTCCATTTTTGACAATTTAATCAATAATACTTAAGTCCTGCCGCGTTAGCGGCTTATTATTTTTGACAAGAAATATAATACTCAGCTGTAGATAAAAAAACAGGCACCAGGCTCAATTGAGCTTGGTGCCTGTTTCGCAGTTACAGTCTAAGCGACGCTTCAGCGGCGAGCGGCGAGCGCTCGCATTCGTCATGGTTTAAGGTTACTTGGAAACAGAGTTTGCTGCCTTTCATTTTTTCTGCTGCATAGACCAGACCGTTGGTGCGGCTGTCGAGGAAAGGGTGGTCGATTTGTTCCGGGTCGCCCAGGAGGATAATCTTGGTGCCCAGGCCGGGGCGGGTAATGACTCCTTTGGCCTGACGGGGTGTGGAGTTTTGCATTTCATCAAGGATAATCCAATATTTTTGGAGTGAGCGTCCCCGCTGATAGGCCAGGGCTTCAGTTTGCACGATGCGTTTATCAAACAGCATTTGCACGGTGTCTTCGGCTTGCTCGATTTCTTTGGGCTCAGTCAGATTGTGGCTGGACATTAGAGTAAATAAGTTGTCGCGAATGGCCCGCATATACGGATCGATTTTATCCTGTTCGGAGCCGGGGAGGAAGCCAAGGTCTTCGTCCATTGGTACATTGGGGCGGCAAATTAATAGGTGATGGTAGGCACGGGGGCGGCAGTCAAGATGGTTGTATAGCCCGACAGCCAGCGAGTAAAAGGTTTTGGCTGTGCCGGCCGGACCTTTAATAATAACAAGTGGCGCTTCTTCCGCGCTCAGCATAAGGCATTCTTGCATGAATACCTGCCCGACATTGCGCGGTGAAACGCCAAAGGGATTGCGACTCCGGTATTGTAACTGCACGACTTTTTGACCGTCAAATCGCCCGAGGGCAGTGTGGCGGTCGTTGTCTGTAGAGCGAATTAACAAAAATTGATTTGTTACAAGGTCTATAGGGGCCATACTATGGCTGGCTTCATCAAAAAACTGGAGTCTGTCAGGGTCCAGAACATTACCATCATCTTGATAGAATTTGTCGATAATTTCTGAGGCAGTATATACTATGGCGCGGCCAGTATACTGTTCTTCGACACTGGCTACTTTTTCGTTACGGAAGTCTTCGGCGTGAATGCCTAAAATGGAGGCTTTTACTCGCATGTTCGTGTCACGGCTGACTAAAATGGTGTGCAGATTGTCTTCAGCCAGACCTTTACATACTTGCAAAATGCGGTTGTCATGCTTTCCTTTCTCCCAGTACGGCGGCATTAGGGTATCCAGGTGGTTGGCTTCAATGCGCATTAGTCCACCTTGTTCATTGAGTCCGACACCGGTCAAAAGATTGCCTTGGGTTCGGAAATTGTCAATCATTCGGCTGACCAAGCGGCTATTGGTGCCGCGTTCGCTGGTTTCAGATTTGAACCGGTCAAGTTCTTCCAGCACTACCTCGGGAATGATTACCGTGTGTTCGTTAAAAGCAGTCATCGCATAGGGAGAGTGTAACAACACATTGGTGTCTAACACATAGTACTTAATCAAAAAGCAATCCCCCTTCTTATCTAAACATAACTGAGTAAAGAACGGCAAATAGTTAAGTGGCCTGCCTATATACTTAATTGTACGGGCGGAAGAGCGGGAGTATGTTAGCATTTTGTTAAATAGAAGTTAAATTCTAAAACAGGCTTTGCACCACCTAGCGTCTGGGAACATATATTACAAGAAACTTACTATATTGTATGAGCATAAGACAGGGAATGTAACCTTACAATGGATGAGGTGGCTGGAGAGAATGAGGCGTGTCGGATTAATTGGTGTTGGCCGAATGGGCAAAGTATTGGCCGGGAAACTAGCAGGCCATGTGAAACTGAAAATTTTTGATCGTGAGGATAGCCGACTACAGGCGGTAGTGGAGGAACTGGGAGTTTCGCCTGCTGCCAGTCTGGAAGAACTAGCTGAACTGGGAACGATTATTCTGGCGGTTCCTGACAGGGAAGTCATCAGTTTGATTAAGGATTTTAACCAGCTGCACCAGCCAGTAACTATCATTAATGTAGCTACAAATGTAGCCCAGCATGTGCTGGAATCAGCGGCAGCAAAACAAGTTGTCTGTATTGGGGCTAAATTTGTTGCTCAAGCCAGTGAAATGGCATTAGGTGCCGAGCCAGTTATTATCGTAAATGAAAAACCTGCCGAACTGGCATTGCTAGCGCAGGAGATTTTTGCGCCAGTAGGCAAAATTATTATTGGCAATGCAGATATTGTAACCTATATAAATACGCAGGCGGCCGAAAAGGCCTTGACAGCTGCCGTGCTTATTGAAGAAACATTGCGCTGCCAGTCTTATGCCAATGCGGATGTAATAAAAAGCGCTATCCGTCAAGTGGCTGCCGGAATATTGAAAGCCTATGCTGATGATGACCTGGGGCCGTTTGCCCGCGAGATTGTCAGGGCGATCAGGGCGAAACTGCGAATGTGAATGTGAATGGACACTAGGGTATTTTTTATTAAAGAAAGTATCTTTGCAAGCGGGTGGTGCATTTCCAACACCCGCCTGTAAAGCATTAACGCATATGCAATAAAAGAATGAAGTTCAACAAAAAACACAAAATATTATAAAAAAAGTGTTGTACCATTACGAGCCTCTAGATTATAAAATTAAATAAGATAATTTAAAATTCATACAAATATAAAAATGGAGGTACAGTAATGAACAAACTTAACAGTCAGCTCCACTCTGTGGCCGCGTTGCCAGAGCGAGTTATTCAGTTTGGTGAAGGAAATTTTCTGCGGGCTTTTGCTGATTGGATGCTGCATCAGATGAATAAGCAGCAGCTGTTTAATGGTCGCGCTGTGCTGGTGCAGCCTATTGCTGAGGGACTGAGTCAGCAAATAAATAAGCAGGACGGTTTGTACACACTATTTTTGCGCGGATTAAAAAATGGACAGCCTCATGAAGAACAGGAAGTCATTAGTTCAGTTAGCCGCTGTCTTAACCCATATGGCGAGTGGCAGGAGTGCCTTCGCTGTGCTAGGAATCCTGAGATGGAATTTGTTATCAGCAATACCACCGAGGCCGGTATTGCCTTTGACCCTGAGGATAAATTAGATAATGAGCCGCCGGTATCATTTCCAGGTAAGATAACGGCGTATCTCTATCACCGTTTTAACCATTTTCATGGTGATGCCACTAAGGGTATGGTTCTGCTGCCCTGTGAACTTATTGACCGCAACGGTGACAATTTAAGAAAAATAGTTTTACATTTGGCAGAGCTGTGGCAACTGCCTGGTGCATTTACGCAGTGGATTGAACAGCATAACTATTTTTTAAATACCTTGGTGGATCGGGTTGTTACCGGCTATCCCCGCGACGAAGTCAAGGCGCTGGAGGAAAAACTGGGGTATCAGGATGCCATCTTAGATACAGGCGAATTGTTCCATCTCTGGGTTATTGAAGGCCCTGAGCAGTTAGCAGAGCGCTTGCCATTTGCGAAGGCCGGTCTTAATGTTATCTGGACTAAGGATATGACGCCCTACCGGACCCGCAAGGTGCGAATTTTAAATGGTGCTCATACTTCCTCTGTACCAGCGGCTTTTCTGTATGGGCTTGATACCGTTGGTGAGATGATGGACCATGAGATCATGGGTAAATATGTGCAGCAGATTATTTTTGATGAAATTATCCCATCCATTAGCTTGGATAAAGAGATGCTTACTGATTTTGCCGGAAACGTAATGGACAGGTTCCGCAATCCCTTCATCAAACACTATCTTTTGAGCATTCTCTTGAATTCTTCTTCTAAGTTTAAAGCCCGGGTTTTACCATCTATTTTGGAATATCAGGCTATACACGGTAAGTTACCAGAGAAACTCAGCTTTTCGCTGGCGGCTTTGATTACCGTATATAAAGACGGTAAGGTTGACGGAACCGGGATGCAAGCCCGCCGGGAGCAAGGCGAATTTGTGATGAAAGATGACAGTGTGGTGTTAGAGTTTTTTGCTCAGATATGGAGTGGCTTTGACGGTTCCCAGGCCGCAGCCAACGTAGTTGCCCGTAAAGTACTTGCCAATACAGGTATCTGGGGACAAGACCTCAATCAGGTCGCTGGTCTTACTGATAAAATTGGCAGTTATCTGTATAGCATTGTTGTTAATGGTATGCAGGCTGCTGTACGGGATTTGGTATAGTAAAGGGGGGACGGACTTGTCGCAGGTAAGGATTCATGAAAAAGATAATGTTGCTGTTGTGCTGGAGGCTGATCAGGGTTCTGAAGCACAGCGCGGGCACAAAGTAGCGTTGACCGATATTCGCGCTGGCGAGCATATCATCAAATATGGTTTTCCCATTGGACATGCCACCGTTGATATTAAGGCCGGGCAATGGGTGCATACCCATAACATAAAGACTAATTTAGGTGATATTTTAGAGTACCAGTATCAGCCAGAGTCGGTTAATGACAGCGTTTCGGTTTCATGCGAATGTCCTGTCTTTCAGGGCTACCGTCGCGCCGACGGACGAGTAGGGATACGCAATGAGGTCTGGGTTATTCCGACAGTGAGTTGTGTTAATCAAAATATCAGGTTGATTGCCGAACAGGCAGCAGCAGTGTGCAAAGATTTGCCTAATGTTGATGGTATTTTTGCCATTACCCATCCCTATGGTTGTTCACAATTGGGAGACGATCATAGCACTACCCAGCGGATGCTGGCTGATTTGGTATGTCACCCCAATGCTGGAGCCGTGCTGGTGGTGGGGTTAGGCTGTGAGAATAACCATATTGCAGAGTTTAAGAAGGTATTGGGTGATTATGATCCGGCGCGAGTGAAATTTTTGGTAGCGCAAGAGGTTGAGGATGAAGTTTGTGCTGGTGTAGAGCTGGTTGAGGAGCTTGCTCACTATGCCTCAGCCTGCAAACGTGAGGATTGTCCGGTATCAGAATTGGTAATTGGCCTCAAATGCGGCGGTTCTGATGGGTTTTCCGGCATTACGGCTAATCCGCTTGTCGGCGCCCTTTCCGATCGGCTGTTATCTTGTGGTGGTAGTACA
This sequence comes from Sporomusa silvacetica DSM 10669, assembly GCF_002257705.1. Classification (GTDB taxonomy): domain Bacteria; phylum Bacillota; class Negativicutes; order Sporomusales; family Sporomusaceae; genus Sporomusa; species Sporomusa silvacetica. Next base: position 82,836 of record NZ_LSLK01000065.1, read on the forward strand.
GTACTGACTGAAGTGCCGGAAATGTTTGGCGCAGAGACAATTTTAATGAATAGAGCTGCTAACCGTGCAGTTTTTGACAAAACGGTAAACCTGATTAATAACTTTAAAGAGTATTTCGTCAGCTATAAGCAGCCGATTTACGAAAACCCTTCGCCAGGCAACAAAGCTGGCGGTATTAGTACCCTGGAAGAAAAGTCGCTGGGTTGTACTCAAAAGGGTGGTACCGGCCAGGTAACTGATGTGATTGGCTACGCCGAGCGAGTCAGTAAAAAGGGGCTGACTCTCTTAAGCTCACCGGGAAATGACATGGTAGCCGCTACGGCGCTGGCAGCGGCAGGCTGTCAAATCATCTTGTTTACGACTGGGCGGGGGACGCCGCTGGGAACTGTTATACCCACTATTAAAGTGGCTACCAACAGTGAACTGTTTAGCCGCAAAACCAATTGGATGGATTTTGATGCCGGGAGATTGCTGACAGGTACGCCCATGGAGCAACTGACAGACGAATTTTTGCAGTATATTATTGCAGTTGCTGCTGGTCAGGCAACCAAAGCTGAGCATATGGGCTTCAGGGAAATAGCAATATTCAAGAATGGTGTAACTTTATAAGGCGGATAACTATCCAAAAAAAACACAAAAGAATCTAAAAAAACTAATATACTAAATATTTTGAAAGAACTGTAAAATGGACATAGAAGCATTTGCAGTACTATTTATTATTTTAGGAGGTATGATGTGGAGACGCTCAAAAAAATTGCTCTAGCTATAGATACTCTCTTTGAAAGTATCGCGCTTATCGGCCTTACAAGTATGATTCTTATTGTTATCACACAGGTTATGACCCGTAAGCTCTTCAATTTTGTATTCTTCTGGTCAGAAGAGATAACGCTCCTGCTCTTGGTTTGGTTTGCCTTTATGGGTATGGCAATTGGTTTTAGGGAAGATTTGCATATGGGGGTTGACTCCTTTACCGAATTTTTGCCTGACAAAGTAAACCTTGTCCTTGATAAGATCATTGGTTTGTCTATTTTTGGATTTGGTGTGTATATGATTTATTATGGCTGGGATTTTACCGTAATGATGCACGAATCAACCCTAGCAGCAACCAAACTGCCAAATAGTGTTCTATATGTGGTTATGCCGGTGACCGGTGCTATGACCTGTGCTTACTCTGCCTTGCAGGTAGCTGGTTTTGACACCAAACGTCATAAAGGCAATGAAGTTGAAATGGGTGGCAGCGCGTTTGGAGGTGAGGAATAGTGGACGAGCAATTAGTTGCAGCTACTCTCTTATGTTCTGCATTTATCGGCTTTATGGTCTTACGATTCCCGGTAGCCTTAGTACTGGCCTTCTCCACCATGGCTACCATGATTTATATGGATGTACCACTTGCTGTTCTAGGTCAGCAAATGATTCAGGGTATCAGCAGTTTTTCCCTTTTAGCTATTCCCTTCTTTATTCTTACCGGACAAATCATGGGTGAGGGCGGTTTGGCGATGAGAATGGTCAACCTGGCCTATCTGCTTGTCGGTCGTATTCGTGGTGGCCTGGCGCTAGTTAACTGCGTAGCCTGTATGTTCTTCGGCAACATTTCCGGTTCGGCTGTAGCAGATGCTTCTTCCATAGGTTCGGTTATGATTCCGATGATGAAGAAAAAGGGCTATGATGCCGACTACTCAGTGGGTCTAACCATTTCTTCGGCAATCCAGGGCGTAGTTGTCCCGCCAAGCCATAATCTGGTGTTATACTCTATTGTTGCCGGCGGCATCTCGATTAAGAGTTTGTTCCTGGCTGGTATTGCTCCTGGATTCATTCTGCTGTTCACACTTATGACAGTGGCCTATATTATGGCCCGCAAACGCGGCTATCAAAAAGGTGATCCTGTTCCCAAAGAAAAAGTTCCTGGAATTTTGCTTCATGGAATTTTATCCTTATCACCGGCTTTCGTCATCCTTGGCGGCATTCTTTCCGGTTTGTTTACTGCCACAGAATCAGGCGCTATGGCTGCAACGTACGCGTTCATTTTGGCCTTTGGTTTCTACCGTGAAGCACCGCTGTCTGCCATAATTCCGGTGCTGAAGCGAACTTTCCGTATTGTTCTTATGGTATACTTTCTCATTGCAGCTTCTGCTGCCTTTGGCTGGATACTTGCCTACCTTAAAATACCTGTACTTGTTACCGACTTCTTTTTGAGTGTTTCAGACAGCCCGATTGTCATTATGATGCTTATCAATATTCTATTGCTCCTACTGGGCGGACCGATGGATATGGCACCGATGATTCTCATTATGACACCGATCTTGCTGCCGGTATGTACTGCCATTGGTATTGATCCGGTTCACTTTGGTCTGATTCTGATTTTCAACGCCGGTATGGGACTATTAACACCGCCGGTTGGTACGGTACTATTTGTTGGTTGCGCGATTGGCGGCGTATCGCTCACGCAAGGTACTAAGGCTATGATGCCGTTCTTCTATGCCATGATTGTTGTATTGCTCCTGATTACTTATGTTCCGCAGACGGTTATGTGGTTGCCTACCATGTTTAAATAGTAGATAGTATTTGTATTCGGGGATTCATCCCAACATTATTTAAGGGGGATATTAATAATGAACACCAAAAAACTCATTGCTGGTGCCCTGTCCTTAATGCTGGCCGGTTCGCTTATGGCTGGCTGTGGCGGCTCTAAAGCCGGGGACAAGAAAGCGGCTGAAGGCGCCAAGTATACCTTCCGCCTGGCAGAAACTCATCCTGCCGATTATCCGACTACCATGGGTGACAAAAAGTTTGCCGAACTGGTTAATGAACGTACCCAAGGCCGTATTAAAATTGAAGTATTTCCATCTTCGCAACTGGGTGAAGAAAAAGCTGTTATTGAGCAAATACAGCTTGGTGCCATCGAGTTTACTCGTGTAAGCGCTTCACCACTGGCTGAATTCAACAAAGCCTTTGGCGTATTCTCACTGCCCTATATCTTTGATAATAATGACCATATGTGGAAATTCCTGAATGGCGAAGCCGGAAACAAAATTCTTGACGGTCTGGAAAAATCCAAAATGAAAGGTTTGGCTTACTACGACGGGGGAGCCCGTAACTTCTACACCAAAAATCCTGTGACTAAAGTTGAAGACCTGAAAGGCATGAAAATTCGTGTTCAGCAGAGCAAAATTAACATGGACCTGATTAGCGCACTGGGAGCCAGTGCCACGCCAATGCCTTACGGCGAAGTATACAGCGGTCTGCAGACCGGTGTAATTGACGGCGCTGAAAACAACTCCCCGAGCTACTTCACTGCCAACCATTATCAAGCTGTTAAAAACTTCATTCTTGACGGTCATCAACGTGTACCGGAAGTACTCTTAATCAGCAAAGTAACTTGGGATAAACTGTCTGAGGAAGACCGTAAAATCATTAAACAAGCTGCCATTGATTCAGTGGCAACCCAACGTGAGCTGTGGGGAAAATTTGAAAAAGAGTCCATGGATAAACTTAAAGCCAATGGCGTAGTTGTCACCGAGGTATCCGATGTTAAACCTTGGCAAGCCGCTGTTAAACCTGTTATTGACAAATATGTCGCCGACTATAAAGAACAATTGGACGCTATTGATCAAGCGCGTAAATAATAGTAGTCTATCAGTGGGAGATGCCATAAGGCATCTCCCACTTTAGCGTTTTCGGCAGGATAAAAGAATTTCATCGCGAATAATTATTAATTATGATAAAATCACTACTAAAATTTATTAGTGAAACCATTTGGCTGAAAGACCAACTACTGACAGCCAAGCTGTTTACGTTTTCGGCTGTAATAGTTATTATTCCCATGATTGTTGTTGGTGTGATCTCGTATTATCGTTCTTCCACCATTGTCGAGAGCGAGGCCAGAATTTATAGTTGGCAAATTAATGAACAGGTAAAAACACAAATTGAATACTACTTGCGCGATGTGGAGATAAATTCTCTCAAGATACTTAACGATCACGATATGATCAACTTTTTAAAAGCAGGCGAAGTGACTGGTACTACGTCGCCAAAATCAAGGGAAGCCGTACGTGCACTGCTGGAAAATACCGCCTACTCTCGTTCCGACATTTCTAGTGTGGCAGTTGTGATCGACGGGTTTGAGGTTATTGATAGCTTGGGTTACCGGGGGCCATATCCTGCCAGCGAGCTAGCGAAAGAATACTGGTATGCGTCCGTCCCGGGGAATGGCAATTCCATGCTTGTCAGCAGGATGAGTAAACTGGGTGACAAGCAAGAGCCGGTTATTACTATTGCCAGAAGGATTTATAGCCCGCAGACGCTGGAGCCGATCGGCATGCTGATTATTGATGTAAACTTTCGCCATATCCAGGATATTGCCGATAAGGTAAATGCTTTCGGTAAAAGCTCTTTTTATATCTTAGATGCCGAAGGCCATTATGTATACCATTCGGATAGTTCCCGTATTGGGCGGCGGTCAGATATTCTTAATTTGGAGAGCATTCTTTCGTTGCAGGACAACTCTTTTATATCTGAACAGGATCAAGTAGTTATTTTAAATCACTCTTCTGCATTAGGTTGGCGGTTTGTTACTGCCATTCCCCGGGAGGAACTATTTAAGGGGACAACCCACATCGGTTCTACTATCTTCTGGACGGTAGTGATTACATTGTTCATTGCCTATGTGCTGGGAGTTAGTTTTGCCAGCACCCTCATCCGCCCCATTCGTCGTCTGCAGCGATTCATGAAAAGTGTGCAGGTGGGCGATTTTTCCCGTCGCGTGCCGGTAGAATCAAGTGATGAAATTGGTCAACTCACCAATGGATTTAACCAGATGGTAGAAAAGCTGTCCGCCCTAATGGAGGAGGTTTATTTTTCTAAATTACGGGAGACAGAAATGACATTAGGCCAAAAAGAGATGGAGCTTAAAGTTCTGCAGTCCCAGATCAACCCCCATTTTCTTTGCAATTCACTGGAAACCATCCGCGGGATGGCATTAGAACAAAATATGGGTGATATTGCGGCTATGTCAGCTTCACTTGGCACCTTGCTGCGCTACAATCTGAAGACAGTTTCACCGACAGTAACTTTGCAAGAAGAAGTCAATTTCTGTACAGTTTACCTAAAAATTCAGCAGTATCGTTTTGACAAAAACGTCAAATACTGTTTTGATATCCCTCAGTGGGCGTTGAATGCGATGATTGTTAAATTTTCCCTTCAACCGTTGGTGGAGAATTGTTTTGTTCATAGTGTAGGCGCTGGTCCTGAACCAACCCGTATTATGATAGCTGCTTATCAGGAGGCGGGTAACCTAATTATCAAGGTTGCCGACACTGGGGTAGGTATGGCGGAGTGTGTATTGGACCAGATTAAACAGAAACTTAGTAGTAAAGAAATCAATGATGGCGGGACTCATATCGGCATTGTTAATGTTCATCGCCGCATTATTAATCTTTTTGGTTCCAACTATGGGGTGACGGTGGACAGTATTCCCGGCCAAGGTACAACTGTGCTGGTTAAGCTGCCACTCATACACAAGGACGAGGGTGGTGACCAACATGAACAATATTCTTATTGTGGATGATGAAAAATGGGTACGGTCGGCGCTTAAATGGACGGTGGAACAGACTGGTCTCCCCGTAAAAGTGGTTGGTGAATGCAGCAACGGGCTAGAAGCCCTGGACTGGCTAAACGAACAGCAAGCCGATTTGGTGCTTGTCGACATTACCATGCCGGTTATGACTGGATTGATATTTTTAGAGCAGCTCAGGCAGGCTGGGAATGAACAAGCTGTCATTTTTATCACCGTGAATGAGGATTTTTGCTACATTCAGCAGGCACTACGGGCAGGGGCCTTTGATTATCTTTTGAAACCAGTCGAGGTAGAGCAATTGACAGCCTGTCTCACAAAGTGGCTAAATCACCAGCAAAAGGCTCTCAACCCACCGAAAGCAGACGAGCCCAGCATACCACTAGCACAGCTGTCGCCGGTAGAACAAGTACTAAAATTTATTGAGTCACTGCCGCCGGGCCAGGTAACACTTGCCGAAGCAGCCAAGCATGTGCATATGAATCCGAGTTACTTGAGTCAGTTATTTAAGCAGCAAATTGGCACTAATTTTATTGACTATGTGACGAAGATTAGGCTTAAAGAGGCAAAACGCCTGCTGACAGCCACGACACTGAGAATTTCGGAAATTGCTGAACGTCTGGGGTACGCCGACTTAGCATATTTTACTAATATATTCAAAAAAACTTGTCAGGTAACACCTTCGGAGTACCGGAAGACGCACGCTCGTCATTAGTTGGAGAATAGTAGGGGATAAGCTATGAAAGAAACCTTTCGGGCGCTACGACATCGCAATTATCGATTATTTTATTTTGGCCAAGGTATGTCGCTTATTGGCACCTGGATGCAGCGGACGGCAACTGTTTGGTTGGTATATCGTTTGACACAGTCACCAGAGGTATTGGGTAATGTTGATTTTTCAGGACAAATTGTCGGAGTTGTTCTCATTCCGCTTGCAGGGGTATTTTTAGACCGTTGGAACAGATATCGGGTGATACTCTGGACGCAGGTATTAAGCATGGTGCAGGCACTGGTGCTGGCGGCACTGGTATTTAGCGGTACAATTGCGGTATGGCATATTGTTGTGCTTAACATGATGTTAGGGATGATTAATTCATTTGATATGCCGGCCCGGCAGGCGTTTGTTGCTCAGATTGTTGAAGACAAGGCAGATTTGCCTAACGCTATTGCATTAAATTCTGCGATGTTTAATGGTGCGCGGATTATTGGACCTTCAGTGGCAGGACTGGCGATTGCCATATTTGGCGAGGGGTTATGCTATTTGTTTAATGGGCTGAGTTATATTGCCATCATCGGGGCACTACTGGCAATAAAGCTGACAAGGCCGCAGACGCCGGCATCTGATTCGGAAAATATTCTGGAAGGCTTGAAGGAAGGCTTTGTTTATACCTATAAGTTGCTGCCTATTCGGATGGTGCTTTTACTACTGGTGCTGGTAAGTTTAGTGGGTTTTCCTGTTCTGCCGCTGATGCCGCTATTTGCCGGACAAGTACTCCACGGTGGCTCAGAGACACTAGGCTGGTTAATGGCGGCCTTCGGCCTGGGTGCGCTTATGGGTACCATTTTTTTAGCTTCCCGCAAAAGTATAGCAGGTATTGAAAAAGTCATCACAGTAACTTCGATTGTATTAGCGGTGGGATTAATCGGATTTTCGCTATCAACAACATTATGGATATCGTTGGGTATTCTCCTTATTATGGGTTTTGGAATGATAGCCCAGTTGGCCTCAACCAATACGATTGTGCAAACGCTGGTTGATGAGGATAAGCGTGGGCGGGTAATGAGTCTATACGTATTGTCTTTTGGTGGTATTGCGCCAATTGGCAGTTTACTTGCCGGTCATATGGCAGGCCTGCTTGGGACTTCGACTACCTTTGTCATTGGTGGTGTGCTGGTGTTGCTTGGCGCAGGAGTTTTTGGGTGGCATTTAACGGCCTGGAGGTCTGAGGCACAGGCTGTACTGGCCCAAAAAGGTATTTTATAACTGCCAGTGATGCACTGCCAGTATACTCACGGCTGAAAATAATGTACGGTTGAGAAGTTTAGGGGCAGCTAAAAGATAAGAAAAGACAGTAGATGGTGCAGTTCAGATTGTTGCACATCCACTGTCTTTTTTAATATAACAGAGAGTATAAAAATGCAGAGGCTATTATTACCGCAAAGTACGCAAAGGTCCTTTATTAAACAATCTACCCGTCGTAACCCTTTGCGCTCTTTGTGTCCTTTGTGGTTTAACAAACCTAACCCCATAGCCCAAAACCAAGCCTATTTTAATATAACAGAGAGTATAAGTTTTTAGAAGTCATGAAGCCTTAAGAAATAAGGTATCGTGGACGATAGTATTACTATATTTTGGCTGAAGATTTTTATAGATAAGATATTGACAGTTAAGAATAATCAGAATATAATCAAATACAGGAACAAACGATCATAAATGAGCACAGAAGATCATCGTGCAAAAAGTGGGGATTTAAAAATGTTATATGAGGAAGAACGCAAGTTGAAGATTGTTGAATATCTACAGGATCATTCAAGGGCTTCTGTACAACAGCTTAGCAAAATATTCCAAGTATCAGAATCAACAGTTCGCAGGGATTTGCAGGAATTAGAGGATGCTAAACTGTTAAAAAGAACCCATGGTGGTGCTGTGTGTCTAGAGACTGTCAATTTTGAACCAACTTTTATAGAAAAAGAAGATCAGTTCCAAAAAGAAAAAGAGAGTATTGCCAGAAAGGCCGCAGAGTTTATTCAGGATGGAGATACTTTAGTAATTGATTCAGGAACTACAACTGCCTATTTAGCTAAAGAGCTGAAAAGGTTTGCTAACTTAAAGGTTGTAACTAACTCAATTATTTTAGCTCAGGAGCTACAGGGAATGGAGGGGATAGAGGTTATTATTACTGGCGGAACGTTGCGGCAAAATACGTTGGCGATGGTCGGTCCGATTACGGAGCATTCCCTTAGTATGCTGCGGGTAGATAAGGCTTTCATAGCAACAAACGGACTGGATCTGCACAAGGGGCTGACAACTCCGAATATTGTGGAAGCAGCTACAAAAACTAAGATGATTGATATTGCCAAACAAGTTATTTTATTAGCAGATTATACAAAGATCGGGAAGGTAGCTTTTGCTAAATTTGCGGAGGTATCAAGAATTGATACCTGTATAGTTGATGATAAAGTAACACAGGCTGTAGTTGATGAAATGGGAAAATTAGGAGTTCGGGTTTGCATAGTAACCCCATAGGAGGCGATTAGTTTGAAACCATATGTAGTTACAGTAACCTTAAATCCTGCAATTGATAAAACAGTAATTGTTGATAAGCTCCAGATTGGCGGATTGAATCGCGTACAAAGTGTACGAATGGACCCGGGGGGCAAGGGAATTAATGTCGCCAGAGTATTACATCAATTTGGTATACCTGTTACTGCCGCAGGATTGATCGCTGGTGCTCAAGGGCAAACCCTGCTGCAATATTTGGCTTTAGAAAGAATCACTGCCAACTTTTTGACAATATCCGGTGAAACGCGAACAAATTTGAAAGTGGTTGATGCCAGTTCCAATATTACAACTGAAATCAATGAGGCTGGTTTTGCGGTAAGAGAAAAAGAAATAAATACTTTTAAGAATCAGCTTTCAAAACTTCTGGAGGATGCTTCTTATCTAGTTTTGAGTGGGAGTTTGCCGCCTCACGTCGAGTATGGTATTTATCGCGAATTGACGGCAATCGCTAAGAGTAAAAATGTGAAAACCATCCTGGATGCGGATGATGAGGCTCTTTTCGCAGGGATACAGGCAGCACCTTTTGCAATTAAGCCTAATATTCACGAGTTGGGAAAATTAGCAGGTCGCGAAATGGCAGATGATCAGGACATTATTCGTGCAGCCCGAAAGATTATGGAAAAGGGTATTGAGCTTATCATTGTTTCCATGGGTGCGCAAGGCGCCATTATCATGGACAGGGAGGAAACCTATCGAGTAAGGACTGGCTCTATAGTACCCCAAAGTACAGTAGGGGCAGGGGATTCCATGGTTGCAGTGCTGGCCTATTCGCTGTTAAATCAGCACTCTTTGGCGGAAACAGCGCAGTGGGTTACTGCCGCAGGGACGATAACGGCTTCCAAACCGGGCACACAAGTATGTTCATTGGTAGAAGTCCAACAATTTTTGAATAAAGTGCAAGTCGAAAGAATGTAACGTCAACAATTTCTAAAATGAAGGGGAGGGTTTGGTGTGAAAAAGATTCTAGCGGTTACAGCTTGTCCGACAGGTATAGCTCATACCTATATGGCTGCTGAGGCTCTGCTGCAGGCGGCCAAGGAAAAAGACGTTGAGATCAAGGTTGAAACCCGTGGTGCAGTGGGAATTGAAAATGAATTAACGTCAGAGGACATTTCCGCAGCTCATGCTATTATTGTTGCCGCGGCTACAGATGTAGAAGAATCTCGTTTTGCCGGTAAGCCGGTTGTAAAGGTTGCCATTGGGGAAGCAATTAAAGATCCCAAGAGTGTGATTGACCAAGCGTTAGCCAGGAAGCCTTCTAACCAGAATTTTGTTGACCAGGAGGCACAAAGCAAAGAAACAAAAAAAACGCAAATGACAGGACCGTACAAACATCTGATGACAGGTGTGTCGTATATGTTGCCGCTCGTTGTTGCTGGTGGTTTACTGATTGCGGTTTCGTTCATATTTGGCATTGAAGCTTTTAAACAACAGGGAACGTTGGCGGCGGCACTGATGGATATCGGCGGCGGTGCGGCGTTTGCTCTGATGGTTCCGATACTTGCAGGTTTTATTGCATTTTCGATTGCGGAAAAGCCTGGTCTTGCTCCAGGGCTTATTGGCGGGATGCTGGCAACTAAGGTTGGAGCAGGTTTTCTGGGAGGGATTATTGCCGGATTCCTGGCAGGTTATGTTGCAAAATGGATGAAAGAGAACATTAATTTGCCCAAAAACTTTGCCGGCCTGGTACCAATATTGATTATTCCCTTCTTTGGTAGTGCGATTGTTGGGTTGCTGATGATTTATGTGATTGGTAGTCCAATGAAAGCCGTTATGGACGGACTTAGCGGTTGGCTTACCAATCTTGGCACAGGGAATGCAAGTTTGCTGGGCTTGCTTTTGGGGGCAATGATGGCCTTTGATATGGGTGGGCCGGTAAATAAAGCTGCGTACACATTTGCGGTCGGGCTGCTTGGAAGTGGTCTGTATGGACCTATTGCCGCTGTTATGGCTGCAGGGATGACTCCTCCCCTTGGTTTGTGGCTGGCTACTGTTCTTGCACCAAAGAAATTTTCCGTTGAAGAGAGAGAAGCTGGCAAGGCGGCGGGAGTGCTGGGTATTTCCTTTATTACCGAAGGGGCTATTCCGTTTGCGGCAGCCGATCCTTTCCGTATTATTCCTTCCATTATGGCTGGCTCTGCAGTTGCCGGTGCGTTGTCGATGGCATTGGGGGCTACGTTAAGAGCGCCGCACGGCGGAATTTTTGTACTCCTGATTCCCAATGCGGTGGGTAATTTGGCCATGTATGTACTTTCTATTCTTGCTGGAACCGTAGTGACAGCATTATTAATCAGTATAGTAAAGAAGAATAAAACGTCCGTATAAAGGTGAATAAATAGAACGACGTAAGAAGTGTTTTTAAAATAACAGGAGGTGCAATGCTGTGGAAATATTAAATATTATTAAAGAAGAAACTGTTTTTCTGGAATTAAATGCATCGAGCCGGGACGAATGTTTGCAGGTAATGATTGATGGCATGGAAAAGGCTGGATTCGTGAACGATAAGGCGGTCTATTTGGCTGCGGTGAATGAGCGGGAACAAAAAGGGTCAACAGGTATCGGCTTTGGTGTGGCAATTCCTCACGGCAAATCCAGCGGTGTAGCTTCTGCCGGTTTGGCATTCGCTAGACTGGCTAACCCGGTTGAGTGGAATTCTTTGGATGGAAAGCCGGTGCAAATTATATTTCTTATCGGTGTACCTGACAAAGATACCGGGAACGAGCATATGAAAATTTTAATTGCTTTATCCAGGAAATTAATCCATGAGGATTTTCGGAAAAAGCTATTGGCGGTTAGTTCATCGGCAGAACTTTATGCAGTTCTGCAATCTATTTAGGAGGTGCAGTATGATCGTTGTGGAAGGAGTATTGCAAAATAAGACCGGTTTTCATATTCGCCCGGCGCAGTTGTTTATGGAAAAGGCAAATGAATTTAAGGCCAATATTATGGTTAGAAATGAAGAAGGAATGGAAGCTGACGGTAAAAGTATTTTAGGATTAATGACCATGGGCTTTGAATATGGGTCTAAAATTGTAATTGAGGCCAGCGGGGATGATGAGGAGATAGCAGTAAAAGCGCTCCTGGACTTGGTCAACAATAAATTTGGCGAAGAATAACTTTTGAAAGGTGAAAAGCCATGGCTGAAATCAGATTGTCTGGTATAGGGGTTTCGGAAGGAATTCGGATTGGGAAAGTAATTCGCTATACTCATAGTGTTCATAATCAGCAATTTAATGATATATCAGAAGCTGGCGTTGCCCAAGAAATAGAACGGCTTACAGAGGCGAAAGAAAAATGCATACAAGAAATTGAACAACTTATTGAGCAAGCACAGCAGACAGTTGGTGCTGAAAAGGCAGGTGTTATTCAGGCGCAGAAAAGTTTTTTGCTAGATCCAACATTTTGCCCTGAAATGGAAAAGCTAATTAGTAAAAAACTATTTTCAGCCGAAAAAGCAGTTGATCAAGTTGTAAAAAAAGTAATGTCAATATTTGAAAAAATGCCGAATGAATATATGCGGGAACGGGCTGCTGATGTAAGAGACGTCGGTAACCGTTTGTTGGCAGCGTTGACTGGAGTAAAGGGTATAAATTTGGGAGAGATTCGCGAGGAAGTTATTCTGATTGCGGATGATCTAGCGCCTACCGATACCGTGCAGCTAAATAAAAAATATATACAGGCTTTTGTTACGCAAAAGGGCGGAAAAACGTCACACACCGCCATCTTTTCCAAAACTTTGGGTATTCCTGCTGTTATTGGAATTAGTGCAGGACTTGAGCAAATTCAAGCTGGTGAAACCGTTATCGTTGATGGCACGGGTGGTGTTTGTATTGTTAATCCTGAGGAAGAAACGATTCGTATCTATTTAGAGAGAATGGCTAAAGAAGCTAAAGACGAAAGTGCTTTAGAGGCTTATGCATCCCAAAAAGCTATTACCAAGGACGGATATCAAGTTGAGGTTGGGGCGAATATTGGTACGGCAGCAGATGCTCTATATGCCGTGGAGCAAGGAGCCGAAGGCATAGGTTTGCTAAGAACTGAACTTGTATATATGTCAGAAGCCAGTTTACCGGACGAAGAAAGGCAATTTACAGTGTACCGGGATATTGTCCAGGTTATGGGGAATAAGCCGGTAATCATTCGCACGTTAGACATTGGTGGTGACAAAGAACTTTCTTATTTGAAGATCCCTAAAGAAATGAATCCGTTTTTGGGGTATAGAGCTATACGACTTTGTCTTGATCAGAAGCCGCTGTTTGTAACGCAATTACGGGCGATTTTACGAGCTAGTGCCTATGGAAAGGTAAAAATAATGTTTCCGATGATATCTTGCCTTGAGGAATGGAGAATTGCCAAAGGCATAGTGGAAGAAGTCAAAGAACAGCTTAGAACGGAAAGCAGCTCTTTTGATGAGGAAATCGAAGTGGGTATCATGGTGGAAGTACCTTCCGTGGCTATTCTGGCAAAGCAATTTGCCAAAGAGGTTGATTTCTTTAGTATCGGTACGAATGATCTTGTTCAATATACGTTGGCGGTTGATCGGATGAATGAGAAAATTGACTACTTATACGACCATTTTAATCCAGCCATCATCAGTCTTCTCCAAAATGTTGTTAATGCTGCTCACGCTGAAGGAAAATTCGTCGGGATGTGCGGCGGTATGGCTGGAGATCCTAAGGCCGTTCCACTGCTATTGGCATTGGGATTGGATGAATTTAGTATGTCGGCGACCGCGATTAGGAAAGTAAAACATACAATTAATCAGATGGAATTGGGAAAATGCAGAAGTTTGCTGGAAGATGTCCTGCAAATGAATACTGCCCAAGACATTCGGTTAAAGCTGGAATCTTTCTGCAGTGAAAACGGAATTTGATTCAACGATAATTGGCTATTACCGATAATGTAATCCTGCAATATCTTGCATAAGGTGTTGCAGGATTTTCTTGTTAGTAGCAGTATGAAGAATGTTTGCATATTATGTAGCAAAGAAGAGTGAGAGGAGGGGCTTGCGTGGCGAATAAAAAACGCCCTTATTGGGAAGAACCTGAGATTGAAGATTGGGATGATGACGAAGAGGATTGGGAAGATGAAGATAATGCCAGAGGAAATAGACAACTGCTGCCTTTTATTGTTGGTTTGGGGTTAGGAATAGGGTTCGGCTGCTATCCCCGGCGATATTGCCATCCTCGCCGGCACTGTTTTCCACGTGAGTACTGTTATCCGCGCGAATTTTGTTATCCTCGTCAGGGGTGTTACCCACGTCCGTGCTACCCGCTATATTAGAGATTTACGTGAAAGGGCTTTCTAATGTGGAAGCCTTTTTTAATGGAGACTGAAACTTTGATATATGCTATACTTAATTTTAAAAAGACACATTACATAGTTGGTGAGGTTATTATGATTTGTATAGAAGGTTTAGTGAAAAAATACGGGGAACGGACAGCTGTAAACAATTTAAATCTGACGATTGAGCAAGGCGAAACATTTGGGTTACTTGGCCCCAATGGGGCGGGGAAGACTACTACGATACGGATATTGACCATGCTTACTCGTCCGACTGCGGGCACTGCTACTATTCATGGGTATCGCCTGCCACAAGAGGAACTGGCCGTTAAAGCGGTTATCGGCGTTGTGCCGCAGCATTTTAATCTTGACGTAGATTTAACAGCCCGGGAAAATCTTAACTTACATGGTCGGTTGCATCACATGCCGCGAGCCGAGCGGGAGCAACGGGTCGAAGAACTACTGGATTATGTTGAACTGAAAGAGCGGGGCAATGACATGGTGAATACTTTTTCCGGCGGCATGAAGCGGCGGCTGATGATTGCGCGGGCACTATTGCATCAGCCCAAGGTGCTTTTTTTAGATGAGCCGACCGTTGGATTGGATCCGCAGGTTAGGCGGCGGCTATGGGATTTGATTCGTCGGTTAAATGCGGATGGATTGACAGTGTTATTGACTACCCACTATATTGAAGAAGCCGAAAATCTTTGTAAGCGGGTAGCCATTATGGAAAAAGGGCAGCTGATTGCGCTTAACAGTCCAGGGGCGTTATGTGAGCGGCTAGGCAGTTACGTTGTTGAGTGGAGCGAAAGCGAAGGCACGCAATATCGGTTCTTTGCCAGTCGAGCGGAGGCCGCCGCGTTTGCCGGCACATTGGCGGTTAATGCTACGCTGCGATACACTAACCTGGAAGATGTTTTTATTGAATTAACTGGCCGCAGAGTGAGCGGCTAAAGCCGCAGCCACGATGAGATTGCCAGCAGGAATATGAATAAGCTTAACGCTTGTGTCCGGTATTTAGCTCAAAAAGCTAAGAATGGTTTTGTTGGTTTTTATACAAAATACACTTGACTGCTGGTAACGCATATTGTATAATCGAAAACAAGTTAAATAGCTTCTGCACGATGAACAGGAAGTTGATTGCTATGAGCTTCAGAGAACTGGTGGTTGGTGCGAGCCAGTGTGAGTAGCAATGAATTCCGCCTGGGAGTGGCTGATGATGAATCTGACGGGTCCGCCCGGTATAGCGGCAAAAGTTGGCTGAAAAGCAACATGGGTGGCAACGCGGGAGAATGCTCTCGTCCTTGTAGAGGATGGGGGTTTTTTTATATATATTTAACGTTGTTTTTTCCGTTGTGGACAGCTTAAAACTGGGTGGCACCGTGGGATTTTATCCCGCCCCAATACCTTACTATTGGGGCGGGATTTTTACTTTAATTATATGAGGTGATTTTGTGAATAACAGTGTTAAACGAGCCCATAATTTTAATGCCGGACCGGCAGCGTTGCCGCTGGCAGTTCTTAAAAAGGCCCAAGCAGAACTGCTTGACTTTAATGACACCGGCATGTCTATCATGGAACACAGTCATCGTGGCAACGCTTATGAAATTGTTCATAACCGGGCCATTGAACTCTTAAAAGAATTGCTGTCAATACCGGAAGGTTATGAGGTCTTATTCCTGCAGGGTGGCGCTAGTCTCCAATTTTCTATGGTCCCGATGAACTTTTTGCCTGCTAACAAAAAAGCAGGCTATGTGATGACAGGTGTCTGGTCAGAGAAAGCCTATGCTGAGGCCGAAAAACTCGGCGAGGTATTTGTGGCCGCTACCGCTAAAGAAGGGAACTATTGCCAGATACCGGCTCTCAAGGAGATTAACTATGATGCTGATACGGCTTATCTGCATGTTACCTCCAATAACACTATTTACGGTACTGAGTGGCATGCTTTTCCCAATACAGAAGCAGTGCCATTGATTGCCGATATGTCCAGCGATATTTTGTCTTGTCCTATTGATGTGAGCAAATTTGCGCTTATTTATGCTGGGGCTCAGAAAAACATCGGGCCTTCGGGTGTAACGGTTGTTATTATCCGTCGTGATTTTTTAGAACAGGCTAAGAAAAATGGACCAACAATGCTCCAATATGCTACCTTTGCCAAAAACAATTCTTTATATAACACGCCGCCTACCTTTGGCATTTATATGATGAAATTAGTGCTGGAATGGATGAAAGCGGAGGGTGGTTTGCTTGGTATCTACAAGCGCAACCAGGAAAAAGCAGCCCTAATCTATGATACTATTGATGCCAGCAATGGCTTCTATAAGGGGCATGCTCAGCTAAGTGCCCGTTCATTAATGAATGTCACTTTCCGTCTGGCTGACGAGAACCTGGAGAAAAAGTTTTTGGAGCAAGCTAAGCAGGCTGGCTTTGTAGGCCTTAATGGTCACCGCTTGGTTGGCGGCTGCCGGGCTTCTATTTATAATGCCGTACCCTACGATTCCTGCCAGGCGCTGCGCGACTATATGCTTGCCTTCCAAAAGGAAAATTCCTAACTTGCGCATTAAGAATGGCAGGTGCATGCCGGTGGTGTATTGACAACGCTCCACCACTAGCGTTTGACTTCCGCTTTTGCTAACACGCCACCCGCATGCATAAAGCTTTAACACGTTGTACATAGAATATAGAGGAGGAAAATATGGCAACAACTCGATTTATATTAGTTCGTCATGGGGAAACAACCTGGAATAAAGAAGGACGCTACCAAGGGCAGATTGATACACCGCTTACTCCCTTCGGGCGTGAGCAAGGCCAACTGGCCGCTAAAGCTCTCAAGGATGTTCCAATCGATGTCTGTTATGCCAGTCCGCTCAGCCGGGCTGTTGATACTGCTATGATGTGTGTGGCGGCTCACGGATTGCCGGTAAATACCGACAGCCGTTTGTTGGAGATTAATCATGGCGAATGGGAAGGTCTCCTGAGTGACGAGGTGGGCAAAACATATCCGGAGCTGCTCGCACAGTGGAAAACCACCGTAGTGGGCGTTACCATGCCAGGGACAGGTGGCGAAGACATTGCAACTGTTCGTGACCGGGCTATGATTGCATTTCGCGAAATGGCTGATAAGCACCAGGGACAGACGGTACTGGTGGTAGCTCATGACGCGGTCAACAAAGCCGTATTATGTGACATGTTAGATATTGATTTATCTCATTTCTGGCAGATCAAGCAGGATAATACCTGCATTAATGTATTTGAATACCAGGATGGAAAATGGCGATTAGTGCTCATGAATTCGACGAACCATCTGGGTTTTTTGTATAGCGGTATTGAGCAAAAAGGGTTATAGTAGTTACAAAAGGCGAAATTGCCACTGTTGGTGACAATTTCGCTTTTTAGCTATTTATTTAAACTTTACCACTGATGTTTGACGTCTGCTGTTGCCAAAACACCACCCCACTGTAAAAATATTTAACATGTTGTAGATATGTTGTTTTTCGGGATAAATTTGGAAATAATAGCAGGGATTATACTAAAAGACGCGAACATAGTATAGTAGTTAATAACAATTACAAAGTAGAATTCAAATTAACTCAGTAAAGGAGTTGTTTAATATGAATCAAGATAATGGTTGTAATGAAGCTGACTGCGGCTCGTCCTGTGACTGCGGTTGCTCCGGTTGTGGCCCGGTTGTCGAGGAAAGTCAATTTAGTAAAGACATGCAGGCGCTTTACGATGCTGGTAAAACGGCGGACATGATGGCAGCGTGCAGCAAGCAACTGGCTGTAGAGCCTGAGAATAGTGAAGCCTATTTTTGGCGCGGCGTAGTGGCAGCTGTCGCTAATAACTTTGAGCAGGCGATTGCCGATTACAGCAAGGCAATTGAACTTAATTCCCGCAAAGCAGTTTATTATTCTTACCGTGGCAGTGCATATGCCATGCTTGAGGATATCAAAAATGCCGTAATGGATTATTCGCAGGCGATGTTTTATGATCCTAAGGATTGGATGAATTACGCAAACCGTGGTGTGCTGTATCTTAATAACAGTATGTTTGAGCATGCTATTGATGATTTTAGCAAAGCTCTTGAGCTAGAGCCGGCAGATATGGCATCTTACGTAAATCGGGGTGACGCCTCTGCCGCCCGCAATTTGTATTCAACAGCGATTGCCGACTATAATAAGGTAATTGAGCGCTTCCCGGAAGAACCCACTGTATTGATTAAGCGGGGACAGGCTTACTATGAGATCGGTCTCATTGAGGAGGCATTGGCTGATTATAATAAAATAATTGAGTTGGAACCAGAAAATATGCAAGCTATTGCCAATAGAGCCTCTATCTATATGGGCCAAGAAAGAACCAGCGAGGCTGTTGCTGATTTTACCCGCGTTATTGAGGCTGATCCTAGTGATGACAGACCATACTTTTTCCGGGGCATTGCCTATGCCGCCCAAAAGAATTTCGATGCGGCCATTGCTGATTTTACCCGTGCGGTAGAGCTTAATCCAGACAATGTATTGGCTCACCATAATAAGGCACTATGTTGTGAATTGCAACAGCGTACCGCTGAAGCTATTATTGCTTATAAAGAACTTATCATGCGGGCCAATCCAGAGTCACCGGAAACAGCTCATGCTAAGGAACGGCTGCAGGCTTTAGAGCAAGAAGCCGATGGAACGCAATTGCAATAGGAGGGATTATTCGATGGAAAAAAGACGTTTAGGCCGAACTGGCTTTTTGGTAACACCAATTAGCTTTGGTGCACTGCCTATGCAACGCTGTACAATGGAAGAAGCTGGTGAAGTGCTTATTGCTGCTTTGGATGCAGGGATAAACTTCTTTGACACAGCCAGAGCCTATACGGACAGTGAAGCAAAAATTGGCAAGTACATAGCCGGCCGACGCAGTGAATATTTTCTGGCTACGAAAAGTATGGCCAGAACCAAAGCGGCTATGACTGAGGATATTGCTACTAGTCTGGCTACAATGAAAACCGAGTATATTGATATCTATCAACTGCATAATGTCAAGACTGAACAGGAATGGGAAGCTGTTATGGCGCCAGACGGGGCACTCGCCGCCTTAAAAGAAGCTAAAGCTGCGGGGAAAATTCGCTATATCGGCATAACTGGCCATAATGTGGATATGCTGATAAGGGCGGTTAAAACTGGCGAATTCAGTACTGTGCAGGTACCCTTCAATTGTGTGGAACAGCGGGCTATGACTGACTTGTTTCCGCTGGCGAGGTCGCTTGACGTCGGTATGATTGTGATGAAACCACTGGGGGGCGGCCTTATTGACCATGTAGACTTAGCATTACGCTTTGTATTGCAACAGGAAGGGGTAGTTGCTATTCCGGGGATGGATCGGGTAGAGCATGTTACTGAGAATTTGGCTGCGGCCCAAAATTTTAGACAACTTAATCCTGAGGAAACGGCTAAACTGACTGCCTTAGCCGCGGAACTCGGCTCTAATTTCTGCCGCCGCTGTGGCTACTGTATGCCTTGTGCTGCCGGAATTGATATTCCACAGATGTTTATTTTTCACTTACAATATACAAGATATGGATTAAAGACGGCTATTCCAGCACGGTACCAAGGTGCTAAGGTCAAAGCTTCGGCGTGCATCGAATGCGGGGAATGCGAGGAGCGCTGTCCTTACAATCTGCCCATTCGTGAGCGGATAAAACAGGTGGCCAAAGACCTCGGGTAGTAATACAAGGAGGAATATATAAATATATGGCCGAAGATAACAAGTTTGATATTGCCATTATCGGTGGTGGTCCAGCAGGGCTGTCTGCCGCATTGACAGGACGCATTCGCAATAAGAACATTGCTGTGTTTGAGCATCTCGATTTTAGTGAAAAACTGCAAAAAGCGCATAAGGTTGATAATTATTTGGGACTGCCGGAGGTTAGCGGCAAAGGTCTGATGCAGCATTTTACTGGACATGCGCTGGCCCATGGGCCGAAGCTCGTCAAAGAAAAGGTAATGAACGTATTTCCCGGTGACAATATGTTTACACTGCTCACACCGCAGACTACCTATGAAGCCAAGGCCATTATATTTGCTACCGGTGTGGTAAGTACCCTCTTATTCGCGGGCGAGCGGGAGCTATTGGGCAGGGGAGTCAGTTACTGCGCTACCTGTGATGGCCGTATGTTCGAAGGGAAGGATGTTGCTGTTATTTCCTATACTGAGGAAGGTGAGAACGAAACGGTATTTTTAAGTGAGCTCTGCCGTGATGTTTATTTCCTGCCGCAGTATAAAGGTGACTTTGCTAAGATGCGGGCACCGATTAAGGTACTTACAGCCAAGCCGAAGGCCATTGTTGGTGACGGACAAGTGGAGAAGCTAATGACAGATAAGGAAGAAATTAAGGTGCATGGGGTCTTTATTATGCGTCAGTCCGATCCTGTTGAAAATCTGTTGCCAGGCTTAGAATTAGAGGGTGAAGTCATCAAGGTCAACCGGGATATGTCAACTAACATCCCCGGGGTATTTGCTGCCGGTGATTGCACAGGCAAACCCTGGCAAATTGCCAAGGCCACTGGCGAAGGGCTTGTCGCTGTGCTGAGTGCGATAACGTATATTGATAAAGTTGACTTAGCTTGAGGTGGGGTTAAACCCCATCTCGATTACGGCTTTAATGATACTTGGGAGATATCACGATTTAATTCTGACTAAACAAAGAGAAACAACCATAATGAGAAATAGTTAAGCCCCTGGCGTGCCGGGGGCTTTTTGTGCTATCTATTGGTTTTACGTGGTACTTTTGCATAATCTACTAATTTTACGTTCATAATATAGTTCTAGTAAGTTTGGAATGGTTTCAGATTTCAAGTCATTACCAGGAGCTAGTTCTTGGCATTTTTCTACGGCTGCTTTCATGTCATAATATACCTCCCATTTAGCTTTAACCAGATCTTTTCCTGTTAGTCGTAGGAGGTAAGCCGGATGGTAAGTGGCAATCGCCGGGATGTTATGTTTTGTGGTAAACCAGTGCCCCCGGTCTTTGGTAATGCGAGCAGTGGGCGCAAGTAGATATTTTAGAGCTACACTGCCTAAAGCAATAATAACTTTTGGCTGTATCAATGCTAGTTCTTTATCTAACCATATACTAGCGCAAAATTGTCCTTCATCTATGGTTGGCGTGCGATTTTTATTAGGTCTACATTTTATAACATTTGAAGTGTAAGCTTTATCTCTTGTTACACCTACGCTCCATAAGGCCTTATCTAATAATTGACCAGATGGTCCTACTAAAGGCACACCATATTCATCCTCGACGCCACCGGGTCCTTCGCCAATAATAGCTAATGGGCTACAGGCAGAACCATTATATGATGTTGGCCCATGATTATTTTCTTGACACAATTTACATTGATCGCAAGATAATATAGCACTTTCAAGATCCGAAATAGAAGAGAACATGTACTATGCCCTCCTTGATTGAATGACAGGTGAGTC
Organism: Sporomusa silvacetica DSM 10669; assembly: GCF_002257705.1. Taxonomy (GTDB): domain Bacteria; phylum Bacillota; class Negativicutes; order Sporomusales; family Sporomusaceae; genus Sporomusa; species Sporomusa silvacetica. The sequence continues at coordinate 104,437 of NZ_LSLK01000065.1, forward strand.
ATTTTTTGGTTCAAACTGTTCATGTGTAATATCAAGCATGGTTTTACCTCGCTATATACAATGTGTTAGGATTTTTGCAGCAGGGTGTGTACTGGCAAAGGCAAGTCAACACACCACCCGCTTGCGCCTATAAGTTTTTTTAATCCAAATATGGTTTAGTTCGCGTAACTTACAGGAAAATCCTTTTGTGAAAAAGATAATAAAAGATCGGTAAAGGAAAAACTTTATTTGGTCAGGTCAAGGGTGTGATGACTTAGGTAGTCGTGTTTGATGCGGGGTTGCCAGTACTTTACATTCTGTGCTGAATAATGTATAATTTTATAATACATAATAATTGTATCTTGATATCGTTAGATGCAATGACAGGGCAGTGCATGATGGAGAGTTTTCAGAGAACTGGCGGCAGGTGCGAGCCAGTAACAGCATTATGCTATCCACCCTCTGAGCATGCGGTGATGAGCCGCACGGTCCACGTCCGTTATGCGTGTCAAGTGGACTGTTGGTAGTCAAGCAGGGTGGCAACGCGGGAGCTAAACTCCCGTCCCTATTATAAGGGACGGGAGTTTTTTATGTCCAGATGGAAAGGTTAACTTTCCCTGGATAGAACGACTAAGGCTTCTGCCGGCGACGCGCCCGGATGGCGCTAGTGCCGATTGCGCCATGGATGGCATAGCAATTCGGTCGTCTAAAGGACTTGGCACAAGCCAAGTCTTATCATATTAAGGAGGAAGAAACACATGTTGGATATTAAATTTGTGCGGAGTAACCCTGAAATTGTGGAACAAGCATTAAAAAACAGGGGATCGGCTATGAGTTTGACAGAGTTTATCAAGCTCGAAAAAGAACGGCGGGAGCTATTAGCTGAGGTTGAAACGCTCAAAAACAAGCGGAATACCGTTTCCCAGGAAATTAGCCAAAAAAAGAAAGCACGAGAAAATGCCGATGATATGATTGCCGAAATGCGGGAAGTAGGCGACAGTATTAGTGCAATTGATGCCAAGGTAAAGGAAGTCGAAACTGGGCTTGCCGACATTATCATGAGCATACCAAATGTGCCACATGCCTCTGTACCTGTAGGCAAAGATGAACAGAACAATCAGGAAATGCGCCGCTGGGGTACGCCGAAGGAGTTTGCTTTTGAGCCGAAAGCCCACTGGGAGATCGGAGAAGGGCTGGGGATTCTTGATTTTGAGCGGGGCGGCAAGGTAACAGGGGCGAGATTTACCTTTTATCGGGGCTTGGGTTCCCGGTTAGAACGTTCACTTATTAACTTCATGCTGGACCTTCATACCAAAGAGCACGGCTATACCGAATTTTTCCCACCCTTTATTGTCAACGAGGCCAGTATGATCGGTACAGGCCAATTACCCAAGTTTGCTGAAGACATGTTCAAACTGGAAGGTCTGAACTATTATCTTATCCCGACAGCTGAGGTGCCTATTACTAACCTGCATCGCCAGGAAATTTTGGATGCCAAGGATCTACCGCTCTGTTATACCGCCTATAGCGCCTGTTTTCGGGCTGAGGCCGGGGCGGCTGGTCGCGATACTCGCGGCCTTATCCGTCAGCACCAGTTTAATAAGGTAGAAATGGTTAAATTCAGTCTGCCGGAAGAGTCTTATAACGAGCTAGAAAAGCTGACCCTTAATGCCGAAAAGGTTTTGCAGCTGTTAGGTCTGCCATACCGTACCATGCTGCTAAGTACGGGTGATATGGGCTTTTCTTCAGCCAAGACCTATGACCTTGAGGTTTGGTTGCCCAGCTTCAACGCTTATCGCGAAATCTCGTCCTGTTCTAACTTTGAAGATTTCCAGGCCCGGCGCGCTGAAATCAAGTTCCGCCGTGAGCCCAAAGGTAAACCGGAATTTGTTCATACCCTAAATGGCTCCGGTGTAGCAATTGGCCGGACAGTGGCTGCTATTTTGGAGAACTATCAACAGGAAGACGGCTCGGTCATTATACCTGAACTGCTGCGCCCATATATGGGTGTTGATGTAATCAAATAAAATAGATTGACAGCAATTCTTGTCCTTTGTTACAATTGAGTAAACAATCAAATAATTTCGGGATGATGGTTATAGGAGAGACCGCTTGACTGCGGCGCCGAAGGAGTAAGAACTTTGTTAAACTCTCAGGCAAAAGGACTATAGCTGGACTATACTCTGGAGAGCACATCCGCTTATACGGGTGTCACCGATGGGGAGCCCTATAGGGCAAATCTCTCAGGTACAATGGACAGAGGCAAAGGGAATCGTTCCCTTTGCCTCTGTTTTTAGTTTGTCCAGATGGAAAGTATTCCAAGTAAATTCTGGGTACATAGTTAAAAAGGAGATGATTTGTATGACTGCAAAGCTGACGCCGCTTTATGAGACGCATGTCAAATATGGCGGTAAGATGGTTGAGTTCGGCGGCTGGTTGCTCCCCGTGCAATATGCAGGAATTCTGGAAGAACATAAAGCGGTGCGAGAAAGAGCCGGATTATTTGACGTGTCCCACATGGGGGAGGTACTTGTTAAGGGACCGGGGGCACTGGCCTTTTTGCAGAAACTGGTGACGAATGATGTTGCCAAAATGGCTGATAAGCAAGTGCAGTATACACCCATGTGCTATCTGGACGGTGGTACGGTTGATGACCTGCTGATTTACAAACGCAGCCAGGATGAGTATTTTCTAGTTGTTAATGCGGCGAACATCGATAAAGATTGGCAATGGATGCAAGACAATAACGCCGGGTTTGAGGTGGAGCTAACCAACCTATTGATGGAAACTGCTGAATTGGCGTTACAGGGGCCACTGGCTGAAACTATTTTAAGCAAGCTGACAGATACACCATTGACAAACCTGAAATATTACAGGTTTATCCCTGTGACTACGGTGGCTGGTAAGATAGTCATGCTTTCGCGAACCGGCTATACTGGCGAAGATGGATTTGAGATTTATTGTCGTCCGGAAGATGCTGCTTATCTATGGGAGGCTATAATGGAGGCTGGTAAGCGTGATGGCCTAATGCCTACTGGACTTGGCTGCCGGGATACACTGCGGTTTGAAGCAGGCTTGCCGCTATATGGGCATGAATTATCGGCCACGATTACGCCGCTGGAAGCAGGTATTGGCAAGTTTGTCTCCTTAGATAAAGGTGAGTTTAACGGACAGCCAACATTGGCACAGCAAAAACAAAGTGGGGTTAAACGGAAAGTTGCCGGATTTGTAGTAACTGGGCGGGGCATCCCCAGAGCAGAGTACCCGGTTGTCTATGAAGATCGCCGCATTGGTACAGTAACTACTGGCTCATATGCGCCAACATTGGATAAAAATATTGGTCTTGCTTTGGTAGAGGCCGAATATGCTGCTATCGGTCAGCAGTTTACGATAGAAATACGCGGAAAACAGGTTGCTGCCGAAGTTATTTCTAAACCATTTTATGTTAGAAGGGGGAAATAATAATGAACATTCCTAAAGAACTTAAATATTCCCAGGATCATGAATGGGTGAAAGTAGAGGGGGACACAGCTACCATTGGTATTACCGACTATGCCCAGTCGCAGCTTGGTGATGTGGTCTTTGTAGAATTGCCAGAAGACGGGGCCGAACTGGCCGTTGGGGCTGGGCTCTCAGTTGTAGAATCAGTAAAGGCCGTATCAGATGTTTATACTCCTATTTCAGGCAAGATAATCGCTGGCAATGAAAGTTTAGCCGACGCACCGGAGCTTGTTAACCAAGACCCATACGGTGAAGGTTGGATTGCTAAAATTGAAATCACTGACAGTGCCGAACTTGCTAATCTGTTAGATAGCGAAGCCTATGAACAGTTGGTGGCTGAGGGAGGGCATTAACATGCCGTGGAGCTATTTGCCTCACACTCCGGAAGACCGCAAGGCGATGCTGGCGGCTGTTGGCGTGAATGAGGTTCAGGATCTATTTGCCGATATTCCTGCTGATTTGCGGCTGAATCGCCCGCTGAATTTGCCGCAGGCTATGTCTGAACCTGAATTGGCAGCCCACTTGGCGACTATGGCCGCTAGGAATGCGAATATTGCTGAGTATACTTGCTTTCTTGGTGCCGGTGCTTATGACCACTACATACCCAGTGTTGTGGACCATGTGCTTAGACGTTCAGAATTTTATACAGCCTATACCCAGTATCAGCCAGAGATAGCGCAAGGGTATTTGCAAGCTTTGTGGGAATATCAAAGCCTAATTTGTGAAATAACCGGTATGGCAGTAGCCAATGCCTCTATGTACGACGGGGGCACAGGTCTGGCTGAGGCAGCGATGATGGCGGCCGGAGCTACCGGGCGTACCGAGCTCTTGGTGGCGAAGACAATCCATCCCCATTATCGTGATATCCTGAACACCTATGCGATTGATCGGGGTTATACCATCAGTGAGCTTGGCTATCTGGACGGTCAAATCGACCTTCAGGAACTACAGGCCAAAGTAAGCAAGAAGGTGGCGGCAGTCCTCTTGCAGACACCTAACTTCTTTGGCTGTGTGGAGGAGTGTAAGGCAATTATTGCTATGACCCATGCGCAGGGCGCGCTCATAATCGCTGCGGTTGACCCCATTTCTCTTGGCATTTTAGAAGCTCCCGGCAAGCTCGGGGCTGATATTGTGGTTGGCGAAGGCCAGAGTCTGGGAATTCCCATGTCCTTTGGCGGCCCATACCTGGGTTTTTTTGCTACTACAGAAAAACTTATGCGCAAGATGCCCGGCCGCATTGTCGGGCAGACAACCGACAAGGAAGGCAAACGGGGGTTTGTTCTGACATTGCAGGCTCGTGAACAACATATCCGCAGGGGGAAAGCGACGTCAAACATTTGCTCCAATGAAGCACTGTGCGCTCTAGCGGCAGCCGTGTATTTGAACACGGTCGGCAAAGAAGGCTTCAAACAGGTAGCGGTTTTATCTCTCCAGAAAGCGCATTATGCCTGCAACCAGCTGACTGCTGTCCCAGGCTGCCAAGCCGTCTTCAAAGCGCCCTTCTTTAAAGAATTTGTTGTACGTCTGAACAAGCCTGTTGACGAGATTAACAAACAACTCCTGCAGGACAAAATCATTGGCGGCCTGGATTTAGGCAACTATTATCCTGAGCATGCCGGTTGTATGCTCATTGCTGTGACTGAAAAACGCTCACGCGAGGAAATTGACCGGCTTTGCGCCAGATTGGGGGCAATGGCATGAGGGGAAGAAACAGTAAAGCGCTGATTTTTGAACTAAGCAAACCAGGGCGCACGGCAATTGACTTGCCAGCTTGTGATGTGCCGCAGGACGATATTCAGCTGCTTATTCCGGCGCAGTTAATAAGACAAGAAAAGGCAGCACTGCCAGAGGTCAGTCAGCTTGATTTGATGCGCCATTACAACAGCTTATCTGAACGTAATTTTGGCGTTGATTCCGGTTTTTATCCGTTAGGCTCCTGTACCATGAAATATAACCCCAAAATTAATGAAGATGCCTGCCGCCTGCCAGGTTTTGCTCTAATTCATCCCTTGCAGGACAGTGAAACTGTGCAGGGTGCACTGCAATTGCTCTACAATATGGAACAGTATTTGGCAGAGCTTGCCGGTATGGATGCTATAACTATGCAGCCTGCGGCTGGTGCTCATGGAGAACTAACAGGGATTAAACTGATTAGAGCCTATCACCGCCACCGGGGGCAAAACCGTACCAAAGTAATTGTGCCTGACTCAGCTCATGGCACCAATCCGGCTACCGCTGCTGTCTGCGGCTTAGATATTGTCGAGGTAAAATCGCATCCTGACGGCGCAGTTGACCTTACCGCGTTAAAAGCTGCTGTCGGTAGCGATACTGCCGCGTTCATGCTGACAAATCCCAGTACCTTGGGCTTGTTTGAGAAAAACATTACAGAGATTGCTCAAATCGTCCATGATGCCGGTGGTCTCTTATATTACGACGGTGCCAACGCCAATGCCATAATGGGCCTGACCCGTCCTGGTGACATGGGCTTTGATGTCGTACATTTTAATTTACACAAAACCTTCAGCACGCCCCACGGCGGCGGCGGCCCCGGTTCAGGACCGGTTGGTGTAAAAAAAGCCCTGATTCCCTATTTGCCGAGTCCCCATATTGTGCAAAAGTCTGGCAAATTCAGCTTAGCAGCAGACCGGCCACAGTCGATTGGTAAGGTGCAATCTTTCTATGGCAATTTCGGAGTTATTGTCAGAGCTTACGCCTATATTCGGGTGATGGGACCTGACGGCCTTACGGCCTCCAGCCAAGATGCCGTACTTAACGCCAACTATTGCCTAAGCCAACTCAAAGAAGATTATTATGCACCCTTTGAGCGGTTTTGCATGCATGAATGTATTATTACTTCCAAACATCAGAAGGCGTACGGCATCCATACCCTTGATATTGCTAAACGGCTTTTGGATTATGGCTATCATCCGCCAACTATTTACTTTCCGCTTATTGTCGAGGAGGCCATGATGATTGAACCCACTGAGACCGAAAGTAAGGAAACGATTGACGGCTTTATTGCGGTAATGCGCCGCATTGCCAGGGAAGCTGAAGAAGACGCTTCGCTGATTACCAAGGCACCGCACACTACCGTAGTGGGCCGTCTTGATGAAACGGCTGCTGCCCGTAAGCCTGTGGTAAAATGGCAAAGGTAGACCGGCTGCCGCTGCCTGATACCATCCGGTTTGCCTATCCTGAGCAGACCAAGCCGGTAAGCGTGACAGGCACAAAATGTGAACTTAATTGCGCTCATTGCGGCGGACATTACCTAAACCATATGAAACCGCTTGCTGATATAGCTAGTGCTGGTGATGACAACAGCGCCAGCTGGCTGGTGAGCGGTGGTTGTCAGGCTGACGGGCAAGTGCCGATTGCAGAGCATATTGATCGGTTGACTGAACTTAAACAGAACAAGCGGTTTAACATGCATGTCGGCCTGGTAAGTGCTGATGTTATTGAACAACTGGCAATTGTGGCAGATTGTGTGTCCTTTGATTTTGTCGCCGATAACACCACGATCCAGGAGGTATTTGGTAATAGTCGCACCGTTGCCGACTATGTAGCCTGCTACCAAGCACTTAGGAAAAAAGTTAAGGTAATGCCGCATATCTGCATTGGTCTCAGAGGTGGTGAAATCAGCGCCGAATATCAGGCGTTGGAACTGCTGCACGAGCTTGGTGCGGAGACGCTGACCTTTATTGTATTTATACCGACACGGGGCACACGGTTTGCTGACAGGCAGCCGCCCAATATTCTGGAAACTGCCAGGCTATTAAGTCAGGCCAGACTGACTTTTCCCCAGATCCCGCTCCATCTTGGCTGCATGCGGCCAGGAGGACGCTATCGGGAGGAACTTGATAAATGGGCGGTTCGAATTGGGTTTGATGTGATTGTCAATCCGGCCCCCGTGGCCGTGAGATTGGCTGAAAAGCTAGGACTTACCATATTGCGGGGAGAGGAGTGCTGCGTACTATGAGCCTGTGGAGACTGTCAGCAGGTACGGCCTGCGTAGTAGGGAAGAAACAGCTCAAGACAGATGTACTCCCAACTACTGCCTACATTATGTTGGGGGAAAAATGCCAGAACAGTTGCCAGTTTTGCGCTCAGTCTCGGGATAGTTTAGCCCGGGCCGATAGGTTATCGCGGGTCACCTGGCCAGAATTCCCGGGACAGGAGGCTGCACAAGCAGTTGACACAGCTTTTCAGGCCGGTCAACTTCAGCGGGCTTGCCTCCAGATTGTCAATGGCGGCCAGAGCTGGCAGACAAGTATTACTGCGTTGGCAGCCTTAACACAGGAAAGCAGTGTGCCTGTCTGTATCTCCACTGACATCGAGAATATAGCGCAGGCCAAAGAACTGTTTGCCAGGGGGGCAGACCGCATCTCAATTGCGCTGGATGCCGCTACGGCTGAACTGTATCAGCAGGTAAAAAGCGGTGAGTGGACTAAACGCTGGGAACTCTTAAAACGTTGTGCACATGAGTTCCCAGGCAAAGTTAGCACCCACCTGATTGTCGGCCTTGGCGAAACGGAAGAGGAAATGATTACGACAATAGGGAATTGTCAGGACAATAGCATCCGGGTGGGCCTATTTGCTTTCACACCTGTACGGGGCACCGCTTGGGCGGATAAACCGCCACCTGCTATCGAACAATATCGCCGGATACAGATAGCACATTTTCTTTTACAACAGGACTACAGCCGGGATGTTTTTCAATATCAGGATGGCAGACTGATTGGAGTTCGTTTGTCCCAGGCGGAAATGGAAGCTGTTTTGGCTGACGGAAAAGCTTTTGAAACCAGCGGCTGCAGCGGCTGTAACCGGCCTTACTATAATGAACGTCCTGGTGGGGTTATGTATAACTATCCCCGGCCACTTACTGTAGCAGAGGTTAAGCAGGCCTTGGTAGAAAGCGGACTGATCTCTGTTACTGGGGACGGTTGGAGCGGAGCTAAGCGAAAGAGAGGAATCTGACATGAAGTGGCGAGTTATTCGTAGCGGCATAGGTCAGGCTGCCACTAATATGGCGGTGGACGAGGCGATGTTAAGAGCGAATGCTGGTGGACAACTGCCGCCGACCATCCGCTTTTACGGCTGGCAGCCGGCAGCTGTCAGCATTGGTTATTTTCAAAAAGCTGCCGCTGAGGTTGATATTAGTGAGTGCCGCCGCCAGGGGATTGACGTTGTCCGGCGCCTGACAGGCGGCCGTGCTGTGCTACATGACGCTGAACTAACCTACAGTTTAGTTGTCAGCGAGACGCACCCACTTGTGCCCCCTACCATTACGGCTTCCTACCGGTTTTTTAGCCAAGGTTTGCTGGATGGACTCAAAATGCTGGGTATTGAGGCGCAGATGAGCATGCCCCAGGCTGCTTACAGCCAGACCAAACGCCGTCATACGTCAGCGGCCTGTTTTGATGCACCTTCCCATTATGAGGTCACCTTTGACGGGCGTAAATTAATCGGTAGTGCCCAAGTTCGTAAAGAGGGCGTTATTTTGCAGCATGGCTCGCTGTTACTAAATTTTAAGCCTAGGCAGCTAGCTTCGTTACTTAATCTCCCAACCCCTGAAGCGAAAGCTTCAGTAGCCGGGATGCTTGGCAAACGCGCTACCTCGCTAACCGAAGCGGCCAAGCGGGAAATTAGTTGGGAAGAGGCCTGTCAGGCAATCCAGACAGCTTTTGGTCCGGCATTAGGCGTAGAACTGGCGGCTGACAGCCTGAGTCAAGCCGAGCAAAGAATGGCGCAGGAACTGGCTGCGACTAAATACATGCAAGACACATGGAATCTACGGCGTTGAGACAGAAGGGGAGGATAAACATGAGCTATGATGTGGCTGTCATTGGCGGCGGTCCCGGCGGCTATGTGGCTGCAATCCGCGCTGCGCAGCTAGGTGGCAGGATACTGTTAGTTGAGAAAGAAAACATGGGGGGCGGGTGTCTGAATCGTGGTTGCATTCCCACCAAGACACTGTTGAAATGTGCGGAAAAGTGGCAGGACTTAGCGCGGTGTGCTGAATTTGGTCTAAGGGCGGATACAATCGGTTTTGATTTTAACGCCATAATCGAGCGAAAAAACAAAGTGGTGGCCGGACTCAGAGGCGGTATTGAGCAAGTGGTTAAGAGTAATGACATTACGGTAATTCGTGGTGTTGCAGCACTAACCGCTCCCCAGCGTCTGACGGTTAGTAATGTGTCAGGAAAAGAAGAGTTTGCGGCCAGTAAAATAATCATTGCCACCGGCTCAATCCCTAGCAGTATTCCGGTGCCAGGCCACCAATTACCGGCTGTTATCACAAGTGATGAGCTACTGGAACTGACCGAAGTGCCTAAGAGCATGCTAATCATTGGTGCTGGTGCGGTAGGTATTGAATTTAGCGTGATAATGAGGGCCTTTGGCTGTGCTGTAATAGTGGTTGAAATGCTGCCAACTATATTACCAATGGTGGACAGCGAAGTAATCAAACGTATGGGACTTAGCCTGCGTAAGCAAGGGATTAAAATGCTGGCTGGGGCCAAAGTAACTACTATTGAAGAGTCTGCTGGCGGCGTGGTAGTAAACGTTGATACAGGCAAAGGCGTACAGGAGTTTCCAGTAGAAAAGGTGCTTGTTGCCGCAGGCCGTCGCCCAGTGACGGAAGGATTAGGCTTAGAGATGCTAGGTGTGAACTTTGACCGTGCAGGTATTAAGGTCAATGAATACATGGAAACCAACATACCAGGCATTTATGCCATTGGCGATGTTACTGGACAGAGCATGTTGGCACACACGGCGTCAGCTGCTGGCATGGCAGCAGCCGAAAACGCTATGGGGTTGAGTTCGGTTATGGACTATAGCGCAATTCCCAGCTGCATATTTACCACACCGGAAATCGCTATGGTTGGGTTGACCGAAGAAGCAGTTAAGGCGCAAAATATTGAGTACAAGTCCAGTAAATTTAATTTTGCCGCCAACGGTAAAGCGATAACAATGGGCGAAACCGATGGGCTAGTAAAAATTATTGCTGCGGCGGCTACCGGCAAGATACTGGGAATGCACATCCTGGGGCCGCATGCCAGTGATCTTATTATGGAAGGTGCGCTGGCAATTAGAAATGGGCTAACAGCCAAAGACCTTGCTCATACCATCCACCCCCACCCGACATTATCAGAGACTATTATGGAAAGTGCACACGGCATTTGTGGTGATATCATTCACCAGATTAAGGTGAAGACAAAAATGTATCCATAATCTGCTTGACTTTTTGCACTTTTAATCATACAATTTAGTTAATTACATAGGGAACAGGTGCCCGATTGGGCTTAATAGGGAAGCCGGTTAAAAGCCGGCACGGTCCCGCCGCTGTGATGGGGAGCCGGTCTGCAACAAGCCACTGAAATAGAACATTATTTTGGGAAGGCGCAGACTAGCGATGATCCTAAGTCAGAAGAACTGCCTGTTTAACAATCACCGTTTAACCTACGAGCGATGGGGAGGGGATTTGTGTGCCGATTTTAGGCAAGCAATCTCTGTTATCTCCATTGAATGGTGACAGAGATTTTATTTATGTTAAGGAGTTGTTTAGTATATGGCAGGAATTTTTTACGGCATCGGCGTGGGGCCTGGCGATCCCGAATTACTAACTTTGAAGGCTATTAACGCTATTAAAACTGCAGATGTAATTATTGCTCCCCGGACGGAGAAAAAGGATGAAAGCACGGCAATGTCTATCGCCCGCCCTTATATTCAGGAACGCAGCGAGATTTTGGAATTGGTATTTCCGATGAACTATAATGCGCAGGCGCTGTCTGATGCTTGGGTGAACAATAAGAAGACTATCCTGGAACTTTTGGATGCGGGTAAAAAAGTGGCCTTTTTGACATTGGGCGATCCCATGTTGTACAGTACCTATATGTATGTGCATCGCTTGCTAGAAGACTCGGGTCATGAGATTATCAATATTCCGGGAGTTAACTCCTTCTCTGCCATTGGCAACCGCCTGGGTATGGCACTCGCGGAGGGTGGCGACATTCTTAGCATTGTACCGGCAACTATTGATGATGAACGGTTAGAAAGAGTGCTGGCTGTATCTGACAATGTTGTACTCATGAAAGTATATAAAAACTTTACCGAGATTGTTGAAAAACTAAATAAACACGGCATGGTGGAAAACGCTGTTATGGTTTCGAAATGTGGTTTGGAAGGCGAAGAAATCATCCATGATCTGGAAGCTAATGGCAGCAAAAAGGTGAACTACCTGTCAACCATTCTAACGAAACGCTCCAAAGTGAGTAAACACGCACTGGCATGAGCACTAGCTCGTTAACACCGCTGCTCCGCCGTAAACAAGCCAAGGTGCGGGTGGCGGGTCTTATGCTTTTGGCAGCTATGGTGCTATTTACCTTGGCCGCTATCGGGTTTGGCCGGGCAGATATTAGCATGGCTGATACCGCCAATGTAATCTATGGACAGCTAACAGGCAACCCGGAGGCTTACGCCTATATCAATGCCGCCAAAATGGCCATTATTTGGGATATCCGTCTGCCGCGTATCTTAGCTGCCATTATAGTTGGCGGGGGACTGGCAGTTGCTGGCGTTGTTTTTCAGGCGCTGTTAATGAATCCACTTGCTGATTCGTACACCATGGGTGTATCGACAGGGGCGGCATTTGGCGCTAGTGTGGCTATTTATTTCAATATTTTTACGCAGGGTGGTCTGCCGGTAACATTATTTGCCTTTGGCGGAGCGGTGGCGACTTTACTTATTGTTATGTCAATGGCTCGTGTAGGTGGCTATGTATCATCAGCCAATCTGATAATTGCCGGGATTATTGTCAGCAGCATCTTATCGGCGGCCATTAGTATGGTCAAAAGTCTGGCCGGCGAGCAGGTATCTGCTATTGTCTCGTGGCTTATTGGCAGTCTGGCGGCTAAGAGCTGGGAGCATGTGCTGTATGGCTGGCCGCTGATCCTGGCGGCCTGCTTTCTTTGCTACTATTATGCCGAAGATTTGAATATCGTATCTTTGGGGGATCGGGAAGCCCGTAGCCTGGGTATTAATGCCTCCCGCCTTCGAACAGTGCTGTTAGCCGCCGGTGCGCTGATTACGGCAGTATGTGTAGCTATTGGCGGTATTATTGGTTTTGTTGGCCTGATTGTACCGCATATGGTCAGGATGCTGACAGGCTCGGATAATAAGGTGCTCATCCCACTGTGTGGCTTAACAGGCGGGATATTATTATTAACTGCCGATACCTTTGGGCGGTCGGTGGGCAATGTCGAGATACCTGTTGGTGTATTGACGACCCTTTTGGGCGGTCCGTTCTTTGTTTATATTTTTAGGATGCGTAACAAGACGCTTGGGTAGGGGCGTTACTATGATAAAAGTAGAAAATATACAATTTGGCTATGGTGCCAAACCTGTGCTCAAAGACATCAGCCTGAATATCAGGCAAGGTTGCTTCTGCGGCATTGTTGGGCCCAACGGCTCAGGCAAGACAACGCTGTTAAATCTGATTACCGGTCAGTTGCAGGCGACTTCCGGCAATATTAGCATTAAGGGGCGGGATATCGGTTCTTACCGGATTGAAGAACTGGCCCGCCATATTGCTGTTATGCCGCAAAACATGGATATCAAATTTCCCTATACTTGCCTGGAGATTGTTGGCATGGGGCGCACTCCCTATAAAACCAGGCTGCAAGGGCTGACTGACCAAGACGTGGCTATTATTGAAAATGCCATGCGGCTTACTGATACACTTGATTTTGCCGGACGGTTGGTTACGGAGCTAAGCGGCGGGGAACGTCAGCGGGTACTATTTGCTAAGGCCCTGGCGCAGCAGCCGGAAGTTTTATTTTTAGACGAATCCTTTTCCAATATGGACATTTACTACAGCATTAAGTGCCTGAGCTTGCTGAAAGAATTATGTGTTCAGCAAGGGCTGACAGTGGTGTCAATTATTCATGATCTTAACCTTGTCAGTACCTTTTGCTCTGAGGCCGTTGTCTTAAAGGCAGGTCTACTGGTTAAGTATGGCTCGGCTCCGACTGTACTTGACCCTGAACTTATTGGCGAGGTATTCCACATCAAAGTGGTTCGGGCGGGTGAGACAGGCTTGGCCGTCCTCTCCAATCTATAATAAGAAAAGACTTGGCTTGTACTCCCCATCTTGACAAGAAATTCCTGGAGGAAATGGTATATGAAAAGTAAAGCGTTCTACGTGGTTGTTCTTCTTCTCTTGATGGCAGTTGTAGCTGGCTGCGGTACTTCCAAACCTGCCGCCACGGCTAACGAGGGTATAATAAAAATTACTGATGACCTAAATCAGACCATAGTCCTTAAGCAGCCAGCCAAACGAATTATTTCTCTGTACTCCGCACATACCGAAAATCTATTAGCATTGGGTCTTGAGGCTGAGATCATCGGCGTCAGTCCGGCAGAATCTGATCCGGCGGCCAAGAACAAGCCAGTATTTGACTATCGGGCCGATCCGGAAAAGGTATTGGCGGCTGAGCCTGATTTGGTTATTATTAGACCGTTTATTAAGCAAAGTCACCCCGACTTTGTCAAGACTCTGGAGCAGGCCAATATCAAAGTGGTTTGTCTTTATCCGGAGAAGTTTGAGGAATTTGACAGTTATATTAAAAAGCTGGCCATACTGACAGGCAAAGAGCAGCAGGCTGACGACAAACTGGCTGCTTTTCATGCTAAGCTCAACCAAGTTGCCGAGCATACAGCTATGTCGCCGATTAAAAAACAGGTGTATTTTGAGGCTACAGCAACCGAATACCGGACAATTACGCCTGCTAGTATGCCGGGGACAGTGCTTAAGCTGGCTGGAGGGTTAAATGCGGCCGCCGATGCGCAGCCTTTGAAAGCTGCAAGCAGTATTGCCGCCTACGGCAGTGAACGTTTATTAATGAAGGCTGAGGAAATTGACATTTTTCTGGCACAACGTGGCCCGATGAATCCAGGCGTTACGCCTGATAGTATTAAACAGCGTCCAGGCTTTGATAAGATAAAGGCAGTACAAGAGGGTAAAGTCTATATTGTTGACGAAGGATTTGTCTCCAGTCCTACCTTCCGGCTGGCTGAAGGTGTTGAACAATTGGCTAAACTGATTTATCCCGAAGTTTATAATGGGCAATAAGAAAAATAAAGTTGGCAAGAATGTAAAAGTCCTGCTTGACAGGGTGTCATGAAATTCATATAATGATATTGAGAATAAATATCAGTTACGCGTCAGAATCAAAATGGCGCAAATTTTTTACTTAAGTGCTGATAATGATTATCAATATTAAAAGGAGGAAATATATCATGACACTTTCACAAGCCAAACGTGGTCAACGTCTTTTAATTGCTGCTATTCCTAATCCAACTATCAGGGCTCAAGCCATTCGCTTCGGCATTGCCGAGGGCGCTGAAGTAGAATGTTATGAAAAATTGCCTGCTGGCCCAGTTGTTATCGGCAGAGGTAAGCAAGAGATTGCGATTGGGCGCCGTTTAGCCGAAAACATTGAGGTGCAGCCAGCTTAGTGGGGTGAAATATTATCAAGAGAAAGGCTCTCAGGTAGCCAGTGGAGGAAAAAATGGATCATTGTCATAATAACTTAACTCATATAGATATTCCTGAGGGAGCTAAGAAGATAGTTCTAGTGGGTAATCCTAATGTGGGAAAGTCAGTGTTTTTTAATGCATTAACAGGCATGTATGTGGATGTGTCGAATTTCCCCGGGACCACTGTTGATATATCGCATGGCCGTTACGGTAAAGATGTAGTTATCGATACGCCCGGCGTATATGGTATTTCTTCCTTTAATGACGAGGAAACTGTGGCCAGAGATGTTATTTTGTCTGCTGATTTAATTTTAAATGTAGTCGATGCTGTGCATTTGGAACGTGATTTATTTCTGACGCTGCAGGTTATTGATACTGGTATTCCTACCATTATTGCCATAAACATGATGGATGAGGCCGAGGAACAAGGGCTTAAAATAGATCTTGATTTGCTTGAGGATCTATTAGGTGTACCAGTCATTGCGACAATAGCAGTAAAGGGCAAAGGTGTTTCTGAGGTCAAGAACCGGATCTTTGAAGCTCGTACCGGGATCATACCTTCAAAGTTGAAAAATAGGCTGGAAAGTATGATGAACCGGATTGGTTCCTGGGGTGAAGCATTACTTGTACTTGAAGGTGATCCCCATGTGGCTGAGCGCCATGGGGTACCACCAGGCGAACTGCGGGAGGAGATTTATCACGACCGCCGTCACCGTGTGAATGATATCGTCAAGCATGTAGTAACCGAAACAGAAGAAGGCGCGACGTTTGGTACTATGTTAGGCCGGTATATGTTGCGGCCCTGGACAGGTATACCCATCTTTGCCCTAGTACTATACGCTATGTATTATCTGATTGGCGTTCTTGTAGCCCAGGATATTGTCGGCTTTACTGAGGAAACAGTCATGCAGGGCCTGTATGAACCGGTAGTGCGGGATTTTGTTGGACGCTTTATTAGTGAACAATCGATAATTGGTACGATCCTAATTGGTGAATTTGGTATATTAACTATGACAGTAACCTATGTCCTGGGACTGCTGCTGCCCTTAGTTGTCGGTTTTTACCTTGCATTATCAATTATGGAGGATTCAGGTTATCTGCCGCGGCTAGCCACACTGGTTGATCGTGTTATGACCAGTATTGGCTTAAACGGACGGGCTATTATTCCTTTAATTTTAGGTTTTGGCTGTGTAACCATGGCGACTATCACAACTCGAATTTTAGGAACCAAGCGAGAGCGGACAATTGCGACCGCCGTGCTGGGTCTGGCTATACCATGTTCGGCACAGCTTGGTGTTATTGCCGGCATGTTAGCAGGTATTGGCACCAAATTTATTGCGATTTATATTCTGGTTATTTTACTGGTTTTAGGGATAACAGGCAAGATTCTCCACAAGGTATTGCCAGGAGAGTCTTCTGATCTCTTGATTGATTTGCCGCCTATCCGTTTACCGCGTGGTGAAAATGTATTGAAAAAGACGGTAATCAAGTCGTACGCGTTTCTCTTAGAAGCTACACCGCTATTTATGTTGGGAGCGCTTATTATTTCAGGGCTGCAGCTTAGCGGATTGTTAGATAGTATTCAATTAGCCTTAGCTCCAGTAACAGAAGGGTTACTAAAATTGCCAAAAGAAACAGCAACTGCCTTTATTATGGGTCTTATCCGCCGTGACTTTGGGGCGGCTGGTTTAAATGATATGGCACTTACACCGGCACAGACTTTAGTATCACTGGTAACTATTACGCTGTTTGTGCCATGTGTTGCCACTGTCATTATGATATTTAAAGAGCGGGGCAATAAAGAGGGCGCTTTGATTTGGCTTAGCTCGTGGGTGTTTGCATTCATCATTGGTGCTATTGTAGCGGCATTTGTTATTTGATCTAACAAAGCAGAGGTGATCAATATTGAACAGCAACTTTGTCCCCAATGCAAGATGACCTGTGATCCAGGGAAGATACGCTGCCCCCGTTGTAACAAGCTACTTTTAGCCCCGTGTAATGGGAATTGCAGTAAGTGCAAGGGGAAAAATAAATGTTCCGGATAGAAGAAACCCCAGAGTTCAATTCAGAACTCTGGGGTTTCTTACTTATACACTCTTTACTTAGACATATCAGCCGGGTCAGCAATAGCGATGTCGCCTTCTTCACCGGTACGAATGCGGACGGCATTGGCAACAGGATAAACAAAGATTTTGCCATCACCAATTTTTCCGGTTCGGCAAGCCGTTTTAGCAGCCTCAAGCACCCGTTCGACCGGTACTTCACAGACAACAATTTCGATTTTCACTTTGGGAACTAAGTTAATGCTGTACTCTTGCCCACGGTATACCTCAGTGTGGCCTTTAGTTAGGCCGCAGCCATAGACTTGCGTTACGGTCATACCTGTGACGTTAATTTTTTTCATGGCTTCTTTCAGTTCTTCAAGTTTTTCAGGGCGGGTAATAATGTCAATTTTCGTAATAGGTCTCATGATAAGTTCCTCCTTTTTCTATATACAGCGTGTTAAAGCTTTTTGCAGGCCAGTGGTGTGTTGATACTACACCACACCACACACCATCTGCCTGCACCTACAACTTCTTTAAGCGGAATATATAGTTATATTATATAAGTAATTACAGTTTACGCGAGAGTTGTCTTTTTCGCAACTATTTCTTGCGGGACGCCATTTGCAGAGGAACCAAAGGCAATTGGCGAACCTGTCAGGAAATCTTGATAAGCATAGCCCCGTTCGCCGTGTTCAGTAAGGTCAAGGCCTTGAACTTCTTGATCAGTAGTAGCACGAACTTCCATAAACAAGCTAATGGCCTTGAGAATAATGAAAGTCATTATGGCGGCAAATATCCAACTGATGCCAACACCAAGAAGTTGAGTGGTTAACTGACTAGCATTGCCGTAGAACAGGCCATCAGCACCGGCCGGGTTAACAGCTTTGGAGGCAAACAAACCGGTGGCAATAGCACCCCAGGTGCCACCAATGCCATGTACGCCAAAGGCATCAAGGGAATCATCATAACCAAGCTTAGGTTTCAGAACAGCCACAGCCAAGAAGCAGATAATGCCAGCAGACAAACCGATGATGACTGACGGGATAAGGCTGACAAAGCCGGCTGCTGGTGTAATAGCGACAAGACCGGCGATACATCCGGAAGCAGCGCCCAAAATGGTGGGCTTGCCATGATATAACCATTCGGTTAATACCCAGGAAACTGTGGCAGCAGCAGCGGCTACATGAGTAACCACGAAGGCGCTGGCAGCAAGACCATTGGCAGATAAAGCGCTGCCGGCATTAAATCCAAACCAACCAAACCAGAGTAGGGAAGCGCCAATAACAGTCATTGGCAGGTGATGAGGCATCATGACTTCAGAGCCATACCCTTTGCGTTTGCCAATCATAAGGGCAATCGTGAGGCCTGAGACACCAGAGATAATATGAACAACAGTACCACCGGCGAAATCCAATACACCCAATTCACGGATCCAACCACCTACACCCCATACCCAGTGAGCCATAGGATCATATACTAAGGTGGTCCAGAGCAAGGTGAAGACTACGAAAGCCCCAAACTTCATTCGCTCAGCAAAGGCACCGGTAATTAAGCCAGCAGTTATAACCGCAAACATAGCTTGGAAGATCATAAAAGCCTGATGCGGAATGGTTGCGGCATAGTCGGCATTAGGTTCCATTCCAACACCACTCAGGCCAACCCAGTCAAGAGAACCAATGAAATGATTGATGTCTGGTCCAAAGGCCAGGGAGTAACCGAATAATACCCATTGCACAGTGACTAACCCAATGATAAAAAAGCTTTGCATGAGGGTACTTAAGGCATTTTTGGTTCTTACCATACCACCATAGAATAAAGCCAACCCCGGGGTCATAATCATAACTAGTGCAGAGCTGATTAGAACGAAAGTTGTATCCCCGGTATCAATCTTGGCTGCTTCAGCTGGCGTTTCGCCGTCAGCAAAGGCAGCAGGTGCAAATACGAGCATTAATAATAAACATACTGTAAAAATAGTCCAGAGCTTTTTCATTTTACATCCCTTCCTTTTCTTACTAATATTTTTTGAATGAAAGTGTATTTTTGAATAAATACATCCCCCCTTGCGATATCCGGAAATAAAAAGAAGCGCCTCAAAGGGTTACCCCTTCAGGACGCCATTGTCCGGAATCATAGACACAAAAGCCTTCGCAAATAGTTGCGAAGGCTTCATTGCCTAAAGTATTAACTTGATGTAATTACTATAACAAATGGTACAGACCAGTGTCAAGAGAATTTTTGTTTAAAAGTAAAAAAAGTATTTATATTGCGGAATTTGGAAGAGATGTCTCGCCGATGTGTACCTTGAATAAAAAAGGGTCTTATGCTATATTGTATATGTAAAGTTGATATGGGAGCGGATGGGGCCTGGTGGTTCCTGCAGTCTTCAAAACTGTTCGTTGGGCGTTAATCCGTCCATGGTGGGTTCGATTCCTACACGCTCCCGCCACCAGTAAAATCAAGGCTGCTCGGTCATTTAGACTGAGCAACCTTTTTGTTATTTTGCTTATTGCTAATTAACATGGGAAGATGTTTGGGAAGATTCGGGTTTTAGGAGCATAACTTGATCGAATATCTCAGTCATGATTTCAGTCATTTTTTTCGAAGCATCTTTTGACTTGTGCAGGTAGGTACGAGTAACTCGCGGTGCCATTCCATAGCCGCCAAGCACAGACGATTGTTTTGTAGCATGGCCAAGTAGTTCGCTTACTGTGACTGTGTCCATTCCGGCTTCGTTGAGCAATGTTGCCATTGTGTGACGAAATCCGTGCAATGTAATGTGCGGTAGTTCATTTTTATTTAAGTATTCATCTAGCCAGTGATCAATACTAGACGGACTATAAGGCTGGCCTTTGTCGTTTAATTTTACAAAAACTAAATCTTGTCCCAACCATTTCTTTCCTAATGCTGATTGGTATTTATCATAGTCTGTTTTATAGCATTTCAGCATTTCACTAACCTGTGGTGTTAGTCCGACAGTGCGAATTTCACCGTTCTTAGTTCCCTTACTGATAGTACTATGGCCTGGAATATATAAGCGGCAATTCTGTATTGTTGCAGTTAAATTTTCTAAGTCCAAATCTGACCAGCGTAATCCAGAAATTTCCTCGCGGCGCAGACCCAGTGTCCATGCAAGGTGAATGACCAAGGCTCGTTGAGAACAGGTATGTGAAAACATTTTCCAAAAGTTAGCGAGCTCTTCAATAGAATAGTATTCGGTAGCCTTATTTTTAGCCGATGGTGCGGTTAATCCTTCCATAGGATTATGCGATAGATATCCCCAAGCTTTGGCTTGCTTAAGCATGCGATATAGTTGACGGAAATAGTGTTTGCGGGACTGATCACCTAGAGCTTTGAAAGATTTTAGATCATTTTGCCAAGGTTCGGCAAGCGTTATTTTGATATATTGATCTAAATCATAGCCTGTTAGTGAAGCCAGAATCTTTGAGCCAAGGACAGGTAAAATACGTGATTCTAGGCGTCGATTGTCTTCGTGAAACATTTTTGCGCTGACGGTTTTTTCACGATCTTTGAGCCAAAGAATGGTAAACTGCGCGAATGTCATCTCTTCGTTTGGAACAGTTGCCCGATTTGACTGTGGAAGGACTTTTCCAGATTTGACATCTACAACAAATTGAAGACGGGCGATATCAGCAGCATCCTCGCTAATAACACCAAGGGAACGAACAAATCGTTCACCTTTATGATAAAAGATAATCCTGGCACTGGAATTGCGCCATTCAATATGTGCCAATGTCGTAGCTTTTTTCTTGTTTTTCATTTGGCTACGCTCCTTTCACATATTGCAGTGATAAGTTCGATATGTTGTAGCCATTCTGAAGATTCTTTTCTACGAGCCACTCTTGGGCAATCTCCAAAATGAAATACCATTTGCCACCAAGTAGTTTAAAGGCAGGAAATTCCTTGCGCTTAGCCATGCGCTGGATGGTACTATGGGATACGACATTGTTAAATATTAACTCCTTGGCATCTGCCAAAGGGTGAAGTTCGCCAATACCATTTGTGGGCATATCTTTTTGTTCAAGTTCTGTTTCGGTTAACATAGTCATATTTACATCGTCTCCTCAGATTAAAATAATGAGCGAAAATCAAAAACGCGCTTACGTATGAACGAACAGACTATTCCAAGGGAATAACTGTTTAAACATACGCAAACGCGTTGTATTTTATCTTTAAGTAAAGTAATGAGCTTTGTTTTTCGGCTCATGCTAATCTGAAGTGAGGACTTACCTTCTTCGCCATAATATATACCATAATGTTAGAGGTTAGGTCAAGGGGTGAGGGGTAATTTGTTTCAACTTTTTTATATTGCGAGAGTGGCATTGGTTTGTGTATTGACAGAATATGTGGTTAGGCAATTCGGGCAAATATGGATTTCGAGCCATGTGTTTGGGTTGATGTCGTTCTGCATTTCAATGAATGAGCCAGCGGTTTCTGTGAGCTGGTTATGTTCGCAATGCATGCAGGGCTCTTCGCCTTTTTTGTTTTTGCGAAACTTTTTCAAAGTCTTTGGATTAACGCATGTTGCTAGCAAGGCGCGAAATGAACCTGGAGGGTTGCTCTTAGCACGCATACAAGTTTCTTGAATTTCCGGCTGTGTGGCAGGGGTGCTACAGATTGGACACTTTGCTGTTAAAGTAGATTGTTGATTGGTCATGGTCAGTCTCCTTTTTGTTGTTCATATTTTTTGATAGATCTATTGGATCGGTTACGCTAAACTTGAAATATTGATAAGGTCATGTAAAACACCTGATGAGTAGGTGTACTTCATTTAAGGCATTTCGACTTGGTTATGGTTTGATTAGTATTCATTTCTTTTCGCTCCTTAAAATTATATTTGACTCGAAACTAGTAATGGCCAGCCCTAGTACCTGTAGTCGCTTTTTATGGTAGGGTGTTGTTGGATATGTGGTAAGATAATGGAAATATGTAGGGATGGGATGGCGAATAAAGGTGCGTGGGGAAATCTATGGAACCAATTCTAACACGAACTCGTTTGCAATTAATTCTGTTTGTCGCATGCTATCTTTTTTCTGACATATTAATGAAGCTTTTCTCAGCATTGCTTACTAATGGAGAAAAAAACATACATGATTCTGTCCTTAATAACTGAGTTAGATTAGTAAAGACTGCGTTGGAACGGTTACGAACATTTGGTTGGGGACTTGCGCCGAGTTATGCTATTGACATCGAATACCCCGACGGGGAGTGAGAATTTCCCAACCCGAAGGGGGCGACGGGCATATTCGCTGCATACCCAGTTACTCACTAATTATGGTGAGCGACGTTGGAGTTTCGTCATGGTGGGCTATAACTGGATACCCGGGGGCTAAAAATTCTAGTTACAATTAAACATAATACTACCAGGTGACCCCGGGAAAATTTTATATTTTGGAAAAGTCTATAGGAGTTTTCAGTATGTAAAATTTAGGCTTGACTAGCTTACCTAATTATGGTAAATTTAAATAGTCAACTGAATATACATGATAACTTCAAAATCTGGGAATTACAAGATTTTGGGACTAAAGATATTTAAGATAAAGCGCGCATGCGTAAAGTAGATTGGCTTAATAGCCACTCGTTTTTACGAATGCGCTTTTTGTTTGCCAAACTTCCCTCATTCCAAATAAGTCACACGTATATGTAAGACGGAAAAATAACAGGTTATCGCAATGGATACACCTGCTTTAGAAGGCGGTATGTGGTATGCATCACTTTCAAAAAAAGATGGTAATGGGCAAAGTATGGAACGGTGTTTGACGATTATTCTTAATATTATTATTGGAGGTTTTAATATGAAAATGATGAGCAAAGTAGAATATTTCCGTAAAAATCAACCAATTTGGAAGAGGATTGGTGAGTGTCTTGAGGGATGGAGGACTGGTGAGGGTTTACCTTTATTTGTTCTGTGATGAGGGCTACTGTTTATTGAACTATGAGTCTTTAGGGGTGGGCGGCTTTTCGTGCTCTCGCCTCTTTGAGCAATCTTTAACTTACATTCTGACCGCATGCTATAATGAACACAACGAGCTTAAATATTAGAACTATGGTTTAAACTGGATTTGTAATATAACCATTTATCTAATGTAGTAGTGACAACAAAAAACACGAAAGAAGGTATTTGATATTAAACTATATCATTTTACGTCGATTGACCATCTCAAAGTAGATATACTGCCTGCTGGATATCTAAAGACAACAGAAAGTAACGCTGATAAGTACCGAGAACATGCTGCGCCTGATGTTGTTTGGTTAACGATGAACAGCAATCCTAAGGCGGAAAAATCCTTATTGCATCCTATTGGGAAAAACAATCTGACAGGTAAAGAAGTGGCTTGCTTGCGAAGTTTTAAAACAAGGGTGCGAATAACCGTAGATACTGATGCAACGCCATATCTTGAATGGGCGAAAAAGTATAATGTGTCGGCAGAACAGATTAGGCGCTTGGATGCCGATGGTGGATACCAGTCAGTCAAATGGTATGTTGTTGAAAAAGAAATTCCGACGAACGAATGGCAATGTATAGAATTGTTTGTTGACGGTGAATGGGTTCCTTGTAGCGATGAATTGATTAATATGGAGTTTTTAGCACAGCAGTCAATACTTAAAGCCTATAGTAAATGCCAAGGGTAAAACAAAAAGCCCTTATCTACTGTAACAGATAAAGGCCAAAGACATTCGGACGAGCGTCCTGCTATTTCAGCATTGATGGCAGTGAAAAATAGTGGCTTATATGCTGAATCTTAAAAGCATAATGGCTGGACGAAGCATAGAGCCGGGGAAATTGGAATATGTGAACAGGAATTCGCGGTGGGTCGCCAGGAAACATTGGAAGACAAATTAGGCACTATTGATGTGGCGGCAGGTTAGATGCTAAGTTGCATGCTATTTTGGAAAGCATAGAAACTGTTGTTGACCGTGAAAAGTCTGAAGAAACAATAAATCTCATCATATAATATATCCACGTCCTTCATTACACTAGGGTTTCCCCTTACATGGATTTCTCCGACGGAGGAATAGAGGAACTGCCCGAAGAGGGGGGAGGTGTTGACAATTAAAATGTAATAGTTTAATATAACTATTGCGATGGAATGGCTGACGCCCAAGTTGTAACTTACGATAGATAAAATGCCCCTTAGGGTATCAATGAATTAAATAAGTCCAAGATGATGGACTTATTATGAATTGATGTCTTAAGGGGCATCGTTTATTTTAAACATAAATCGGGGGTATGAGAAACATGTGTTTAATCGAATTAATGCTTAACAAAATAGAAGAAAGAACACGACAGAATCAATTCCAGGAGCGTCAAAGAGAGGTGCGGGAAGCAGAGGGAGCTTCATTTTATAGTCGACGAATTAAGTTGGAAATTGTTTGCGCAGAGGTCGCACGCCAGCTTGGAATTAGCCCTGGTCGCGTACGGCGATTTGAAAAGGGTGATAGAGTGAGAGATCCGGAGTTGCTTAAAATGGCTTACGAAAATTATTTGTGCTATGTTGAACAGTATGAGATAAACATCTGCTTACAAACTGAGATTCAAAACCTGCGCAATATTTTATCCCGTAATACAATAATTTGTGAGGTAAACGGACGGCGCTGGGAAGTTCCGATTGCAGCTTCTGGGCACAGGCGATCAGTAATATAAATGATATGAAAGTCATACCCGGGGGCTAAGAGAAGTAGTTTCACTATTCCTTAAGTACTCCAGGAAGTTCACTCTGTTTTTAATTTTGAAATGTCTATTGTTGCATGGAAACGTTCGGGAGCTTTCTTGCGGCAACTGCGCTTAAAACTTGAATTATCGCAAGAAGCAGTGGCGGGAAAAATCGGGGTGTCCGCATCGCTTGTATCGCGCCTGGAAACTGGCAAACCGGTGAGAAGGCGGCATATGATTGAAACATCTTATCGTACTGCCTTGGAGGCGGATAAATTGCCTAAGCAGATTGAGCTTCAGCAAATAGATTTAGATATATCACAATGTCTATACCGCGGACGAAAGTGCATTTAGCATTAGAAATACGCACTCTGATTTTAGGGTGCTTATTTCTAAATAATTTTTGCTGGTATGTGAACAATGTGATCAGACATGGTATAAGAGAAGAGTATAGGAGTAGTTGAGTAAAAACATCTATTGATTTTACTCAACTACTCCAGCAAGATCAATGGGTTATGGTGCGTTGTACATTACCCAGAGGAGAGTCGGAGGGGACATGATTCATACGTTTAACATCAGACGAACCATCTCAATGTGGTCAGCTTATCGATTAGCACGAGAATTATTTTCTATCGAAACAGCAGAGGCATTGCGAAAGGGTGAGCGCAACTGGAAGGAAATACGCCTTTCAGATGATTTTCCAGGTATAAACAAACTTGTACTATTGAGACAAGGCTTTGATTTTGTTTCTATTCATCTTGAGATTGAACCACAGGTATTGTTAGCAGGGCAACGTACGATTCAGCTCTTTGCCTGTTTTCCGGATGCTCTAGAACGTTTACAGGTGCTATTTTTGCAAGCTTTGCGGGAAATTTCCAGTAGTATTTCTTGGCAGCCGCTTAAAGATTGGTACATGTACCGCATTGATTATGCGGTTAATTTATCAACAGAATATCCTGATGAGCTGACTGAGTTGGCTAAGAAGGGATGGAAGCCTCATTATTATCACGATAACGTCCATAAAAAAGGTAGCCTATATTGGCAGTCAAAATCAGTTCGGTTCAATTTTTATTGCAAGGCTGACCACGTTAGAAAAAAGCTGAGACACTTACCGGAATACCAAAGGCTTTTAGAAGAGGCTCAAAACATATTCCGGGTCGAGGTACAATGTCGAGAAGTATCAAAAATCAAAGGGTTAATTAGAAAGTATCAATTGTCTAACCAAAGAGTATTAGGTTTTCTGCAACCGCACATAGCTCTGGACGTGATTCAAAACTATTACCAGCAAGTTATCGGAAGTGGAGACTATTATAATTTTTATCATGCGTTGAATAAAGTTAATGAGCAGGAAAGAAATGTATTAAGTACAGGAATGAAAGAAAAAATCAGTGTTTTTTTGAGGGTCATTGCCCACACAAAAAGTATGGATTCAGCCTATCAATGCTTAGTTGTAGGCGAAGGATGCCAGCTGAAAAATGGAGACTTTGTATCGAAAATATCTAGTTCGACCTTTAGCAACTATGAGAAGATTTGCAGGGAAATAGGAATTAATCCGGTTACAATCCCTAAGCATAAAGGAATTACATATATGCCAAATCCTAATCCTATGCTGGTTGATCCATTGAGCTTATATGGAGGGAATCAAGTAGTTTGCGGAGCAAAATAAACGAATTATATGGGGGAGTTGAAATGCAAGGATGATGACACTTAATGATGTTTTAAGAAAAAAGAATCTCGAGGATAAAGGATTCAATGTTAAAGATGGATGGACAGTATCAAAAGAGACCACAAAAGGTTCAGTGGTTAAACAGTTGGCTAATTTTATTGCATACCCAATTAAAGAAATTGTGTATGATGATGGACAAGAGAAGCGTCGGTATTTTGATATCCAAGGCAGTTTAGGCGACACTTTAGAACCGAAAATTTTATTGAGGTAGCAGATTCGCGGGGCAGGAACACGATACAGAAAAGACTACCCTGTTTAGGGGATAATATTGATGTCGTAAAAATACATAAAAGTCATTTGGGGTTAGAATAAAATCGCCTACATCGCCTACATTACACAAAAATAAAAGTGTTATAGGCGATTTTTTTTATGTAGTAACCCGATATTAACCAAAGTTATCCAATAAATTTCAACTCCCTCATTCAGGTGTTGCTAAATGCCTGTTGATTCTGAAAAAAGTTTTCGATATGCAAAATTAATTTCTAATATTGAGGTAAAAGTTACAGAGCTTCATAGTTGCATGGTATAATAAATTTGGAAATTGGCAGATGAGGTGAACAAAATGGCAGTTTCGTACAATAAACTTTGGAAACTACTGATTGATAACAAGATGAAGAAGATGCAGCTTAGGGATATGGCGGGTATTGGTTCATCTACTCTTGCAAAACTTGGTAAGGATCAGCCGGTAAGTATGGATGTAATTATGAGAATCTGCAATGTCCTTAAGTGTGACATAGAAGATATTATGGAGATTTTACCGGAAGAAGCTCACGAGTATAAGTGAAAATAGCTAGTTAAATGAATTACAATAAAAGATGATTTAGCAAGAGATGGAGATATAAATTATGGCAATTAAAAAGAGTGAATTATATCGATCCCTATGGGAAAGTTGCGACAAACTAAGAGGCGGTATGGATGCCTCACTATATAAGGACTACATATTAACATTACTATTCGTCAAGTATGTAACAGATCGATACAAAGGTGACCGTTTCGCCGAAATTATCATACCGGAGGGCGGTAGTTTTGATGATATGATCGCCATCAAAAATGACGCTAACATTGGCGAGAAGATGGACAAAATCATTTCTAAACTTGCCAAAGCCAATAATTTAAAAGGTGTTATTGATGTTGCTCAGTTTAATGATGAAGAGAAAATCGGCAAGGGTAAAGAAATGGTAGACAAGCTGACTGAGCTAACGGGCATATTTGAAAACTCTAAGTTGGATTTCAAAAAAAACAGAGCCGGCGGAGATGACATTTTAGGGGATGCCTACGAGTATCTGATGCAAAACTTTGCTACGGAATCAGGCAAGAGCAAAGGGCAATTCTATACACCTGCTGAGGTATCAAGAGTTATTGCCAAGGTAATTGGTATAAAATGTGCCAGCAGCTCATCCCAAACTTTGTATGACCCGGCGTGTGGCTCTGGTTCACTATTGATTCGTGCAGCAGATGAAGCACCGGTTAAGGTTACTATCTACGGTCAGGAAAAAGATGTGCCGACTGCAGGCTTGGCTAAAATGAACTTGGTATTGCATAACAAGGCTTCTGGAACAATCGCACGAGAAAATACCCTTGCTCATCCATACTATAAAGATGATAAAAAGCAGAAGCTACTGAAACGTTTTGACTTTTGTGTAGCCAATCCTCCTTTTTCTCTCAAAGCGTGGGGACTTGGCTTTGATGCAGCCAATGATGAATTTGGTCGTTTCAAGGATTATGGACTTCCACCGGAAAAAAATGGGGACTATGCATGGCTGTTGCACTTGATTAAATCTATGAAATCGGATGGTAAAGGTGCTATTATTTTGCCTCATGGTGTGCTGTTCCGTGCTAACGCTGAGGCAGCTATCAGAAAAAACATTATTGAGCGAGGCTATATCAAGGGGATTATTGGATTGCCTGCCAATTTGTTTTATGGTACAGGCATACCAGCCTGCATTATTGTTTTGGACAAGGAAAATGCCGAGGCTCGTAGAGGCATCTTTATGATCGATGCCAGCAAAGGCTATATGAAGGATGGTAACAAGAACCGCCTGAGAGAGCAGGACATTCACAAAATTGTGGATGTGTTTAACAAACAGCTTGAAATTCCAAAGTACTCTCGTTTAGTTCCCTATGACGAAATAAAAGTCCATAATCACTGCAACCTAAACCTGGCAAGATATATTGATAGCAGTGAGCCTGAGGATCTGCAAAGTGTTGAAGCACATTTAAAAGGCGGCATACCAAGTGCGGATATTGACAGTTTGGAAAAATACTGGTCAGTGTATCCTTCCCTGAGAGCGGTGCTTTTTTCAACTTGCGGCAGAGACGGTTTTCTAAAGCTGAATATCCCCAAAGACGATATCCGTAAAACCATATTCGATCACCATGAGTTTATTTCCCATGCAAAGGCGGTTTATTCTGCTTTTGAAAATTGGAAGAAAAATAATAACGCTAAGCTTTTAAATCTAAAAAACGGAGATAGTCCTAATGCGTTAATAACTGAAATTAGCGAAGATATGTTAGAAACATTTGCTGACGTTTCTTTAATTGATAAGTATGATGTTTATCAACATTTGCTTACCTATTGGCTGGCTACAATGCAAGATGATGTGTATTCCATTTGTTATGATGGTTGGCAGGCTGGAAAAGAAATTGAACGGGAATTCACCACCCCTAAAAAAGGTGAACCGAAGGAAAAGAGTTTCGAAGGAAGGCTTATTCCGAAAACTCTTGTAATAAAGGAGTATTTTAAAGACGAGCAAGATACCACTGAGCGTTTAGAGGCGGAACGGGATGAGATCATAAGAGCCCAGGAGGAATTACTAGAGGAACATAGTGGTGAAGACAGTTTGCTAACAGAAGTATTAGAAGATGGCAAGATTAAAACTGCCGACCTGAAGGAACGAATAAAAGCACTGAAGAAGGATAAAGCGGGAGTGGACGAGCTGGCGGTTCTGGAAAACTACTCAAAGTTATTAGATAATGAAGCTACCTACAATAAGACCGTTAAGGCTTCTAAGGAAGCGTTAGACAGCGTAGTAAAAGTGCAATATGAGAAGCTGACAGAGGCAGAAATAAAACATCTAATAGTTGATTTAAAATGGAGTTTTGCTATTTTTGATGGCATTGATACTATTTATTCTGCTATTTCCCATCATCTTGCTAACCGTATCACAGAGCTTGCAGAGCGGTACGAAACCACTCTAAACGAATGTGCCAGTGAGGTAGATGAATTTGAGAAGAAGGTGAAATCTCATCTGGAAAGGATGGGATTTACGTGGTAGAAAAAATACCGCAGGGCTATAAGAAAACCGAGGCCGGTGTTATACCGGAGACTTGGGCATGTCTAAGGTTGGGAGATGTTTCACAAAAAATAGGAAGTGGTATCACGCCTACTGGTGGATCTAGAAAATACAAATTAGTAGGCCATCCTTTTGTACGTAGTCAAAACGTTTTATGGGGAAAACTTGATTTATCTGAAATAGTCTATATTGCTGATGATACACATACTACCTTTATAGGTACTGAAATAAAAAAAGATGATGTACTGCTTAATATTACAGGTGCTTCTATCGGTAGAGCTGCTATTGCGAATGATGATATTATAGGTGGTAACGTGAACCAGCATGTTTGCATTATAAGACCAATTCAAACAGAGTTAAACTCAGTTTTTTTATGCACATATTTGATATCATCTGCAGGGCAAAAGTATATAGATAGCTTCCAATCCGGTGGGAATAGGCAAGGACTAAATTTCAAACAAATTGCTTCTATACTAATACCTGTCCCTCCACAGCACGAGCAAGTCGCTATAGCTGAAGCACTTTCTGACATGGGCAGCCTTATTTCCTCCCTTGAGAAATTGATTTCTAAGAAGCAACGCACTAAGCAGGGAGTAATTCAGGAATTGCTCATGGGGAAGAAGCGGTTGAGTGGATTTGGTGGTGAGTTGAATTCAATAGGATATAAGAAAACTGAAGCTGGGATTGTACCAGAGGATTGGGAAGTAAAAACCATTGGAATGCTTTTTAGCTTTAAAAACGGCCTAAATAAAGCAAAAGAGTATTTTGGATATGGTACACCGATAGTTAATTATATGGATGTGTATTCTAAAAGAGGACTTGTTGCAGATGATATACAAGGGAGGGTATTTGTTTCAGCAGATGAAATCAAAGCATTTGATGTTCAAAAAGGAGATGTATTCTTTACACGAACATCAGAAACTCCTGAGGAAGTTGGAGTTTCTACTACCATATTAGAAGATTTAAAAGATACAGTTTTTAGCGGGTTTATTCTGCGTGCTCGTCCTAAAACTGAGTCTTTAGATATTTACTACCAAAAATATTGTTTTTCATCTTCAATTATAAGACATAAGATTGTTTCTTCTTGCACATATACAACGAGAGCGTTGACTAATGGTAGGTCGCTTTCAACAATAAGCCTACCAATTCCTCCTCTCCCGGAACAAATTGCTATCGCTCAATTCCTCTCCGATATGGACGAAGAGATAGAAAAGCTTATAGCAAAGCTCAACAAGTACAAGGCTATTAAGCGAGGTATGATGCAGGAACTTCTGATTGGTAAAAGGAGGCTTGTATAATGGAAAATACGACTGATATAATCATTTATCAAACAATAAGCAACTGGTGAGCTATCCGAAATTGAAAAATACTATATAAACTAGCTTGAGGAAATAAAACAAAAGTGTTAAAGATAAGGGGGGACGGCCATGAGCTCTTTTGAGAAGGAGAAAGTGACCCAAAATCGGGTGGTTAAGTTGCTTAGCGACTCCTTGGGTTATACCTATCTTGGTGACTGGCATGACAGAAATAACACCAATATTGAGATAGACTACCTTAAAAAGTATCTGCAGAAGGAGGGCTACTCCTCTATCCTGATCAATAAAGCTGTCAACGAATTTATAAGCCTGGCGGGCAATCAGCAAGTTACATTGTACGACCTCAATAAAACAGTTTACTCTGCCCTACGCTATGGGATTAAGGTGCGCGAGAACGCAGCGGAAGCTCCGAAAACAGTTATGCTCATCAACTGGGAGCAGGCTGACAAGAATGATTTTTATATTGCGGAAGAGGTTACCGTAAAAGGTAATCTACCCAAGCGACCCGATATAGTGTTATATGTAAACGGAATTGCACTAGGGGTTATTGAGCTAAAGCGCAGTACGGTAGCTGTCAGCGAAGGCATCCGTCAAAATCTAGACAATCAAAAGGATACCTTTATCAAACATTTCTTTGGCACCGTGGGATTGCTGATGGCAGGAAATGACACCGAGTGGCTAGCTTATGGTGTAATTGAAACAAGTGAAAAATACTATCTTTCCTGGAACGAGGATGAAAAGGCGACAGATCAGCTTTCCAAGCAAATTGCTCTCCTGTGCAGAGCGGTGGAGTATCGATTGGATAGAAATATTGTTAGCTTATGCGAAAAGCATCGCTTTATTGAAATTCTTCATGATTTTTTAGTGTTTGATAGAGGCAGAAAAAAAGCCTGCCGCCCTAACCAGTATTTCGGAGTCAAAGCAGCACAGATACGGGTAAATAAACGTGAGGGCGGTATTATTTGGCATACTCAAGGCTCAGGTAAGAGCCTGACAATGGTATGGCTGACCAAGTGGATTAAGGAAAACAAGCAAGATGCTCGTATTCTAGTAATCACTGACCGGGAAGAACTTGACGAGCAAATTGAGAAGGTTTATTTTGGGGTTGATGAAAAAATTTATCGCACCAAAAGCGGTAAGGATTTAATCAACAAATTGAACGAGGCTACACCGATTCTACTTTGCTCTTTAATTCATAAGTTTGGTAGACGTGGTGGAGAGGTTAGCGACAAGGATTATGATTCTTTTATTGATGAGCTAAAAGACAGCCTGCCCATAGGATTTAGGCCAAAGGGTGATTTATATGTATTTGTGGATGAATGTCATAGAACACAATCGGGCAAGTTGCACAAGGCGATGAAAGCCATCATGCCCAATGCTCTATTTATCGGTTTTACGGGAACCCCACTAATGAAAAAGGACAAGCAATCCAGCATGGAGGTCTTTGGCTCATATATTCATACTTACAAATTTGATGAGGCAGTAGCTGATAAGGTTGTACTTGATCTAAGATATGAAGCCAGGAATGTGGATCAGAATATCGTATCTCAAGAGAAAATCGATCAGTGGTTTGATGTAAAGACCAAGGGGTTAACGAATGCGGCAAAGGCGCAACTAAAGCAGCGATGGGGTACAATTCAAAAGATTTTCAGCTCTAAGTCACGCCTTAATAAAATTGCCAGCGATATTTATTTTGATATGTCTACTAAGGATAGACTGCAAAACGGCCGAGGCAATGCCATTCTTGTCGCCGGAAGTATCTACGAGGCTTGCAAGTATTACGAACTTTTTCAGGATATGGGATTGAGAAAATGTGCGATTGTTACCTCATATTCTCCTAATATAGCCGATATTAAAGGGGAAACGGTAGATGATGACAGCGAAACAGAGAATCTGGAAAAGTATGAAATCTATCAGAAGATGTTGGGGGGGAAGGATGTCCAGACCTTTGAAAAGGAGGTAAAGGACAAATTTATCGACGAGCCTGCCCAAATGAAACTATTAATTGTTGTGGACAAGCTTTTGACAGGTTTTGATGCGCCTTCTGCTACTTATCTTTATATCGATAAATCTATGCGTGACCATGGGCTTTTTCAAGCTATTTGTCGGGTGAACAGGCTTGATGACAAGGATAATGGGGAGGATAAGGAATACGGCTTTATTGTGGACTATAAGGATTTGTTCAAGAGTCTCGAAAAGGCTGTAACGGATTATACCTCAGAAGCTTTTGATGCTTACGATAAGGAAGATGTAAAGGGGTTATTTAAGGACAGAATTAGCGAGGCTAAGGAGCATCTAGAGGAGCTAATGGAAAGCCTACATACTCTTTGTGAGCCTATTGCCCCACCAAAAGGAACTCTGGAACGTCAACGATATTTTTGTGGCGTTAATATTGAGGATTTAGATGAGTTAAAAGAAAATGAGCCAAAGCGGGAAATTCTTTACAAGCTGACTGCATCCCTGATTCGTGCATATGCCGAGCTTGCTCCGGAGATGGTCGGAGCAGGATATACGACTTTGCGGGCTGAGGATATTCGCAAAGAGGTAGAATATTTCAAAAAAGTACGTGATGAAATCAAGTTAGCAAGTAGTGATTATATCGATCTTAAGAAGTATGAGCCGGATATGCGGCATCTTATTGATACTTATATTAGCGCTGAAGAAAGTAGAAAGGTATCAGCTCTTGACGATATGTCGTTAATCGAACTGATTGTCTCACGCGGAGTTAACTTTGTTGACGAACTACCAGAAGGGATACAAGGTAATAAGGAAGCTGCAGCAGAAACCATTGAAAACAATGTGCGTCGCAGGATTATCGAAAAAACCGAAACCAATCCGAAATATTTTGATAAAATGTCTGTATTGTTAAAAGAGCTGATTGACGAGCGAAAAAGAGCGGCTATCAGTTATGAAGAATATCTGAAAAAGGTTGTTGAGCTTACTCGCAAGATTGAAAGGCCAGAAAGCAGTGTAACCTATCCTGCTAGTATTAAAAAATCAAAAGCATTGATTGCTCTTTATGATAATTTGGGGCATGACGAAGAACTGGCGGTGAAGTTACATAATAAAATTGTGCTGGAGAGGCAGGATGGATGGCGAGGTGACCCTATTAAATCAAGATGCATGGAGGGAATTATTTATTCCTGCATTGGAGATAACGAAGAAGAAATCAAAAGAATTTTTAAAATAGCAGAAAGCCAAGGAGAGTATTAAGTGAAAAACCTGCGGATGAGCAATATTGAAATAGAAATACAGAAAAAGAATATTAAGAATCTACATCTTGCTGTCTTGCCTCCGCTTGGCAGGGTGCGAGTTTCAGCACCCGAAAATATGAATGAAGATGCAATTCGTATGTTTATCATTACGAAAATCACATGGATTAAGAAGCAGCAAGAAAAGTTCAAGAATCAGCCTCGCCAATCAGAACGTGAATATGTTTCTGGGGAAAGCGTGTACCTTTGGGGAAAGCGCTACCGTCTGGAAGTTGTTTACTCCAACCGTTGTAATGACGTGCAAACAAAAGGGGAACGCTTACTGTTACAGGTACGGGAAGCAAGCACCACAGAGCAACGAGCTAACATCTTGAATGCATGGTATCGTGAGCATTTAAAGCGGGAAATACCACCATTACTTGAGAAGTGGCAGAAAGTAATTGGAGTGACGATAGACGACTGGGGTATTAAAAACATGAAGACCCGCTGGGGCACCTGTAATGTCAAAGCAAGGCGTGTTTGGCTTAATCTCCAGCTTGCCAAGAAGCATTCGCCTTGTCTTGAATATGTTGTCGTACATGAGCTTGTGCATATGCTGGAAGAAAAACACAACAAAGCTTTTGTTGTCTACATGGATCAATTCTTGCCAGCTTGGCGAACCATTAAAGATGAGTTGAATGGGTTAATATTAGATTATATGGAGGAGTAGGTCGGATGATAGACCAACTGGCAGCTAGTTATAATGTGCAACACCTCGATTGAACCCTAAGAAAAACGTTGTCTGTTTTGTAGGCATACAAAGTTGGCTGAGCGTGGTATAAGTGAAGTTCGCTTGTGTTGCCAGAGGAGCCGGGAACTCATATGAGGCTGAATGCTCCATGCTTTCTGTATGATACAGTGAGTATAGAGAATTTTATCTTAGTTGGAATTATAGGGTAAAAACTTAACATCTGAGTTGGCAACTTAACAAGTAAAAAAGTGATACTTAACAACCGCAAAAAGGTTGTTTTTTTTTGAAAAACTAAGATAAATATTGGAGCCATTTAGGAATTTAAAGTGAGAGATGTTAAGTTATGTAATTTCTAAGTGTAGGGGCGATTGCTGTTCCAGCGCAAGCTCTTTATAATAAGGGTTAAGTTAAGGGAGTGAAACAATGCTGCACGAAACAATTGAGAAAGGATGGGATAAGAATAAAACCAAGGGCCGTTAATTTGTACGCATGACAGACCGCATAATAGAATAAAGTTTCGCTTGGTAGTATTTCTGGGCTGGTTTTCCTAGTCATAAAGGGAGATGTTTGTCTGTTGATTATTATTAGAATATTTAAAATATTCAAGACATCACACTATTGATTATCGTGAGCTAACTGCGCCCAACAAAGGCATTATACTTAAAATCAAAATGAATATGGAGGATTCATCGTATCTAAAACAACTGAAATAAGCTATGTCGATGAGATTTGTTTAATTGGTAAACCAATATATATGAAGTATACCTTACCCAGCAGTGCTTATGTTGAGCGGCCAGCCGAATTTTCTATAATAGAAGGGAGGGGATGTGTTGCCGAAATAAAATTTGATATTCTAGGATCGAATGATAATATTATTTATAAAAATACCCAAATAGGAGAGATACACGGTTATTTGCTAAATGTTGACCGGATGGAACGTGATGGATATCGGTCTGAAGATGAGTACTGTAATGGTGATGACGTTTCTGATATATACTGGTCTATGCATGATGACCTTTTTGGAAATAACGAAAAGAGTAAAATATATTTTACTTAGACCGGATTATAGTAGCTAAGAAGCATCGTCATAATAAAATTGCATCATTAAGCCTATTATAATGAACCCATAGGGTGAGACACAAAAAGGAAAAAATAAGTTATGGTGAGCATGAATAAGAGAAATCAGTACAATCCAGAATTCAAGAGCAAAGTGGTATTAGAAGTCTTAAGAGAAGAATTTACAGTGAATGAAATAGCAGCCAAATATGAGCTAAGTCCGGTCATGGTAAGCCGGTGGAAAGCTGAGTTTTTGGAAAAAGTGCCGAAAGTATTTAAACGCGGTGCATCCAGCACAGAAAAAGAATTGGAGACAGAAAAAGAACGCGTAGCCCAATTGGAGAGAAAGATTGGTCAGTTAACCTATGAGGTGGACTGGCTCAAAAAAAATCTGAAGAACTCAACCTCCGAAAACGTTCGTAAAGAGTTGGTAGAGAAAAATAATCCACAAATTTGTTTGAAACGGCAGGCCGAACTTCTGACCGTAAATCGTACGAGCTTGTACAGAAAGCCGCCATCGCGTAAAATAAGCGACTTGGATCTATACATTATGCGATTAATCGATGAACTACACACGGCCGATCCTTCCTGGGGATACCGTACTATAACCTCATGCTTGCAGAAACAATATGGGCTTTTGATAAACCATAAGAAGGTAAGACGTCTTATGTGGATCATGGGGATTTATGCCATCTATCCCAAGCCTAATCTGAGCAAGCTGTATCATGCACAGTATATCAAGCCTTATTTGCTACGGAATGTAGCGATCACGCGAGCCAACCAAGTCTGGGGCGTTGACATCACCTATGTGCGCATGAGAAAAGGGTTTATGTATCTGTTTGTCGTCATTGATTGGTATTCGCGCTACATTGTAGATTATGAGCTTTCCAGCACACTAGAGAAGGAATTTGTGATCCATTGCTTAAAGCGGGCACTGGCTCGTCAAAAGCCTGAAATCATCAACAGCGATCAAGGTGGCCACTTTACTTGTCCAGCGTACATTGAGCTACTATCTCTATGGATGGGAAAGGGCGCTGCCGGGATAATGCCCGTACAGAACGATTCTTTCGTAGTTTAAAGTATGAACGCCTTTATCTTAATGAATATGAAACACCGCGCCAATTGCGGGCAATGATTCATGAGTATATCCAAACCTATAAGTTTCGACGCCCACATTCTGCACTCAATGGACAAACGCCAGTTCTTTTTTATCCATCTGCTATTCCAATATTTGAGAAAGGAGCATAGCTTAATTTTTTAATCCTGTGTCTTGACAACGGGGAGCACTACATATTAATGCTTCCACGAGTACTATACGAGCAGTTTAATGCAGACCTTGGATACTTAGTATCTAAGTCATTTCCTATTTTAGATAAGACAAAACTTCAGAAAAAAGATACTGAAATATACCAGCGCTTATGCAATATTTTTTGGGATCGATTAGGTTTTCTTAGTATGGAAAACTATAGATACTACAACTTAACTAATAGTTTCATAGGAGACAATCTTTCAAAAATTTCACAAACACAGAGTATAGAAATTGTGCTTTCCAAAGATAATGAGTATTCATATTGCTATGAAGTGAAAGTCTACACAATTCAAAAGAGATATACATATCCTTGAATCTGAAAGAAGACCATTCGTACTAAATGACCTTAAATTTCCCATCTTGCAAGATCAAATTCTAAAAGAATTGCAGTTGAGCGGAAATGCTGCAAAATGGAAGTGGGTGGCATTATAGTAGCCAAGGTAAAGTGAGAGAGTATGTGCTGGAGGGATTTGTGGTTGCAAGTACTAGGGATGACTCTTTCTATGTAAGAATGCTAGATTGCCATGAGTATTTTGCGGAACAAATATAACGGAACAGTTGATCTGAAAATAATAAGCTAGTTAAAGAGGAGAAGAATAGTATGAGTGAAAAGCCCAAAGTTATTATCTTAGAAACAGAACCCCAAAATTATAATGAGAAGTGGAAATTTAGTATTTATGATGTTTCCCAATATGTAGATGACGCAGATAATAAATATTTTTTTAATAAGGATCAGTTTATGTATTATATGGATGCATTTGAACCTTGCAAGGGTAATTTACTTGAAACTATTTTTGACGTTAACTATGATGATGCGGAGGAGAAAGCTTTGCGATATTGTGTAAAACACAATTCGTTAGTCTACAAAGTTGAAGAAAAAATAGTTGAATCCGTAGAAAAAAATCCAGTGTTTTATGATTATGAGGGACTTTGTTAGAATAATAGATATTTTGAGTACAAAAGGCAAGTCAAATATAAGAAGTGTGTATGATAAATTTGGCCTGTAAAACGCTTGTTGAGGAGCTATCGCCAGATGCTAAACGTAGGCAGAATTAAGGCATACTTTATTGGGTAGTTCTATTTATATTCCACTTTCAGAGAGTGATAAAGTGAATATATACAACAAGTTATTCCTTGCTTTTCGCTGCATGCTTGTGATATTAGCTGGAATTATTATAGACTTCACTCTTGGTTACTTTATTGCAATGTGGTATGGGTATTCCAATCGGACTCTTGTCAGGGTACTGTTTGTTAAAAGTAAACTTCTTAGTCGAGGTTATTTTATAGCAGTGAGCTCTTGTTTGATGGAGCTGTACAGTAGCTTTTTCCGGGGAAGGATAGGTTCAAACATTATTGGTGTTCTTAAAGCTATTATTTATAAGACAAGTATATAGCAAAAATGTGGAACTACTAAAGTTAAGCATAATTCGAAATCCGGAAACGACTTTAGAAAGGAATTTATACTATGTCGGATGCAGTGGCCATTTTATATGATCTTGAAAATAGCTCTTTCGAAATGCTGAATTATGCAGTTAAAAAGGCAAAGAAGTATTCATCTGATATAAGAGTCGCGTCTGATTGGGAAATGGAATTTAGCAAAAGATGGAATCAATTATTTGCTCGTAAAGATTTATCATTTATTCAAGTAGAACGTAAAATCACGGGAAAAAACTCATTAGATTATGCTTTGTTTGATGCTGCAGTTGTCTTGCAGCAGGAGGGGTTTAAGCAGTTTATCATCGTAACAACGGATGCTGATTTTGCAGACATTGCAAAACTTCTTCATAATGAGAGAGTATCCACTTATATTCTCGGGATTGGGGGAATCTGTTGCAGTGAGAAATTACGTGCATCGTACGATAAATTTCTATATTATCCAACGGGTACTGCCCAAAAAGTAGCAAATGATAATTGCATCCCTAAAGGGGAACCTCTTGACGAAGTCAGAGAATGTTTGTTTAAAGCTTATAGTCTAGCAGCGAAAGGGAAAAGATGGGTATCAATGCATGAACTAGGTCAAGCTTTCAAGTCTTTATATCCGGAATTTATTTTTCCAAAAGATCATCCATTGAGGTTGCGTGGTATTATCAAGATATATCATACATCATTCGAATGGAAAAGGAACGGCAACATACTTCTTGTTAAACGAAGAGAAAATTCTCTTGCTTGAAAGCAACTGGAACATGCATTATTATGCAAATGGGAAACCTTAATTTCAACCAGTTGCATATCGACGGCAGAATAATAGATGTTTAATAGTGAATTTTTGGCGGTAACTATACTCTGTATTGCCCATATGGAAGTTGCTAGGAGAATGTGACGAAAAGAGATACAAATCCATATAAATAAGGCTTTGTGGCCATTTATACGGGTAAGAGAAGGTGAGAAAAAGTGGATTTTGCGAAAACGAACAGGTAGTGCCGGAGAAAAATTTATATTTTGGATAAAAATGTAAATGCGCTAGTAATAATTATGGATTATTGGTTAATAAATATACGTATAACAAATAGTTCTTATGATATTTCCGACAGTTGGATTTTGAAAAATATGATGGAGAGACGAAATAACCTAGGTTGTTAACACCTGCTTTTACTCTTAACATTTTGCTAATTCTATATTGTTCGATAGAAGTTGTACATACGATTGGAAAGTCTCGAATCTATCAATCAAATACTAAATCCTTAGAACCCGTGAATTTTCACGGGCCTTTTACTTTTTGTTTTGGTATGGTTCGGGTGCCTGCGCCAACTAACCATGTAGATAATATGTATTTCGTAGAAATGTGAAAGGGCTATGGGAAAATTTGTCGAAGAGAATAACGGGGATTTTATAGTAGAATATTTACAATAAAGGGAACTTGGCCCAAAGGAGAATGCAATTGAAACAAACGTACAAAGCATGCCGGGGCGTATAAAGATAGCCATGGTTAAAACGGTGACTGAAAGAATTAATACAGGGAGGATTTTTACGTTGGATATGGTGAGCAATGATTATCTTAAGCAATTGGATGACCTATTAACCGTAAATCATCAATCGTGGTTATTCGGAGCGGGAATTAGTTTTAACGCAGGAATTCCGTTGATGGGACCTTTAACGATGAGAGTATTTGAGCGAGCGGCAGAAGATACCGATCCGATGCCCAAAAATGTTCTTGAAGCAATTAAATTCGAATTGCCTGAGGAAGCCCACATTGAACATATTTTAAGTCATCTTGGAGATTATGCGGCTATTGCTAGACGCATAAAAGACGGAAAGGTAAAAATTGGAACAGAGACGTTGAGCGTTGCTAAAATAGATGATGTGCATAATAAAATTTTAAAATGGATTTCAGATACAATTCGGTGGGGATATAAGCCCGGTATAAGTGATGGTAGCCCTGCGGAGATTGGTAGTTGGGAGCAGCCTATTGTTAAGGTAGATGAACATCTAATGTTTGTTCGGGCACTTTTTAATCGAAGTCAAGCTGGGATTGAGCAACGTAGATGCGCTGTTAATATATTTACAACGAACTATGATACATTGCTAGAGGATGCTCTAGCTTTAGGTGGAATCGCATATTGGGATGGTTTTGCAGGTGGTGCTGTAGCATTCCGGTGTCATAGGTATGGGGATAAAGAGCCTGACGGCGCTTATCGTGCCCGTTTAATAAAGCTTCATGGATCAATAGATTGGAGATTTGATGAGAATGAGCAGATTTTACGTGTGAGAGAGGGTGATACATATCAGGGCGGTGCGTCACGCATACTCATTTATCCGCAGGCTACAAAATATTTGGCTACACAACGCGATCCGTTTGCAGCTCAATTTGATTTGTTTCGGCGAGCCTTAGGGAGAACCACAGAAAATATCCTAGCTATTTGCGGGTACAGTTTTGGTGATGATCATATCAACGACGAAATTGAATTAGCCTTGCGGCGTTCTGATAATAAGACGACAATTTTGGCGTTTGTGCCAACGCTCAATTCAACTATTGAACGATGGCGGGCAACGCCTTGGTCTAAACGATTGTATGCCATTACAGGACAAGGACTATATGTAGGAGAACAAGGACCATTTTTCATTCCGACAGCAAGGCAGGAAAAAGATTGGTGGAAATTTGCGGGAGTAGCGAAAGTTTTGCATAGTGGAGCGGAGGCTTATGCGATATGAATGTATTTGAACTTGTTGAAGACTTGAGAATTGGTCATATAATTGAAGTCGCTGGAACTACGATTCGAATGGAGTTATCAGGGGATGTTACAGAACTGATGCGCACATTTGACGGACGGGTATATCCGATTGGTCAGATTGGCAGTATTGTAAAAATTCACTTTGGTCGTCGCCTTTTATTCGGATTTGTAACATTGTTGCGCATGCGGTCAGAAGAATTGATTGAAAACGTGAGACCCATAGCGCCAGAGGCGGATCAACGATTAATGGAAGTTGAACTTTTTGCGGAAGGTGTTTGGAATGCGGTAGATAAGGAACTGAATTTTACACGAGGTATTAAAACTTATCCGTTACCGCGTCAAGGCGTATATTTAATCACTCGCCAAGAGATAGTTGAACTATATAGTGCAGCAGAGGGGCAGCAACGGAGCGGAAATTATGATCCCATGGTGCCGTTTGCTCATTATGTAGGGGCTGATAATGCTATTTGTCGCGCAAATATAGATAAAATGCTGGGTATGCACTGTGCAATACTAGGATCAACCGGTTCGGGTAAATCAGGAGCGGTTGCGGGATTGATTCATAGTATGTTGGAACATACGGTGCGTGTGGGGAGTGAATGCCATCCTAGGATTGTTATTATTGATCCTCACGGCGAATATGGATGTGCCTTTGCGAATAGTGCCTTGGTTTATCGAGCGTATAATCCTTTAGGCGCAGAAGCAACTGAGGGGGAACCGATTGATTTACCCTATTGGCTCATGTCTGCCGATGAATTTCGCAGACTTGTTATTGGTAAAACGGAACAAGAGGCAACATCACAAAACAATATCGTTTATAAAGCAATCACTTATGCGCGAATGGTTGCGGCTGGGTTAATTGATCCTGCGCCTTCCGATTATGGAGGTCCTGCACCGGCAGACGGAAAGGAAATTGATGAACCTCGGCCACGAGTTGGTGTAACAGAGGAAGCACTGATAAACTTTGACAGAGATAAACCGCGCCCATTCAGTTTGACGGAGTTTTATAATCATATTGTTTTTTTACAGGCTGCAAGAGCAACCACTAGTAGAATTTTAGAGCGGATACCAGCAGGGGAGTTCTCGAAATCTTTCAAATCTATATTAGATAAGCTCGGTGTATTGCAACGCGATCCGAGAATTAGATTTTTGATGAACGGATGGTTGGATGATACCCAGATTACGCTGGGGAAAATTATTGAGCAATTAGTTGGAAAGATTGTTGCGGAAGATGGGACGGCACGCGATATTCGAATACTGGATATTTCTGGATTGCCAAATGAAGTTGCAGGGCCGTTGACCGCAATGTTGGCACGACTGCTCTTTCAATATAAAGTGTATCAAACAGAAGAGGAACGAAAGCATGATCCAGTTGTCTTAGTTTGCGAAGAAGCACATAGATACGTACCTGATAGAGGCGAAGCGGAGTATACTGCAGCGCAGGCGTCTATTCGACGCATTGCTCGGGAAGGGCGTAAGTATGGTATCGGTTTGATGCTTGTGAGTCAAAGACCTGCGGATGTCGAGAGTACCGTAATGGCGCAATGCGGAACATGGTTAGTTTTGCGGTTAACAAATGCAACTGATCAAGCGCATGTTTCGAGGTTTCTTCCAGATGGGTTATCCGGAATGACAAAAGTTCTTCCTAACCTTGCGCAGCAAGAGGCAATCTTTGTTGGCGAAGGGGCTGCCATGCCTGCGCGTGTGAAAATTCGAGATCTTTCGCCAGATAAATTACCAAAATCTGAAACTGCAAAATTTGCACAAGGCTGGACAATGCAACGTTTATCTGAAGAAGAAATTGGGACTATAGCGCAAAGAATGAGTAGTTAACCTATAGACGTTTTGGTAGTGACACTATTGGTGACAGTTATATAAAATTTGGCACCAATTCTCAAAAGTTATCCCAAAGCGAAAAGTGGTGTAACGCCGCCAGTAAAATCCCTCATTTACAAATTGACGTAATCTCCACAATAAAATAAAGACCAGATGTGCTGTTCAATATCGACAATCACAACCGGCCTTTATTTTCGATACAACGGGGTCGCAAAACTAAATAACGAGTAATAGATTCAACTATAATCATTTATAAGACTCACCAGCCTCGTCTTCTTCCCAAAACTCTCTATCAGAAGGATTATTAGGGTCA
Organism: Sporomusa silvacetica DSM 10669; assembly: GCF_002257705.1. Taxonomy (GTDB): domain Bacteria; phylum Bacillota; class Negativicutes; order Sporomusales; family Sporomusaceae; genus Sporomusa; species Sporomusa silvacetica. The sequence continues at coordinate 148,129 of NZ_LSLK01000065.1, forward strand.
AGCATAATTACTCCGTCCACTACTTTACGTTTTGCCATAGCTCGAATTTTGCTCGAAACTGACTTATGCTCCACAGGTTTAGCTACAATCTTTTTCGTTGCTGCCTTCATATTGTCTCCTCCTCAATAATCTATCAATAATAGTATAATGTGCTTTTAAATGCAATGCAATAAATTGCTCTAGCGACATGCGGGGCTCTGGTGAGTAACCAGGCATGTGTATATACGAATAATTGATGTAACATATCTCTATACCTTCCGGATGGGAAAATCAAGGAGATAATTACCCCAAATACGTAGAATCTCCAGAAATGCTGGATTCATCAATCACTTAGGGGGCTACCGGGGTGTCGAACCGTCCCAGAGGCTAAAATAGTAAAAACGGAGTTAAGTGACTAGGTACTCTTCCAGAAAATAATTATTTTTTAGGGTAGCGAGTGCTGGTCTAAAATGTCCGCTTTGTATGCAACTAGCGGATCTTTTGTAGATATACTGGCAAAAGGCGTGGCAACGAACTTGGCAACAAAAGGTCTCTAAACGCCTTGAAATACGCCAGTGGTATATGAAATTACATGATACTACACAGGAGAAAAGAGATTTTGAGAAATAGCTTCTCGGGTCAGTATTTTTTGAACATATTGATATATGATGACATACATTCGTAAGCAGTTATATTAATTGACAGATAGCGGTTAGCACTACTCGAAATGAAGTGTCCTGTCCTGCTTTGATGCTATAAAGCAAAATGGTTTACTAAAATCATAACTGGGGCTGAGCCAATAAATAAATTTAATATTGACTTATATCTTTGTATTGGTAGAAGAAGTAATAGTTTATGATGGCGGCAAAATGATGGTAAGTTTGCTTGACGGCACAGAAATCGAGAGTGAGGTTGAATAGGAAAATGAGGCGGTTGGGGTGAGATGAAATCACCTTGACCGACTTTTTAAATTTAGCAGGTGCTTTTATGAATAAAACTGAAAAATGCTGAAGATGAACAAAGTGAATCCATCTTAGTTTGATATATTGGTAATCAAAATGTGGGCTTAAAAGAGGACTATTGCCCTTTGCACAAGAAATGATAAAATTTCATATATTTTTACAAAAGTTAAGTATGGAGGTGTGTAAAATCTACAATACGGAAGGAGAAAACAGAAGCAGAAGGATACTATCCATGTTTGAACGGCTTAGCCGAAAAGAGATACTATGTAAAGATACGGAAGTAAAACGATTTTGTGTTGATAAGAAAACCATCCAACGTGATATTGAAGAGCTTAGGATGTATCTTGCTGATAGCGACCAAGGCGGGGGTGAAATTAAGTATTGCAAGAAAAGCAAGGGCTATATGCTGACCGGAAAATCTGAGACTTGGCTGACGAATGAACAAATTTTAGCGACAGCAAGAGTGCTATTGGAAAGCCGTGCTTTTTCCAAATGTGAAATGGACGAATTGTTAAAGAAACTGGTGTTGCAATGTCATCCGGTAGAAGCCAAAAGAATCAAGGATATCATCAGCAACGAACTGCACCACTATGTGTCTGTTCGGCATGGAAAAGTGCTGATGCATTTCATATGGGAACTTAGCCAGGCGGTACGGGAACAAAGGCTGGTAAAGCTTTTTTATAGACGACTGGGAAATAAAGTTGTACAGCGAGTAGTAAAACCCCAAGGGGTCATTTTTGCCGAATACTATTTCTATCTCATTGGCGATATTCACGACAAGGATTTCAAGCGCCCAATTCCATACCGGCTGGATAGGATAGTCAGTTATGAGATTATGGATGAAAAATTCACTTTGGCATATGCCAAACGCTTTGAGGAGGGCGAATTCCGCAAGCGCATTCAATTTATGCAACCGGGTGAGGTGATTAACCTACAGATGAAGTATTGGGGAGGCTCGGAAGAAGCCATCCTGGACCGGTTGCCCACGGCAAGGGTGGTTAAGAAGGAAGGCAATGTCCGGTATATTGAAGCGGAAGTCTTTGATGGCGGCATTAAAATGTGGCTGCTCAGTCAGGCTGAACAGCTGGAGGTGTTAGGCCCGCCGAAGCTTAGGGAAGCGATTAAGGAGACCATAGAAAGTATGGGAAAGATTTATCAAAATTAAAAATAAACTGTGAAAAAACACCTTTTTTACATGCAAATTTAAACAAATAGACATAAGTTGTCCATCTATATTTGCTAGTATGACAAGGAAGGCAATGATTATTAGTTCAAGGGGGTTAAGTTCTAATCAAGCCACAATAGGGATAATGCAATATTTTATAGGAGGTTCTGTATGGCGAGTCTAGTAGAAGAAAAGGTAGTTTTAGATAAGTCAGATATTGATATTTTAAATTCATTTGTTGGTTTCGGAAATCTAAAAGAGACAGATGTTCTATTTTTCGGGGTAGAAGAAGGTCTTGGCCCAAATCAGCCAAATTCCTCTCTTGTAAAAAAAAACTATGCCGAAGTAGAATTGCGTTGTAAATATTTTGGTGAAGATACAAATTTATATTTAAATGAGAAAAATAAACATGAAGGATTTTGGGTTAATCCTAATGATACCAATAAACTAAGAGAAAGTTGCTATCTGAATTTGGGATATGAATATTCTCCTCCTGGCAATCCAGGAGGAATTTATGTAAAATATACCGCAAGAATGATTCAGGCTTTTAATGCTAAAAGCGATAAAGATGCAGCCCGATGGTTTGATGACACAATTGAAGTAGAAAATAAGCTGAGGACTTTTATGAGAGAAGGAGTCTATGGGAATAGATTCGGAAAAAGAGCGGCTTTAGCTGATTGGAGGCCGCTCCCAAGACAAAAAATAGGTACTTGGTTATATCAAGCTCCATTTGAAGAGAAAACCTATTTGAATACCTTTGATTTCATCGATGTGGAGGACAAATATTGTATACAACTCCGTGAAAATAGAGTTAACATTTTTAAACGATTGTTTAATCAATATCATATTCCAATTATAATTGCCATTGGTGAACGTAGGCGCTTTGTTAACCGATTCAGCAATATGTTTAAAGACAAACTAGATTTTTACGAAGTAGGCTTGCCAGAAAAAACCACAATAAACTATGCTTTTGCTAAAGTTCTATCGGGAACAACGCTTGTTGTGTGTATAGATCATTTTAATTCTATTCCGAATAACCAAACGGGATGGGGCGGAATGAGCTTAGATAAGTTGAAAAGTATTACTTTAGCAATTAGGAAATTGCTTGCCGGAAATAGAGCATTAACAGATAAGGACATTTACAATAAGTATTGTTCAAGAAATGATAATCAACTGGATTACAGCGATAAAAAAAGGTTTGATGTTGATTATACAACAAAAAATAGTAACGGAGATGTGTTGCGAGGTCAGTTAGCAGAATTTATCAAAAATAAACTTGAGAATTACCTGACTTATGTAAATGGTAAAATGACAAGGCAACGGTATATTTCTAATAAAATGTCAATACGGGATGCCCAAGGAGGCAAAGGGCTGGTTAAAAACGGTAACTTACTTGTATTCGAAGTTGAAAACAAGCAAGAATGCTGTATTAGATTACTAGTTGTCGGAGGAGAACTGGAGAATAGGAAAATAATATTTAGTCGGTTGGCTACTGCAGGCGAGCCTTTTAAAAATATAACTAATAAAGCAACGGGCACTTGCACAATATATACATGTAAACTATACAAAAAGAATGAAGTTATTGATGTCGATTTTAATTCTTTGAAGGAGATTGTCAAAGGAAGACTGGATAATTTCCTAAAATATGATTTGCCAGAGATTGAACAAAAATTAGAATTTTAACAGAAGTATACAGACCCTATTCCTAAGATGACTTACCGGAAAGAGAATATTACCTCAAAATTTCTTTTTCCGGTATAATAGATATTTTATTGATAATCCTGGCATAGGATTATTTTTTTTCTTTTAAGATTTTGCAGTTTATTTTTTTAGATGGACATTAAGTGTCTATATATTTTCGCTATAGTAAGGATAAACACCATGTTCTTTGACAACTTAATACTCATATGAAGTATAAAAATAGTATAGTCAAGGAGGGCTTTTCATGGCAAAAAATCGTGACCGGTATCTGTTGGTCAATGGCAAACCGTACTTTATCCAAGACCTGAGCGGAGGCGGTTCGGAATTTGTGGTTTTGGCTGTAATAGCTGCCTTGTTTTGGTTTTATTCTCAGATGACGCTGACCTTTCACATGCCTAATGATAATGATTTTGCTTCTGAAATATACCGGGACGCAGTCAAGGAGGTTGCAGTTCAACATATTCTTTTCCAAGACCGGTTAGCCTGGATTAAGAAAGATTTTATGACAGAAAGCCAAACGCCAAAATCCTTCAGTATTGATGAAGGTTTCAAAACTAAAAATAAATCGTCTGCAGAAATGACCCAATATCTAAGCAAGGGGCAGTACCAAGTCTATGTCAGTTCTCAGGTTGCCCTGACAACTACCTCCCAGGATAAATCCGTAACCCGATCGATGTTGGATATAGACAATGAATATATCGTGACCGTTAAAGCTTCTCCACAGCGCTAGTGGTACGGTATCGTAGATTTAAACTGGACAGTGGAAGATGTACGCTTAGTAAAGACCTCACGAACACCAAAGGAGATAGAGCTTGCCCTTAGCAAATGGAAGGTACCGCCTTCCAGGACACCGGTCTGGTAGCAGAAGGGGGTGGTTTTGTGAAAGAATCATGTGACTTTACGCAAGTCAAATGGGCTATAGCTATGAAGTATCTAAACGAAACCTTATATGATATAAGTTGGGCTTTACCTAAGTATTGCGACAGCTACAGCTAGCAGTATCAAAAGTTGCCAACGCATGACGGGTAATTATCCAAGGGATTTAGAACGTAGGCTGATACCGGCGGATATTAAGTGCTGGGCCAGGTATTTTTGTGAATATGACATTAAACAAGAGGGGAAGCCGCGGAGCTATGGGACAAGTACCAGGCTATTTATCAAAGCAATAAAACATAGATCCGAACAACTATCCCATTTCATTATAAAACCAGACTATGTTTTAAAAAGTGGCAGTGATAATAAACAACGGGCGGTTCCGTGCAGGATAGCAGAGAAACTTTTAGCAAGAACATTTAACTACTATAAGCAAATGGCCAATGAGCCACCGCTAGACAGACAGTGTAATGATTATGAGCGATTATTTTAGTTATGATTGATATTTTAAGTACGGCTAGGCACAATGGAATTTTAGCAGTAAGGGAAAGCTCATTTAAATATATTACCTATGAGGATGTCGATGCATTTTGGTTACTGGGTATGTATGTAATGCGGCTGGTTAACGGGTATGAAATGCAAGAAAAAAGCATGAGAATTATTTATCGAGAACTAGTGCGTGGCTTACCTAATGAGCAGAAGGTGTCAGCTTCTTTAGTCCATGATTTTAGTATATGTCTTAAAATGAGGCAGGCTGAGTTGCCTTTTGTGGAAAGAGCGGTAAAAAACTTGCCTCAACAGGTGCAGGCTGGAATCATCGAGTTTGCTCAGAGAGTGATACCTTCATGTTAGCAGGGATGATTGGTTAGGTTTATAAATAATTTTATATTAAATTATAAAGTTAAAAGGAGTTGGTATGCATGAATAGTAGCGAGTTTGAAGCCTGGATTGAGTACGTTATAGAAAAATATTCAATGCCAAGACTTCTTTTTAAAAAGGGCATTGATGATTGGAAAGCTAGAGTTTTCCTAGGGCGGGCATTATCGCGTAAGAGCATTAATAAGTTGGAGCCCGCTATGGATTTATATTATTCTATTGTAGATATAGAGGTAATTGAACCTGAAGATATTGAAGACAAGGCATGGGTATTGTGGGAGTTAGGGTTGTGTATTTGGCACATAGAAGAAGACGCAAACAAAGCGATAAAATATATTGATATAAGTATTCAATTGGCCGAAAGTATATCAGATAAATTCTCTTTTATTGAAAGAGGCGAAGTGTGGTATGATCGCTGGTGGCTGTTGCATCATATCGATCAGACAGATAGAGCAATGCTGGAGGCCAATCAAAAAATTTCAGAACGGGATGCTGAACTTAAAAATAATAGTTACTTATATTACGCATACAGATTTAAAGCGGAATTATCTTATGAGCAGGGAGATATTGACCAAGCTTTAGCCTTTTTGTACCAAGCCTTGACATATTTTCCTGATGATCATAATACCATGGCTAATTTGCAACAGTTATGGGAAAAACGCAATAATGATAAAGAGAAAACTTATAAGAAAATGGATGAACTAACACAACATCCCCATGTTTGCTGGGAGATTTAAAACAAATGCACAGGAGGGAGCCATCTTGTTACAACAACCATTGGAAGGGAAGAGTATTGTCATCCGCAGCTCAATGAAAATAAGTTCGCCTAATACAGAGGGTCTATCAACAGTCACTGTTAAATCTCAAGGAAGTAAAGCTGTCACGGAAATGGACTTTGATAAAGCGCTGCTCACGTTGTTTAAGTTGAAAGTGAAGGATTATTAATATTACCCCACTGATAAGCTGCTGTTAGTGGGGTATAGTAAGGCTGATAAAATTATGGAGAAAAAGAACGTGCCCATTACCATGGTAATAAATTAGTGGTTGCCATATCCTCACGGAACTTGATTGGTTTGGTTTTGATGCAAAAATAAAAACAGTAATACAATAATCCCCAGAATTTATAAAAGTGAGGTAACTTTATTGGCACAGAATCTATTCAAGTGGAAGCATCTCGAGGCCTTGATGTGAGATTGAGTGTAGAAATAAATAGAGGTAGGAAAAAGATCCAGTTGGGGTGAGTAACAAATCACCTTAACCGGATCTCTTTGTGAAAAAAATATATTTAAAAATTACATGGACCAAAGATGTCCATGTAATTTTGTTAATTTATAGGAGGAGATAAACATAAGGGGGAATCATGATGTTATGCCTACCATATGATACAGTCAAATATAATTACCGAGGAAGTATTTTGGTTTGTTTAATAGTTGTATTCGGATGTGCAAGCGTGTATATGGTTAGTAAGTTTTTGACGGAAGCAGTAAATCGAGATTTCGTAGATGGCTTATGTATGATTCAAATATTATTAGCGGGCGCTATATTTGCGATAGCAAGTACAATTTTTTTTATCCACCAAAATCACGCTCTTTGTAGAAGAATTAAAACCTATCAAAAATTAGCTCAAGAACTTAGCCATCAACGTGATTTTGATATGTTATCAGGAATTAAAAACCGCAATGCTTTTATTCGTTTTGCGCAGCAAGTAGAAAAACGGGGAGACAATGTATCGGTGATGGTTTGTGATATCGATGGTCTAAAAATTATCAATGATACCCTAGGTCATATGGCTGGTGACAAAATCATTCGAAAGTCAGCAGAAATATTAAATGAAGCGTGTCCTTCAAATGCCAATATTTTTCGAACAGGAGGGGATGAATATGTCGTTATTATTCAAGAAGTATTAGAAGAACAGGAGTTAATGAAACTGCGGCAATCTATTAAAATAATGATTGCAAGTTATAATGCCACTCATCCGAGTATTCCACTCAGTATATCAATTGGTTTTGCAAGTACATCAGCCAATATAAGTGAGTTTTGGGAAGTATCTAAAGAAGCCGACTATAACATGTATCAAGAAAAACGTGCCTGTCAGGAAAAAGTCTATAATAATTTAAGGACAGCACTTATAGAATAAAAACGTTCTGGTTTCAAAAATTGACAAAAAAGGGAGGATTATCTTAAACTAGTGTTGAAAAATGAAAAATACAAGTTATAGCGAGTAAGCGTGTTTTCGATGAAAGACAGTGAAAATTCATTAAAAATATCCAGGATATTATCATATTCAAGAGGCTTAGTAGTGGTGAGACAATTCAAAAATCCATTGAGGCCAGAACAAATTATTCGGTAGCAAAAGCAATTTAATCCAAAATGATACATAACCAAAGAAAAGTTAACGGGAAATTGCAATTTATTAAAGAAAATATACCATATGGATATTTTTCAAAGAATGGAGATGATTTACGTAGAAACGTTTTTATGCACAAAATGCGGATTGTGTTGCCAACATGTTGACATGGTTGACGAGCTTGCTGAGTATAATCGTGGGGATGGTCGATGCAAGTTTTTAGCGGATAACCTATGTTCAATATACGAAAAACGTCCTCTTATCTGTAGAGTAAAGGAAATGTATGAAGCTAAATATCGGCAGGAGTTTGACTGGTCAACATTTTGTCAGCTTAATCACATCATGTGCATTAAATTACAAGCCAATCAAGATATAGGATAATAGGAGGTCTATAATTATGCCATTACCATTTATTCTTGGTGCTGTCGCTTTAGCCGCAGCCGGTTTTGGAGCAAAAAAAGCTATGGATGCACAATCAGATAATAATGAAGCAGAACAGCTGCGGGAAAGGGCAGAAGATATCTATGACGAAGCCAAATCCAAACTAGAAGATGCGAAGGAATCCACAGCTGAAACTTTGGATAACCTTGGTTGGCTTAAGTTAGATGTATGGAATAGGCAAATGGGTCGATTCGTAGACTTGGCTGAAAAAGTAAGGAATGTTGAATTAACAGGGCAAGCCTCTAATGATGAGTTTAAGCTTGCTACATTTACTCGGCAAGAGCTCGGAGAAATTAAATCGATGTCCTTAAAGGCGTCAGAAGTAGTGTCTGGCGGATCGGCGGCACTTGGTGCAGGTGCTTTGGCTGGAGTAGCAAGCTACGGAGGAGTTATGATGTTGGGAACAGCTTCTACGGGCACTGCAATAGCAAGCTTGACGGGCGTGGCTGCCACCAATGCTACTCTTGCATGGCTGGGGGGCGGGTCTTTGGCCGCAGGCGGTTTAGGCATTGCCGGCGGAATGGCGGTGCTGGGTGGTATTGTTGCGGGTCCGGTACTAGCAATTGGAGGAATGTTTTTTGCCTCTAAAGCAAAAGAAAACCTATCAAATGCCAGAAATGATTGGTCCAAAGCTAAAAGAGCGGCAGAAGAAATGAACAACGCATCAGCGAAGCTACAGGCAATAGAATCTATAGCGGAATTATTTCATGGGGTTATTAATATGATGGATAGTCGCATGGGCGATATTTTAAGTGAACTTCAGCATGCAGTTATTAGTGCGGAGCAACGCGAACGAAGCAAATTTATTAATAAAATTAAAAGTTTCTTTGGAATTAGCATCCGAGCAAACTATGCAAATATGACTCTTGAAGAACAGCAAATTTTGCACTTGTCATATCAGGCGGCGCAAGTGACAAAAATTTTGCTTGAGACTCCGTTACTTACCTCTAATGGAGACTTAAGATCGGAAGATGAGATTAACCAGGCTTTTGTAAAAATAGTTTCGATTGATTCTGATAAAAAGTTGTTGCCGGAAATATCGTCAATGCTCAATGGTGATGACGATTTTGATCCAATGCTCCTGGCGGCAGCAACTAGAAGTTGATATGCAAGCATTATTTCGGCGGTTTTTTAAAAAAAGTGAAACGGTTGGAAGCCATCCGGAGACATTTGTAAGTGGACAGTATGCTGCTATAACTACAATTAACGAGCAGCAGGCGACTGATGAGATGGTTAAAGGAATGCAACATTTTCTTGATATGGCTGAAAGAGTACAAGATAAATTGCCGCATTTTCGTAGGGGGCATTTATTTGAAGCAATTGTGGCTGCTAAGGAAAATGCTGAACTTGCAACTACGGGAATGAACGAGAGGTATATTATTACTCACTTAGACGGCAGAAATACGGCTCCGGCTGATTTAGAACTATATAGCAATGGGGCGCTTATAAGCGAGGCGCAGGCTAAGTTTAGTATACAGCCAGCCAAAAAGATAGTCGGAATGATTAGTGACCCAAAGTATGATGGAATGGACAGGTATATTCCGGCTAACAAAATTGAGGATGTTCAGAGAGAGCTAACCAAACAAATTCGTGAGTGCAATGACCCGCAAAAAATGGCTGATCTAAAAGATGCTCTTCAACATATAAAGAGGCATGATACAGCTAGTGTTGAAGTTTGGCAGGCAGACCGAAATCCCGCACAATATGCTATGGAAATGGAAGTAAAATACGTTGGGCAGGAAATGCTTACAGCCGGTAGCCAGGCTGCAGTGGGAGCCGCCGTTGTAGGCGGTGGAATATCACTTGTAAAAAATATTATTTCGGCCTATAACGGTAAGCTAAGTGCAAGTGAAGCTGCAGGTAACATCGCCAAGGATACGGCACAGTCAGCCCTAAAGGGCGGTACGGCTGGGTCGGCAGGAGCTCTAATCCGATGTGGCGCAGAGAAGGCAGGACTCCAAACTCTTGCAAAGTCAAACGTGGCTATGGCGGTAGCTGGAAGTGTAGTAGAGGTTGGAACAATAGTTTATGATTTTGCTCAAGGCAAAATTGATGGTGAAACGGCCATGATTCGGATGGGTCAGACGGGAACAAGCACAGTTTCTGGTTTATATGCTGGAGCTGCTGCGGGAGCAGTGTTTGGACCTCCTGGTGCTGTAATTGGGAGTATGGTTGGGTATATGCTTGCTTCAAGTACATATCAATCCTGTGTCGCTATTATGGAAAGAGCAAAGTTAGCAGATTCAGAATCTAAGCGGTTAGTCGAACTGACAGATGCTGCTTGCAAGGCAATGCAGGAACAACGAGCTGAATTTGAGCGTTTGGTTGAGGAGAAGGTTCGGTGTAAAAAATCTGAGTTTAGGAATGCTTTCTTTTCTATTGATAATGCAATCAATAGAAAAGAATTTTACCAGGCTACCGAGGGAATGGCTAATCTTGCAGGTTTGTTCGGGAAGAAACTGAATTTGCAAAACTTCTCTGATTTTGATACATATATGCGTTCTTCTGATGCGCCTTTACGTTTGTGAAATGTAAGCTATACATAGAATAAACACCCATGATTTTTATCTGGGTGTCCAACAGCCAACGAAGCTGCTGATCGGTAATCGCACGGACGGCTTCAGCGCTTATTGGCCACTGGAACTTCCCACTCTCCAGCCGTTTATACAGCAAAACAAAGTTGTCACCTTCCCAGAAGAGTGCTTCCATCCGGTCACGCCGTCGGCCACAGAACAAAAACAGGCTGCTTTGGAACGGGTTTAGCTGAAAGGTACTTAACAATCATCATGAGCCCATCAATTGATTTGCGCATGTCCGTATAGCCGCAGGCATTGAATGGTAGTTGAAGAGGTAATAGCATTAGTTTCAAAATGGAGGTACTATATGCAAGCAGAACTTTATGGAAAATATCTTCTACCGGATCGAATTTAAATGATCGCCTCGAGGATCAACTTACAGGTGATTTCTTTGGCTTGTTGCGATACCTTCCTGTCGATTGGGGATTAAAGCCGATTTTTTCATCAGTCTAATTCCCTTTATCTGAAGGCTATCAACACTTACAGCAACGCATTCACCAATCAAATCCAGAAATGATTAGAATCCGCGAAATTCGCGGGTTTTTACTTTGTGTGGTTTGGTAGGGTTCGGGTGGCTCCACCAGCTAAAAATACACAGAAAAAATATATATTGAAAAAATATGGAAGGAGTATAGGAGAATTTGCCGAAGAGAATAGTAGCGATTTAATAGTAGAATATTGACAATAAAGGAACGTCAGAGTGTGCGAAAACTATTTTTCCCATTTTGTATTCCCCACTTTACTACAAGAAAAGTCATCTTTAAGACGTAATACAATCAAAAATGCTTACTAAAACAGAGACTATCCTCCACTTTTAACTAAGTTTTCTTAGAAGTGATGACTTTTCGCACAGCCTGACATCCCTGACTGTCCTCACTGGCTGTCCTCTATGTATGGTAAATCTACACAAAATGTCTATATAGATATATAATATGACTAATTGATTAAAATAAGGAGGGATCGGATTGGCTAAAATAAATAAGACTTCTGGAAGTATGGCCTATAATAGGCTGGATATGCAAGTTAGCCAATCTCTCCTTTTTGCAATTGAACTTTATGATTCTTTGGATTACCTAATTGTTCTTGATTATTATGATGATATAACTGTTTTTGAAGGAGAAGATGAGGATTCTGTTGTCCGTTACTATCAAATGAAGACTTCAGATAAAACAATTACTATGCATACCGTATTAGAGCAAGAATGGTTGCCTAAATTGTATGAACATCTTGATAATCCCAAGAACATCATTCGCGAACTTGGATTGATTTCAAATCAAAGTATAACGGATCAAATTAAAACAACAGAAAAAAAAGCATCAAATAAGAAAATTTTTTCTTCGGATATGACGAATTTTGATACTATTCATGATGATACAAAAAATAAAATTTGCCAAGATATTGCGAAGAGAAAGCAGATTAGTCTAGATGAGGTTGATCTAAGTAAGTTTATATATTTGAAGACGGAATTGACGATTAATAGCCATAAAGATTTAGCAGAGAAGAAATTAATAGACTTTTTAAGTGATCCATATCCCAAGATGTCTATTTCTATTGCAAAGACTATTTATGCAACTTTGGTTCAATTGTTGAGTTGTAAACAAGCTTTTGAACTTGGGGAAAATTCGTCATTTGATGCTGTTAAAGCACATAAAAGTTTTTCAAAAAAACTAGTTAATAAGATAATTGATGTAGCTAGTATCATTGAACTTCCTGCATTTCAAGATGTTTTGGATAAAGGCAGGATCCCTGGTGAATACAAAGACAAGGCTGCTTCTGCATATATAACCATTCTTGCAGATAGTAATCGAAATGATGAATTGTTTAATAGGACTTTTGATGCACTACGAAAAATAATTCAAATTGTTAATCCTATAATAGGAGAACCTTTATGGGATTATGCTGGTAGATGTTTTGAAGAATATGCTAAAGATAATCAGCGGAATATACATGTACTAACGGCTGATTTATATATAAATGTTTTAGTCTTATGTATATTAGTAAGGGGGGATGATTAGTTTGAAAAAAATATTTTTTGACTATATCCTCATTGCTGATATGCAAGAAGAAAAAGCTGTTAAGAAAACTTTTGTGCAAGGTATTAACATTGTAACAAGTAAAGAAAATCACGTTGGTAAGTCTTCATTATTAAAATCTCTCTACTATACATTGGGAACTGAAGTTCACTTTGATGATACATGGGGGAAGAGTTCTAAGTTATTTATAGTCGGCCTTTTAATTGATAATGTTAGAATTTATATTGCGCGGTATAACGACAAATATTCAATATTAGACCAAGAATTAAAAATAATAACTATTACTGATAAAGTCGGTGGAGAACTATCAAAAACATTGGCTGATATTTTTGGATTTGAGATATATCTTCCAGAAAAAGAAGATGGGAAAAGTGTTTTAGCGCCACCAGTATTTACATTTTTGCCATATTATATTGATCAAGATAGAGGGTGGGGAAATGAACCGTTTGCAAGCTTTCTACGTTTAGATCAGTTTAGAAAAGATAAGCGGTTGGATAGTCTATATTACCATTTTGGTGTATATAATAAGGCAACTATTGAAAAACGTTCGACTATTGATGCTAATAAAGAAACTATAAAAACAATAATGACAAAATACGAAGAACAAAAAAACACTTTAGCTATTTTAGAAACACAGTCAGGATATGTTTATCCAACAGATTCTGTTGTTGAATTAGAAAATGCTTTGGCAGCATCAAAAGATTCATTAGAAGTTCGTATAAAAACTATTTCTAAGCTTAGAGATAAAATACATAAGTTGGAATCAGAACGACTTCAATATGTTGACCAGCTAGATGTTATCACCAAGTACAATAAAATTAAAGAAAAGAACTTACAAAATGAATCCGTAGCAAATGAAAAATTTGTTCTTAGCCATGAATGTCCGCAATGTGGATGTATCTTTGAGGATGAAATATATAAGATTGTTAGACAACAATATAGTATTAAAAATGAAGAATTTGTTATTAATCAGATAACTTATTTGATTAATGAAATTGATCAAAAACTAGAAAGTGTAAAAAACGAGTATTTGCAGGAGTCTAGTGCCTTAAAAGAAGAGGAAGATAAAGTAAGTACGCAAGAGATTTCTTTTAATGATTATATAAAATCCAGAGGATTACGAGATACGTTGTCATCTGTTCATTCTCGAATTGGGCAGCTAATGGTTGAAAAAGATGATCTCGAAAAACAGAATAAGGCTATAGAAAAAGAGTTACGAAAAAATCCAGGTAAGAAAGACGTAGAAAATAATTATAAAGACTTTGTAAAAGAGTCTTTGATTGATTTAAAAGCTTGGGATGAAAGATATGATTCAAAAATTAAAATCACTAAGCCTTTAGGGGGTCAGGGGACTCTTTCTAGCAAAATTATTCTTGCTGATTATATTGCTGTTTTTAAAACTTTAGATAAGTTGGAAGTTCAAACTCCTAGATTTTCTTTTGTAATTGATTCGCCCCGGACAAAAGAACCAAGTAAAACGAGTAGTAAAGATATACTTAGTCTGATTATAGGATTGAGTACTGTTCCTCAAATTATTTTAGCTACTATGGACTTTGATGATTTCAAAGATGATTTTAAAGGCACTTCTTTTCATACTATTGAATTAACTGATAAAAAAGCCTTACTAAATTCCAATGCGTATAGTGAGAATCAAAAAATGATTGGTTTATTTAAAAGTCTTTTGGTTAAATAAAGGGATATGTAATGTTAGTATTAGCTGTAATAAAAAGCATCTAGATTTTTTAGGCGGTCTAGATGTTTTTATTTAATATAAGTAGACGATATTAATGCCAAGGATAATATATTTGGATCAAAATAAGTGGATTGATCTTGCACGCGCATTTTTAGGAAAGACAGATGATAAAGAACTTATAGATATTAGTGTTCTAATAAAAGAAAAAATTAAAAATAATGAATGGGCATTTCCATTATCGATAGTGCATCATATCGAAACAATGGCTAGGATTGATGAAAGATCGAGAATAGAATTAGCTAAAGTTATGGGAGAAATATCGTGTAATTATGCTATTCTGTCATACTTATATATAGATAAGATGGAATTTCAGAATTCGTTGCGTAAAGTACATGGTTTTGATTTAGTTGATTTTTCCAATCAAATTGTTACGCAAGATTTTGTTCGTGCGGCTGGCTTAGATGGACATAATGCTACTATTGAAGGGATTAAGGATGAAGACTTACGAAAAAAGTTTGAAATTAAATTGAAAGAAGAAATGCGTACTAGAAACTTGTTTTATGAACTTATGCAAGAACCTCCCGACACAGAAGAAATAACAGAATGGGAGAATGATAATGAATTTTATAAGCAAACCCTTGAGACTATACGGCAGGGAATTTATCAAAATAAAAAAGAGTATAGGTATATAGTGCGTATATAATACGAATGTACTTAGAAAGTTTCAAGCAGGATTTAACTTTGTATGCTGAAGGGTGTAAACAGCTAGGCATTTCTATGGAAAATATGATTCCCAAGGATACGTTTAAAGATAAAAAATCTACCTTGGCTTTTTTGGAAGCAGCACCTTCTTTTTGTGTACGAATGCGATTAATTTATGATATTTGTAATGATGCGAATAGAGATATTCATAAAAATGATTTTAAAGATATAGCTTTTTTAGCTACGGCCGTACCCTATTGTGATGTAGTAATTACTGAAAAACTATGGGCACATTTATTAAAAAAGAATAAGCTAGATGTAAAATATAATACTACTGTGACGAATAGTTTATCGGACTTAAAAAATCTATAGAAATATTGTCCCTGATATTGTCCCTTAACAATAAAAAACGCTGATTATTGTTTATTCATAGAATCAAATAATCAAGGGGCTAAATGTAGTAAAATCAATGCCCTACGAACACCGCATAACTTGCACCAAAAGCCTTTTCCAGACTCTTAATCAGTAGGTTTGGGGTTTTTAAATGCAACGCTGTAGCTCAGCGAATGTTTTTGGCAATTTGATCCAGGAATGCGTGAAGAAAACAATAGTCAAACTAGCTATTAATCGGGTTGCGGCACTGCGTTTCAAGTGATTTTCATGGGAAGAAAAATGGGAATAAAGAGTTGGTTTTAGTTGACTTATTTGATCGAGCTTGGTTGATGGAGTTGACGAAAAGCTTTGAATTTGCTGGATTTGAATGGGTTTGGCATTGCGTGGATTATCACCTGAACGGACTTCAAAACTGTTCGTTGGGCGTTAACCCGTCCATGGTGGGTTCGATTCCTACACGCTCCCGCCAGAGAGAATATAAGGTTTCTGAGGTTTTTCCTCAGGAGCCTTTTGGTCGTCTTAGGCAGGAAAAAGAATTTATGAGGCCGAATTATTGTCCTCGTTACCGGTGTTTAAACCCCGTGTCTCACTCTTAAAGTGTGGAAGATGATTTAGTATGTTGTCACCAGATGAATTGATAGATGCTTTTGCAAAAGTCGAAGAAGAAAACTGGTTGCTCAGGGCATTTTTAAAAGTCCAAGAACAGATGCAGTAGATAAGATCGTTAATAGGCTGCATCGGGAGTTATTTGCTGGTTTTAATTGCGTAGCCTGCTCAAACTGTTGCAAAACAATTATTCCGGTAATTGAAAAAGAAATTCGCGTGATTTCATCAAAGCTTGGCTTAAACCCCGAGGATTACAAGAAAAAGTTTCTTGTTTCAACAGAGGAAGGCTTTATGATAAATAAAAATCCTTGCCCGCATTTAGGGATAAATGGATGTTCAATCTATGAATATAGACCCGAAAATTGTCGCGAATATCCCTTTACTGAAAAGAAGAAAATAAGGGGAAGACTTATCAACCTTGTTGCAAATTGTTCAGTACAGCCTACTGGACGCTCTGTTCGCAATAGGGAAAGATGAAACAGCAATAAACTGGATCTTTTATTATATCATAGAAGCCTTGATATTCGGGACTTATATGATATTTCATGGATTTTTCTTAGAGGTGTTTTCGCACAGTCTGACGGTGGAAGTGTCCTGGGAGATATTACGACAAATGTCTAGGGTGACTGAGGTAAGTAAAGGGAGCATTGAAAGAATATAATCATTCACTAGTTAGGGTAAGACACAACCACCGTCCCCAAGTCTCTTCCAAGTCTCTTCAGATGCAGGCTTTCTTACATCGCAAAAAATCGGCAAAGAACGAATTTATCTTAATAAACGCTTGTTTGAGGTTGTGCAGGAAGCGGGATCCTAACGCTATTTTCTGGTTAATTTTAACTTCGATCTATAATCGGCGAAAAAATATTGTCGGGTCAGTACTATGAACGAAGATCAGCAACATTCTTTTGATGCTCAAATCAGGCATTATTGGAGAGTATGGAAAAAATTAATTACAAGCCCCTTTTTTACTGCTAAACTATAACAAGTATGTTACAACTTGTTATTCTATTCTTTCAGTCTGGGGGGAATTTTATGGATATACGTCTGATGAAAGAGTTTATCTGCTTAGCGGAACAATTGAATTTCAGTAAGGCGGCAAGTAGATTGTATGTCTCGCAATCTGTTCTTAGCAGGCATATCGCGAATCTGGAAAAAAATTTGGGAGTGCAGCTGTTTATTCGGGATACCCAATCGGTGCAGCTTACAGCTTCGGGCGAATTTGTGCGGGATGAATTTGCCGCTGTTGTTGCTAAGTATGATGAGGCCATAAGAAAAATTAATCAGATGTTGTCCGGTATTGTGGGAGAGTTGAGGGTAGGTTTTCTTGAGAGAGCAGTAAAAAAAATTTTACCGGACTTAATCACCCAATTTCGTTCAATGTATCCCAATATTTCTTTACAGCTGAATCAATATAATATGGGGCCCTTGGCGCAGGCATTAAAACGCGAAGAAATAGATATCGCGTTTTCATTGTTATTTGACCAAACAGAAAAAGGATATAATTCGAAAACATTGTACAGGGATTCTCTAGCTATAGTTTTGCCTAAGAATCATCTTTTTGCCGGCAAAAAGGTAATTTCACTTGCGGATTTAGCACACGAACCCTTTATTTTTGCAGGAAAAGACGAATCTCCCGGAATGTTCAAGCGTGTAATTGAATTATGTAGGGCAAATGGATTTTCACCAAATATCATTAAACAGTATTCTTTTCCGGAAAATGCATTGCTAATGGTGAAAACAGGGCTAGGTATTGCTATACTGTCCCGCCATATGGAATCACCGGATTCGGATCTATGGTTTGGGAGCATAGAAGGGGATAATACGAAATTTGACGTTGTTATTACTTGGAGAACAGCAAATACAAATCCTGCTCTCCAACTTTTCTTAAAACTACTTGATTCTATTACATTCTGATAATAATCCACCTGACAGCAATTATAAATTGCTATCAGGTGGATTATATTTTAGTTGTGCAAGTGAATAGAACGACGCTGTCTTGGAGATGGTTCCATTTTCGTTATGCAATTTCGGAATAATGAGACTCAAAAATCACAATTCACAGACTTCGAAAAACTAGATAATATAAGGATAGATAATGGTTAACTTTTGAACTTTAAGGCTTACAAATACTTATTGGAGGTGTAAATAAAATGAGTCACAATCATAATTCATGGGGTTGGATGCTGGCATTAGATTTCTTTTTTTGCGGTATGGGTGCCGGTATGTTGGTCATTGCCGGAATAGCTGATTTGTTTTTTGGGGCTGGAAAGACTTCTCTTTTGGGTGAGTTTATGGGTCCTGCCTTTTTTGCTTGTGGTTCAGGACTGGTGACTATTGAACTCGGCCGTCCTTCCCAGGCCTGGCGGGTTTTTGTAAACTTCAAGGCGTTGCTTACTAAGGGAACTTGGACTATGACCCTTTGTATTGTTCTCGGCTTTGCTTTCTTCGGAATCGAAATTCTGCCTATTGTTCCCGGTTTTATCTCCGCTTCCTTCGGAATCGAAATTTTGTCTTGGCGCGGATTGGTGGCACTGCGTCAAGTTTTAGCCGTACTCTGTATTATCACAGGCTTTGCAGCCGCTATGTATCCTGGAATCTTACTGGGCAGGCTTAAATCCTGCCCGTTATGGAATGGCCCTGGGTTAATGGTATTGTTTCTGCTGTCTTCGCTGGCAACCGGAATTGCTGCCCACATTGTTTGCGGCTTAATCTTGCCGGCAGTTTCCAACAGCGTACTGGAAAGGTTGCCCATACTGTTGGCAGCGCTGCTTTTTATCCAGTTTATCCTCTGGGCGGCTTATATATGGATTAAAATTACCGGCACCACCGAACAGGAGGCCGAGGCCGCCCGCAAATGGACAAAGGGCGGCAGCTATGCGGCGCTGTTTAAAATTGGGTTTATGTTATTCGGGACCGTGATGCCGCTGATTCTTTTTTTCTTCGCCAACCCAATAGCTGAGGCGGTTGCTGCCTTACTTGTCATCTTTGGCGGCGCGCTCATGCGTAACCTGGTTCTTTACAGCGGACAAGACGGTACAGGCGCACCCGCGATTCTAGGTCCAGTTTTAACGAATGTGAGAACCGAGTAATGCAAGACTGGAACCCGGTTGCAATGGATTAGGAGGTAGACAAAAAATGAGATACGGAATGTTGATCGATTTGAATAAATGTAGTGCCTGCGGAGCCTGCGTCATGGCTTGTAAGCTCGAACAAGGTACGCCTCATCAGACGTATTGGGGCAACCTGTTTTATAAAGAGGTGGGCCGATATCCTTTCGCTAAAAGGCGTCACATTCCCATGGCGTGCATGCATTGCGCCGATGCCCCCTGTGTCAAGGAGTGCCCGACGAAAGCAAGTTATTATGATGAAAATGGGTTGGTACTGGTAGATGCCGATAAATGTGTTGGCTGCAAGGCTTGTATTATTGCCTGTCCATACGGTGCGCGTCATTTCAACTTCAGTACTCCTACAAATAATCCCTATTGGGGTAAGGGGCAGGAGGCAACGCCCTTTGCTTTGGCCAAGGCCGATTGCCATCGGCCGGGAACGGTAGGCAAATGCACGTTTTGCGTCGGTCGTTTAAAGGAAAACAAGCAGCCGGCCTGTGTTCAGACTTGTATAGTAGCCTGCCGTATTTTCGGTGATCTGGATGATCCGAACAGCGAATTGGTCAAAAAGATTCATGAGAAGGATGCGGTTCCCCTGCACTCGGAGTTGGGTACTAAGCCTTCCGTATATTATGTGGGTGAATTTTAAGGAAGCAAATAGAAATATTGCTGAAGGAAGTGGTTGAAATATTTAGCAGCAAAAAAAAATCTTTTAAAAAAACTAAGGTTAACAGCGCTGCGCCAGCATCTTTAAGTGGCGGCGAATTGGCTTTAAAAACTGCTTCTGTTTGGGCTGAAGGCAGTCCGGTTCCCAATGAGAAGACGGAATATAAAGGGTATTGCCACATGTGCATGGCAGTTGGGTCGTGCAGCAATATCGTTACCGTAGAAAACGGTGTTGTGACGAATATTGAAGGGGATCCGGAGCGCACGACCAACCGCAGCACTTTATGTGCCCGCGGCAAGGGAGCAATAATGAATATGTATAATCCCTATCGCATTAAAGCCCCCATGAAGCGAACCAATCCCAAGAAAGGGATGAATGAAGACCCGGGGTGGGTGGAAATCTCCTGGGATGAGGCAATCCAAATTGCGGGACAGAAATTAAAAGAGGTCCATGATCGCGATCCGCGCGAACTCGTGCATTTTTATGGATTTGCAGCCTACGAGTGTTCTCATGGCACATTTGGTCATGGCCATTGGGCAAAGACCGTTTTTGGCACGCCCAATGTAAGCAGCTGCAAAGGACAGCAGTGCGCGATTCACTACGGCGGAGCGCTGACAATGACGGCCTTCCCTACGGTCAATTATGATGCCGCCCACGTGAAATATATCGTTGCTTTGGGGAAGGGGCTTGGGCTTGATGTCGGAGGCGCTAACGGAGACGCCAGAGGCGCCGCTTATGCCTGGGAAAACGGCCTGCACAGTGTAGTAATCGGCCCTTATTGTAATATCGAAGCCGGCAAAGGAGAATGGATTCCTTCCAGACCGGGAACCGACCTTTCCACTATCTATGCGTTTTTGCATACGATTTTATATGAGTTAAACCGTTTTGACATTGATTTTGTCAAGCGGAGAACCAATGCGCCTTATCTGATTGATGCCCAGGGCGAATACGCCCGCGGCAGCAGCGGAAAACCTCAAATCTGGGATGCCACAAGCGAAAGTATGAAAGATTTTGATGACATTAGCCTGCAGGACCCGGCTCTGGAAGGCAGTTTCGCTTGGAATGGTGAAAAAATTCGGCCGGCGTTTGCCTTGTTTAAAGAAAGCCTCAAGAACTTTACGCCTGAATGGGCCAGCGGGATTTCCAATATTCCTGCAGACACCTTGCGGCGAATTGCGACTGAGCTCGTCGACTACGCGCAAATCGGCAGTACCATTAATATTGACGGGCAAGTTATGCCGTACCGACCCTCATCTGTAATATTGGGCCGCGGTGTATCCAATCATGTCGATGGCACTTTGATTGATTGCTTCAGTCGTGTTCTGAATATGCTTTTAGGCAATATTGGATATCCGGGTGGGCTTACTTCTACTGGTTCGGCTCTTTATAAAAGAAATGCCGACGGTGTCGTTGAACCTATTTCCGAAGCCACGACGGCTACCAGTTTTCATTGGCCGCTGCAGTATTTGGATTTGCATGATTTTTTCCCGCATAGGCATTCCACCAATGCGTTGATGCTTCGTGTTATCTGCGATCCGCAAGAATGGGGGTTTGATTATAAGCCGACCGTACTGTTTTCATCCGGCGCCAACCCTGTTACCTGTTGTGGTGACTCGGATATTGCAATCGAGGCCTTAACCAAATTTGATTATGTTATCCACCATGCCTGCTACCATATGGATGAAATGGCGATGATGTCGGATCTGTTATTGCCTGAGAGTGCAGCCTTGGAAGAGGATATGCTGCATTTATTTCCCGGCATTGAAGCCACGATTACCACGGGAGAAAAGGACTTCTATACCAAGCACAGAGGGATTATCTGGAAAAATGGCGTTGGCCGTTTATATAACACGATGAATGGCAACGACGTCCTGATCAAAATCCTGAAAGTGGTAGGCCTTCTGCCGGCTCTCAATGACTGGGTCAATAAAAACGGCTGTGTCGGTATTCCGAACCCGAGCAGTCCTAAATTTAAAGACCCGCGCTATCAGCTGGATGTCAATAAGGAATACACCATTATGGAGATGTGGGATCTTAATTTAAAGAGCAGCGGACTCGGCATTGATCTCAATTACTTGAAAGAGCATCGGTTTTTCCCTACGCACGGTATGAAATCCAATGCAGACTTATACCCTTCTCACAGAGATAAAGAAACACGCTTCCCGATTTATCTGATTTCCCAGAAACACAGCGGTGATTTTCTCATTTCCGAAATTCAAAAAACAGGGGTCGATACGAAGAAATATATGGGAGTCTCTCTGGATGAATTAAGGCGTCGTTATACGGCTTTGCCTTATTATCCTGATGATAGTCTCAGACCTATCTTTAATCATCCGCCGGAATACGATATGTCGAGCTTTACATTCCGTATGCCCATGTTCTTGTACCGCATGGGTTCGATGGATCAAAATCCCATTACCAGAGATTGGAGTTCAAAATACCACCCGGAATTTAATACGGTATTGATCAATGCCGAAACCGCCAGAAAAAAGGGAATTAATGCAGATGATCTGATCGTTGTTGAATCTCAATTCGGGAAGACACAAGGAAGAGCCTATCTGACACAGCGCTGTCATCCGGAAACGATTGGTATCGGCGGAACCCTCGGGCGAAAAACACGCTGGCTGGGAAAGGAATTGGTGAATGATACCAGCTATAACGATATTTGGGGTGCCCCAATCGGATATGTTGATCCGATTGACGGGGCAGTTGAATTTACAATTGCTGTTAAGGTTTATAAAGCATCAGCACGGTAAAGACCAAGTTCCTCATGCCAGTTCAGCCACGCGGTTTTTTCAGACTATAGCGGTGCTCTCGGGGGAGTCGACGCCAACAGGCTGAGAGGGCCACTTGAAAAGGAGGAAATATAATGGCTCATGAGATTGAGATGACCCAGGAAGTTAGGTTGAAAAAAAGGATAAAAAGCTGTCGGTTTTTTAATTCTGTATTTTTAACCTTGCCGGATCATGATTTTGTCAAGCAGATTTTTGCATTATCTGCGAGTGATGATACGGAAAGCCGGGGTATGCAGACGATTCGGCAATATGCGCAAAAACACCAGCTGAATGCGGTAGAGAATACTTTACAGGAAATAGCGATTGACCGGTCTAGATTGATTCGCTGCATGTCGAAAAGAGGGCCTCGCCCTCCGTATGAATCGATTTATGTCAAGGAACCGCAGCAAAATGTTATGGGTAGCTTGAATCAATTCTACGCCAAGTTAAACTGCGGAGTAAGTGAAACGTTGCGAGAATCGGGCGAACAAATTGGGGTGGAACTTGCTTTTGTCCAATTGCTGTTGGAACATCAACTTGAGGCCTTGAAAAGTGGCGATGCGGATAAGGTTAAGAACTATCAGGGCATACTTCAGAATTTCTTACGGCAGCATTTGGGACGTTGGGCCTCAGAATATGCCCAAGAGATGGAGCAATATGCCCAAACTGATTTTTATCGGGGCATTGCTTTATTGCTTAAGGATTTTATGCAGCAAGAGATGGAATTCTGATGAACTGAGCGTTTAATAGCTTGGATATTTGTGAATTGACACGGGGACGGTGGTACTGTCTTGAGATTAGCATCAATAGGTAAGGGACGTCCTCGCTCGCGTTTCCGCGACGTTCGGACTCCCTTTGGCTACCTAAGCCGGAAAGGTTACCCCCTCCGGCTCGGCTCCAGAACCGGACGTGACACTTTCGCGTCATCCGGCTCCTCAGTATTTAGCCAAATTATTGGCACTTCTATTGGCAGTGACTATGTGTTAACCAATACATTGCTGGGTGATCCTTGTTCGCCAGTGATACGGTGCTAGGCAAATCCAGCTCTGTGAAGTAAAGTCCACACAAGACGCATTTTCCTTTTTGCTTTTTCAACGCCTCGGCGACTTTCTTGTCGAGACTTGTGTATTTGCCCATACGTGTTGCCCAATACAGCCAATCTCCATCAAATGGACTACGCGTGGTTTGAACCTTTATGTGACGCCGAATGGGGGTTGCATTATGTTTAATTATAGGCGGTGAATCCTTATCTTTGAAGGCGATCTTCCCCATGTGCGCAATCCAATACCGCTTGTAAATCCAATGTCTTGATTTCTCCGGATGCCTACGTTTCGCCCAGGACCATAACATTTGAAATACCACATTTTCGATTTTGGCAAAGACTTTCTTTGATACGACTGTTGAGTAATAGTTGCACCATCCTCGAATGACTGGATTTAATTCATAAATTAAACTTCCTTGATTGCTGGTCCTATGTTTACGAATGATGCTCCTTATCTTGTCGATATGGCGTTTGACTCCTGCTTGACTTGGTTTAATAAGCGTTTTAAAGCGCTGAGGACGGTCCTTAGCTGATGCGCTTTTTTCCTTTTTTCCCAGTGGAAATTGTCGCATGGTAAACCCTAGAAAATCGAATCCCGGTTTTTCTTGTTCCAGGCAGTTCATCGTGTGTGCATATTTAGTCTTTTCCGGTTTCAGTTCGAGACCCATTTTACTTAACCAGGTTTCTGTCAGTTTCCGAGCAACTGTTACCGATGGGGCATCCCGATGAAGGATTACAAAGTCGTCCGCGTACCGGATGACTTGCGGTTTCCAATATATCCGCCGTCCCTTCACGGTCTTTTGTTTAGGGAATGCCGCCTCAATCTCGGTCTCTAACCCGTGCAGAGCTACGTTTGCCAATAACGGACTGCAAATCGAGCCCTGCGGAGTGCCGCTATCGCTAGAATAAAATACTCCGCCGTCCATCGCACCGGCCTTTAACCATCCTTTTATTTTTCTTCGAACCAAAGGAAAGGTATCCAGCTTGTTCAGTAATTGCTCGTGATCAATGCGATCGAAGCAGCCTCGAATATCGGCATCTAGGACAAATTTGGGGATTATCAAACTATTGAAGATCGCTTCCACTGCGTCGTGAGTTCCTCGTCCCGGACGAAATCCGTAGCTATTGGTTTCGAATTTCGCTTCCCATTCTGGCTCTAAGGCAAGTTTTACCACCGCTTGTTTTGCGCGATCTTGAATTACGGGTATGCCCAGAGGTCGCTTTTCCTGCTTATTTCCTGGCTTAGGGATGTAGACTCTTTTGACTGGTTGGGGTTTTTCACGAAGCTGGATTGTTTGAGCTAATTCCATTTTGCGTTTAGGATCAAGGATTACGACTCCGTCAATTCCCGGCGTTTTCTTCCCCTGATTGTCTTGCGTTACTCGCCGAACAGCCAGAAGCCTGCCGTACCATGATTTCATGAGAAGTCGTTGCAACTTGCGTGCTGTTCTTTTATCACCACGAAGAGAAGCTTGATAAACTCGTTTTTGGAGCTTAAAGACTTCCCGAAAGACCTTCGTCCATGGGATTGTCCGCCAGTCATACATTGGCTTTAACGCCATGTTCATAACATATTCACTCCTACTGACTATTTATCTTCCAAATAACCGGGACCGCGTCAGCATATCTGTCGGCTTTCCCGACAGCATTGGCTTCTCGATCCATCCTTTCCCTAAACTAAAAGCATGCGGCTGACTACCTGCTCCATAAAGGAGAGCCGTTAGGGATTATCCCGTTCCCAGTATCTGTTTTGCGTAACTTTAGGACCATGCTATCCGCCGGGTTTAATAGAGTAGATGCTGGTCGAAGGGGAAGTCGCCAGCCATAATATCCTTTCCCGTTTTGGGTGAGGCCCATCGATCCGAGTTAGGGGCCTATTGTGATTTACGACGGTTCAAATGCATGTTTACTTTCGTTGTCCATGGTTACCTGCTTGCAGGAGGTCTTGGTCGGATTCCAAGCCTTCGTCTGCTTCTTGCCCAACGCTTGCACCGACTTTGATAGTCAGTCTCATCGGTGTGGGACAATGCGTTCCCTGTCTACCGCAAGGGCCGGGAATTGAAGCCTTGCTTCTCGCCCGACATCAGATACCGAGTTATCACCATCCTTTCGATGTGCCCTTCGTCCCTCTGGTGTTGCCAGATTTAGAAGGAACGGATCACAGTCCCTTGACTCACACCCGGCGTGCGGTAGAGTAGGCGACCAGCGAGTTACCATCCGAGGACAGCACTTTTATGGCTTTCTGCATTCCGCATACCTCCAAGTCCTTGACATCGTAACCACCTGTCTTCCTTCTCCTGATCTCCCACGTACTGAGCTACCCATCCTGTTAAGTTACTGTTCGTCGCCAGGAACATTCAGGACAGGATAGTTAGATTGTTGTTCCAAGCATTGGCCTCCTCGTTTTGAAGTGGCCTGCCGGCTTCATGTCAGGTATGGTCCACGCCTTCCCTAACAGGTTGTCTTGATTACCATATAAAATATTGACTATGCCCCTTCACTCCATGGACATTACTCCACTTAATCATTACTACGGGCTGTGGTTCAGTTTTTACTCATTTATAGTTTGGAAGCGGTTGAATTAATTAAGAGGATTAAGTATAATAAGATCAGTATTAACTTTCATGAGTAGCTTAAATATGATATTGGAATAATAAAATTTCAGTATATAGTAATTAAGCCTAGCTTGTTAGAAAGCAACGTGTATTTTCGTTGCCTTCGGTGAGCTGGGCTTTTTTGCATGATCAGAAAGTACAATCCAATTCAGGATGCGCTACTTAATTAATCTTCCGGAGGGATCTATATGGAATTTACTTCTGTGCACTTATTTGGTTTAATTATCACAATTGTCATTGTAATCGGGAGCGGCATATATTCGGCGCGAAATATGAAATCAGCTGAAGGATATAGCCTGGCTGGACGTTCATCCGGAGTGATACTTATTTCGGGTAGTATTGCCGGGACGGTAATCGGTGGCGGTGCTACGGTGGGAACGGCACAAATGGCATACTCGCTGGGACTGTCTGCCTGGTGGTTTACCTTGGGGTCGGGGATTGGTTTTATCATAATGGGCTTGTTTTATGCGCGGCCGCTGCGCAACACCGGCTTGGAAACAATCCCCCAGTATCTTGTGCTTAATTATGGCCGGGCGGCAGGGCCGCTGGCCAGCATAATTGCCTCAATTGGTATTTTGTTCAGTGCGGTGGCCAGCTGCTTACCTGGCATCCAGATTATAGCGGCCATCTTTGGGATTACTCCCTGGCCGGCTGCGATTATTTTGATTACGCTGGTAGCTGCCTATGTTTCGTTCGGTGGTATGAAGGGCGCCGGCGTATCAGGTATGCTGAAACTTATTATTATCTGGGTAACCTTGTTTGTTGCCGGAGCGACGGCCTGCTTTGCTTTGCGGGCGCTGCCGGATTTCGCAAGGGTTTTCCCTCCTTTTCCGTGGTTTAGCCTGTTTGGTAATGGTACCGACATGGCACTGGGTAACCTATTTTCCCTTATAATAGGTATTATCTGTACACAAACGTATATTCAAGCTGTTTTTTCGGCTTCCGATTCACGCACAGCCATGGTTGGCGCTTTTACAGCAGCCATGGTTGTCATTCCGGTAGGCCTGCCATCGGTAGCAATTGGCATGTTTATGCATGCCAATCATCCGGATGTTTTACCAATCCTGGTTTTGCCGATGTATTTGCTGCAATATCAGCCAGCCTGGCTGGGCGGGATTGGTATTGCCGGCATCATGCTATCTTTAATTGGATCCATTGCCGGTCTGGCACTGGGGATTGGTACGATGATTTCCAAGGACATCTGTTGTGACCTGCTGAAGATCACTAAAAACAAAAAAATCCTGTTGATAAACCGTATTACAGTAGTGCTTGTAACGCTTATTGCCTGTATTATATCTATCCTCAACCTGGAATCCAGTGTGCTGGGCTGGAATTATATGTCCATGGCCCTGCGTGGTGGCGGCGTTTTTCTACCGCTTACGCTTGCCATATTTGCCCCAGGCATATTGACACCAAACTGGGCGGTTACGTCCATGCTTGTAAGCACATTAGCTGCCATTATGGCCCAGTCTGTTTTGCACCTGGCGATTAATCCTTTATTTATTGGTCTTGCGGTAAGTGCGGTCTTGGTAATAATCGGAATTGCATTGCGGCCGAAGGCCTGTTCAAGCTGAACTAAAGAAAAAATAATCCAGTTGAGGAAACCGGGGTGACAGTAAATGAAACGACAAATTACCTGTATTATGAGTTCAAGCGGCTGCAACATTTTTTCCAGGCTGTAAGCGGTCGCAAAGTGCCATGAAGACCCTGGGCAAGTTTGCCATTCTGTCCGTAATGCTGCTTCACCTGGCCAAGATCTTTACTCCTATAGACACACTGCCGATTCTTTTCATTTCCACCCTGCTGGTGTTTATTTGCTGCTTGCCGTTGCAAGGGCCGGGATTTAAGAAAATTACCCTGCTGTTTTTACTTGCCGCTGGCGCAATCGCATTCTATTATCAATTGTCTTTCACCGCGTGGCTGCAGTCCTTTGTATCCATGACCAACGTGATTGCCATTATTGCGGTCATGCAATTGTTCGTTCTTCCCCTCGAACTTGGCGGTTACAGCAATACGGTGGCGTACTGGCTGAAAAAATCCTTTCGCAAAGAAAGCTCGCTGTTTTTGTTCGCCATGCTGGTAACCCATTTATTCTCCAGCTTTTTACTCTTCGGCACCGTGCCGGTAATGATTTCCCTGTTTGATAAGGCGATCAAAAACTATATTCCCGATTACCGGCGCTTTTTGTCCGCCGCCATTGTAAGAGGCTATGCCATAGCGCTGCTCTGGGCACCGGGGGCTGTAATCGTGCTACTGGTGTTGCAGGTTACCGGCGTTACCTGGTTCGATATTTTTATACCCGCCATGCTGCTTGGCGCGATCGGGCTGGCCGTCGCCTACGGCCTTGAGCACGTGACCCGTATGAACCGGCCAATTGCCACAAGGACGGTGGAGCGGGAGGACGAACCGGCTGCTGCTGCCGCGGCCTGGCGGCAGACCACCCACATAGCCCTGGTGGTAGTGGGCCTTATTGCGCTGGTAGCTTTCTTTGAAAGCATCTCGCTGGGAACCGGCGCCGGGCCGGTCCTGCTGGCCGGCCCGGCGCCGGCAGCTGGCTGCTGTATTTCCGCCGGCACGCCCGGTTGGCCCAGGTTTTGCAAGCGCACTGGGAGAGCGGCATAACCAAGGCGGCGGACCTGTCTGTTTTTTTGTTGCCATGGGTTTTTTTGCCGGAACTGTTGACAGAAGCGGCGTCTTGACACAATTTCAGCCGTATCTGCAAGCCGGGGCTGACCAGCTCGGGGTATTCTCGGTGCTTGCCGTGCCGGCGCTTTTTATCCTGTTGGGGATTGCGGGCATCCACCCGCTTGTCCTGGCCGTCATACTGGGAAAAGTGCTGATGACCCTTTCCCTGCCGCTGTCGGCGGTCTCGCTTGCCCTTCTGCTGCTGGTGTCCAGTTCGGTAACGTTCATTGTCTCCCCCCTTGCCGGCATGGTGCTGCTGACCGCCAAATTTCTGGACGTGAAACCGGTGGAAGTGGCGCTGAAGTGGAATGGCGTATACGGCCTGCTGTTTCTGGTAGTGGGAATTCTGTTCGCTTATCTGTGGGGGTGATAGCGACGGTAGTTTGCATGTCACAAAAGCCGTTTTGTAAAAAAATTATCCTCGATTGTTGACTTTATAAAAATCATTGTTTTTTAGGAAAAACAGGAATACAGCCTGTTTTTTTATTTTGTTTCAGCAGTGATAAGGCATGGAACCAATAGTTCACCCAGGTGAGACAGACGTGTCTGCTAGTATTGATTTACCTGTAAACAGAATGGTTGTTTTTCAGAATTTACTTGACCTTTGAGTTGCTTCAAGGTTTATAGTAATATCGAGACTAAAGGGAAACTGCAGTAAAAACAACTGGAAAAAGCATTAATAATGTTGCTGTGACTAAAAAGACTATCGGGAAAAAATTAACCATATCAGTAAAAAAGTACTTGAAAATAGTTGGAATATCGAGTACAATGAAGTCGAAATATTGGGAATTTTATATAATTTCATGAGTAGCTTGCATATGATATCGGAGTAAATTCCGATATAAAGTAGTTAAGCCTAGCTCTTTAGAAAAGCAATGTGTATTTCGTTGCCTTTTCTATGTGCTAGGCTTTTTTATTTGTTCATATCACGTTCTTATGCAATTAGAGGAGAGGGGGTGTAATAATATAGTGCCGGGAAGTGCAGTTTGATGCTACCTCTATGGTTTTCGGGTGTAATTGATAAAACACCCAAATGGACAGGCGGTACAAGAAAATGAGAGCTTATTAAAGAGAGGAAGGAATTAGGTCAAAGTTAAAGCTGGTGGGGAAAGTGTTCTCGCAAAAATAAAAAAGACGGATGATATTTTGAAATTTGTTAGCGATGTTGCTGTAAACTCTAACTTGTTGGGCCTCAATGCTGCCATTGAGGCGGCCAGGGCAGGAGAGTATGGCCGAGGTTTTGCAGTCGTATCGGATGAAATACGGAAGATGGCGGTGAACAGTGCCCAGTCGGTGAGCGAAATAAAAAAATTCTCCAGGACATTCAGGAGGAAACGGACCATAGTAGTCAAGGCAATCACAAAGTCATCAAGTATTGGTGAGCAGCAAGCGAGAGCAGCGGAGGATATCGCAGCAAACATCCAGTCATTGGCTTTAACCGCCAGCGAGGTGGAAAAAATTGCGGAAGTTGTTTAATTGCTATATTCGATAAGACTGTGGTCTGAAATAATACAAATGGAGGGAATACAAATTGGCGGTAATTAATGTAAAGAAATTGATTGACGAAAGTTCTTTAAACAAATCCCATCTGAAAGCGTTTCTAACCTGTATTGTATCGCTTACTTTTGATGGTTATGACCTTGTCGTTTTTGGGGCAACAATTCCCATACTGTTGGTTGCCTGGAACATGTCGCCTGCTTATGCGGGGCTGATTGGAAGCTACGCCTATGCGGCCGGTATCCTTGGCGCAATCACGGGCGGTTATCTAGGAGACAGATGGGGAAGGAAAAATACAATTCTCCTGTCTATTATAATATTCTCTAGCGGTACGCTGTGGTGCGGCTTGTCAAGTGAACCATTCTGGTTTGGACTGGCCCGTACGCTAACCGGCTTTGGGCTGGGAATGACATTGCAAAATGAAGTGGCTCTGATTTCGGAGTATTTTCCTGCCAGATATAACAAATCCGCTACTACAGCGTTGGGAACGGGCATGCAGCTTGGTGGGATAATTGCTGCGCTTTCGGCTTTGTGGCTGTTGGAAGCATATGGCTGGCAATCTCTGTATTACCTGGGGGCGACCATTATTGTTCTTTTTCCTGTCCTGTTTAAATATA
Organism: Sporomusa silvacetica DSM 10669; assembly: GCF_002257705.1. Classification (GTDB taxonomy): domain Bacteria; phylum Bacillota; class Negativicutes; order Sporomusales; family Sporomusaceae; genus Sporomusa; species Sporomusa silvacetica. The sequence continues at coordinate 179,480 of NZ_LSLK01000065.1, forward strand.
TGCCGGAAGCGCCATGGGTTCTGGTTAGTAAAGACAAGCGCCTGGAAATTAAGCAAATGTTGGCTGAAATTAGACCGGATGTTACCGTGCCTGATGACGCAACTTTCGAATATGCCCAAGCCAAGAACAAGAAAGGACTTTTGCAGGTATTTGCCGAGCGCCGGACCTTTAGCACGATCTTGTTTTGGTTGATATATTTTCTCAATATGTACGTAACTCAAGGCACTAATACATGGATTCCTAAACTAATGATTGATAAAGGTCATGGACTGGGATTAAGTTTATGGCTTTATCTAACAATGTTTATCGGAGCGGCTATCGGGAGTTATATCGGCGGTTTTTTTGTCGACCGTATCGGTGCTAAGCGGGTCGTGATTGTTCAATTCCTATGTGCTTTTGTTTCTCTCTGCCTGCTGAGCTTGCCGATGAATGTTTATCTGACATTTGTAGTTATCGCATTCGTGGGTGTCGGGACTCAGGGCGCAATGAATGTCACACACTGTTATGTTACTCAGTTTTTCCCGCCGCAGGTTAAGTCGACCGCTATGGGGTGGGGACTTGGACTGGGTCGGTTTGGTGCTCTTTTTGGGCCGCTGATCGGCGGAATATTGCTGAGCTATAAGGCAACGCTTTTTCAGAGCCTGTTTGCCCTGGCGGTGCCCAGTCTGCTCGCTGGTTGTGCCGCCCTGTTGGTTCAGGACCGTTACGGTTATGCTACCAGATTGGCTGAACAGGATGAACGTAATGTGGAAAATATTTTGAATAGTTAACTGATATAATAGTAAGCCGCTTGACAGGAGTTGCTGTGCTACCCGTCAAGAGGACAAAGAAAAAATAGAAGAAGTGGATTGCTGCCTGCCGATATGGTGGGCAGCAATTTTTATGCAGCTTTCGCGTACTGTTCGTGGAATTCCATGGGCGTCATGAT
>NZ_LSLK01000066.1 GCF_002257705.1 Sporomusa silvacetica DSM 10669
AAATATTTATGGATTTTATGGATGAGCAAGGAGCAAATTTTTTTGAAATAAAGAACAAACCCAGATTAACGGATGAAGAGGCAAAACAAATTGTGAAGCAAGTGTTGGGCAATATAGAGACTAGTGACTTGCAAACTATGGAAAAAACAAAAAGAGATGGATATTTAAGACAGCTTAAAGCAAGTAAAGGAGTATCAATCAGACAAATAGCGCGAATAAGTGGACTTACATTTAACATTGTGGTTAAAGCCTAGGAAACAGTAGAACCGTCCCCTTTCCGAAAGCAATGAAAAAGGTTGTTGGCATTAATATACGCCAGATAGCACGCATAACAGGGTTTTCAGTCACAAGGATAAGGATATGGAAAGCCTGAAACATAATCCCTGTTCCCGTGTTTCTTAAACTGGGATATCTCCGCACAAGCCGTATTAACTGAAAATCTGTTGCAACTCAATTTCAGCGTTTGCGCTGACAACCGTGACATAATTGAAAATATCAGATAAGTGATCTGATATTTCCTTTTGGGTAATACCAGGAGGTGCGTAAATGACAAAAACGGTTTTTTTTTGTCGGGCTTTATTTGAGTTCGTAAATCAGGTCCATGAATAATACTAGAAATAATTCCCTCGTAGTCTTGAATAAGCATATCCCCTGGCTTTAACTGTTGCTCACGACCATTAATTAGAATATATTTTTCATCACCCTTTGCAACATTCAGAGTTAGAGGCAGTTTTAGTGTTTTGTAATCGTGCCCCGCAGTCAGTAAACAGTTTTTTAGTTCGGCCATAAACATGGCTTCAACCAGACTAGCCACACTTGGAATTTTTTTACCTTTGAAAATAACTGATTCTATTTGTTGCTTGACATGATACGTCTTTCCGTACCGTTTATAATAATCAGTATAAGCCTTGATTGGACTATGATCATTTAATTCTTTTCGATCTGAAAACCTTGTAGCTAGATTCTCTATTAAGGTTTGTTTATGAATATCTAATTCTTTACATTGTGCAGGGTTAAACACATTATTTATAACCATTACACCAACACTTGCTTCGGGATATGCTTTCCTCCAAGCTTCTGTGACTTTTAACAAACTGGACATCTCCTTGTTAAAATCATTATTCAGATAATGATATGAAACGAAATATTACAATCCTCCTAGCAGATTTCATATCTGAAGCGATATGCTAAGGAAGATTGTAATAATGGTAGCATAATTACTGGTGTGATTATAGAGCCACTAGACTACTAATTTTAAAGGGCCAGTTGCATCGATGCCGTCAAGATAGTCTCGCAAATTCGTTTGCAATCCGATAGCGGAATCATGGGGACGGTTCCGCTGATGTGAACTCACTCTTCTAGCAGGATAATTTCTACTGCATCAAAAGAAACGTCCCGTGCGCCAAGAAGCGCACGGAGTATAGCGGGTGTGAATCCCGCCTGAGAAGGCCTAGCCAGCCACTCAGTATCCAGCCTTGGAATTATATCCCCAACCCTGGCGAACGTATACCTGCACTATGTGCTCGACCTGTGGTTTACGGTAAAGATAAAGCGGGAAAGCAGAGGCGAGGCCTACTTAATCCGGTATTGTGACGAATTTGTATGCTTCTTTCAATACAAAGAAGATGCCGAAGCTTTCTACGGTAAGTTGATAGAACGATTGAGGAAATTCAACCTAGAGATAGCAGAGGAGAAAACAAAGAGTATCGAATTCGGGCGCTTTGCCGAGGAAAGACGGAACAACCAGGGGGACGGCAAACCGGAGACATTCGACTTTCTCGGGTTCACGCACTACTGTAGCAAAAGCAAGAATGGTAAGTTCCGCGTCAAGAGGAAAACCAGCCGGAAGAAATTTAAAGTGAAACTAAAATCCTTTGCTAAATGGCTCTATCAAAATATGCATACTGAAATAGGAGACTTAATCAAGCAGATAAATGCCAAACTGGTTGGGCACTACCGCTACTATGGGGTGACCGACAACAGCAACGGAATCCGTGCGTTTGGATACTACATACGGCGCAAGTTGTTTGAGATACTCAATCGCAGAAGCCAAAAGAAGAGTCTGACATGGGAAGGATTTGCAAAACTCGAACATAGATTCCCGCTAACTAAAGCGAGAATCTATGAGAATATCTATGGCTAAACGTAAGTAAATGCTGCTATGAAGAGCCGGATGCCTTAATAGGGCAAGTCCGGTTCCGTGAGGGGGGCTGGAACGTGACTTCCGCCTCTACTCGACCCGTGATGTGCTCTATAGTCGATGAAGAACGCTGCTATATAATGGAATCAGGTTTAAAACCACTGCAAAACTGGAATAGAAGTTTTGCTCTTTTTTTGATCTTTACAATTGCGAATAAGTTCTAAGTTGCAATCAATGAACTCTGTTATATTTGTTATATACCGTTTAAAATGATCAAAGTGATAATTCGTTGTAAAATAATAAGTGTATTTCTGATTTGAAGCTTCCTTAATGCTAATCAAATTTTAGACGTACTAACAAACGAGGAGTGATTTGACTCCTCGTTTGTTCATATAAATTCCATTTTAGGCTACGGTTGTAAGGGCTTATTTAAGATAGGCTACTATTAAAGGGGTATCCCGAGAGATTTTTAGGGTCTACCAGCTAAACGATTCGAAACTGTGAAAAAGTTTATATAGTAAGGCCTGACCCCGTCCCCTACGCTATTGCCTTTTTAAACGAATCTTTCTTTAACGGTGCAGGAAAATCCGTGCCGAATGTCTAATATATCTTGAAGAAAATATTCATGCATTTTATTGTGTTTGGAGATTTTCTCCGAGTTGGGAGGTAATGCCCTTGCCGTTGTTTTCCCGCATTCGTCTGCACAGCAATCGATTTACACAAGCTCACGAACGTATAGTTAATTATATAAAAGACCATGTCCAGGAAGTTATCCATCTTCCTATCAATGAATTAGCGGAACGTTGCCAGGTAGGCGATGCTACTGTTATTCGCTTTTACAGGCTGCTCGGCTATGAAAATTATCATACATTTCAAATAGCAATGGCAAAAGAATTAATTGAAGATGACGTACAGCCGATTTATGAAGAAGTGGAAAACCACGATCTTTTTCCTGATGTTACTCGTAAGGTGATTGCCTCTACCGTCCAGGGAATCACTGATCTGGCAGGACAGATTAGTCCAGCGGCGATACACGATATTACCGCCCATCTTCGAGCGGCCTCAGTTATACACGTAATCGGCCTTGGTGCTTCGGGTATCGTCGCGCAGGATGTTATGCACAAACTAATGCGGCTGGGCCTGAAAATCAATGCTTATACAGACTCTCATCTTATGACAATAGCCGCCTCAATCGCCCAGCCTGAAGAAGTATTTTTTGCTATTTCTCATTCCGGTGAGACTACAGATATCCTCCGCACCCTTGAACTAGCCAAGAATCAAGGGTGTTACACATGTGCAATGACCAGTTACTCGGAATCAAACATTACCCGTCTAGTTCCTGCTTATCTTTTAACTTGTACACGGGATACTAAAATGCGCTCAGATACCATGATTTCACGCATAGTCCAACTCGTCGTAGTAGATATACTCTATGTCATGCTGGCTCTGCAAATCGGCGAAGCTGCTTCAGAGCGGGTCACGCAGTCCCGCCTGGCATTAAAGCAGTATCGCGATGTTAATAGATAGTTAATTTTTATTAATTAAAATACTATAGGGGAGGCATAGTATTTGAATACACTAGAAACACTTATTGTTATTGCAGACGATTTAACAGGTGCAAATGATACTGGTGTACAATTTGCCCGTCAGGGATTACAAACTAACGTCCTGCTGGAAGGTGCGGTTTTAGCTGATTCCAGCGATGCAGCCATCGTCGTAATGGATACTAACAGCCGTGCCTGTACCACCGGTGATGCTTATCAAAAAGTACAAACAGTCGCCAGACAAGCACACAAAGCAGGTTTTCGCTATTTTTACAAAAAACTCGACTCCACTTTACGCGGTAATGTTGGCACCGAATTACAAGCCATCCTGGATCTCGGGATACACGACTTTGCGTTTGTCATGCCAGCATTACCCAAAGCCGGGAGGACCACGATCGGCGGACATCATCTGCTGCACGGAATTCCGGTTTCCGCAACTGAAATCGCTAAAGATCCGAAGTGTCCTGTTGTCGAGACGGTACTGCCGCAACTGTTAAGGCAGCAAACTTCACTCTTAGTAGGCCATATCGGCTTTACCGAACTGACGCAGGGTGAAGCTGCTATTGCCAGGACCATCCGCGAACTTATAGCATCCGGCTGTAAAATCATAAGCTGTGATGGTTGGTTAGATGAACATTTTATGCTTGCCGCACGTGCTGTAGGCAGTGTCTCAACAAACGTACTGTGGTCCGGCTCTGCCGGTTTAGCAGAATTCCTGCCGGAACTGTTTGGGTGGAATAACAAGATAAAGCCCACTCATCCGGTTGTCGTCATTGCGGGCAGCGTAAGTGCTGTCACGAGAGCTCAAGTAACGCAGTTACTAAATGCAGGGTTTGAATGGCTGGAAGTTGAGGTCGCAGACTATCTTCCCTGGCATCCCCACGAAAAAACGCCCTGCCTTGCCAGAGCCATAAACCATCTCGCGCAAGGCAAAAATCTGGTAATCACGTCAGGCTATCAGCCTGATGCCATAGACAGGGCCATGACTGTCGGGGCGAATCTAGGCATGTCAAGTATTGAAGTTAGTAATACAATTGCTGAAATACTTGGCTGGATAGGCTCGGTAGTACTTGCCCGGCAAGAAGTTGCCGGTGTTATTCTCACAGGCGGCGATACCGCGGCTTCGGTTTGCCGGGCACTTGGCGTCACAGGTATACGTGTACTGGAAGAAGTCGCGCCAGCAATACCCCTTGGAAAAATGAAAACTGCAGCAGGCAAAATATTACGGGTTGTCACCAAGGCAGGAGCCTTTGGCGAACCAGACGCTTTGCTTAAGGCAGCACATAAATTGCAATAATATGAGGTGATCCATAATGAATCAAGAACAACAAGAAAAGCCTGTTCTAGCCATAACTATGGGTGATGCCGCTGGCTGCGGTCCGGAAATTATCGTGAAAGCCTTATCGGACAAGGGTATGTATGAGATTTGCCGCCCGCTGGTCTTCGGCGATGCAAAACGCCTAGAGCTTGCAGCCAATATCCTTAAAAGCCCTGTAACTATTGTTGGGCTTACGAAAATCAATGAAGGTATTTTCCAGCATGGGAAAATTGACGTGCTCGATTTCGGCAATATCTCCTCTGACCTCCCGTTTGGCAAGGTTAGCCCTGAGGCCGGTCATGCCGCTTATCAGTATATTGAATCGGCGGTACAGGCTGCTATGGCCCATGAAGTTCAAGCAGTCGTTACAGCACCAATCAATAAAGAGGCTCTTCATCTTGGTGGTCATAATTTTCCTGGACATACCGAGATCCTCGGTGAACTTAGTAATTCAAACGATTATGCCATGCTTTTAGCCAGCGAGACACTACGGGTAATCCACGTTACTACCCATGTATCCATGGTGCAGGCAGCCAGCATGATAAAAAAAGATCGGGTCCTCCGTATAATTCGGCTGGCGGACAGAACGCTGCGCTTATTAGGGATAGCTGAGCCCCGGATTGCCGTCGCCGGCTTCAACGCTCATGCGGGGGAAAATGGCTTGTTCGGCCGCGAAGATATGGATGAGATTGCGCCTGCAGTCGAAGAAGCCCGAATGGCAGGTATGGCCGTAAGTGGGCCTATTCCCCCAGATACCGTCTTTTTCCGGGCTGCCTGCCGCAAGGAATTTGATATTGTAGTTGTAATGTATCATGATCAGGGTCATATACCCATTAAATTACTGGGCTTTGACAGCGGCATCAACGTAACTGTCGGTCTGCCGTTTCTCCGCTCTTCAGTGGACCACGGAACAGCTTTCGATATAGCTGGTCAAGGTATTGCTGATGACCGCAGCATGAAAGCCGCTATTGAATTTGCAGCCCGCGTTGCAGTCGGCGCTTGTACAGCCAAGTAAATTACTTTTAAAAATTGCACTTAAAAAATAGAAAGGAAGTATAACTAATGTCTGCTATCAAGGTAAAACTCCCCTACGGCCAAGAGGAAGTTGAAATTGTCGTACCAGAGCAAAACCTGGTTGGTGTGTATTCACCCAACGATGTGGCACCGGTTGCCAACTTGCCACAAGAAATTGTCCGTTGCCTTGAAAACCCTATTGGCACAAAGCCTCTTTGCGAGTTAGTAAAAGGGGTAAAAAACGTTGTCATCGTTGCTGATGATAATACTCGTTTAACACCTACCGACCAAATAATCCCTGTACTTTTAAATGAAATGAATTCAGCTGGCATCAAAGATGACCAAATAACAATCATCATCGCTCTCGGAACTCACCGTTTTATGACAGAGGAAGAGATTGCACTTAAATTCGGACAGGAAGTTGTAAAACGTGTTAAAATCAAAAATCATGATTTCAAAAACCCTGATGCGCTGGTAGATCTTGGAGTTACTGCTAACGGTACCAAGATACTGGTAAATAAAGAAGCTTATGAAGCCGATTTCAAGATTGGTGTTGGCAGCATTGTTCCGCATCATATTCCAGGATTTGCAGGCGGTGCAAAAATAGTGCAGCCTGGTATATCAGGTGAAAAAACTACTGCTGAAACACATTTACTTAGCGTAAGAGCCCCTCGCTCTTATCTGGGTATCGAAGACAACCCGGTTCGCCAAGAGCTAAATATGATTGCCGACAAAATCGGCATGCACACTATATTCAATACCGTACTTAACCGGCGTGGAGAAGTAGTTGGCGCCTTCTTCGGCCATGTAAAAGAAGCCTTCACAGCTGGAGTCAAATTATCACGGGAAGTATATGCAGTCGAAATACCAGAAGCTGCCGACATCGTTATATCCAGTTCTCATCCTTGCGATATTGAGTTCTGGCAAGCACATAAAACTCTTTATCCATCTGATTTGGCTGTCAAAGAAGGCGGCACCGTCATTATTGCCACACCTTGTTATGAGGGTATAGCTGTTACTCATAGCGAGATGTCTGATATAACCTGTCACTCCTCTCAATGCCTGCGCCAGATGGTAGATAAAGGCGAAGTTCACGATGAAGTTGCTGCCGCCCTGGCAATCGCCTGGGCTCAGGTTAAAGAACGCGAGGATGTATATTTCGTCTCTAATGGTGTGACCGATGAAGACGTCCGCAAGCTTGGCTTTGTCCCTTTTCCCAGCGTTCAACAAGCCTTTGAGGCTGCATTGGCCAAGCATGGAGATGCTGCCAGAGTAACAGTACTAACCCATGCTCCAGACATGTTACCCATCGTTCCAGGTAACCGCTGATTATTTTTGCTTTCCATTATCTGGCTTGCGGAATGTGGTTAAAAAGTAGATGAAAGCCCATTTTATAAATAAAAAGAGTAAGATAGAATTACAAAACCCAGGAAGAATAAGTCTTCCTGGGTTTTATTCTACGCAAAGGGGAGGTTGTAATTCCTCTTTACTGGTTGCTATCACAATCAATCATACAAGCCTCGCAATCCGCTCCGCTACAACTACTACTACGGTCATAAGCTGGGCGCCTGGGTACCGGATAACAAGCTGGTTTGGTTTCTATTGCTTGCAGTTTTTCAATATAGGGGCTCGGCAATCCATGTGCTGTTGCTCCTTGCAGTACCTGCGTCATATATTCTGAACTGGCAAGAGATGCGTTTCCCAACCGGCTTTTTAAATACATCATCGCCAGCCTGGTAGTGCTGTCGGTACCATGGACTTCCACCGGGTAGCGAAAATAAGCGCCGGTACCATCGATGCGAGCGTCTTCACAGTTGTCCAGTTCATCCCAGCTATAGTCGGTCAGACGATAAAGAACGCCCCATACTTCTGAATGTTTATCAGGCACAAGGGTTTCCATAGCGCTGTCCCAAACAGGGGAATATTCGAAGAAAGCTAGTTTGTAGCCAGGAAGTCGAGAAACTCCCACTATTTCCATCTCCGAACACTTCAGTTTCATTTGGACTGGGTTGAGGTTAAGACCATAGGCAAAATAAAGAAGAGGTTGTTCCGTATGCATTTTAATGGGCCCCTTTCACTCTTAGTTTTATTGTATGAATCAACATGCAGCGGGGTTAATGCGTTCATATTGTTAAAAAAAAGCACAAGCAACAGAATCTAGCATCGTTGCTTGTGCTTACCGCCATTATTAACGTTACTGAGTAATTTCAATCGAATTACAACTAAAATTTACCACATAACTCGTGCTAAGTCAAATAAAACTGCGTGGGGACAAGGAAGTGTTACGAAAAATGGGTATTGCAAATTGATATTTTCGTAAATGGTACCAGTAATTTTGACTTGGTGAGTAGAACCAAGTTAAAGGGGCCAAGTCTAAGACCACATAAGGTGAAATTGAAGGTAGAGGTAGCATAACTAAGTAATCTATGATACACTCATTATTAATTATTCTGGAGAGGCGGGGTCAAAACGCAACACGATAAACAAAAGCAGACAATAGGAAATTACTCTATTTCTTCTGCTAAAAATGAATTTTTGATTGAGAGTAAACAAATACAGATAGTGGAAGGTGCGTTAAAACTTTTTTATGTCAGGGGTTTTCATCCGACTACTATCCGTGAGATTGCGGATGCATGCAATATGTCTATGGGGCAACTTTATCACTATATTTCTTCCAAGGATGACGTATTGTATTTGGTACACCAGTACTTTCACAAGAAAGTATTTGAATTTATAAAAGCTCAAAATATTGAGCAATATAATACACCGGGTGAAAAACTTTTAAGTTTTATAAAAGCTAATATGACTTTCGCAAGCAAGAATAAAAAATTAATACAATTTATTTCAACTGAAACCAAATACCTAAAAAAGGATTATTTAAATAATGTTTTAAAAATGGAACAAGAAACTACGATTGCTAGTTATCACAAAATGCTAGAAGATGTAAATAAAGAAACACCTATTAATACTGATTTAGAGATATTAGCAAGTATATTAACATATATAGTTGCATTTTTACCTTTAAAGAGTTGGACTGTAAAAGATAAATCTATAAATGATATTGATCGTTGCTTGTTTGATTTTATACTTAACGGTTTAGGAAAATCTGTTCAGCAAGGAACTAATAAATTATTAGATTAAATTAAGGCTCAACGTCCGAAAATGTAAGAGGACAATTACAATATAAGGACGCTAAGACACCCAGCTATCGGGATGTCTCGGATAATTGCCTGTGATGGAGAAAACGTCAGTTTCTGGTATAGAGATAATAAAGATGGTCAAGACAAGAAAAAACTGTTAATGTGGACGAATTTATTGGATGGCTAGTCCAGGATATACCGGATGAAAACTTTAAACTCATACGGCATTATGGCATTTATGGTTGAAGAAGCTGGAGTATATGCAGAAAGATTCTAGGGAAGTGGCAGGAACTAATACTCAAAGCCAAAGGACCACATTAGCGGTTTTTCTTAACCAGAGAATTAATTCGTCACTATGCTAAAAAACTTTGTTAAGAAATACACAAATTTTCTTGACGCAGATTGGGGACTATGCTATTCTAAATTTGGAACGAGCGTTCTATCCATATCTAAATTTTCACAATATAAAAAACATTTAAAAATGTCTTCATCGCGATTATGGGGGTCTTTCGAAAAAGTCAAGTCCCCAATTTTAAAGCTTGAGATTTAGTTGGAGGAAAAAAGCAAAAAGTCCAAGGCAACGCCTTGAACTATAAAGTCTCTTGACTTTCAAAAGCGTATTAATTATACGAGGAGGATTATCATGTTTAAAAATTGGAAAATATTAATTGTAGGTGCTGGTACTATGGGGAGTGGTATTGCACAATTATTTGCCAGCAAGGGTTTTCAAGTAATTCTTAGTGATAAGTTTTCAGAACAACTTGTCCACGCAAAAGAAAGAATTAGTAACAACGTGGATAATTTGATCAAAGAGGGATTAGCAACTCAAAAAGAAGCCGAAAAAGCTAAAACATTAATCTCTTATGAAACAGATCTTACTAAATGTGCTTCTCAAGCAAATTTAGTGGTGGAAAGTATTTTTGAAAATGCTGACGCGAAGAGAGAAATTTTTTCACAACTTGATAAATTATGTACTTCAGATTGTATTTTCTGTAGTAACACCTCAGCTTCAAATATCTTTGAAATCGCTCAAGTATCACATCCTGAACGGTTAATAATTACTCACTTTTTCAATCCACCGGTTATCATGGGATTAGTAGAGGTAGTAATGGGGCCGAAGACTTCAGATGAGACTCTTGATAAAGTAAAAGCATTACTTATTCAGTTAGGCAAAGATCCAGCTGTAATTAAACAATACATTCCCGGCTTTATTGTTAATCGCATAGCAACGGCTATTACCAGGGAAGCCGGATATATGGTAACTGAGGGATGGACTACGGCTCAAGACATAGATAAAGCGATAAGAAATACGAGTGGTATTCGCTATGCTTTTGAGGGACCTATGGCTTTGTATGACATAGTTGGTTGGGATTTGACAACATCGGTATCAAAGGATATTCATAAAACGTTATGTAATGATACCGAAGCCAATTCTTTGGGCAAAGAACTCGTTGCTAAAGGGGAGCTTGGGTTGAAATCAGGCAAAGGGGTATTTGACTATACCGGTGTAGATCCACAACAGTTTCTTAATGAAAGATCAGCTAAAATTATCAAGATGCTAAAAACTGTGAAAGAGCTATAATGGTTTCGGAGTTGGTAAGCGTCTTTTTAGCTGGGACTAATCATAATAGCAGCAAATGAAAGTAAATAGATCATGGTGAATTGTCTCGGCTATTCCGTATTTTGCAGAAAAGAGAAATTATTCGGAGCTTTCCTGTAAATAACATGGGCTTTAAAAGGAGTGGTTAGGACGCTAGAAAAATTAAATACAGTTACGGGTCCGATTGCTGGGAATAAAGTAGGAAAAACTTTGATGCATGAGCACTTCGTATTTGGCTATCCTGGGTTTGAGGGAGATAAAACAGTTGGACCGTTTGACAGAAAAAAAGCGCTTGAAGTAAGTATAGCTGCTGCGGAACGGGCCAAAGCTTATGGTGTTCAGACAATAGTAGATGCAACGCCAAATGAGTGCGGTAGGGATGTAAAAGTCTTAAAAGAAGTATCCGAAAAAACAGGGGTAAATATTGTCTGTGCTACAGGTTACTATTTTGAAGGTGAAGGAGCAAGCGCATATTTTAAATTTCGCAATGCATTGGGGGATGGACTGAAAGAAATTTATGAGCTAATGTTTATGGAAGTTACTGAAGGGATAGACGATACGGGCATAAAAGCAGGAGTCATAAAGCTTGCCTCAAGCAAGAATGTTATTACAGATTATGAAAGGCTGTTTTTCAAAGCTGCTGCCAAGGTTCAGAAGGAAACTGGTGCTCACATTATTACTCATACCCAGGAAGGTACTATGGGCCAAGAGCAAGCAGAATTACTTATTTCGGAGGGGGCTGATCCGAATAGAATTATGATTGGCCACATGTGCGGAAATACTGATATAAAATATGCTGCTAAAGTGCTAGAAAAGGGTGTATATATCGGTTTTGACAGGTTTGGGCTCGAAGGCTTTATCGGTTGTCCAACAGATGGAGAAAGGGAAGCTCTTGCAGTATCTTTACTTGCACTTGGTTATGAAGACAAAATCATGTTTTCTCATGATACAGTCAATGTTATGTTAGGACGGACTGTAGTATTTCCGCCAGCACTTAGGGAGATTATGGCTAATCAACACATTGCAAGAATTTTTGAGGTTATCATCCCTGATCTAAAGAAAATGGGTGTGACAGATGATCAGATCGAAAAGATAATGACCAAGAACCCTGAACATTTTTTCAGATGAGGGCTATAAGTTTTCAATTTAATTAGGTAGGCCATTAGGGTTAGTAAATCTTATTTCGTTACTTTGTTATAAAATATATATAGTTTTTTGACGAAGATTTGTGGATATGCTATTCAAAAAAAAATAGAATGAGCGTTCCATCTATATCAAAATTTTTTAAAAATATAAAATATTTAAGGGGGAATAAACAATGGGAATAGGAACATATGAAGCGTATAAGGCGCGACTGCTCAAAATGAAGCCAAATGTATATTTAAACGGTGAAAAGGTTGACCGGTCAGGCAGCTGGATTGACGGCGGTTGCTATGTTATGAAGCAGTGCTATGATCTGGCCAATGATCCTGAGTATGCGGATGTATGTACGGCGACTTCTCACCTTACCGGCAAGAAAATTAACCGGTTCACACACATTCATCAATCCAAGGAAGATTTACTTAATAAGCAATTGATGACAAGACTACTTTGCCAACACGTCGGCGGCTGCACACAACGCTGCATGGGTTCAGATGCGCTCAATGCTATTGCGGTAGTCTCCTATGACTGCGATTTGGCTTGCGGTACAAAGTATCATGAACGCTTTAATAAGTATCTTTTATACTGCCAGGAAAATGATCTTATCTGCAACTGTGCTCAGACTGATGTAAAGGGGTCGCGTAATCCTAAGTATAAGAGAGCTCATATGCAACCAGATCCGGACCAGTTTGTACATATAATCAAGACAGATGTGGATGGCATAGGCGTTGACGGAAAACCTTGTAAGGGCATTATCGTTCGCGGGGCAAAAATCTGCAACTCCAATGCGCCGTATGTTGATGAAATTATTGTTAATCCGACTAAGTTTATGGGTAAAGGCGATGAAGGCTATGCAGTATCGTTTGCTTTGCCAGCCGATTGGGATGGCATTAAGCTTATGGCGCTTCCTGGCCAGCATCACAAACGGAAACATATTCAGGCTCCATTTAATCAAGTCGGAGACGTAGAATCACTGACGATTTTTGATGATGTATTTGTTCCCGAAGATAGGGTATTTTTGAATGGTCTTGACAACCCGGATGTTCTTCAATATGCGGGCTACCTGGCACTGATGTTTGCTCACTTTCACAGACATTCATATACAGGCTGTAAGACAGCAGTTTCCGAAGTTATTGCCGCACAGGCAGCGTTAGTAGCTGATGTCAATGATATCGCTAAAGAGCCGCATGTACGTGAGAAAATATGTGAAATCATTAGCACGGCTGAATTGG
>NZ_LSLK01000067.1 GCF_002257705.1 Sporomusa silvacetica DSM 10669
TAGACATTTATTCGCTCTATGAACATACAAAAAACCCGATACGGACTTTTTAATAGTGTCCATTATCGGGGTACCGGTTCACGCTCAAACAGTACGGATTTTTTAACGGAATACCGCCCGGCTTTTCTCCTGCGGAACGCTTTTTCCGGCAAAGGCCGAAGGATTACGGGAGTTACGAGGGTTGCCTTCACCCTAACACTCAACTCTTTCTAGGGACAAGTGACCTGTCCCCTGTCCCCTGTCCCGTCAATTATCCTCCCAACAAACCTCTGCTAACTTCCATTTTGCTTGGCTTTATTTCTTTTAGATAACCATACCATCTCGTATCTCCTATACTCTCCATTTTGACAGTCACTGTTTTATCTTCAATTAAGTTAGGATCATTTTCATCCACTTCTACCATGTAACGATAAGAATACATATTCCCATTGACAGGTAATTTTTCATTAGAAAGCCAAATACCGGGTATTCCGCATAATCGAGGATCTTCTTCACGGGTACGATTTTTTCCAAACATTGGAATCAAAATCTCATATTCTTCATTTGAAAAATGATATAGTTTCCCATTCCAATTATCAGATTCGCCTATTTATCTTTATACCTTATCATTTACATTTTTGTATATATTTCAAATACTTACAAATCATAAAATAGTCAGGCGTTGGTTAATAAAACCCGCAATTGCTTGAGGCGTTTTCTTCGTAGCATCAATATAGCCATCTGTGTTAAAAACACCATCCACATGTTCTAAATCCATACGTACGTACATTATTCTCTTAAGTTCCTTACTCATGATAAAATCTCTAACTGCTTTAAATTCAAGCCCACACCACTTTTTTTCCTGATACTTTCCAGATAAAAACACAACAATTAATTTAGAGCGATTTTTGTATATATCCTGTAAAAGAAAATCTAATCCTGGCCTTGCAAGTTGGCTCTCATAATCATTGTCATAAAAAACACGATTCGTACCTAAGATTTTTTCAAGTTCTCTTACCACCTGCTCTACAAAATCACGTGACTCCCCAGCAAAAGTAACTGCAACATCAAAATTATGGTGTTCTATATCTATAATTTTGCTGCACACCATCTACAATAATTCCCCTTTCACCCAACTCTTTAAACAAATCAACCTTTTTAACAGCCCAATGGGTTCTAGTTAATTCCCATCCTCTAAAATCCAATTCAAAGCTCATTGATTCAAAAATTTCTTTCGGAATCGTAATATCCATTTTCTCGAATGTTATTCTCACTTGATCTTGCCTTTTCACAATATCGGTAATATAACCAATACTCGCATCTTTCTCATAACCTTTCTCATAAGCAAATATACATGGCAATTTCTTAAGTTCTTCAATTTCATTTTCGCCAAGACTAATAAATCTTTTAACAAGGTCATCATCTGTATATTCTTTTATACAACGCACTAGCGGAAAATATGTTGTATTTGTTTTCCAAGCTTCATCATCACCCGAAATAAATAGGTTATACAATTCCATTCATTTATACATCCCTTCTATACCTATGTCATCTACAAAAATAGTTTTCAGCCTCACATCATAGCAATACTTACAAATAATTTAATTTTTTATGGATATATTATAGCATGTATGGAATATTTTAGTTAACCTGGAGGACAAAGAATGTCATCTCATACTATATGGTATTTACACATCCATTTAGAGTGTGACAAACTGTGCGCCTTTGTGGCCATTTACAATCACCTTTCCTTCGCTATAATTTTGGCTTGATCACCTACATTATAGCAAACAAGGTGATTTTTTTTGTATAACTTCCGTTTCCGCACTCGCATAGCGGGTGGTTTATTGTGGAGCGCAAAATGCACGCGCTCCACTGGCTGAAGCCAATAAAAATATAAGCAAAAGGACTGATCGTCTTAACGATCAGTCCTTTTTATTCTAAATACTATAAACCTAATAGATTACCAGCCTCATCAAACTCCATCTCCATCAGCTCGCCACAAATTTCAATATCCGGGTTGGCCTGAGCTTCTGGTAATAAAGCTTCAGAAATAATGATTTCTCCTATATGGAGAGTGTCTTTTATCCTAACCAGTTTTATTTTTGACATATCGCGGGCATTGCAGGTTTTAACTGCAGTGAGCAGTGCTTCCCGGTCATCAGCCAACATCATCGGCATACGGGCAGGCCCAGGTGTCGTGTTTGTTATTAAATTAGAATAGGTGTAATCAAAATCTACTTTATTAAACAGTTTACGGGTAGTATAATCCGCAACCCCAACCCCGCAAGCATTACCATTGGTCTCTTTTGTCAAATCAAGCACTACAACTTTGTTAGCATCCAAACCACCGCTGGCATAGGGCGTGGGGAAACGTCCGGTTATATTCGGATCCATACCGTCACCAGATATTTCCTTGCCTATTTGGTCGACAACAAGAATATCAATTGGATCAAATAGTATCCGCGGCATATTGGCTTTAGCCTGAGGCAGCAGTTGCTGGTCTACTTCCATGATTTTCTCTGCCGGTACTGCTACCAATGTGGAGATCTTATCATAGGCGTTCTCAACAGTTGCGATACCAAATAACACCTTGCAACAGGCAAGTTTCACCTTAGCCATTTCAAAAACATGTTCGGCCATATGCTTGAAACTATACATGTGACAAGTTTCTGCACCTTTTTGCTTACCAAGACCAATGGTAAGCATTTTTGCCAAACCGCTTTCGCAGGGACCCCGGTAAGCAGTATGTGGTTTTATCCGGTTGATAATTACAATCCCATCTGCTTCATAGGCGTTTTTATCTATATGCACCGCAAGTCCATTATTGATCTTGCCAATTTCAACAACTTCCATCGATGAGATAATTGGACAGCCAACACTCGCTTCAGTAACGCCAAGATTAGCTAATACCTTCGCTTGTCCGGCAGCAGTAGCGCCACCGTGGCTGCCCATGGCCGGGACAACGAAAGGTTCGCCGCTGCGCTGTTTGATTTCTGCTACCGTCAGCCGAACCAGCTCAGGGATCTTGTCCATGCCCCTGCTGCCTACGGCGATAGCAATACGCATACCTGGTTTTACCCTGTCCCCGATATCTGCTTTGGCAAACTCCTGGTGCATAGTTGCTGGTATGTCGCTGATTTCTGTTACCTTAAATTTCTGGCGGATTTTTACTACCCGCGGTAGCTGTATTCCCTTCAACAATTGTTGTATAATCCCCATTAGCAGCTTCTCCTTTTCTCACATCTTTCTACATCGTTGGGCCAATTCGCATAATCGCAAAATCGTTATGCCCCAATACTTCAGCCTTCGTAACTTTTCCGGAAGCAACCTCCAACATTTCAGCAACTATCCGTTTTCCGACCTCTTGAACAGTTTCATCACCAGTTATGACTGTACCGGCATTGAGATCCATATTATCGCTCATTCTTTGGAACATAGCCGAATTGGTAGCAACTTTAATGGTAGGTGCAATCGGCGACCCGGTAGGAGTGCCACGGCCGGTGGTAAATACACAAATATGGCAACCACCTGCTACCATTCCAGTCAATTGTTCAATATCATTACCAGGAGTATTCATAAAGACAAGCCCCTTGGTAGTCACCTTTTCCGCCCAGTCAATAACGGCTTGCAACGGTCGCGACCCACCCTTATACACACAGCCCAGAGACTTTTCTTCGATTGAGGATAGCCCGCCCTCTATATTGCCTGGCGTCGGATTACTGCCTCGCATATCTACTCCCATTTGTTTGGCAGACTCTTCAAAGCCCTTAATAGTGGCATAACACTTCTCTTTCACAGCCTCATTAATTGCCCGTTCGGCAATAATATGATCAGCCCCAATTAGTTCGGCGGTTTCGGCAAGTATTGACGTGCCACCAGCATCGATTAAGATATCACTAGCTACACCCAATGCTGGATTGCCTGATAGCCCGGAACAGGCATCAGAACCGCCGCATTCTGTTCCCAGAATTAGTTCTGCTGCATCAATAGGCTCACGTTTTAGCATCGACGCTTCAATCACCATATTCTGAGCAGCCGCTGCACCAGCTTGTATGGATTTAAGCGAGCCGCCCTCGTCTTGAATAATAATGGTATGCACAGGTTTGTACGGACATTGCTTTTTGATTGCCGCTGCCACATCCTGCGCACGTATTACTTCACATCCCAGACCAACAACGACTATCCCGTAGACGTTAGGATGAATACCATGGCCGATAAAAGCACGTGTTGTCTGCTCAGCATCTGCCCCCAACTGCGAACAACCATGTTGGTGTTCCACCCAGGTAGTTCCTTTTACATTTGCCGCAATACCTCGCGCCACTTGGTTGGCACAATTTACTGTTGGTAAAACCAATACATGATTGCGAATTCCCACCGTTTTATCCGGACGGCGATATCCCATAAAATTCATCGTTTATCACTCCTATAATTTTTTTATTTACTGACCAAGTCGCCGCGCCCACGACAGCCTACTATATTGTGTACATGGGTATGCTGCCCTGCCGTTATGTCGGTAGTTGCCATCCCGATAACTTCACCATACTTAATAATTTTTTCGTCCTTTGCGATAGCCTTAATGGCTACTTTATGTCCAAAAGGAATTCGATTTGTAACATGCAGGGTTACTGTTTCACCATCAACATTGATTGCAATATCTGAGCCTGCTTCAACATCCTCGGTCACAGTTGCAACATTGTCTTTGTTCTTCATAACTATGGCTTTGAATTTATTCATAACTTTCCTCCAAAACTCATTTATTCACTGTGAGTAATTAGTCTCATTCCATAGTAATAGCAAGTTCCATGCCAAGCTTGTCTCTCTTGTTTTACGACTTCAGCCATAGGCGCTCAGGCCTGGATTCACTGCTCTGGCCTCAATAGTCATTCAAGCTGTGGAGTATACGATCTGCCAGTCGCAGCGCAACAGATTGTTTCAGATTAACATGTTGTTTCATTATTTGTTCCACTATATATTCATTGCCGCAGCTTTCGCCACAAGGTGGTGCGGCTAATTCCCAACCGTTGGGCAGTCCGCGTATAATTATATTTTTCCTCAAACAATACTTGTTCAATTTCATGCCTTGCCACGTCGTCCCGCACAGCAGTATTTGCAGTGTCATTCGCAACAGGTCCGCAAGTAGCCAATTCCTGGCGAACCATCATTTCCTCAATATATGGTCCTGCCGCAAGCAGCTTTACCCTTTCAATAACATTCTCCAATTCGCGAATATTACCCCGCCAAAATTGCTTCTGCAAGAATTTCACCGCAGAGTCGGTAATTCCCACGATATTGCTGCGCGGAGATTTTTCCAAAAAGCTCTGTATCAACTCAGGGATATCCTCCACCCGCTCTCTGAGGGGTGGAATATGCAGCCGCAAAACATCTAAGCGGTAGTACAAATCAACCCGAAATTTTTTTTCGTCAACTAATTGCATCATATCTTGATTAGTTGCTGACAATATGCGTACATTTACCGGAATAAGCCCTTCAGCCCCTAATCGCATTACTTCTTTTTCTTGCAAAACTCGTAATAGCCTGGCCTGCAAGGATAAAGGCATTTCACCAATCTCGTCTAAAAAAATAGTTCCACCATGCGCGACCTCGAACAAGCCGGACTTTCCGCCTTTTTTCGCTCCTGTAAATGCTCCTTCCTCATAACCAAAAAGCTCACTTTCCAACAAAGATTCTGGCAGTGCAGCACAGTTTATTGCTACAAATGGCCCTGTCTTCCGTTGACTTAAGTTATGAATACTCTGCGCGACCCGTTCTTTGCCAGTACCAGATTCACCGGTTATCAGTACAGTCGCGTCATTAGCCGCATATTGCCGCACACGTTCTTTAACAACTTTCATCTGTGGTGAAGCAGCACTTATTTGTTCCAGATGAAACCTAGCCACAAGGCCCTTCTTATTCAATTTTTGCCGCACAACCTGTTCAAAATACTGCAATTGCGTGACATCCTGCACATTCGCAATAGCCCCGACGATGTCCTCGCCCAGCTTAATGGGAATTCGTTTTATTGCAAAAACTCGGTTGTTTATACTCCGTACGCTTTCCTGTTCACACTTATCACCTGTTAGGCAATCCCGCAAACCATCATCAGGAATAATGTCACCAATCTTCCTACCGATAACCTCGGCGCTTTGAATTTGATACATTCGTTCTATGGCCGGGTTTAAAATAGTAACCTGTTCATTTTTATCAATAGCAATGATTCCGTCAGCAGTAGCATCAATAATTGTACGAAACAGTTCTGCCTTTTCCCTTTCGCGCCGGCGAACATCGGCAAGCTTGATGGCTTCAATAATAGCTTTGTTTACAGACTCTACCGCTGATTCAATTAGTCCCACCTTTAGGCCTCGTTCAATAAGCAGCCTAGCCGATGAAGCGTCACCCAGAAAGGTGTTAATACCTTGACGGCAGGCTGTTTCAATCATTTCCTCAGCAATCATCTCGTTTTCTACAAAAATCTCATGGATAGGTATACCGATCAAATCGCCTAGTTTCTCGCACTCAAACAAAAAGCGCCGCATAAATACCACACCCACCGTACCCGAAACATGACCAACACTTTTTAAAGCCCTAAGAATATCAAAGGCGGTAACTTGAATCTCTACTACCGGAACATCCACATGATTGGCAATCAAAGTCGCTGTCGCCCCGCGACTAATGATGACATCTGTACCTCTTTTTACAGCCTGGTAGGCTTGCTCTAACCCGGTTTCCAAGAGACCAGGTACTATTTCTATTTCTCCCCACCAATTAAAATCTTGTTTTGCCAACACTTCATTGGCAGTATCCATGATATTATCCATAGGAGCAATAATAGTAATCTTCATAAAACCCGCCTCTTTTTCGACTCCAACGCTATCGACCATTAACGAAAGTACTCCGCTTGATCAAGTGCATTATTTGTTATTATATTTCTATCGGCGAATCGCTATTCCTTTCTGTACCTACCATAAACTTCATAGCTTCATCGTTTAGCATGAAGTTTGAGTATAAGAAAAGACTTGGCTTGTGCCAAGTCTTTTCGGACGGCCGAATTGCTATGCCATCCATGGCGCAATCGGCACTAGCGCCATCCGGGCGCGTCGCCGGCAGAAGCCGCCTGTGCCCTTTAGGGGTATAGGCGTTCTATCCAGGGAAAGTTATACTTTCCATCTGGATAAAATAAGCCCCGGTATAACCGGGGCAAAACAAGCTGACAGCATTGTCTTAGGGTTCACATTATCCTCGAACCTTTTCCGCCGCTGAAACATGGCGCTGAATTCCCAGTTCGTCTTTACGCATTCCTAGCGCCAAACCAATTAACTGCGGCAAATGCAGTATCGGCAGATCAGCCTGGGTTTTAGCCGCTTCTCGCCCCTCAGGTTGATACATATCAAGTTGCATTTGACACAAGGGGCAAGGAGTAACCACCATTTCGGCACCAGCCTTAGCAGCACTATCCACCGTCTGCCCGGTTACTTTCAGCACATCTTTTTCCGCTGTCCAGAAGGCATGGAAACCGCAGCACTTTAACTTGAATTCAAAATCTACCGCTTCCGCTCCCAGTAAACCGATAATTTTTTCTAAGGACTGGGGGTGCAAACAATCTTCATAATTCATAATAGTTGGCGGCCGCAATAGGTGACAGCCATAATATCCCGCAACCTTTACGCCGGTGAGCGGTTTAACCACTTTACCTGCTAATAACTGTGGATTAGAGGCAAGTACCCATAAGAGATGGGTAATCTCAACCGTGCCCCTATATTCATAACCAGACTTTGCAAAAATAGCATTTACCTTAGCTTTAAGCTTTGCATCTTGAGCCAGTGTTTCTTTGGCCCGACGTAATTGTAGAGTACAGGTATTACACACTGTCATCAGCGGTAATCCCATGGTTTCAGCAATTGCCAAATTCCGGGCATTAATCGCCAAGGCTGTTATCTCATCTACATCCTGCAAATGGGACGCGCCGCAGCAGGTCCAATTAGGAATCTCTACAAGCTCAATACCCAGAGCTTCTGTAACTTTTACTGTAGCCAAAAAGGCTTCGCTGGCGGCTCCACGCAGAACACAGCCGGGAAAAAATGCGTATTTCATGCTTTTTCCTCCTTGGCAGCTGTCATAATTGTCCGTACTTTTTCGATTTCAGGAATAGGCTCGGCTGTTTCTAATGGTGCCAATTTACCTACTCGCAATAACCGGTAAGCAAGCGGAACACGGAAAGCCGCCTTTAGCCCTTCTGTTTTTAAGGCCAGTTGTGCTTCCTCCAGACGACCGGTTTCGTTAACATCATCATAGAAGGCCTGGGCATGATTGGAACCTTCATTGCTCTTAAATTTGTTCTTAAAGGTAGCGATGCGCAATTTTGCAATATCCTCGGCTGGATCTAGACCTTTCGGACATTTGGTCGTACATTCCTGGCAGTTCATACATTTCCATAACCCATCCGTTACCGCCGGCTCCAAATGTGCTACTGCATCTTTATCCCGTGAATCGACAACAAATTTCTGCGCTCTGGCGAAAATAAATGGGTCCAAAAAGTCGCTGGAATCAAGTGTACATTTATTGCACTCGGAAACACAGGAGCCACATAAAATGCACTCTGAATTTTTGCTGATCTTGTTAAACTCTTCTTTGGATTGCTTGCAGCCATCAGCTAACGAAAACTCGTCTTTAGGCTGGAGAGCTGGTTTGATTTTCTTTAGTCGCTCATACTTAGGCTGCCAGTCAACCATTAAATCACGTAAAACGGTGAAATTGGCCAATGGCGCAATAGTAAGTGTTTCGCTTTGGTAGCGCTTAACCATATCATCGACCAAAGTTTCGCAGGCTAATACGGCATTACCGTTTACCCGCAAGCCGCAGGCACCGCAAATGCTTGAACGGCACGAAGCCGCAAATGTAAGTGTCGGATCAACTGTTTCTTTTATTTTAATCAATGCAGCAAGGACTGTCATTCCTTTTTCCGTAGGAAAACTATAATCCTGAGTCCATTGCTTGCCGTCATGAAATCGCTGAATTTTAAATGTAATCGTCATGATTAGTACTTCCTCTCTACCGGCTTAAATTTGGTAATTGCCACCGGACGATATTCAGTCTTGAAGGTATCCCCTTCTTTACTAATCAAGGTATGTTGCAAAAATTTCTGATCATCCCGCTTCGGAAAGTCTGTGCGGGAATGGCTACCCCGGCTTTCCTTACGCGCTATGGCTCCCATGATAATAGCTTTCGATACTACCAAGAGATTGCCCAGCTCGATATAATTCATAAAGGCCGTATTACAGGTTCGACTAGTATCGCCGATAAAGCACTTGTTATATTCCTCCTGCAAGCCGTCGATATCCCGCAGCCCTTGATTTAAAGCAGACTCATTGCGGAAAATGCCCGCATTATTCCACATAGTAAGGGCCATCTTATCCCTGATAACAGCAACCGAAGGTCCGCTGCTGCGGCCCGTTGTTTCGGTAAACTTCTTATTCCAGCGCTCAACTGCCGCCTGCAATTTTTCCTTATTGCCTTCGTAGCCAGCCCCTTTTGCATAGTCAGCAGCACCAGCCCCGGCAGTTTTACCAAATACAAGCACTTCAGTCAAGGAATTGGCGCCTAAGCGGTTGGCACCATGTACGGAAATACAGGAGCACTCGCCCGCAGCGAATAAACCCGGTATTTTTGTTGCACATGTCTTATAATCGATTACATCAACACCTCCCATGGAATAATGGCAGGTGCCGCGAATGGGCACAGGCTGTTCGAATAAATCCACGCCCTCAAATTGCAGCGCCAGTTGCTTAACCTGGAATAAGCGCTCCATAATGCGTTCCTTGGGGATATGTCTAAAATCCAAATAGACAGCAGCATTTAGGCCTTCCCCAATACCGCGCCCTGCCAGTATCTCTTTCTCTACAGACTGGCAAACCAAATCACGCGGCCCTAATTCCATGGCTTGGGGCGCATAACGAGCCATAAACCGCTCCCCGTCTTTATTGATTAAATAGGCGCCTTCACTGCGAGCAGATTCTGACATCAAAACGCCGTTACTGGCAAGTCCTGTCGGATGAAACTGCACCATTTCCGGGTCTTTAAAAGGAATACCAACATTAACACAAGCGGCAATACCATCACCGGTAGAACTATAGGGATTTGAGGTCCGTACCCAGTAGGCACGGCCATAGCCGCCAGTAGCTACAATAACGGTTTTAGCAGGTATTGATATGATATTGCCACTGCGCATGTCGATGGCGATCACGCCGCTTACTTTGCCGTTATCGGCAACAATTTCAAGCAATTGACATTCTGAAATGAAATCAATATTATTTTTCAGGCATTGCTCAAACATGGTATGCTGTACAGCATGTCCTGATATATCGGCCGAATAAGCCGCCCGCGCATAGGTACTGCCGCCCATTTTCCGTTGATGCAAGCGACCATCTTCCTGACGATTAAAGGCAATTCCATAATAGTCAAGTTCAAATAAAATTTCCGGGGCTCGTTCGGTGAAATACTCTACAGCATCCTGGTCACATAGATAGTCGGCCCCTTTTACTGTGTCAAAAGCATGCGCCTCTGGCGAATCCTTACTATCGGTAGTCCTGGCTGCACCGTTGATACCGCCCTGCGCCATAGTAGTCGCCGAACGGGTTGGTACCATCTTGGTCATGACAGCGACCTTAAGCCCCTTTTGTTTGGTCGCCTCCAGTGCCGCCCGCATACCGCCGCCGCCACTGCCGATAATCAGCACATCATACAAAGCTGATCCATCGCGTACCGTTGCCGGTATATTTTCACCCCACCAGCTAAAATAGGCGCCCGCTGCTACCGTCGCCCCGGCAGCCACACCCAGTTTAATAAATGTACGTCGATTCATTTTGTCCAAAATATCACCAACTCTCCTAAAAATAATTTCTTTGCTCCCTATTTTTTATAGGAAACAAACATTTTTCAGGCTTACCTTAGCTGTGCAGCAATATCATATCTGCCGATTTCTTTAAGTTTTTCTTTTGCCTCTTCTAATGTCTTTCCAAGCAATATCTTCTTCATATCCTGCGTGGTTACCAAGACATATTCACCATTGAAATCAGCTATTTGTTCACTCATGTCACCATTTACCCAAATAGTCGGAGCTCCAGCCATAGCAGTACCTCCTTCCTCTTTCTTTTTTTGATAACCTTCGACAAATATTAACCTTTTCCTGCCAGTTTCCTTACATATCATGGTATTTGTAAATAGTATAGTCATACACCGGTTTCGTGCATCGAACGGCTTTGCCTGCCCGGGTGTCTATAATCTCGCCTTTGTCAAGGGCTAGCTTACCATTAATAAAAACATAATCAATCCCCTCCGGGTTAGCGTCAGGTATGCCGAAATCGGCCTTATCCATAATTCCCATAATATCAAATACGACAACATCGGCATCCATGCCTTCCCGTAGACGACCTTTTTCATGAAGTCCGAGTGTCTCCGCCGGTAGTAGCGTGGCTTTACAACGTATTTATTAGCTCCATCAGTGTTAGCTTATTTTCAGCGAGCCAATCGCCTCTTCTACTTTTATTACCAGTGTTCTGTCAGCAATTAAATCATAAATACTATTGATATCCGGGGCAGGCATTCTGTCTTCATCCAAATGGGGCACTACCTGACGAATAGCCTTGTGCGCTGCGCCAGTACCTTTGCCGGGGTTCAGCGGCGACAAGAAGTCAATACCCTGCGCAGCCGCCAAGCACTCGATCGCCAATATATAACGCACATTATCCAGGATCTCTCCCGCCTGCCGGGCGGCAATTGTCCCCATACTTACATGATCCTCCTGGTTCGCCGAGGTAGGAATAGAATCCGCACTGGCCGGATGGACAAGTACCTTATTCTCCGATACCAAGGAAGCTGCTGTATACTGGGTAATCATCAAACCGGAATCTTCGCCAGGATAGGCGGTCAGAAACGGCGGCAAATCACTTAAATGGGAATCAAGCAAGCGATTGGTGCGTCGTTCGGAGATATTGCCGATCTCTGCCAGAGCCAGTTTAAGATAATCCATGACCAAGGCAATGGGCTGCCCATGGAAGTTACCACCAGAGATGGCTTCGCCCGTATCAGGCATAATCAATGGATTATCAGTAGCGGCATTAATTTCGACTGCTAATGTTTCTTCCACCCGCCGCAAGGCATCTTTGGATGCGCCATGAACCTGTGGTACGCAGCGCAGGGAATAGGCATCCTGCACCTTAGAGCAATTGACATGAGATTCAATAATAGCACTGTCAGCCGTCAGTCGCAGCATGTTCTCTGTAGTGGCAAGCTGTCCGACATGCGGCCTGACTTGGCTGATACGCGAATCAAAGGCAGTACGGGTTCCCTTAAGGGCTTCGATACAAAGCGCGGCAGCCACATCAGCTGTCTTCATAAGATCAACCGCATCCTGCCAGACCATACAACCTACAGCTGTCATAATTTGAGTACCATTAATAAGAGCCAATCCTTCCTTGCCGCCAAGCGCCACCGGCTTGAGGCCGCTTTGCGCTAACGCTTCGGCCCCGCTCACCAGCTTACCATTGACAAAAGCCTGGCCTTCCCCCAGCATGACTAACACCATATGGGAAAGAGGAGCCAAATCACCACTAGCCCCTACCGATCCTTTCGCCGGAACAGCCGGGCACACCCGCTTATTTAACATATCTAGCAGCATCTCTACAGACGATAGTTTAATTCCCGAATAACCTTTTGCCAGCGAATTAGCTCTAAGCACCATGGCTGACCGCACAACATCCTCAGGTAAATATTGGCCCACGCCAGTCGCGTGGCTTAAAATGAGGTTTCTTTGCAGCTTTTCCCGTTTTTCCTTGGAAATAAATATCTGGCTAAAATCGCCAAAGCCTGTAGAAATTCCGTAGACCGGACTTTCTTCTTCCAAAATTTTATCTACAATTTTCCGACTGTCGATAATTTGCTTACGACCCGCTTCACTTAATCCCACTGTTTCATAGCCCCGGGCCACCTTTACCACATCTGCTAATGTCAAGGAATATCCGTCTAATATTATCATTTTTTCCAGCCTCCTATTTTAATTTGCGAATCAGTTTGCAAAATACCTGGTAATTTATTTATTATTCATAAGTAGTATCTCCTTTATTAATATAAAAAGGAGTAAACTCATTACTGAGTTTACCCCCTTATGTCTCATAACTTTGGGTTAACTTTATCGATACAGCTTTATTTTTTTATCTGCGGAATATATAACTGATCAAATCGGATTCATCCCCAGGCCAAGCACTTCATGCTCAAAGCCCTTCATGGGTGCTCCCATATAACCATACAAGGCAACCGCAATCCATTCGCCGTCGTCAGCACAACCGACGGTTCTGGGTCCGCGAACTATGCTATATAACAAACCCGCACTGCGCAACACATTGCCTAAGCCTGCATTGCCCCGACAGATACCATGATAGGCTTCCAGAATACTGTGGTATAAGGCGTGTTCTTCCCGATAATTGCTGCTAATAAAGCCTTCACGCTTTGCAGCAGTTTCGATAGCTGCAAAAATCTTAGCTGAATCCATCGATCCCACTTTGCTTTTATATACTTTGTAGCCTGATGGCAAACTCTGATCCAGCAACTTGACCTCTTCAGGCTCTGTTTGCAAGACTGATAACACTGCTATTTTTCCCAAACTCATCATTGAACTATATCCATACTTTCTCCCTATTTCTGTGGGCAAATTAGCACCTGCCGCTACACTCATATCTCTTATCTACGGAAGATATCTTAGTTGCATCATAAGTCAGCTCTTAAAAAAAGTCAAGGCTAAAGTAACCTATGCTTTCAAACTACTATCCACCGCTTTTACATTTTCGCCTTTTTTACTATGCACCAACATATAGTATAGATAGATAAACACTACGACTGGTATACCGGTATACAAAACAATGCGCTGTGATTCATCAAAATAAAGGCTGAGAATAATGCCGACGTTTAATAACATTGCAACGACAGGCACGATGGGGTAAAGAGGAGTTCTGAAAATCAATTCTTCCAATTTGCCGCCTAACTTTGTGAAGTTCTTGCGGAAGTTAAGTTGGCACCAGGCAATGATAAACCAGATTAGGCAACCTGTCAAACCTACACTGGACATAAGCCACAAGTACACAGTATCTGCGGCAAACTCACTGGTAAGCAATGATAACCCAGATAGCGCCAGGGTCACAAGTACGCCGTAAAAAGGAACTCCCCGCGAATTCAACTTTGATAACCAACCAGGTGCCTGCTTATCCTTGGACATTGACCAGAGCAGCCGTGAACAAACATATAGCGCAGAATTACCTGCTGACAAAGCAGAAGTAAGAACAACAAAGCTCATAATATCCTGGGCAAGCGGAATGCCAATGCGGCCAAATACATGAGCAAACGGACTTTCCAACAGACCGGCTTCCTGGAATGGAATAGTTGCAGCAAGTACAATCATAGCCAGCACATAAAAAAGCACAATCCGCAGGGCAATCCCTTTAATAACACGCGGCACGTTTTTGCCGGGATTTTCGCATTCAGCGGCTGCAATTCCGACCAATTCTGAGCCTTGGAAGGAATATACAACTGTAATCATAGTTAAAAATACAGCCCAGCCACCGTTAGGAAAAAGACCAGAGCCTATACCAAAATTTGATAAGCCGATTGCACCTTCCCGGCCAGCAAAACCAAACATTAATCCGGCACCGGCAATAATAAAGCCAACGATAGCCACTACTTTTATACTGGCAAACCAAAATTCAGTCTCCCCGTATACCTTGACAGAAATCAAATTCAACGCGGCTAACACCACCGCAAAGATTGCACACCAAACCCAAACGGCAACCTGCGGAAACCAGGCTGCCATAATAATACCGGCAGCAGTAAAGTCTGCAGCAATACATACCGCCCAATTAATCCAATACAACCAACCGACGGTAAAACCAATGCCAGGCGAAATAAACCGTGAGGCATAGGTCTGAAATGAGCCAGCCACAGGCATAGCCACTGCTAATTCACCCAAACAGAGCAGCGCCAGATACATTACAAAACCACCAAATAAATAGGCTAGAATAGCACCAAACGGGCCAGCTTGGCTAATTACCTGGCCTGAACCCATAAATAGCCCAGTGCCAATCGTTCCTCCAATAGAAATCATCATGAGATGACGTGACTTCATATCACGTTTGAGCCCGGACTTCTCCGGACAAAGTTGCTCAAGATTTACTGTTGGTGTTGTCATCATTGTTCCCCCAAACTTTTACAAGCTTTACAAACCCTTTGATTTTCGGTACGCTGTGCGCCTCTTCCTCCTCCCCCGGTTTAATTGATTTTGAGATATGCTTGGCCAAAATAAGATGAACAGCAGCAATGGGCCAAATAAAAAAGAGCAAAACTCTAAATAGAGTTTTGCCCCCTAATATCTAATAGCTATAGGCATAACAAATAGTAATATGATATAATTTTTTGAACTTTAAGTCTATTATAAATTATAGAAATTATTTCGTCAATCCCTATCCTATAATTTGCCACCTTCAGACATAAGACCTCTGAATTGGAAGTAAGGCTTTTCCTCGGCTGGTGGTTTTTGCATTTGTTCCGAGCAAGTGGAAATAGGGAAGAGGAATTTCGGGAAGTTATCTAGAAATTGTCGAAAGTGCTGTAAGTGAACGCACCTAGGAGGAATCTGCATGTCGCTTGACACGGCTATCACAACAAACATTATTGCTACTACCCTAATGGTGTTAACCTATACCTACCTATTTATTCAATATAAGCAAAGTTATCTGGCAAAATGGGTGATGGTATGGGTCTTACAGGAAATTAGGCTTGTCTTTTTGGACAAACCCTTTGGCGAACAATTAATTGTGCCATCCTTTCTATATATTGGACTGTCCTTTGCCAACAGTCTGCTTATGATTGCAGGGACAGTAGGTTTTGCGGGCAAACGCTTATCACCAAAGTGGCTGGTAACTGCCTTAGTATTCTCAACTCTTTCCTTTCTCGGTATTTTCGGGGGACTGGCACCCAGTCTATATATGCTGCCTGGTGTAGCTTTTGTTGGCTCCGCCTACATCTATACCGGTTTTGTTATTTGGAATAGTTGTGCCCCTGGCATGGGAAAATGGCTTACCGCTTCTGCATTTGTTCTTTTAGGAGTGCATGCTTTTGACATGCCATTCTTGTTTAGCCTAGCTTGGTTTGCACCATGGGGCTATTTAATTGATGGTTTACTCAGATACGCCATCGCTATCGGAATTATCCTCGTCTATTTCGAAAAAACCAAGAATGAGCTAGAACAATATTATCAGTTGCTTGCTAGAAATACCACCGACGTTATATACCGTTACAATTTCAATTCACCTGCAGGCTTTGACTATATTAGCCCGGCTGTGACTCATCTGACAGGTTATACTCCAGACTACTTCCGGACACTCCGGCAGGTTATGCGTATCATTCACCCCGATGACCGCGCTAAATTGAAAAAAATAGCAACTGTCGGCAGTCTCCCTGATGGTTTCGTGACTCTGCGGGTAAGAGCGAGAAATGGGGATATTGTCTGGGCAGAACAAAAAAACTCATTAGTTGTTGATTCCACTGGCCGTCCCATAGCTGCCGAGGGCATTGTACGGGATATTACCAAGCGAATACTATTAGAAGAAGACGTATCGCGGCTTGACCGACTAAATATTGTTGGACAAATGGCTGCTAATTTTGCCCACGAAGTCCGCAATCCTCTGACTACCGTACGGGGTTATCTGCAGCTTCTGGGGAAGAAAAGTGAATTCAGCAATTATAAGGAGCAATTTGGTCTTTTATTAGAAGAACTTGACCGCACCAATCACATCATTACTGAATATCTCTCACTTAGCAAAAATAAAATCGTTGAAATGAAAAAATGCAATTTGAACCATATTTTATTGGCACTCCATCCTTTAGTGCAGGCAACAGCAGTATCAACGCAAGTCACCGTTGATTTAAACTTGGGGGCTATTCCCGAACTGTATATTGACGACAAAGAAATCAAGCAACTTATACTTAACCTCACCCGTAACGCTATTGAGGCAATGACATCAGGTGGGAAGCTGGAAATTAAGACATTGGTTAGCGGAAATAGTACAATTCTTATTGTCACCGATCAGGGTAAGGGAATTCCTAGCCATGTCATGGACAACCTGGGTAAGCCCTTTCTTACAACTAAGGAAAATGGCACAGGCTTGGGAATGGCTATCTGCTATCGTATTTGTCTTCGACATAATGCTAAACTGGATATCAACACTGGGCCAGCTGGAACAACGATAAATGTAATATTCCCTAACAGCTAGCTCCTTACAACTGGAAAAAAGGCCGAGAGGTCTTTTTTTTTATTCCCGCAGCCAGAGATGATTTCACGCTGGCAGCACCGAGAGGTAAGGGAAAGGCGGTGATTCTGTGGATCCTCCAACTAGAACCATATTTCCTTGATAAACAACAAAAAATATGAGGTGAAGAAAGTATGCTAAGTCAGCAATACTCCACGCAAGTAAACCCAGATTGTGAACACGTCCAAATTAAGGATG
This sequence comes from Sporomusa silvacetica DSM 10669, assembly GCF_002257705.1. Taxonomy (GTDB): domain Bacteria; phylum Bacillota; class Negativicutes; order Sporomusales; family Sporomusaceae; genus Sporomusa; species Sporomusa silvacetica. Next base: position 17,526 of record NZ_LSLK01000067.1, read on the forward strand.
CTGTCACAGACCAGGAACGACAGGCAATTTATCAATTTCGCTATAAGATTCAGGTTGAAGAAATGAAAAGATGTATCCCCGGGGCCGACCATATAAAAAAGTGCATCTCTGAAGAAATGGATTCCTGGAGCCATCTGGCATATGCAGAGTTAAATGGCCAAATTGTTGGTACTGCACGGGCTGTGATTGGTGGTGCCGAAGACTTTCCTGAAGAGTTAGGCCAGGTATTTCAATTAAAACGCTATAAAGAATTTGACCCGACAAGTAAAAACATGTGTTTCGCCACTAAACTTATGGTTGATCCCTGCCTGCGCAAAACCCCGTTATCTTTCAGACTCATGGCTAAAGTCTATGAGTTGTCGCGTCAGCATAATGTTCAGTTTAGTTTCAGCGGTTCGAATCCTTATCTTATTCCTATGTACGAGCAATTAGGCTACCGCCAAATTGCCCCAGGCTTCCAGGATCCCGGATATGGATTTATTGTGCCGACATTACTGCTGACTGAAGACATTGACCACTTTAAAGCTGTGAAATCTCCGTATCTACGCTTGGCAAGAAAACTAACAAATTCTCCGGTAGCCAAACAATGGCTGGCAAGCAATTTGCCAGAGGCCTTCAAATATCCTGTCGGTATTCTTACAAGCAGGCAAGACCATTGGAATACCATTAAACAGCTAGCCGGCGACCCTGTTGCCAATCTGGATGTTTTATGTGACCTAAATGACGAAGAAGCCGGGCAACTCCTGAAAATTGGCGTCCTTATCGAATGCAGCCGTGAGCACTATTTCATTCGACGGGGGGATGTCTGCAATGAGGTAAATATCCTTCTTTCCGGTCAAATGAGCGTGCTTGACGGCCAGGCTTTACCAATCAAACCTGGTGACATTTGTGGAGACATCGGTATCATGGATCAGACCCATCACCATGTTGATGTCATCGCGACTGAACACTCAGTCATTTTGGTACTATCGCGTGCTCCTTTCGAAAAATTATGTCGTTCTTTCCCCGAGATTCCGGGAAAACTGCATTTCATCATCCAAAATAGGGAGGTTAAATAATGAATAGCACACTTGAACTCCTGTTGGTCAACAGTTATGCACCCCGGCAGCGGGTTGTGTCCGATACTGCGCTTGAAAACAGTCTGGCGATACTCAGAACCTACCTTGAATCAAAAGGTATTATGACAGAGGTCATTGACGATCAAAGGATAACATCTTTGGAAAAAAGAGTACCTTCCGGATGTGTGCGTCTGCTAAGAGCAATGGTCAAACTGCAGCTTAAAACCTACCATAACAAGTTACTTGGCCGCGGGCTGTTGCTGGCAGCTTGGCCGCTTCACGCCTATACGCTGCATTGCAGACACGAATATATGCAAGCCAGGATTGAACAAATTGTCAAGGAGATAAAGTCAAAAAATATCCCGTTACTGGGACTCAAGCTTTGGTACGGGGATGCTTTCAAATGGAGCTGCGACCTGGCAACTGCAGTCAGAAATCACTGCCCTGAAACAATAATAATCGTTGGCGGACCACAGGTTAAGGTATATGGCAACTTTGTACTGCGTGAACCTTGCTTTGATCTTGCCATCATGGGTCCTGGTGAAGAAATCCTTGCCAAACTTGTTAACCTGCGCCGCCAGAACCATACTAGAAGCACCTTTCTTGACCAGGTGCATACGACTTTTGGCGGGACTTTGCTCAAAACTGGTGGCTTTGCCGGCGACAAAGAAGAACTTGTACAAAGTTTAGCTATCCAGACAATCCCAGACTACCGGGATGCAGATCTAGAAGATAAAATTCACTTTCATACGATTGTCGATGGTGTTGGGTGCAGCTGGAATAGTTGTAATTTTTGCTCCCATACTCGCTGCACGGTTCCCTTTACCCCCCGGCCGGTAGCCGATATTATTACTGAAATGGAAACAATGCTGCAGCGCGGAATTGCTTTTTTTCGCTTTAGCAGCTCCGAAACCACTATCGAACATGGCCGGAATATTGCAGAAGCAATTCTGGCGCGTGGTCTTACCATCCGGTACTCAATGTTTATTCGTGCCGGCAAGCCCAGTCAAGAGATGCTTACTGCCTATCGCCTTATGATTCAGGCAGGATTAAGAGCAGTATTTATGGGTGGCGAAACCGGGCATGATGATGTTAATCATGTGGTCATGAACAAAGGGGTAACGAAACAGGACATTGTCGGTACTATCGCAACGATTAGGCTGGCCTCAGATGCCGCTGGCTTACCGTGCCGTATCGGACTGTCACTCATTTACCCTTGCCCGTTGCCTCCAGGAGTTGAGTTGAATGAAGTGTACAACGCCAATGTTGCTCTTATTGATGCAACCCTGCCTGATACTGTCATTGTTAATCCGCCTGGACCGTTTCCGGAAACAAGCTGGTATCGTAATCCGGAAAAATACGGTTTCACATTTGCGGAAGGAGCGGCAGCTTTTGCGCAGAATTTCATGCGCTACGAATACTCTATTTACAAACCTGCCGAGCTATGGAAGGATATGGGGTTTGCTCTCAACACCATGGAAGGCAAGGCTTTACTCAACGAGACAGGCAAGCTGCGAGCCTACGCGACAAGCCTTGGTATCCCCACAGATATTTCGGATGAATACTTAATGATGACAGAGGCGATCGGACTTAGTTCTAAGGCCGATCTACTTATCTTTAAGCAACGTACGCTGATTGACATCATGAGCGGCAGCACTGACTATACACGCGAGATTGCAGCAGCCATCAATAAAGCCAGCAGGCAAATTGCTGCAACAAATACACTGTAATCTAGACCTGGACTTTGCACTAGCCTTCCTTTTTTAGGCTAACGGTTGACACTATCTCCCCGACTTTCACAATGAGTAAATGCCCATGCTGGGCACACAGAAAAGTGAGGCATGAACCACATTAAATGGTTCATGCCTCACTTTTTTCACTATCGAATAAAGTTAGTAAGTTTTTTCAGATAGTAATATTCCACCGACCCCAATATTGTCGATATCATTTTCTTTCACAATAACGACATAAGCTTGTTCGGGGATATTCATAATACTGCTTGCAGATTTAGTTAAAGATGCTACTAATTCACGTTTCTGTTCCTTACTTAACTTAGCTGCTTCAATTGTGATTACTGGCATTTGTTTCACTCCTCACCATGTTATTGTTTACTAGTATTCGGACGTCACTACCTATATTCTATTCAAATTTTCAACTGTCCTCTCATTTACTATATTACCAGTATTCAAAGTAGTTTTAGGTTCGATAAGCATCACATGTACTTCGTGGTCTGCAATAGGAAGATGCTCAACTCCTTTTGGAATAACAATCAGTTCACCTTCATCCAACACAACATCTTTATCTTTGAACTTTATTACTAGTCGTCCTTTTACAACAAAAAACATTTCATCCTCGTTGTCATGGTGATGCCAAACAAATTCTCCTTTTAATTTGGCCAGTTTTATATATGAATTATTTAACTCACCTATTATCTTAGGACTCCAGTGTTCTGCAAAAAGACTAAATTTCTTAGAAAGAACTATTTTTTCCATAAATTACACTCCCTATTATATTTATGCAAAATCCAGATTAATTATAAAATAGTATCAATAATAAAGGTTGTTGACGTTTCTAGTATCCCCTCAAATTGCCATACCCGATCAAGTATCTTGGTAGTATCTTCCGGCGTCGAAATTCTCGTTTTTATTAGTATGCACCAGTTTCCAACCAGGCGATGGCACTCCTCTATGACTATTCCAGGTATGTCCATAGTAGCTATCTCATTTGCAATTTGAGCAAAATAGCCTCCATTAATTTTTATAAATAGTAAGCATCGAATACACGGTCTAACTTTACGCCAATCAATTAACGCCTGATACCCAGTTATTATCCCCCTTTTTTCTAAATTCTCAATGCGTTTATGTATGGCCGGTCTAGACATATGTAATATTTTAGCAATTTCCTCGTGACTAATTCTACCATTTTGTTCCAATATTTTAACAATCTCAATATCGACACTATCCACAAATATCCCCCTTATCTAATTGTAACATATTCAGCATCATTTTTAGCTATACGTAACTATTTTAGCTAAATATTGTACTAATAGTAAATAAATCCTGCTAATTATTTATTTTTGTTTAAATATAACAAACAAGTAGTAACAAAATAACTAATCTGCATTACGATTCGTAAAAACCTAAAATATTTATGGCATAAAAAAATCCGAAGCTTTATCAAAAAACTTCAGATTTTGCTAATTTAATTTTGTTTCTTCCAACATAACTTTTCCTATACACAGCTACCTCCAATGATAATTTAGGAAGCCTATGTATACTATTTACGTTATGTCACAAGCTATTCATTTTTAATTGGGGTACTGATAGTGTATAATAGTAACCGTGGTGGAATATACTGGATATCCTTCAGAATTACGCCAATTCATTTACTATGGCTTAAATAAAAGAAAGAAAAAATAAAAAATCGGAGGCGAAAATTATTGGATGATCTTACCTATTGGCTACTATTTTTTTCAACTTCACTAGCGATAAATATTTCACCAGGACCTGATTTATTCTACATACTCTCCCGAACTATCGCTTGTGGTAAAAACGCTGGAATGGTTTCTTCGCTTGGCGTCGGGACCGGTGCTTTAGTACACGTGACTGCTGCCGCACTGGGGCTTTCTGCTATTCTTGCAACCTCAGCTATTGCCTTTTCCATCGTAAAGTACGTAGGAGCTGCCTATTTAATCTACTTAGGAATCCAAAATTTGCGCAGCACCGGAACTATCCCGGAGTTATCTGCGGCAAAAACAGTAGAAGTATCCTCATGGGCTGCATTTAAACAAGGAATGCTTGTTGATATTCTAAATCCAAAGGCTGCTATCTTCTTTATGGCTTTCTTACCGCAATTTATTCGTCCGGAAATAGGGGGCATACCACTTCAGTTATTGGGACTAGGCATTCTTGTTATTCTAATGGGCTTTGTCGTCGAATTCTCTTTTATTCTTCTAGCTGCCAAAATCACTGGCTGTCTAAGGAGAAATCAATCGATTAGCTCTTGGCTTGGCCGTACTTTAGGTTCGATTTTAATTGCTCTGGGAATACGATTGGCATTTGTGGAAAGAACGTAATAGCATGTAAAAAACAAGGCATGAGCCGTATTGAAACGGTTCATGCCTTGTTTACTTGCTTACTGCCATTGCCTTGTGTTAAATTATCGTATTTATGGGCCTGATTTATTGTTAGCTTGATATGATCAAGTATGTCAAGCAGGTGGCTGCAGCCCAAGGGACCACCAATGTAGCGGCCGAGTTCTTTTTTTGTCAAATCATTTAATGATTTTCCGATCAGAGCATTCAGTCGACCGATACATTCAAGACAGCTCGAGTCCGGGTAACGTAAAAACTGTCCGTCACAAGCCACAATAATGCCTTTGTCGAGAGTTACGAGTATGGATAATTCATGATAAAAATCGGCGAGTGTGCCGCACACTTTTATTTTGCCAGAATCATCACTGAAGATAGTGGCGGTCTTAGTACGGTTGAACAAGTAATCAGTCCAGCTGCGGTTGCCCTCAATGTAACCAGACCAACTTTGCGTCGATCTATCCATATGGGCAAAACGATAACAAGAGGTAGCCTGATTTTTCCGCCAGAAATGCTCCAACTCATCCAGGTTAGAATAACCTCTTTCTTTAAGAATGCCAATTTCGCCCAACACAATACCGGCGATGCAGTCGGTCAAAAGATAGCGGGGCATTGATCCTAATGATTCAGTCGCAGCTCGCAACACCGGGCCGACGTCAATATAAGCCTCGGCACCACGCAGACCGACTACTTCGCCGCCATCATTCAGTTTGCCGTCAGGGGTATGGTAGATATCCCACCTGGCATCGGAAATCTTAAAGCTATTGATTGATGCCCTGATTTTGGCACTCGCATTCATAGCGGTATCAACGAGATGACTTTGCGCTAATATGTCGTTCTTACCGCTTCGTTGCACTGTTGTAAATATATTGCAGTGAAAATTAAATTTCATTAAATTGACCTCCTTTTGCCGCTGGTGATAAAATCCTTTAAGCTTATTCCCAACAACCGCATAACCTTTTCAGTCAAGGAACCCCGTAGATTACGGGGTTCCTTTGTATGAGCAATGAGTAAGCAGCCATTGATGCCTGAAAACAAAGTAAAATAACTGCTACTGATAAATATAATAGGCTTTTGCCATTTCTTTGAAAGCCTTGGCTTCTTGCTCCCAAGTCGCTAGTAATTCATCTAATGTATATCTACCAAGCCGCAGTCCATCATCACCGGTAATCAAGTCAATCATCGGTGCTCCCTTACCACTGAATTTATAAGCAAACTGGCCATCACTTAGCTCCTCAACGGTAAATAACAAGCTTAAGCCTGTCCTTACAGGCTTAAATGCTTTACGGTCGGTTACATGAAGTTGAACCCCGCTGCACGTTTCACCGGTAAAATTGCCAAAACGAGGAATATAGTACGCCGGACGGAAAACTACGCCCGGAAGTTTCATGGCGTTCATACGCTCGGCGAATTTCTCAGCGTCCAGCCAGGGAGCACCGACAAAGTCAAAGGGTCTGGTCGTTCCTACGCCTTCCGATATATTGGTGCCGCCAAAGATACCTGTCGCCGGATAGGTTAGCGCAGTATCTGGTGTGGGAATATTAGGTGATGTCATTACCCACGGCAAGCCTGTTTCTTCAAAATACATCTCCCGGTTCCAGCCAGTCATTTCTACAACCGTCAAATCACAGCCAATCCCAAATTCTTGGTTAAATAGTCTCGCCAGCTCGCCTACAGTCATACCATGCCTGATGGGAATGGGGTACATCCCAATAAAGGATTCAAAACCAATTTTAATGAGACCACCTTCCACTGCCATTCCCCCCACCGGGTTGGGGCGATCAAACACAACAAAGGTTTTGCCGTTTTCCTTAGCTGCTTGCATCGCGTAAGCCATAGTGTAGATATAAGTGTAAGAACGTGCGCCGACATCCTGAATATCGAAAGCAAGTACATCTATATTTTGGAGCATCTCTGGTGTTGGCTTTTTGGTAGCACCATATAAACTATATACAGGCAAACCAGTCTTAGCATCTGTAAGGCTGCCCACCTTGTCACCGGCAGGCACTGCTCCGCGAATACCATGTTCTGGGGAGTATAAGGCGACCAGATTAGTTTTGGCCGCCAAAACATCAATCGAACTCTGGTACTGGCTGTTCATACCGGTAGCGTTAGTGATAAGGCCAACCCTTTTACCGGCAAAAAACGCTAGGTGTTGATCAATATTGTCAATTCCCAGTTTAACTCTGGTTGTTTCCTGTTGCGAAGAACTGGCAAAGCCAGTAACACTTCCTATTAGTAATAACGCGACCACCATTGCAGTCACCCAGGTACTATACCGCTTATTTTTCAAGCCCTCTTCCCCCTGCTTCCTACAATTTATTGAATCTAGTTTTCACCAAATCCAGATTTGATGAGAGCAATAACCGATTCCAGAGCCTGGACTTCCCCTTCACCATTTATCTTGACCACGATGATATCGTTTTGTTTAATTCCAGCGCTCATGATAGCAAGAATACTTTTAGCATTATAGATTTTATCATCCTTTACCAGCAGCACTTCACCGGGAAAGTCACTGGCTGTTTTCACCAACAAAGCCGCCGGGCGGGCGTGTAAACCTACTTTATTTACGATGGTTACAGTCTGTTCTAACATGAAAATTCTCCTCACAGCAATTTTTACCCCTACTGACAATATGCCTACAAAGCATCAAACCCGACCAACCGGACGCTATTATTAATGATGAACTCTCGTATTTCCACCGATGTCATGACTGCCAATTCTTGTTCCCGCCATCGATTATAAGAGCTTATCTCATAAAGCAGTTGATCCGGCTCAGCTGGGTGACACATAATCTCCAGTGTACCCTGTGGGTGGCTTTGGATAATTTGTTTTAAATTATTTAAATTCGCACCTTGCTCATAAAATTCGAGTGCAATGGCATCAGTAGTTGCGACACCTGCCTTGCTAATGGCTTGTTGAACAACCGCATTGCCTTGCCGCAGCGGTGCACCAAGCTGCTTTGCCAGCTCGATGGCTATTTCCAGCACCTCTGGATAGGTGTGGACATGATGGTGGCTGTCTAAATGAGTCAGGCCAAGTCCGGTAGCCAGGAACTTCTCAACCTGGCCACTTAACTCGCGCTTTATATCAGCTGTCTTCATAAAGGTTATCGCCTCAGCCGCTTTACGTCGGAACCGTCCCTGAGCATCTACCAGACTAGGAACTTGAGCCGCCGGCATAATTGGTTGGCCAAATGTAAGGTTTAGGTGAAGACCAACCCGCTTTACCCCCTGCTGCTTAAGTTTTTCTACTGCATCCTGCGTATAGCTGGTGTTAACCATCAGGGTAGTCTCCGTAACAATCCCCGCAGTTAGTGCCTTGATAATCCCTTGGTTACAACCGGGTGTTAACCCAAGGTCATCCGCATTTATTATTAAATCAAGCATATCTTATCCCCGCTTCCCCCTAATCAATCCTTAAATTGCGGTAAATACGCCGCATTTAATGACAGCAAATCAGCCAGCAGTTGTTTGGCTACCTTGACAGAAGGAATCAACGGATGGTTAGCCAAAGCCTGCAGCGCTTTATTGCTATCCCCATGCACGCCAGCCTCTACAGCCAGCATTTCATAGGCCTTCACCTGCTGTACCAAGCCAGCAATCTCCGGCGGGAGCGTCCCTACCGTTAACGGCATAGCACCATTTTTACTAATAACGCAGTTAGTTTCAATAACACAGTTGATTGGCAAACCACTAATGGCTCCCTGATTTACAGTGTTTACCGTATGTATTTCCCGTTTGTCATTGTAGATGGCACTAATCAGAGATACCGCCGCATCTGAATAATAGGCGCCGCCCCGCTTTTCCAGTTCTGCCGGTTTTTCCGCCAGTTCAGGGTTCTGATATAGTTTGAATAAGCTTTCTTCAACAGCCTGAACGATCTCTGCTCTTGTCCCCGCCCCCCCTGCTGTCGCAGCTGCCTGTTCTTCAGCAAGAATAGAGTCTGTCATGTAGTAGTAGCGATGATAGGGACAAGGAACCATACCCAAAGATCGCAGGAAATCGCCATCCCACTTGAGATCCGGAATATTTTTCATTGTGAGAGCCGCTCCATCCTGCATCTTTTCCAGGACACTAGTCGTAACATCAATACCTCTGTGCCATACCTTCCGTCCCCAGACCAGATGATTAAGTCCGGCGAAATCTATAAAGACATCGTTTGCATCGGCATCCAACAGTTTGGCAATCGTCATCTTCATATGAATAGGAACATTACATAAGCCAAGGCACTTTACCTTGGTATATTTTTGCACACTTTCGGTTATCAGACCTGCCGGATTAGTAAAGTTTATCAACCAAGCCTCAGGGCATAATTTTGTCATGTCGCGGCAAATATCCAGAATAACAGGAATCGTGCGCAACGCCTTGGCAAAGCCCCCAGGACCAGTAGTTTCCTGCCCTAATACACCATATTGCAAGGGAAACCGTTCATCCCGGGCGCGCGCGGCCAGCCCCCCAACCCGAAACTGGGTAACAACAAAGTCAGCACCTTGCAGCGCTGCCGCCCTGTCCATAGTAGTGGTAATTTTACTGTCCACACCTGCTCTGGCAACCATCCGTCGTGCCAAGTCAGCGACAATATCCAGTTTATGCTGCCCTGCCAAAATATCGACAAGACAAATTTCAGCAACAGGCAGTTCTGCCGCACGCCGGATAAAACCGTCAATCAATTCCGGCGTATAGCTGCTGCCGCCGCCAATAACAACAACCTTTAATCCTGACATGAGGACGCCTCCAACTTGGCAGAAAGCTGTCTGATGGTTTTGTGCATTTCAATCATACTCTCAATTAGATTTTTCTCGGACAAGGCTGTCATCAAATGATCTTGCGCATGTACAGTCAGCAGCGTAAGCTCCACTTTATTGCCCTGCGCTTCCTGTTGAATCATATCAGCCTGAACCCGGTGGGCAGCACCTACTTCTTCCTCGGCTTGCTGTAGATGCTCGGCAGCCTTGATAAACTCTCCCGCCTGGGCGGCTCGCAGTGCATCATAGGCTTCAGCCCTGGCATTACCGGCATGGAGAATAATTTTGAAAATTACTTCTTCCGTCATTTTAATTCCTCCTCTAGTTCCCCTGCCATGCCTTCTCTGCTGAGTTTGCGTTCATAGGCTTTAAGGAACGGATAATAAAGTGCAGCAGCAATTATAATGTTAACAAATACCAACACAATTGCCCGCCAGTCACCGCCTGTGGCAAGGTATGCCCCGATGGGTGCAGGCAGGGTCCAGGGTACAAGTATATACGGCTTATTCACTAAGCCAATATCCATAACAAAGTAAGTAAGAATCGCGATAGCGACCGGACTAAGCAGAAACGGTAAAAACAAAAGCGGATTAAGCATGATTGGGACCCCGAAGATAACTGGCTCATTGATATTGCAGATTCCCGGCAAAAATGTAACCCGGCTCATACTTTTGAGATAAGGAGCCTTAGAAAAAAGCATGAGCAGTACCAAACCGAGAGAGGCTCCTGAGCCGCCAATCCAAACAAACCACTGAAAAAATGGCTCTGGCGCAATATTAGGAATAGGCTGCCCGGCGGCCGCAGCGGCAATATTCTGGTCAAGCAACACCAGCCACACCGGCCGGGCTACGCTGCCAACCACCGAATCACCATGAATACCGGTTGCCCAAAGCAAAGTTATAATAACAATGGGTACTAAGATCCCGGCTAACGTGTTGCCTGCCAGCACTAACGGCTGAAATAATTCTAATACAAAATGATGAATATCAAACCCGATAAAGTCACGCACGAGCCAGACTGCCGGTATAATAACGGCTGCTGGTATAAGAGCCTCAAACGACTTGGCAACCGATTCCGGCACTCCGTCCGGCATCTTTATCGTTAGCTTGCGAGTCTTGGCAAACCGCAGCACTTCTACAGCAAAAATGGCCATGATAATAGCGACAAACATACTGCCGCCTCCGAGATTTTCCATTAGCAGTGCCATTCCCTTATCCGGGTAAGTAACCGGCACACTTGTCAGTAAAAAAGCGGCCATCGCCAAAATTCCACCTGACACTCCATCAAGTTTATATGATTTTGCAAGATGATAACCAATACTGTGACAAGCGTAAAGAGCCATCAATCCCATAGTTAATCGGAAAGGTATGAGGATTTGGCCTGTGTAGGGTTTGATAGCCGCCGCCAGGGCCGGAAACGGAGGAAAAGCCAGGATCAAAAAGAAACTACCAACAATAATGAGTGGTATAGTAGAAATAATCCCATCACGCACCGCGCGAAGATGTCGCTGTTCTGACAGCTTGGTCATAGCAGGTATCAGATATTTATCAAGCAGTGCAAAGAATTTGTACATCTTCTCTCCTGCCTAATCCAATATCTTCTTAACTTCGGCTAAAATGATGGCTCCGCCCATCGGGTTATACCCTTGCGGCGGAATAACGGCCACAGGAACATTATATTCTGCCGCGGCCTCCTGGAAAAAGGCAACACGGTGCCGCACCTGAGGCGCTACCAGCGCTATATCCCAGCCATTTTTGAGCTCCTCGGCAAATTCACCGCTGCCTACCGACTTAACAGTAATGACCTGACCCGTCTTAGCGGCTTCCTTTTCAATTGCTTTAACTACAATAGAACTAGACATGCCGCCAGAACATACCAATAGTAACTTCATCTTTTCATCCTCTTTTCATCTATGATCGCCCTCCGAATAAAACCACCAACTGCCGCCAGATAGCAGGAGGCCTGCTCAGCAGAACAATCCCGTTTAATCATGACAATAGCCGTCTTGGGATTCATCCCTGCCTGAACAAGAATTTCGCCAGCCCTCTCGCAGCTTACTCCTGTTGCCTGCGCGACAATCTGTTTGGCTCTTTCGACCAGTTTGGCATTAGTCGGCTTAACATCTACCATTAAATTGCCGTACACCTTTCCCAATCGAACCATAGTTGCCGTTGTTAGCATATTAAGTACCAGCTTCTGGGCTGTGCCAGCCTTCATCCGGGTAGATCCGGTGATTACCTCCGGCCCCACCAACGGTGTAATGGCAAGCTTAGCCACCTTGCCAATCATCGAATTCGGAGTGCAGCTTATGGCGACAGTACAAGCGCCCACCGTATTGGCATATTTTAAGCCACCAAGGACATACGGAGTTCTGCCGCTGGCTGCCAGACCAACAACCACATCCTTCGCTGTAAGCTTCACTAATTGCAATTGAATAACTGCGCCGCTAATCTCGTCTTCGGCTCCTTCTATCGCCTTTATCAGAGCTGTATCACCCCCGGCAATTAACCCGATTATCCGATCCGGCTCTACGCCAAAGGTCGGAGGACACTCGGCGGCGTCTAGCACGCCTAGCCTCCCACTGGTTCCGGCTCCAATATAAATCAAGCGTCCGCCAGTTTGCAGTGCTGCTGCTATTTTATCAACCGCCAAGGCAATATGGGGTATTTCCTCAGCCACCGCGGCAGCCACTGTCTTGTCCTCCGCATTGATGGCTTCGAGCAATTGGCTGGTAGTCAGCTTATCCATATTCACCGTTTGCGGGTTGACCGCTTCGGTAAGCAAATCTTCGATTTTCACACCCAATCTCATCGCCCCCAACCGAATTTTCAAACCTTGTTCTTCACCCATTCAAGACCCAGCCGTACAGCCCCTTCTACCGGTTGGGTTTTACAGGCTACAATGTTGGCCCTATTAGCTAGAGCCTCTTCCAGCCGCTCACGAACCATCAGAATATTGGTTACGATGCCACCATACATGCATACTTGCACTGGTTCTCCCCAACCAAAACCACGGGTGATAACCGATTCCACCAAGCTGGCAAGCGCATCGCCTGCTTGCTTTACTATCTCGATCGCCACTTGGTCTCCCCGCTTGGCTGCGTCCCCTACCAACTGTGCAAATGCTGCAATATCGCCTTTCGACGTCGCTTGGTTATTAATATAGCCAATCATATCATTCCAGCTGTTTAGGCCTACGTATTCCATTATCATGTCCATTACTATCGTAGCTTTATCGCGCCCCTCAGCAGCCCGAATCCCCCTTACTACTGCCTGACGGCCAATTTCATAGCCACTGCCTTCATCACTGGCAAGGTGTCCCCAGCCACCGGCACGAATGATATCGCCCTGCCCATTTATTCCATAAGCAATTGAGCCTGTCCCGGCAATCAAGACAATGCCTTCCGCTTTCCCTAACCCTGCGACCAACGCAATTTTGGCATCACTATTTACCAGGTAATGGCAAGGCAGACCCAATTCTGCCAATGCCTCTAGGACAATTTCCTTGTCTCTTACTCTGTCAGCACCGGCAAGCCCAAGGCTTACTACTAGTAAGTCCGCCGTCTTCAAATTACAGCTAACGGCCAATTCGTCAATGATACCAGCAATAACTGCCGTAAATTTGGCCACCCCGGTGATGTGGTAGTTGCTAGGCCCCTTTTCCACCCAGCCTAAAACCTTGCCGGTAACATCTGCAGCACAGCCCACGGTTTTAGTCCCGCCACCATCTATACCTATAATCCATTGCATCATTATCACCTGACATAACATTTCTACATACTCAGCAATATTTGACACAGACCACTTTCTTTCCTGTTACTTTGTTCGGAAAAATCAAATAGATACTATTAAAATTTTTAATTGAAATGAACAAATACAAAAGAGACCTCACCCTACATTTTTTGTAAAGGGAAGATCTCTTTTAACTTTTTCTTTGGACAGGCAGGGACACTAGCGTTGACCTTTCCAGTTATTACAGTCAACCCTATGTCTATCTACTTTTCCAAAATATCTCCATAGGTTTCCAGAAAGCCTGTTGTCACCTCGCCCTTAACAAACTGGGGATGGTTCAATAGTTTCTGATGAAAGGGAATAGTGGTGCGTACGCCCTCAATAACAAATTCGCTAAGCGCCCGTTTCATCCGTTCAATGGCTTCCTGTCTGGTTTTACCCCAGACAATGACTTTTGCCACCATGGAATCATAGAAGGGGGAAATTTCATATCCGGGATAAACAGCACTGTCAATTCTAACGCCAAACCCGCCAGGCGAAAGATAGAGTCCCACCTTGCCAGGGGAAGGCATAAAGTTACAGGCTGGATTTTCTGCATTAACACGACATTCAATAGCCCAGCCGCTTACCTGTACGGTCTCTTGTGAAAAGGACAGCCTGTTACCTGCTGCCACGGCTATCTGCTCTTTTATCAGGTCAATGCCTGTAACCATTTCGGTTATAGCATGCTCAACCTGAATCCGGGTATTCATTTCAATAAAATAGAATTGACCATGCTTATCCAGCAAAAATTCTACTGTTCCTGCCCCCTGATAATTTACCGCTTTAGCGGCCAGTACGGCAACTTGCCCCATCTGCTGGCGCAATCTCTCATCCAGTGCAGCTGACGGAGCTTCTTCCACCAGCTTTTGATGACGGCGCTGAATGGAGCAATCCCGTTCGCCCAGATAGACGACATTGCCGTAGCCATCTGCCATAATCTGCATTTCAATATGGCGTGGCTCTTCTAAATATTTTTCCAAATACACACCGGGGTCGCCAAAAATAACTGCTACTTCTTTTTGGGCCTGGTGAATAGCTTGGCCTAAATCCGCAGCATTGGCAGCTACCCGCATGCCTTTGCCGCCACCACCGGCGGTCGCCTTGACGATCACTGGATAGCCAATTGTCTCAGCCACAGCGACGGCCGCTTCTATTTCTTCAATAATACCCTCCGTACCCGGGATAATGGGAACACCTGCCTGCTTCATGGTATCCCTGGCTGCGGCTTTTGCTCCCATTCTCCTAATAGCTTCCGGACTGGGGCCAATAAAGGTTATTCCACAAACACTACAAGCTTCGGCAAATTCCGCATTCTCAGCTAAAAAACCATAGCCCGGATGAATGGCATCAGTCTGGGTAGCGGCAGCCACCGCAAGCAAACTAGCTACATTTAAATAGCTCTGCCTGGCAGCAGCAGGTCCGATGCAATACGCTTCATCGGCTAGCTTGACATGCAGCGCTTGCGCATCAGCTTCCGAATAAACAGCGACAGTAGCAATTCCCATTTCACGACAGGCCCTAATAATTCGGACAGCAATTTCACCCCGGTTAGCAATCAACACTTTTTTGAACATTTGTTTTCTCCTTTATTCCTATACCTGATCTTGTTTGCTAAACCGGGGATACTATGGTTTTATCAAAAACAGCGGCTGGCCATACTCCACGAAATCTCCGTCTTTCACCAATACTTTCACAACTTCTCCTATTACGTCTGCAGATACCTCATTAAATAATTTCATGGCTTCCAGGATACACACAACAGTACCTGCCTCTACCCTGTCACCAATAGTTACAAACGGCGCTGCACCGGGCTCAGGGGTAGCATAAAAGGTCCCGACAGTCGGCGAAAGAATTTCGCAAAATGCCGTTTCACCAGCTACCGCTACCGTTTCCACCGATTCCCGCAAAGCATTACCAGGCGAGGCCGGCACAGTAGCAGGCTGCACTTGCGTCATGTCAGGATTTTTTGTAATGACTAGCTTCGCACCTTGATTATTCCATTCCAAGTGACCAATCGACGATTGATCCACGGCCTTAATTAATTCTTTTATTTCATCAATGGTAAACATGAATTTCACTCCTCAATCATTCTTACCGTTACTGCGCATCCAAGCAAATACAATAGAGTTAAACTAGCCGTAAGGCAATGGCTTGTTTGAGGTGCTGCAAATATTCTTCCCGTTCAAGATAAAGCTGCTCTGCCTCTTTTAGCGATATTTCCTGAAACGAAATTTGATCTCCTGGTCTGGTCTGAGCGATAATAGCGACATCTACTGCTGCAACTTGAGCTATTTTGGGATAACCCCCAGCGGTTTGCCTATCTGCCAGCAAAACAATCGGGTTGCCATCAGGCGGCACCTGGATAGTACCCAGTGCAACTGACTCAGAAATCATTTCCAGCGGTTCGCTTAACGCCATCACCGGACCTGATAAACGGTAACCCATCCGGTCGGACTGGGCAGTAACCTGAAAAGGGCGACAAAAAAATTGCGCCTTACTTTCTGCTGTAAAATGTTCATATTGACTACCACGGGTAATGCGTATTTGAATAGGCTGAGTAGGCTTGGGGATGTTACCCTTTGCCACATACCAAGCCGTAGCAGCAAAAGCATGGTCCTGCAGCTTAACAGCTAATTGTTTAATTAACCGGTCGGCCGGCCCTGACAGGGAATTTCGCAAAGGAAGCACATCCCCTTGCTGCAACGCCCGCCCGTGAAAGCCGCCAAGTCCTGCCCGCAAATAGGTGCTTTTGCTACCCATTACTGCCGGAATGTCATAGCCACCGGCCACAGCCAAATATGAGCGGCAGCCAGGCTTACACCCTTTAAAATCAAGCACACTGCCTTGCTTCACATAAACTGGCCGCCACATGGGCACTGCTGCGCCATTAATGGTCGGCGCCATATTGCCGCCGGTTATGGCCAGCAGCATATCCTGCTCCAGCCGCAGTGACGGCCCCATCAGTGTCATCTCTAGTACGCCTTCGTCTTCTTCATTGCCAACCAGAATATTGGCTACGCGCAGTGCGTAGGAATCCATGGCTCCGCTTACAATAACGCCATACTTTTGGAAGCCGTATCTACCCTGATCTTGAATACTTGAAAGCAGGCCGGGACGTAGCACAGTCATACTCATGATCTTGCCCCCTCATATTCGCCATACTCGGCCAAAGGAATGGGCCGGAAGCGGATGAGATCCCCTGCTTGTAAAAGACTGGGGCATTCGTCCTGGGGACGGAACAAGGGGAGTGGAGTGCGGCCAATCAACTGCCAGCCGCCAGGGGTTGTGATAGGATAGACACCGGTTTGCATCCCGGCAATTCCTACAGAACCTGCCGGAATTTCCAGACGCGGTGACGGCCGCCGGGGTGTGGCTATTTTTTCGGACATGCCGCCAAGATAAGGAAATCCAGGGGCGAATCCGATCATATACACTAGATACTGCCCCTGACTATGGATTTCAATTACTTCTTCCATTGTAAGGTTATTATGCTCTGCCACATAAGCAAGATCCGGGCCGTACTCTCCACCATAGCAGACAGGAATTTCCACCGTTCTAGGCATCGTGACTACACTATTGTCTAATTTACTCAGTACTTTTACCAATAAGTCAGCAAGAATTTGATAAGCCAGCGGTTCTAATTGCAGGTCAAACTGCCGTTCGCACAACCGCTTTACCTGCACCGGGTTAAAAAACACGGTAACGCTGGAGTAAGCCGATACATATTCTAACATTCCCGGCAAGGGCTGCCGGTCCAGATAATCGGCTAATGCCTTTACTTTCTTATTTGTCTTAGGATTAATGCCTTTACCGAATTCCACCATCAGAGCCGCTTCACCGACAGGCAGCAGTTGGTATTCAGGAACAGTACGCTCTGTTTGTTGCTTCACGAGTATCCACCTCTGTGTCTCTTGCTATATATAATGTGTTAGAACGTTGCTTATAACACACTGAACTTTTCATCCCGCACATCGGTAATGAACATATGCCCGGGAGCATGGGTAATCATCAGCTCCGGCTTTATCTGCATAGCTACGGCTTGCGGCGTAACTCCACAGGCCCAAAACACGGGAACTTCTCCTGCTTTAATAGTAACACGATCACCAAAATCTGGCTTGTCAATATCTTTTATCCCAATACTGGCCGGATTGCCAATATGAATAGGCGCACCATGAACTGACGGAAACCGCGACGTTATTTGAACAGCCCGCACAACATCCTTCTCGGGTATTGGCCGCATACTCACCACTACCGGGCCTTCAAAGCGGCCTGCTTGTACACAGGGAATATTGGTCTTATACATGGCCACATTGCAGTTCTCTTCAATATGACGCACGGGAATACCGCTATTCATCAACGGATGTTCAAACGTGAAGCTGCAGCCGATAAGAAAAGCAACCATATCGTCTTCCCAGTAGGTAAGAATATCTGTTACTTCGTCTACCAATTCGCCCTGCCGGTAAATCCGGTACTTAGGAATATCTGTGCGGATATCCGCAGTGGGAGCCACCAGCCTGGGCACCGGCGAACCGGCCTCGGTGACATCAAGCACCGGACAGGGTTTCGGATTCCGCTGACAAAACAAAAGAAAATCAAAAGCAATATCCTTTTTTAAGATGGCCAGATTGGCCTGAGTAAACCCCTGGGCCATACCGGAAGTAGGTTTAGTCCACTCGCCGCGTCGAATCATGGCACGTACTTCAGCTGGACTCATGTTTGCAAACTCACTCATTTTCATCCCTCTTTTTTGTCCTATTGTTACTACTTATCGCCCATAGCCTTGACAGCAATCCCGCCGTTAAGGAGATATTCCCTTATCTTCCGGGCAAATTCCAGCGCATGTTTGCCATCACCATGAATACATACCGTATCGGCCTTGACGGCAATATCCCGCCCTTGTTGCGATAATACCTTGCCTTCCTTAATCATGCGGACAACCTGCTGCACGGCTTCTTCCTGATTGGTAATCAGCGCATCCGGTTGTTTGCGCGAGGTTAACGAACCGTCATGCTGATACGTACGGTCTGCAAATACCTCATGAGCTACCTGCAGACCAATTTTTTCTCCGGCAGCGACTAGTTCACTACCGGCAAGACCAAACAGAATTAAACCGGGATCTACCTTATAAACAGCTTCGGCAATAGCTGCTGACAGCGGTTTGCTTTTGGCCGCCATATTATAAAAAGCGCCGTGTGGCTTAACATGCTGCATGCTTGCGCCTTCAGCTTTAACAAAAGCTGCTAATGCACCAAGCTGATACACTACCAGGTCATACGCCTCCTGGGGCGAAATATCCATTTGTCTCCGGCCAAAACCAGCCAAATCCGGCAAGCCGGGATGAGCACCAATCGCTACGTCATTTTTCAAGGCAAGCATGACTGTTTTGCGCATAACCGCCGGATCACCGGCGTGAAAGCCGCAGGCAATATTTGCCGAGGTTACAAACGGCAGAATCTCTTCGTCCACGCCTAGTTTGTAAGCGCCAAAGCTCTCTCCCAAATCACAGTTTAAGTCAACTCGGTACATAACAATATACCTCCAACCTATTTTTCGGGTAAATATTATAATTTCTGCTAAAGCTATTTATTTGCCTCTAATTTACAAGAAGAGTTTTGGCAATTCCTTAATCAACGTATAGGCACCCATGTAGGACATCACAACAACCACTAGACCACCGAAAATCGTCATCCACAACGGATGTTTATAGTCGCCAACAATCTTTTTCATATAGGCACCAACTAAAATGGTGGCAAGTGTAATCGGCAGAATGAGTCCGTTAAGCGCCCCTACCAGCACCAGTACCTTAACCGGGCGACCTACAATGGCAAATATTAAAGTAGATGCTAAGATAAACCCAATAATCATCAGTTTTTCATTTTTGGCAACAGTGGTACTGAAGGTTTTGATAAAGGAAACCGAGGTATACGCAGCCCCAATAACCGAGGTAATGGCTGCTGCCCACATGACAATGCCAAACACTTTATAACCCGCCTCGCCTGCTGCCAGCTTAAATACCGAAGCTGGTGGATTAGCCGGATCAATCGCAAGACCTTGAGCAACAATACCAAGAGCTGCCAAAAATAATACAACTCGCATAATTGCTGTAACCAATATACCGGAAATCGAGCTTTTTGTTACTTCCGGTAAAGCCTCTACTCCACAGATGCCCGCATCCAGCAGGCGATGCCCGCCGGCAAAGGTAATGTAGCCGCCTACAGTACCGCCAACCAAGGTAATGATGGCAAACATATCGATTTTGTCAGGCATAATACTTTTCACCACAGCCTCGCCCACCGGTGGCGCTGAGGCAAAGGCCACATAGACTGTTAGGCCAATCATAACAAAGCCTGCAAACTGAGCAAACCGGTCCATAGCCTTTCCCGCTTCTTTTACAAGGAAAATCCCGATACCAATTACTGCACTAATAATTGCGCCCGTCACCGGTGTTACGCCCAAAATTACATTTAATCCCAAACCCGCTCCGGCAATATTTCCAATATTAAAAGCAAGACCACCTAGTACAATCAACAGGGCTACAAGATAACCCAGTCCTGGAAAAACCATATTCGCAATATCCTGACCACGTTTCTCCGAGACCGCAATAATTCTCCAGACATTCAACTGTGCGCCAACATCCAAAGCAATAGACATTAAAATAACAAAACCAAAACTTGCTGCTAACTGTTGGGTAAATACCGTTGTTTGCGTTAAGAAGCCTGGTCCGATAGCCGATGTCGCCATCAAAAAAGCGGCCCCTAGCAACACTTCCCAATTTGTTTTTACCTTCTTATTACCCGGATTTACGTTCTTTACTGGTTCCACAATAATCCCCCCTAGTTTTTGTACTTACCCCTATTTCGGCAACAAAAAAGGCGCTACAAACAAAGTTAGTCTTTGTCTGAAGCGCCTTTGCTTCCTGCGAAATTTGGTTTTTCCTATCATAACACCGAACTAACCGGATGTAAAATTGAAAAATTAAATAGGGGCATTCGATTTTCCTAAAAGCTATTTTTTATGTTCTCAATGCTGTGGCAATAGTCTGATACAATTGCTGTTCTGCGTGGAGTGCACCAATTGCTTCCGCTTCACTAACACAGCAAAATCGTATACTATCACCTGTCTTTGTCTGCGCGACCTTGGACAAATCGCTCCGAACCACATAGCCAAGCTTAGCAAATCCACCGGTAGTCTGGTGATCAGCCAGCATAATAAACGGCATACCATGCGAAGCAATCTGAATAGAGCCCTGATACACAGCATCAGAGATAATATCTGCTTTACTGACAGGTAAAATCCGGGAGCCTGTCAATCGGTAACCAACCCTGTCAGCTTGCTTGGTAACTTTATATGGTTTAGCGAAAAAGGTAGCGATTGCTTCCTCAGAAAACATATCCTGCTGTGGCCCGAGCATCACTCTGATCAAAACCTTGTCGCCATAGGACGGAATATAGTCACTGGCAAGTGACTGTGGTCTAGCAGCACCTTCCCCTGCCGGTCCAACATACAGGACATCGCCCTGTCGCAGCGTTCTCCCCTCATAGCCCCCAACGCCTGCTTTAACACAAGTAGACCGGCTGCCCAGCACCAGGGGAACATCGATTCCCCCCTGCACCGCCAAATAAGCCCGATAGCCGGTGACAGCCTCTCCAAATTGGACCTCTCCGTTCCTGGGCACAAGAAAAGCCGACCAATTGGGAGCAGCAACACCATTTACCGTTACCTGCATATCTGCGCCGCCAACAGCCACCAATCGCTCCTCATCAAACTTAAGCACCGCGCCCAAAGAGGTCATTTCCAGCACGGCCGCCTGTACCTCATTACCTGCCAGTAAGTTGACTATGCGCCCGGCATACCGGTCCATCACCCCGGCTGTCGGCATACCGTAAGCCTGGTAGCCCCAGCGGCCCTCATCCTGTACTGTTGTAAAGAAACCTTGTTGAATAACAGTAATCACTACTCATCACTCTCACTGCCCTGACAAATTCGCGGAACATAAGTGCCTGCTGCCACTTCGCGGCGTATCACAAAATACTCTTCCACGGTTATCGCATAAAACTGCAGATAGTCCCCGGGAGAAAATAAAAAAGGCTGACTGTTCTTAGGATTAAAGGCCTTGACCGGCGTACGCCCAATCAGCCACCATTCTCCCGGACTTTCCACAGGATAAAGGCCTGTCTGACTGCCGCCAATCCCCACCGAGCCGGCCGGCACCTTAGCACGCGGCTTCTCCTGCCGTGGCACCGCAAGCTGCTCAGCCAACCCGCCCAAATAAGGAAACCCCGGAGTAAAACCCAGCATATACACCAAATAGGGGGTTGCGGTATGAATACTGATAACCTCTGTTGCCGTCAGCCTGGTATAGCGTGCCACATATTCCAAATCAGGTCCCAGCACCCCCCCGTAACAAACCGGCACATAGACCGTCTTGGCCTCTGTAAACTGACTGCTTTGGGGATTCAGTTCGCATAGCATTTGGCTGATAAACCCGGATAAATCTTGCCTGGTTATTACCAAAGGATCAAAATACACCATAACAGTCCGGTAGGTGGGCACCACCTCAATAACACCAGGAAGCAAACTGCTGGTAAGCAGTCCGGCAAGCTGTTGCACCATCCTGTTAATAGCAGGCGAAATGCCTGTATCAAATTCGATTACCAACCCATACTCACCCGCAACAAGCAGTCTGACACCAGACAACCATTTATTCATAAGCAACCTCCACTGGTTTTTGGACCTTCTCAGTTGGCAAGAAACTCACTTCAATAACCTCTCCTGAACAAGCTTACTGAAGGCTTGAATAGTAGAAGAAAGCCGTTTATCCTTGTGGTAGGCAAGATATGCATTGATCTGGAATTCCGGTCCTAACCAGGGCAAAGCCACTAAGGTACCTGCCGTAAGTTCATTTTGGACTGCCGCCTGGGGCAGGATAGTCAGCCCGATATTGCTCATAACAAATTGCTTAATAACCTCAATCTGGCATATTTCCAGCACATTTCCCGGCTGGACAGCCGCTTTTTCCATACTTTCTTCCAATAAAGTCCGATAGCTACTACCAGAATCGGGAAAGATCAGTGTTTGCCCGCCCAGGTCGCTTACCTGCACCCCGGCAAACCTGCTGAAAGCATGGTTGGGTGAGGCGGTTAAAACCACAGGCTCCGGCCATAACAATTTACTGACTAAGTCAGGCTCCTGTATTTTCTCTTCCAGGAAAAAAGCCATATCCATCATATTTTTTCGCAGCATATTGTGAAAATCACTGGAAATACCTAGCTTCACCTTCAATTCCACCTCAGGATATACGGCAGCATATTCCTTAAGCAAATCCTTCAACCGGTATACACAGAGCGATTCCGGCATACCAATGATAATCGGGCCTCGCGGTATCGAAAAATCATCAAGCACATTTTTAGCTTCCTCGGCCAGTTTGGTAATACGCTCTGCATAATCATAGAGCCGTTCACCATCACCGGTAAGCATTAGCTGATGACCAAACCGTTCAAACAAAACAGTGTTCAATTCTTTTTCCAAAAGCTGAATATGCGTTGTTGCTGTAGACTGAGTATAGCCAAGAAATTGCGCAGCCTGCGAAAAATTACCAAACTTAACAATACTCATAAACGTCTTTAATTGTCGTATTTCCAAAAATACCACTCCAAAACAAGCTACTTTGTCTATATTATACTCGCTTTAACGCTTTCGACCACTTTTTTAAAAAAGTGGCCGAAACTCACTTGATCCTTCTAATGAGCTCGGCCATTTTGTTCCCATATTAGTACTTTCCCAGAATATATAGGTTTAGTTCTATACTGACAGTTCCATTAGCTACTTGGTCTCCTGAACTGTCACCGCGATTGCCAGTGTCTTGGTTGCCAGTTTTCCCGCTTCCCAAGGCCGAGCAAAGCTAAAGCGGATGGTTTCTGTTCCCAACTCATCGCCCGCCTTCAGTATATAAGTATCACGCACCGGTCCGCCACACAGGTTCTTATCAGCTGACAACGGTTGGGAATCAGCTATTTGTGATGCTCTGACCAGCATAGGTTCTCCCTCTAGTTTCCACGAATAACCAGTTCCAGCTGCAGAAAGCAGTTCCACCCGGAACACTTCGCCTGGCTGGAGAGCAAGCGCCATGTCAACAACTCCCTGACCCAAACTGTCCGCCTGTACTGTCAGCTTAACAGACTCTTCCCGGTAAGCCATACCTTCCGCCGACACACTACCAGCAAACAATAAAGGCAATACCATCATTACGAGTAACAGTTTAGCTAGCAGTTTCTTTGAAAAATCCCCCACAAACATCTTCCTCCCTAAATTCTATACTATTTTGAAAAACAGTTACCCTACGGCAAATTTAATCTGACCTGTACCATCCTTATAATAATAATCAATTGGTACCAGTTTCTCCGTGCTATATAAATTTTCCTGCTAGATTTTGTATAATCACAGGGCGTGAAAATGGTTTGCAAATCGAATCTATTGTTGAACTCAGATTTTTTTCTAAATAGGTATTGTATTTCCTATTCTTTGTGTTATAATTATCCTATAATAATAATTATTGTTTGTGGAGGTAGATTTATGAAAAAGTTTGTATGTACTATCTGTGGCTATGTTCACGAGGGCGACTTTGCTCCTGACGCTTGTCCCCAGTGCAACGCACCTGCTACTAAGTTTGTCGAACAGTCCGCTGCTGGTTTGAATTGGGCTGATGAGCATAGAATCGGCGTAGCCGCTGGCGTAGATACCCAAATCCTCGAAGGTCTGAAACTGAATTTTATGGGAGAGTGCACCGAAGTCGGCATGTATCTGGCAATGAGCCGCCAAGCTGACCGCGAGGGTTACCCCGAGGTAGCTGAGGCATATAAGCGCATTGCCTTTGAAGAAGCCGAGCACGCCGCAAAATTTGCCGAATTGCTGGGTGAAGTCGTAAACCCTTCTACCCAAAAGAACCTTGAACTCCGGGTAGAAGCTGAATATGGTGCCTGTCAAGGCAAACTGACTATCGCCAAAAAAGCTAAAGAACTTGGCTTGGATGCCATTCATGATACTGTTCATGAAATGTGC
Source organism: Sporomusa silvacetica DSM 10669 (assembly GCF_002257705.1). Taxonomy (GTDB): domain Bacteria; phylum Bacillota; class Negativicutes; order Sporomusales; family Sporomusaceae; genus Sporomusa; species Sporomusa silvacetica. The sequence goes on from NZ_LSLK01000067.1 coordinate 42,252, forward strand.
AAAGATGAAGCACGTCATGGCGCCGCCTTTAAGGGGTTACTAGATAGATATTTCGGGAAGTAGTATTTGAAAACAAAAACACCTACGAGTCCATCAAACGACTCGTAGGTGTTTTCTCTTCTAACTTCTACTTAATCAAGCCGTAAGCTTTCATTTCGCTACGGAGAAGTTCCAGGTTATGGTCCTCAAGCTCTGTTAACGGCATGCGGCATTGACCGGCCGTAAAGCCCAGCAGATTCACAGCTGCTTTAACCGGGATAGGGTTTACTTCACTAAATAAGGCTTTTATGAGATTCAGTGTCTGAAGCTGCAACTTGATAGCACCCTTACAATCTCCCTGCAAGAATTTCGCAACCATATTGTGGGTATCCTGCGGGATAATATTAGCCATTACAGAAATTACACCTTGACCACCTAATGACAGTACAGGCAAAACACTATTGTCATCACCGGAATACACAGAGAAGTCCTCACCACACAAATTTACTACATCACCAACTTGACCGAGATTACATTCCTTAACGGCAATAATATTTTCGATTTTAGCTAATGCTTTTATCGTCTCAGGATTTATGTTCAAATTAGTTCTGCTCGGCACATTATATAATATTATTGGTATCTTAACACTATCAGCAATAAGCTTAAAATGCTTATATAAGCCCTTTTGTGTAGCTTTGTTATAGTAAGGAGTCACAGATAATAGTCCGTCAGCGCCCACTGCTTCAGCTGCTTTCGATAATTCTATGGCATGGCGGGTATCATTACTTCCCGTGCCGGCAATAACCGGTACGCGCTTGTTGACTGTTTCTACCGCAAACTTAATAGTAGCAATATGCTCATCATCTGGCATGGTGGAGGCTTCGCCCGTAGTAGCACAGATTACAATAGCATCTGTGCCGCTTTGGATTTGAAACTCAATTAGCTTTGCTAATGATTGATAATCAACACCATTGTCAGTAAATGGAGTTACAATAGCTACTGCAGACCCAGTAAATAATGGTTTTCTCATAAGTTAACCACCCTTTATTCGTATTTGGTACTTCAAGTTATTAATACTATGATTATATCCTATAAAACAACCAATTTCTATATAGATATCGCTCAAGCCGCTTTCTTTCTTAACAAAAATGCGTTCACGCAGTGACCCAAGTTTGCCTTATATACATAAAAACAGCACCTAACAAATACAGTTGTCCTTATTTTATATATGACTAACATTATTCCCATTTCCGGGATGTGTCTTGCACTGTTTTTTACATGAATCAATCACTTGGCCACAGCTGACCGGAACCGCATGTCATCTTTCCACCCCAAAACAAAAAAGACTACATCTGGTAGTCTTTTTTGTTTCATCCTAATTAAATTTATAGTTTGCACCAAAGCCAATGCCATCGGCTTTGATCCCCAAATCCTTATTGTCAAAGCTACGATACCCTGTATCAAGTGTGATGTTGTTGCCTACGTCGTAAGTGAGACCAGCTTTCCAGTCCTGCACGTTTTCAGAACGAATGTAAGAGGCGTAGCTGCCCACCTTGTTGGTAATAGCGCCTTTATACGCAATACCACCAAACATTTCATTTGTGGAAATCGAGTCGCTGTTGGCTTTAAGTTCAGATTTTACATTACCTACAGAAACGGCAACATTTTTATTTAATTTATATTGCAGGCCAATTTCGGTTGAATTGAGACTCAGATTATTGTAATAGCCATTACTTGCTGAATAGAAGTTTTTGGACTCAGAATTCAGGTAGTCACCAGTAACAGCAAACTTGTCATTGAGGCCATAGGCTCCTTGAAAATTATTATTTTTTAAAGTTCCCAGATCGCCAAGTGTTCCCACACTTGTCTCTAAATTATTATAGGAATAGCCTATTTGCCCTTGTCCTACGGCTACATCCATGCCTGGTACACTTGCAAAAGCAGTGCCGGCAAGGGTTAGAGAAGCAAGCACTGTTGATAGAATTAGTTTTTTCATTGATACTCTTCCTCCTCAAGTTATATATAATTAGTAGTTATGGTAACTTGCTATACCTGTAGTATACTGTCCATTTTTTTGTTTTTATTTAGAACCTTGCGCTGAACTATGTGGAATTTCATGGATATTGTCAAAGAACTCCAGCCGACAGAGCAAATAATGTAAATCCCCAACACATACAAAAAACGAGAGCAGCCCCAAGAGCCGAATCACTTCACTTTCATGAGTGACTATCTCTTTAGACACACCCTCGTCTGTTTCTACTAATTTGGTGATTTTACGGATATCGGCTATACAGCCTTTATTGAATGATATATTATGATTCTATATTTTTGTTGACAGTTTCAGGCCCCATAGCCAAAGCCAATAAAGTAATTACACCTAAAATACACATATACACCACAATAGGCCACCAATGTCCACTCCAACTATATAGCGCAGTGCAAATAAACGGAGCCACTCCACCGGCAAGTATGGAGCCTAATTCACGAGAAAAAGCAAATCCAGATAAGCGAAAATCTGTATCAAATAATTCTGCATACCAGGAAGCCTGTGGCGTAATCATTGCTGGATAGGCTATCCCCAATCCTACAATAAATCCCAGAATTATCGCCAAAACAGAGCCTGTGCCAACAATCATGAAAAAAGGAACAAGCCAAAGCATTGACAAGATAGTTCCACCAATATAAACAGGCTTACGTCCAATTTTATCAGAAAGCATGCCATAAATGGGCATAGATATTAGTTGTGTCGCAGAAGCAATAATAACTCCCCATAACGCTGTAGACTTGGGTAGCCCTAGTCCGGTTACGAGATATGCCATAATGAAAACCGGATAGAAGTAGGCAAATCCATTCTCGCCCATGCGTGTGCCAATGACAATAAGAACTTCACGCGGATGACGCTTAATAGCTGAAAAAATACCAACATGTTTACCACTCTGTTCACGAGCAGCTTTTGGATCGGCTACACTAAACTAGACAGAATTAATAAGGTCATGTAAAACTATAAGAAAAGAAAAGGGAGATTTACATGACGGACAGACGAGCTAAAAGACAATTTACCAATCAATTCAAGCAACAAATG
>NZ_LSLK01000068.1 GCF_002257705.1 Sporomusa silvacetica DSM 10669
ATCATGACGCCCATGGAATTCCACGAACAGTACGCGAAAGCTGCATAAAAATTGCTGCCCACCATATCGGCAGGCAGCAATCCACTTCTTCTATTTTTTCTTTGTCCTCTTGACGGGTAGCACAGCAAAGAACTGCGGCTTACATTATTTTTAAATGGAGGGTAACGATATGAAAGGCTAAAAATTCAACTATACGTCGTATATATACTTTTATTTTATTTCCCGCGCCAGACGCATGCCGTTTAGCGTTACCAAGAGCGAAGCGCCGGTATCGGCTAACACTGCCAGCCACAAATTGACGAAGCCGGCAAAAGTGCCCAGCACAAACAGCAATTTTATCACCAAAGAAAAGGTAACATTCTGCTTGATAATTGCCACCGTCTTGCGGCTGAGCTTCATAACATAGGACAATTTGCTCAGATCATCGGACATGAGCGCAATATCAGCTGTTTCCAGCGCCGTATCCGATCCGGCCACCGCCATGGCGATGCCCACAGTGGCTGTCGCCATGGCGGGAGCGTCGTTGACGCCATCGCCCACCATGGCTACGCTGCCATACTTACGAGCCAATTGTTTTAAGGCCGACACTTTGTCTTCCGGCAGCAGTTCGCTGTAAAAAGAATCTATTTCTAATTTATCAGCAATGGCTGCTGCCACCCGCTTGTTATCACCAGTCAACATCGCTAGATTATGCACTCCGGCGGCCCGCAGTGCGACGAGTGCTTCCAGGCTATTTTCCCGCAATGTGTCAGCGACAGCAATGACACCCAGTACTCGTTGTTCGCTACCAACCAGCATCACAGTCTTGCCTTGCTGTTCCAACTGAGTCAACTGCTCTTCGTAGCTCGCCAAGGCGTACCCGATTTCTTCAAATAAGCGGCGGTTGCCGACATATACCGTCTGATCGTCTACATCGGCCTGCGCTCCCCGGCCGATGAGTGCCTTAAATTTCGTTACTGACTTTAAAGATGCATTGCCAGCTTTAGCAACAATCGCCTGGGCCAGCGGGTGTTCCGACCACTTTTCGACCGCCGCGGCCAACAGTAACAGCTCTTCTTTGGCAATACCGTTTAACGACACCACATCGGTCACCATCGGTTTACCAATGGTCAGCGTCCCAGTTTTGTCAAAGGCCACTGCCTGAATGCGTCCCATCTGTTCTAAATGCGCCCCGCCCTTAATCAGCACCCCGCGCCGCGAAGCATTGCCGATAGCGGATACAATCGATACCGGTGTGGAAATGACCAGCGCACACGGACAAGAGATGACCAGCAGCACTAATGCCCGGTAAAACCAAAGATCAAAGGGTTGATTGAACAAAAGTGACGGAATGAACATTAAACCTAACGACGCCATAATAACGGTCGGCGTATAGTACTTGGCAAAAACATCAACAAACTGCTGCATAGGCGCCTTGTCCGCCTGCGCCTCTTCCACCATGTGCATGATTTTAGCCAGTGTCGAGTCGGCGCTCAGTTTGGTGACCGCGACTTCTAAAACACCCTGTTCATTGACTGTTCCGGCATACACCAGGTCACCGACCTGTTTTTCCACCGGCATGGACTCGCCGGTAATCGGTGCCTGATTGACGGTAGAAACGCCGTTCACAACATTACCGTCCATTGCAATGCGCTCTCCCGGTTTGACGATAATGAGATCGCCAACCACAATTTCTGCCACTGGTAGCCGCAACTCCTGACCGTCCCGCCTCACCAGCGCTTCCCGCGGCGCTAAGTCCATCAAGGAGCGAATGGATTCCCTGGTTTTATCCAACGTATAGGCCTGCAGGGCATTGCCCAGCGAAAACAGGAACACAACGGTTGCACCCTCACTCCATTCCCCGATGGCTACTGCGCCAACGACTGCAATGGTCATAAGGAAATTGGTATCCATAGTCAGGCTTTTAAGACCATATAGACCACTCTTTGCCACATGATACCCGCCGACAGCCATAGCCGCAAAATAGAGCGGAATAATAATATTTTCACTCATTCCTATCCAATCCAGCAAGATGGCGGCCAGCAGAACGACCCCGGAAATAATCGTGGCCATCGTTCGCGGCTTGCGCCACCAGGCACCGGCCGACTGAGCGCCAGGCCGGGCAGCCTGACCGTCACTGACTGCCTGATAGCCCGCCTGTTGTACCGCTTCGATAATATTGGAATCGTTCAGAGCATGCTCGACCTTCAATTTGCCGGCGCCAAAATTTACTGCGGCTGACCGCACCCCAGCCAATGCGGTAATCTTTTTCTCCAGTTTGGCGGCGCAGTCAGCGCAGTCCATACCCGCAATCCGGAACACCGACGTATGATAACCCGGCGCGTCCTGGGCGGCTTGCAGTATCGCCGCGCTATAGCCAAAGCCGCTTACGGTTTTGGTAATCTGGGCCACCTCTAAGAGTGTCTTATCATACACTACTTTTAGCTTGGCCGCCGCAAAATTTACTTGGGCCTCCCGCACGCCCGGCAGTTTGCGGATGCCTTTCTCCAGTTTAGCCGCGCAGTCGGCGCAATCCAGCCCGTCAATACTAAAGGTACTATTCATCAAATTGGCACTATCTACAGCTGCGGCTGCCTCAGCCGCCGCAGCGGCAACAGCATGCGAACTGTGGCAGCAGCCACAATGACATGCTTCAGTCTGAGTTTTCATAATTATTATCCCTCCTTGTATGCTGGTCACTTAATTTTTTCTATATGACTACTATGTTCCAAACCCATTCGCTTCAATTGACTGCCTTGGTCGCAATATTCCATCGCATGATTATATGTTCATGTGTATAATAGTAAATGATAGCAAGCCATCTTGTCAAGACCTGGATTGAACGACTATACCCCTAAAGGGCACAGGCGGCTTCTGCCGGCGACGCGCTCGGATGGCGCTAGTGCCGATTGCGCCATGGATGGCATAGCAATTCGGCCGTCCTAAGGGACTTGGCACATGCCAAGTCCCTTAGGACGCCAATGGATTTTGCCAAATATCTATCTGTCGCATTGCTTACCTCACTTGATACCGTTTGTGGTGGCTTGCGTGCAGGACTTGACGGCGAATTTGATAACGTAAGCATCGAACAAGAAGGTGGCTAAAGCAAGAGCAAAACCTGATGTAAAATAATACTCAAGTTTTGCTCTGTTTGCGTCTTGCTTGAATCTGCGGATTCCAAGACTGTATTTTTTATTCTGACCACTTATCTGTTAGTTGTGGTTGATATGCTCTAACCCTTGGCACATCAGACCCACTACATGCTCGTCGTCCAATGAATACCAAGCCTCTTTGCCATCCTTGCGGAACTTGACCAGCCTGGCGGCGCGCAGCACTCTAAGCTGGTGAGATATGGCCGACTGGCCCATTGCTAGTGTCTTAGCAATATCGCAAACACACATTTCTCTAAGGGTTAAGAGATGTAATATTTTAATCCGGGTACTATCACCTAAAATCTTAAATATTTCCGCCAACTGCTGTACTGTAGGTTCCGCCAGCATCTCCTCTTTTGCCCAGCATATCGTCTCCGGATGTTCGCAAGTTTCCTCACACATATCACATAGTATGTTTTTCATATGTCACCTCAAAAATAGTGTTACCACGACTCCTTACCCGTAGGCTATACCCTTTTATATAATTAAATATTCATATATATATATACTAAAGTCTGGTAAGTACTGTGTCAAGTCGCTAGCATTAATAAAAGGCACAGCAAAGCCATTCCTAGCTTGCTGTGCCTTTTATTAATTCATCTTTATAAAATTTGAAAAAAAATTTATGTCGCTCAAAGATAAAAATTTTTAATTTCGTTGACAGGAGATAACTATGAGCGTATATTTAAATAAAGCAAAGCTACACTTTAACTTAATATGGTAAATGTGATGAGGGAGAACTTGCGCTCTATGTCGTTTCAGAGAACCGGTGGGTGGTGTGAACCGGTACGATGGGAATGCAAACGTCGCTCCTGAACAGCAAGGCTGAACTGCAAAGTAAGCTGCGCCGGTCTCAGCTCCGCAAGGAGTGCAGTCGTTATTCTGCTAGGGTTGTTTGACCTGATGAGATGCAGATAGTTTTATCTGTAAAAAGGGTGGTACCGCGAGAATTATCTCTTGCCCCTTTAAGTCTATTTGACTTGAAGGAGCAAGAGTTTTTTATTTTTACAGGGGGGTATGGAGATGAATTACTTGAAAAAATTCGTTTGACGGTTGCTTGTCAAAATACAAATCTTGGTGGGATTTTTTTAGCATTTATCTGCCGTGGATAGGTTAGCTTAATAATTTATTTAGGAGATGGACAATATTATGAGTAAACTAGCAAATATTGATTGGGGTAATTTAGGTTTTAACTATATGCAAACAGACTTTCGTTATGTTTCTACTTGGAAAGATGGTAAATGGGACGAAGGCCAACTAGTAACTGATAATAAACTTTCAATCAGCGTGGCCTCGACCGCATTGCACTATGGACAACAATGTTTCGAGGGATTAAAAGCCTACAGAACAAAGAATGGGGATATCCAACTTTTCCGGCCTTATGAAAATGCCAAACGGCTAACTCTCGGCGCTCAACGTCTGTTAATGCCGGAAATTTCTGAAGAAAAATTTGTAGAGGCTGTATTACAAGTAGTACGCGCCAATGAAGCCTATGTTCCTCCCTATGGTACTGGTGCCACTCTTTATATCAGACCGTTACTAATTGGTGTCGGAGATAATATTGGTGTCGGTCCAGCCCCGGAATATTTATTTTCGGTTTTCTGCATCCCTGTTGGCCCTTATTTCAAAGGTGGTATGACGCCTGTCAATTTTACTGTTTCCGACTTTGATCGGGCAGCTCCATATGGAACAGGAGCTGCCAAAGTTGGCGGCAACTATGCAGCAAGCCTATACTCCTATCATTTGGCGAAAAAAGATGGGTTTGGTGATTGTATCTATCTTGATCCATTAACTCATACAAAAATTGAAGAAGTCGGCTCAGCCAATTTCTTCGGTATTACGTGGAATGACGAATTTGTCACACCAAAATCGCCTTCGATTTTACCAAGCATTACGAAATATTCCCTCCTCTATCTAGCTAAAGAATATTTGGGGTTAAAAGCGGCAGAGAGGGACGTTTTGATTGATAATCTTAAGGAGTTTAAAGAAGCAGGTGCTTGCGGAACTGCGGCTGTTATTACTCCAATTGGTGGAATCCAATATAAAGGTAACCTCCATGTCTTCCATAGTGAAACAGAAGTTGGTCCAAATACAACCAAACTGTACAACACTCTTTGTGGTATTCAATTTGGTGATTTGGAGGCTCCAGCCGATTGGGTTGTTAAAGTCTAGGAACATGCCCTAAATACCCATCGTGCTTACCTCCCAGTCTGAGATGGTAGCGTCGCCCCCCCAATAAGATAAGACTTGGCTTGTGCAAGTCCTAAAGGACGCCGGCAGAAGCCGCCTGTGCCCTAGGGGTATAGGCGTTCAATCCAGGGAAAGCTATACTTTCCATTTGGACAAAAAATCGCACGTTATGGAGGAGAAGAATGACAAATTCTTCTCCTCCATAACGTGCTCCCAGATCGCTGGCTCTTTTTAACGATTTTTCACTAAGGTAATCGATATAATCCCGTTGACATAAGCATATCCAGTACCGAACCCGTGGCTCCTCTCATTGATATGTTAACACCTTTACGTCGTCCTTCAAAGACAACTGCGGCAATAACTCCAACACCAGCAGCATCCATATAAAGAGTGTCATTAAAATCAAGACAGATAGCTGTAGATTCACCTTTAAAGAAGCTGTAGATTTTGTCGCGAACGCAATCAGCATTGACGGCAAGACATACGGGACCAATAGTAACCACAAAATAGTTAGAATTTTCTTTCACTAATCCACCCCCGAAGAATAAGTACAAAATACCTGTTTAGATTTACAATAATGTCCAATAATTAAAAAAATTGCCAGGTTTCAGCTAACTTCATGCTGCAACCTGGCAATCTTAGATTAGAATCTTTAGACCCATGGCTTTGCGTCCCGCCTTTTCAGGAGGTTTGCCAATATTATTTTTTTGCTTTATTCAACATAACGCTTCAGAATCCTGCTTAGAACAAAAAGACTGATGCGTAATCTTTTTTTAAAAGTCTATGTACAATGAAAGATAACTATATTGGGAACCAGATTTCAGCTTCTGGTGCAATCTCCCATTATCAATCCTGGTTTATTACATGTTCGACACGATCATATGTGAGATATTCCCAGATCCATTTCATAAACACCACTATGCGATTCTGGAAATGGATTAACCGCAGTATATGCATTAAAGACCAAATTATCCAGGCAATAAACCCTTGGGACTTAAATTTGCCAATATTGACTACCGCGGCGTTACGTCCAATTGTGGCCATAGTACCGACAGGCCTGTAAACAAATTTCTGCAGTGGACGGCCGTTCATCAGACTGATAATATTTTGGGCAACAACTCCGGCCTGCTGAATAGCAACCGGTGCAACCATCGGAAGCGGCGAATTGTCCTGTTCAAAGTGCGCTGCATCTCCGATAATAAAAACTTTAGCTTTATTCTGGATATGCAAATACTCATTCACAATGACACGATGGGCACGGTCCTGTTCCTGTTTAAGGTTATCCAGCAGCTTAGTGGCGCATACACCCGCGGCCCAGATAACTGTATGAGTGGGAATTACTTCCCCCCCTTTTAGTAATAATGTGTTACCGTCAAAACCGCTAACTTGTACAAGTAACCGTACTTCAATATGCTTGCGAATTAATATTTCGACAGTGGCCTCTTGCAAATCCAAAGGCATAACAGGCAACAAAGCGTCCGAAGCCTCAACAAGCATGATACGTACTTCTTTAAAGTTCAGATTATGGTATTCTTTAGCCAATACAAAATGAATGAGTTCGGACAAAGCCCCTGCACATTCAACACCAGTGGGACCACCACCTACTACGACAAAGGTAAGCAGCGAATGGCGTATTTCCGGATCCGGCTCATGGGCAGCCAATTCGAACATTTTTATGATGTGGTCCCGGGTAGCAACCGATTGGCCAAGTGTTTTCACACATAAAGCGTTCTTTGCTAAGGATTCCATTCCAAAAAAGTTATTTGTACTGCCAGTAGCCACTACCAAGTAATCAAAAGAAATCTGATGTCCCGTGATTGTAATAACACGGTTATCAGCTAGATCTATATCTATAACCTCATCCATGTGAAACTCTATATTTTTTTGGTCACGAAAAATTGTCCGAATCGGACAGGCTATGTCTTTTTCGGACAAACCGGCAGTAGCTACCTGGTATAATAATGGCTGAAATAAATGATAATTATGCTTATCAATTATAGTAATCTGCGCGGCCGTATTCGCTAATAGCTTCGCGGCCTGGATACCGCCAAAACCAGCCCCGATAATAATAATATGCGTTTTTTTAACCAATTGGCCCATTTGACTGATGCCTCCTTAGGCTAGAACTAACAAATTTCAGTTTCATTTAATTCGGCAAAAATAACAAATTTCCTGTTCAAGTATTTGCCACAAAGGATAGAATCTTGCTGGAAGTTCGCAAATTTCCTATTCAAAGCAATATTGGGCTAATGTGGAAAAGTGTTTAAACAAGCTCTCCGCGGCATACTAATTCTTCCATTATTTATTGACTGATATCAGTCATATTTTATTATTTTTCCATCATCCTGTCAATAAAATGGAGACTGAGTGGAATACAAGCTGTCTAGATGCGGTGAATCGTGGTGCTTTTAAATCATTTCCCTTTCTCGGATGGTGATTATTTTTTCAGTAATGTAGGCAATTAACACAATTCCAAAGATATCAACAATTAATCGAGTAAACATAAATCTCCACCCCATCGTTGATGCTTCAAAAAGTAATAGCGGTATTTTAGTAGTAGACCATGCACCAATAAATATTAACACATTGAAAAGTCGGCTACCCTTTTTCATTAAAACTCCTGCAATTGGAAAAGCAGCATAAAGTGGACCTGCACTAGCGGCACCTAATATAAATGCAATAGTCATACCGATTAGGCCCGAATCCTTCCCCATAAGCTTGAGCATAGTTTCCCTAGGAACCCAAACATCCAGGAGGCCAAGTAAAATAAAAATCGGCGGAATGACTATTAGCATCTGTTCTAAATTGTCAACTGATATCCTGATAGAATCTAATCCTATTGAAGGCTTTAGCAGTAATAAAAGAAGATTGATGAACAAAACACATAAAAACCATTTGTATCTTCTTACTATCTGCATCATATAAGTATCACCCCTATTATGGCTGCGACGATAAAGGAAAAAAGTAGAGCCAATGAATTTCTAATGTATGTAACCTTTCGGCCAAAATATTGTATTTCGACCGGTGCCGTAACAACTCCAACCATCATCGAGGTTGAAATAAAAACTACTATTTGCATAAAACCTGCGCCGCTTTTTAATAAGGCTGCGGCCAGAGGAAAAGTAACAAAACCGGGTATTAAAGTAATAGATCCAATAATTGCAGCAACAAATATCCCTAACCACCCCGATTGCTGCCCAATTAGTGCTGATATTTCATCTGGACTCAATATAGCAAGTACAATCCCGATAATAATAATGATAGACAGAAGCTGTGGCAGGATATTTTCGAAAGACTTCCAAGCTTTCTTTAGCGCTATCATTGTCTTCTTCTTATCTTTTGTATAGGAGATTAATAATACTGTACAAACTACACAATATAATCCAATAGTATACAAAAATATCACTCCTTATACTGATTAGTTAGTTAAAAATGAATTAACTAATTAATGAAACCATTACTCTCTTTTCGGAATCGCTTGAGCGATTATCTTTTCCGCTATTGCTATATATTGCTCTGCTTCGTATGTTGTGATGCAAGATTCAAAATGCTTAACATAGTCCGTGGCAGCACTATCTTCGATCGCCAACATTCTTTTTCCTTTATTACTGATCATAATATGATAAACCCGGCGATCCTCAATTGACTGCACTCTATCAATATACCCCAAGTTAATTAATTTGTTCACAGTGGCAGTGACCGCCGGTTTGGTTACCCGAAACTTTTTGGCCAAATCTCCATAAGTGGGATTATTCATCTTAATAATCGCATCAAGATATACGAATTGTTTAAAAGTCATTTCAGGCAATTCCAACTCGTCAAGAACGGATCCTCGGTATGTTTCTCTATAACTTTTCACCATTTTTATGAAAACGTCGCGAAGCTTTACAAAAGTTTCTGGTGGTAACATTATATTATCGCCTCAATTAGTTAACTTTACATTAACTATTATAGCATAGGTTCGTTAAAATGAAAATACTAAATGGCAATTTTTATAACTACGCCGGTCGTAACGTTGATCGGGTTTTTCAGACTTTGAATTGACATCTTTTATGACTGGAGCCTCTTTTATTAAATCATCATAGATCGGATGATTCATTCCGTATCAAGAAATGAGCCACCCCGAGCACATTAAAATCCTGTTATGCTTAAGTTGGCGAGACAAAATCGGCAGGAGGTTTTAGAGGTGATCGAGGTGGCTCAATATCAGTTTATCATACAAGCTTACGCAGTAGAAGGCATCGCCTAGTGGAGAAAAACGCCAATAGAGATTTCGTTACTATTCTAAAATTCACGGTCCAGTACGGCCAAGAAGCGGTCTTGAATGCTGTTCGTAAAGCCCAATTAGCGAAATCATAAATATTATCCTAAATCGCTGTACTTTAATGATGAATCGCTCTCAAGCTATAATTCCAGTTCCTGTCAGCCACCTTAAATCAGTGCCGGAAAAAACACGTCATGAATAAGCAATTCTTCTCTAACGTCATAAATTTTGTGTCGTACTCCTTTGGGTACTCTAACTGCCACGCCAGGGGTTAATGGGAAATCGCCAACACTGTCAATCCACATAATGGCTTTTCCTGACAATGGGAAAAGAATGTCGTCTTGTTGCGGATGAATATGTTCTGGCACTTCCATCCCTGGTGCCACCTTGACTAACATACAGGTAACGTCTAGATAATGCTCTTTTTGAGAAATGTAAGGTTTAATTTTTACCCCGGAGGCAGTCAAATGATTTTCCCAGGGAATCTGCTCCAGATAGCGCCAACCTGCTGAGGATGTTTTTTTCAATTCTGGCATAAAAATACCTCCAACCTATTAATTAATTTGAAAACCCGCATTCTAAAAGAAAGGTCCTTCGGCCTTGGAATGCCATTAGCCATATTTCTCACTGATTAAGATATTACTATTCTTTTTTTATTTTTCCGCTTATTCAGTCCGGGATGCAAATTGTATTACGCCAAAAGGCGTTAATCGTTTTTATCACTACTATTACAACGATTAAAGTGGTCGCCAGCAATAGCATAGCTGCTAGCCAGAAAAAAAACGGCAATCCCGTAAATTTAAAAGCAAACGTAGTAGCAATCGTTACAGCGCACATAGGGAAAGTATATGCCCACCAGGATATAAAGAAATTAATCTTAGTAAATTTCTTTGCCATTGAGAGCAGTAAAATAACAATAAAAAGAGCTATGTATAAAAGTACCCGTGCAAAGCTATCCATTTCTCCGGTTATTTTTGTATAGGAAATAAATCCCAATGACGGTGGTGCAACTAATATAAACAATGTAGGCATTAACTGGGGTGGAAGCTGACTTTCGAAAATAATTCGGTAAAATATTACGGAAAACAACATTAACCAAAAAAATAGGCCTATGCTAAAAAAGAACCACGCGAATTCACGATGTGCAATGTCCACTCCGGCTATCGGTACTACTATAGTGCCAACTACCGGGATAAACCATGCCGGATTCAAATGAACAATTTCATTACTATGATTCATCCACCTGGACAGAATGATCGTTGTAAAAACAATCTGTAACGCGGAGCCTGCTATCCATAAATATTGCGCCACTTCATATAACTTATCGACCGTGCCAGCGCTTAAAAGTAGCATGCTAATAGATATCGCTGGAAAAAAACAAACTTTAACCGGATGCTTAAATTCATCTATTACTTGTTGCGTGTATTTTACTAATTTTAAAAAGTAAACGGCACTGACCATCGCAAACACTGCATAAGAGATTATAAGGAGGATTGCGCTTATTCCGAAACATAAACCGAAGACTTGTTCAAAGCGTTGATACGCTATTGATAATCCGCACAATCCCATTATGCTGGTAAATAACCCAACTGGAAAGTTGGCTAATCTGTTATCCAAATTCTATTCCTCCAGTTGTTGGGCTGCTCTGAAAAGTTATGGGCAGCCTATAAAAATAACCATAGCCTTTCCATCGATTAATCATAGTAAATGCGAAATAAAAATTCGTGATTGAAACCCTGAATCAGAGGATTTTACCATCTTTTATTTAGAATCCTGATAAGTCTCATTCAAACTCTCTACTTTGAAGATCGTTTCCTCTTCTAAAGATCCCATTTACTATATTATTTGGTACTTCACCACGCACTACTCGAGCCATGTTTTTTAAAGCACTTTCAATCATTCGCTTATATGCCCCCACTGTTACGCCAGAGGTATGCGGGTTTAGTATTAAACGTTTTTTAGCATTTGCTGAAAGAGTAAGCAATGGATGATCGTGACCTGGCGGTTCAGGGGTAAAGGTATCTATAGATGCTCCTGCAAGATGACCTTTTTCCAGTGCTTGAGCAAGTGATCTTTGGTCCACTATTTCACCCCGTGCGGTATTGATAAGGATGCTTCCTTGCGGCATCAGTGCTAGTTCTCTTGCCCCAATCAGGCCTTTAGTCTTCTCATTCAATGGAATATGTAGACTTATAACATCGCTTGTCTCTAATAATGAATCAAGTGTTTTGTACTCGATTGAATATTGGATTTCTACATTAGGAGGTTGTCTATGTGAAGCGCAGTAACTGACTGATGCACCCAGTACTGAGGCGATTTTGGCAACCTGCCTCCCAATATTACCAAACCCGACGAGGCCTATCTTGCTCCCCCTAACCTCTTGTATCCCCTCTCGCAGTATATTGTTTCTAAACGAAAGGTAATTTCCTGCCTTAATTTCACTATCGGCCTCCACTAGCCTTCGCTGTATTGCAATAAGTGATCCAATAACGTATTCAGCAACTGAAGTTGCATTCGAACCCGGTACGTTAGCCACAGGAATCCCCGCACGTATACTTGCGGGAATATCAACATGGTCAAATCCCACTCCCATGCATTGTACAATTTTAATATTTGGAATTCTTTCCAGTATAAAAGAGTTGATCATCGCTGCTGATCCAACTGCAAAGAGACAATCTGCTCCTTCGCAGGCATTTATAATATCAAAATCAGAAAATTGATTAGGAAAAAAGATGTTCAACTCTTGGGGAATAACAGGCTTTGCAGAATTAAACTTGTCCTCAGATAGTAAACTAACCACTGTTGGCATGGCAAACCACCTCCGAAAATGTTACAGCCTTCTATATTGTTAATTCGATCAACAACCTCTCTCATTAGTATTTTAACATTTTTTCTCAGCATAGGTAAACTAACCTTTTTAGGTTGACTGTCGATATTATTATTAAAAGTATCGAGAGATAGTCCAGGATTCCTCCTATAACCTTTTGTCCCGGATAAAATTTGACAACAATTCAGCCGTATTGCCGGTAATCTTAATACAATTGCGTAAATGCTCTTTGCTGTGAAAATTTTCCATTTTTAATTTTTTACTATATTGTTTTGTCATATTTATCACTCCCTTGTCTGATTAATAGGTACCATCGTCTCAACTGACAAAAGTGACTCTGCTGGTTCTTACCTCTTCCCGTTAGCCATCTGCCATGATTCCGGATGGTTGCGTAGCAGCAACATACAAATAACGCCTAAAAAAGGTCCAATAGCCAGGAACGAAAACGCCCAGCCCCAGCTGTAATTATCTACGATCAATCCAAATAAGCGTGGCGTAATTACAGTGATGCCAAAACCGAGTACAGACTGCAGCCCTAAGGCTGAACCCATAGCATGAGCTGGAACTAGCTCAGTAAGCCCAGCCTTGTATATAGCCGAGTCGGCTACAATAAAGAACCCATAGACCAGACCCACTATGATCAACAACCACAAAGAAAACTCAGCTAGCCACCCGAAAATCAAAGCACAGCAGCCGCTTATAAGCATAAGTGTTGTCGCGGAAAGACAACGACCATATCTGTCTGACACCCAGCCTCCCAGTCCAGGAGAAATGCCTCCCATTGCAGTACAGGCAGCTGCGATTCCCCCGCCGTAACCTATAGCAACTGAAGTTTCATAGCCATGAAGCGTGAAAGCGTAAGTCATGTAGGCACCAAGCCAGCCCCAGAAAGCATACAATTCCCACATATGACCTACATAACCTACTATAATTAACCAAAAAGCTTTACTAGATAGTGTGAGAGAAGATTTTTTTTCTGCCTTAACTAATGGTACAGCAATAGCGGGCGTCTGTTTTTCGGTTACTAGAAAGAATACTGCTACTGCTGCCGGAAAAGCCCAAATCGTTGTCCAGAACATCCCAGTTTGCCATGAATATGCTACCGCTAAGGCGGAAGCAAGATAGTAGGCACCTGCATAAGCAAATACAGTAGAACAAGTAAAAATGCCGATAATTCGCCCTCTCTCCTGTCCCGGATACCATGTACTAAGGATGTGTATCCCTGGTATATAGAGCCCGCCTTGGCCCAATCCGGCTAAAGTCCGCCACAGAAGTGCTGATTGGTAATTATCGGCAAAAAAGATAAATCCAAGTCCAGCTAGCCCTGTTTCGATCGCACTGAGGGCAAAAATTAAACGACCGCCATATTTGTCTGTGAGCCAACCGGTAAATATTACAGCTATGACATAACCTAATTGGAAGACTGATAGCAGCGCACCTGCCTGATCATTGGATATCGACCATTCCGTACGAAGTATAGGAATTACAGCTGCAAAATTATACCAAATCAGCATTGCGCCAATTTGACAAAGGCAAAGTATCCAAAGTATCCGATGTTTTTTATTGTCTTCGGTCAAATTTTCTTCCCCCCCATATATAACGTCTTCGCATCACAATGCGAAAATGCAGTTAATTTGGCTAGCAAATTAACTACATCTCCCGCAGTTCAGTAATCCGTTTATACTAGCGAAGTCTCACACCGAGCAACCACGCTAATACCGGAAAAATGTTATATTTTCTTTACATACAGTATGGTTGCCATGATACAACCCACAACACTACAGCCGACGATATAATACAGTCCGCCTGCATAGGTGCCAGTGAAAGCGATCAATCCTCCGATCGCCACAGGTGCCAATGCCGAAACGCCATTCGATAGTCCATTCATCAAACCGGCTGCAGATGCAACCCCTTTGCTTGGAACAACGCTTTGCATCACCGTCCAGGAAGCAGGACCTCCCAGACCAACAGCCCCTACCCCCAGAACCATAAATGCTGCCGCTATATTATTATCAGCTACATGTGCCGCAAAAAACACTCCCACTCCAACTCCGATCATTTCAAAGATCAGGATCATTGATCTGCGGGGCATTTTATCGGCAAGATATCCGGATAAAATCTTTGTACCGACCGCGAGGATAAAAGGCAGAGACGACAAAATCCCCATAGCCGCCCACGAGAAACCTCTGGCCTCTTTCAAATAGCTTGGCAGCCAGGTCAGGGTACCGAAGTAGATCGAAACATGCATCATATAGAAAAAAGTCAGCAACCAAAAGTTACGATTGTCAGCGAATGATTTGAAGGCGGCAACAATGCCTTGCTTTTCCTCACCCCCCTGTTTCTCTCCCGCGGCGGCCAATTCCTGCACTTGACCTGCTTCAATGTACTCTCTTTCCAGCTGGTTCACGCGTTTACTTTGGCGTGGCCCGTCAGCCGTAAACCACCAGACCATTAACAATGGAATAAGACTCAGCGCTGCAAGGACAAAGAAGCTCATGCGCCAGCCGGAAACATGAATAATCCAAGTAAAAAACGGCATGGCTATGGCCGGTGCTACAGCCATGCCTGTCTGCCATACGGCATTAGCTTTTCCACGTTCTTGCGTCGGAAACCATTGCTTTACAAATTTGCTCTGCATAGGAAAGTGCATAGCCTCGCCTAATCCCAGCAGCACCCGTGAGATAGTGATTATCGCGTATGTCGGTGCCAATCCTCCGATAATCATCGAAATGATCCAAATAACAATACAGACGGCCATAGCCTTACGGGGTCCAAAAATATCGCCTAAAGGGCTAAGTATTATATTGCCGACACCGTAGGCAATTAGGAATGACGTCATCAGCATTCCCTTTGCCACCGCACCTGAGATGCCCATTGCAGTCAAAAAGGCTGGGTCAACCACAAGAACCGAAACATTGACCCGGTCAAGGTAGGAGAAAAAAACTGCGAGAAATAAAATGGCTGCCACTAGCCAGCGCTGCTTGGTGGGCTTTAATTGGGTATCAATTTGAGCACCAATATTGCGATTTTCCATATTCATCTGTCTATCTACACCCTTCCCCGTTTTTATTTGATTTTTAAATAAGCTCTACTTCAAACCTAATGGCATAAACTATCTGGTAGATAGTACTGTCGAAATTAGTTAAACGAGAAGATATGTGTTTTCTATTTTACACTCGCTACAATTGATGCTTTAATTGTATCTTCTGTCAATTCTTGACCAATGCCAGGAAGATCAGGTACATCATACATTCCATCTTTAGGCAAATAATTATATTTACAGCTTGTTGTATTCGCTTCCAGCAAAGCATATCTATGCAATTCGTGAATCATGAAATTGGGAATAGCCGCCTCCATTTGCAGCGCCGCCGCGGTAGAAATGGGCCCCCCGCAAACGTGAATTTGCACAGTAACATCATATGTATGAGCCATGTCACAGATTTTTTTGACTTCTGTTAGCCCCCCGCAAGTACAAATGTCAGGCTGAATGACATCAATCGATCCATCTTCAAAAAAGGGCCTGTAACCCCATCTCGTATAAATTCTTTCTCCTGCAGCAATAGGAATATTAACATTATCTGCTACCTTTTTCATTTGTTTAGGATTTAAAGGCATCACTGGCTCTTCATAATAATAGACACCTAGCTCTTCAATCATTTTTCCAAATTGAATAGCTGCAGTAGTATCTGTAAAGGCATGCATTTCGACAATGATATCCACATCGAGCCCAACAGCTTCTCTTACTGCTTTGAGCCTGTTATAACCTAAACGTAACGTCTGATTAGAAAGAACACCATTAAGATTACGCTGGTTCCAATTAGCTTTATCATCCATGGCAAGTACATCAATCTTGATTGAATCATATCCCTCATCAACCGCAGCCAGAGCTGCTTCGGCATATTGTTGGGGTTCCACGAGCATAGCTTTATCGGTTCCTTTTCCCCAACCAAACTGGAGTTGACTAGCATAAGCCCTAATTTTATCCCGTGTTTTCCCTCCTAATAGCTGATAAACTGGTGTATTGAGCATTTTTCCCTTGATATCCCACAACGCAATATCAATACCGCTCATGCCAGCGGTAACTACCGTACCACCACCTTGACCCCAAAATGTTTTCTTCTGCATCTTATCCCAAATAGCTTCATTCTTCATTGGATCCATTCCAATGATAATTTTTGCCAAATCCTTGGCCATGCCAAATCCTGCTGATGCACCAACACCATAGGCTAAGCCGACTTCGCCGAAACCGGTTACTCCTTCATCAGTATTAATTTTAACGACAACCGGACGCCATTTGCTGGTAGCCGAAGAAAACTCGTTAGCTACATCAATGATATCCACACTTGTAATTTTCATTTTATGGCCTCCTAAAAAGTATTTTCGTTTAATGGAACCCCATCATTGATGGTTAAATTTTAAATAAATATGCTCTTTCTTTCCGTTTAGAAAGCATATTAAAATCTATATACAACACTACTGCAACAATAGCCCATTGTTCAGGAAACGCTAAAATTCAGTTGGTTGGGAACCAAAATAAGCGGAAAACCAAACAATGAGCTACTCATGCCTAAAAAAAACAAAATTTGAAATTATACAAGGGGACCGTCTGAAAATCATAGTGCATTTTCCAAAACATTCACACTATTAGGCGTGAATGACAGCATAGCAGCTAGTGTAGGCTATGATCATTCAAAGTTCGCGACTCATCTATCTCAACCGTAAGTTTTACCTGCAGATATAGTAACAATTGTGGACTTAGCAATCGCTTCAGGTGTCAATTCTTGACCGATCCCGGGTAGATCAGGAACTTTATATTTACCATTGACAGGCTGATAATCATATAGGCATGTTGCCCGGCTTTCGGGATTTAGGGCTCTCTGATGATGCTCATGGATGAGGAAGTTAGGAATCACCGCTTCAATTTGAAGAGCCGCAGCCTTGGAAATAGGACTTCCACAAACATGAATCTGAACAGCGCAATCATACGTATATGCCATATCACAAATTTTCTTTGCTTCGGTAAGACCGCCACAAAGACAAATATCCGGCTGAATAACATGAAGAGATCTATCTTCTAAGAACTCTCTGTAACCAAATCTTGTATAGATTCTTTCGCCAGAAGCGATAGGGATATCAACATTGTTTTTAACTTCCAGCATCGATTTTGGATTCAACGGATGGCATGGCTCTTCATAATAGAATATCCGCAGATCTTCAAGAGCTTTACCGATTTGAATCGCTGATACTGTATCGGTGTTCGAATGGTGCTCGATAATAATATCCAGATCATCTCCACCAGCTTTACGCATCGCCGCAACCCGGTCATATACTGTCTTAAGCACCTTTTTCTCCAAAGGTCCTGTAATCTTCCATGGCCCTTTGCCATCCGGCTGGTCGCTTAAGATAATCGGATCAACCTTGATAGCGTCATAGCCTTCTGCCATGGCAACTCTAGTAACCTCTGCATATTCCTCTGGCTCGATGAGTGCTTCTTTGACAATGTTTGGACCCCAATTATATTGCAGTTGACTAGCATATGTGCGGAGATTATCGTTCGTTTTTCCGCCTAAAAGTTGCCAAACCGGAAGATTAAATGCCTTTCCCTTAATATCCCACAATGCGATATCAATACCACTGATACCGGCGTTGACAACAGTTCCACCGCCCATACCCCAGAATGTTTTTCTAAATATTTTTTCCCATATTTTTTCGATATTTAAGGGATCTTCTCCGATAATGACTTCAGCAAAATCCTGCACCATGCCAAATCCAGCTCGCCACCCCTTACCGTATGCAAGGCCAACCTCGCCGAAACCGCTGATGCCCTCATCTGTATTAACACGTACAATAATCGGACACCAGTTTCCTCTTGACGCACCAGAATTTCCACTTGGGACCTGCATTACATCAACGCTAACGATTTTCACAAGTATATCCCCCTCTTATTAAATATACTCTCTCGAACATTCGAGAGGCTTTATGGATCAAGGCTTTAACTCATTCGCGACTACAGTTACGAGTGAGTTAAAATAATGCCCTATTCCCAGACTATGAATTCATACCCATATGATTTAAGATTTTCTGTTAACCGTCCTCTTACTATTGACGACTACTTAACATTTTCTGAAAGCTAATCCTATTAAACCATCTTATTTGTCACGATTTTCTTTGAAAAAGACGAAAGCAATAATACCTAATAGTAACCCACAAGCTGGGATAGTAAATGCTGCTTGATATGCTGCCAATGGATATACTCCCGGTGCAAGAGGCGCATAAGAATTAATGACCATTCCCATGACATATTGGTAAAATGCACCGCCAGAAAAGAGAAAGATATTCAATGCTCCTACAGCAGTCCCAGCAAATCGAGGCTCATAAATTTCTTGGGCGCAAACGAAGCAAGAAACAAAAGTCCCCCCAGAAACCCCATACCAGAAAAACAATGCATATAATATTACAATGGACAGACTATCTGCCAAAAACAGCAAGGGAATATAACACAAAATGTGAAGAATACACCCCCACAACAAAACCTTCTTGCGGGATTTCAAAATCTTGTCCGATACATATCCCGATAGCGGGCAACCTAAAACCATACCAAGAGGAAACATCATAAGAATGTTGCCTGCTAGCTGTTTGGATATTCCATAAATATTCTGCAAATACGGACCAGCCCATAATGAACCGACACCCATGAAAGTGCCATAAAAGGAGAAAAGCAATAGTCCGAGCAAATAAAATTTCCGATTGCAAAACACCACTTTTATCGCTTCACTCAGAGAAGTTTTTTCGTTAGCATCCTGCGTCACCGTTCCAGACATTTCTTTGAAAGATGGGAAACCCATTTCATTAGGTTTATCCCTGATCACTCTATAGGCGATCACGCTAGCAACCATCGTCAATACGGCTACCAGACTAAAAGAATTTCGCCATCCGATACTGCCCATAAGAAAAACCAAAGGAGTAGTAGATATAAGGGCTCCAATATTTCCGACAGCTAATAATACACCAGAATATGTTGCTAGTTCGTCAGGCTTGTACCAATCTGCCAGAATCCTCATAGCAGCCACATATACGACACCAACGCCAAATCCTATTATGAATCGTCCCCAGGCCATACTCACCACATCGGTCGCCAAGGAAAAAACAAATCCTCCAATACCTGCAAGAAAGACAAACGCCGCTATCGTCTTACGAGATCCCCAAGAATCAGCCAATAACCCTGCTGGCAAAGCAGTTGCTGCATATGCCCAGAAATACATAGATCCGATAAACCCCAACGCAGATGGCGCCAGGGAAAATTCATTCATGATTTCTGGTCCTACCACCGCCGGTGCTGCCCTATGAAAATAGGAAACCAAGTATGTAGCGGAGATCACGAGAAAAATCCACAACCTATACTTCTTCATTTTGTCAATCAAGTCTGCGTCATTTGTAACACGGTTTGTCCCATAGTTCATTCTAAAAATATCCTCCTCAGTTCTACCACACATTGATTTTTAATCAATTTACGATTGAGGAAATAATCTTGTTAGTGCAAACTCGTCATGTTTAAGTACTTCTGTAGCCGTGAATCGACCACGAGCCGTCCTAATGATGCACTCCATGATTTTGCCGCCTGCTCGTTCCAAGGTTAATTCCCTGCTAATAACCCCGCTTACATCAACATCTATATTTTCCGGGATGAGACGACAAATCTTGGGATTGCCGCATAATTTGACAACTGGAGTAATCGGATTGCCAACATTATTTCCCTTACCGGTAATGAATACAGTCATCACCGCTCCAGCTGCTGCCATAGCTGTCACCAAATCAGCGGCCGCCGACGAAGTATTCATAAAGTGAAGCCCCGGTTTCTTCGGTGCCTCGCAGGTATCCAAAATTCCAATAATAGGCGAGTTGCCTAACTTTTGAATATTGCCCAACGCCTTTTCCTCAATGGTAGATATGCCGCCAGCAATATTTCCTTGATTAGGCTGCGATCCTAACAGATCCTCGCCTTTTGAGAAAATTAGTTCAAGATAGTCTTTATGGATTTTGAGAAATTGCATCCCTAGTTCCTTGGTCGCAAAATGCTTTACCAAGATATGCTCTGCACCAGTAATTTCTGGAGTTTCGCCAAACATCACAGTTGCTCCCATTCTAATTAAATGGTCACTAACCACACCAGCGGCTGGGCAACCTGCCAAACCCGAAGTCGTATCTGATTCTCCACATTTATAGCCAATAACAAGATCTTTGAGATCAGCCTCTACTTTTTCCAAGCCTGTTGCATAATGCACAAATTCTGCTGCTTTGCGTGCGGCTTGCTCGATTGTTTTCAAATCGCCATTTTCTACAGTCCAGAAAGCCGCCACTGGTTTTCCGGTCTTAGCAATACCATCAGCAACTTTTTTGGTCCAAACTGGCTCTATACCAACAACGATAACCGCAGCTACATTTGGATTGCTCCCTGTACCTATCAACGTCCTGAAATGCAGTTCAAGATCCTCTCCAAATTGCATCCGCCCATATGGATGGGTAATGAAGGTAGTCCCCGCAACGATGTTTGACACTGCCCGACATATTGGATAAGATACCGCATCCAGTGGAAGTAATAACACATGATTTCGAATACCGATCTTCCCGTTTTCACGACGGTAACCCAATATATTTGTATTCATGTTTACCACCTCGCACTTTTAATGTTATGAATATGCACCCAGTCTCCCCTGCTGATACTTTTTGTTACTTTACCGATGATTTCAGCATATTCAATTACAAATTCATCTGTCTTTATCATACTTAAAGCGATCTTGTGTCCGAGTTGGATATCTTGATTTGCTTTGACTGTAATTTCAGTATCTGTATCCAAAAAAATACCTATCACATCTTCGCCTGCCTTGATATCCTGAACAGCCACACCAACGTTATCCTCTTTTCCGTGAATCAAAAACTTATGCATCATATAGGACCCTCCTCCATATTTTATCGAAGTCTGATAAATTCTATATGATCGGAGTAATCAACAAAGATTTACTCTTTTCCAATTGATAACCTTGAAATCACCCTCAGATTGTATTGAATGATAACTTTACTCTGGACAATGTATTATAGTGGCATGCTGGCATTCCATTATAATAATCAAAAATACCTGCCATATTTTCTATTCACGTAAATGCTCTAGTCTCGTACACGTCCTCAATGATTACTTTACTTTAAATAAAGCATTATAATGGCATGCTGGCATTCCATTATAATAACCTCAAGAGATATCTATCATACCTTCAATTCATGCAAATGCTCTGTACATCGCACACAGCCTCATTGATTACTTTAAATAATGCATTATAATGGCATGCCGGCATTTCATTATAATAATCTCAAGAAGATATCTATCATGTCTTCAATTCACGCAAATGCTCTAACATCACACACACAGCCTCATCGGCATCTTGTTCTTTTATCGCTTGATAAATCCGTTTGTGTTGACGCAATGCGATATCTTGTTGGGTGATTTCCCTAAGAGTTTTTTGGCGGGAAAATAGCAACAGTGCCATTAAAAATTCATTGATCTTGACAATAACGTCGTTGCCCGAAGCAACGATTATTGCTGAGTGAAAACGTATAGATGCATTACCCACATCTTTTTTCATAGTAATATTTCTTTCCATCTCTAGCAGAGCGTCTTCCATCATATCCAGATCTTCTTTTGTCCGACGCTGCGTGGCAAGTCGGACCGCCTGAATTTCAATTGCTTCGCGGGCTTCAAGCAGATCTTTTAATCCAGACTGCGGATCCAGTACTAAAAATCCGATATTATTCAATAAATGTTTGATATCGATTTGTTGTACACATACCCCTTTACCTCGGATATACTTAACAACACCTAAAAATTCTAATATTTTAATCGCTTGACTTACAGGCATCCGACTCACATTAAATAATTGCGCCAGTTCCCGTTCCGACGGAAGTACTTCCCCTTCTTTAATATAGCCTTTCATGATCCACATGCGGATACGTTCTACAATTTGGCTATAAAGCACTTCCGAGTTTTTGTCACTTAATTTCAATTCTTGCTCTTCCTGTGGAAAAGGTAACATAATAACAGTCCTTTTTCGAGTACTTTGGTATTCCGGCATTCCGATTTATGGATTAATTATATTCCAACAATATCTACTTGTCAAACTATTTTTTACTTTTTGTGAACTAACTTATTCATGATGTCATCTTGTAAACTATCGCGAAAAATAGCACTACAAACAACGAACTGCTTCCATCAAGAAGTACTGTTATCTCTTAAATATAAATACTAAATCATCTATAAAAAGAAAGAACCAGTTATGATGTCACTAAACACCTTAACTAGCTCTTGATCTATCCTTTCTATTTAATGAAGGTCCTACTTATAACTAAAATGATTCACAAGCACAGATAGCTCCTCGGCCATTCGGGCAAGTTTCTGACTGGATGCAGCAATTTCCTCCACCGACGCCGACTGTTGCTGCGTAGAAGCGGAAATTGTTTCGCTTTGAGCGGCAGTCGTCTTTGTTACACCTTCAACTTTTTGATTCGCTTCCATGAGTTTGTTGCTGCTGGCAGCAATACCTTCCAAAAGCTGGCTGCTTTGAGTTACTTGCTCTGATACTTTCTTTACAAAAGTAACAATGTCATGGAAAGCTTCCCCTGTAGTTTTTACGACCGATACACCGCTCTGAACCTCGCTGGAGCCGGCTTCCATGGTCTTGACAGCTTTACTTGTTTCAACCTGGATCGTTGAAATGATTTCACCGACTTGTTTTGCCGCGTCACCCGATTGCTCAGCTAATTTCCGTACTTCCTCCGCCACTACTGCAAATCCTTTGCCTGCTTCACCAGCTCGTGCAGCCTCAATTGCCGCATTTAACGCCAAAAGATTTGTCTGATTTGCCAACGATGTAATAGTACTAACAATTTCGCCGATTGCATGGGAATGCCGTCCTAATTCAGCGACTGCAGTAGCTGAACAAGCAACAGTTTTCTCAATGTTCTCCATTTGGTTTACAGCCAATTCAATTTGCTTTTCGCCTTGTGTTGCAGTCTCTGTCGATTGTTCTGCAGCTTCGGCTGCTTGTCGCACATTAGAAGCCGCATTGTTTATATCCTCAAATATCCGCTGGACTAGGGTATTCATCTCATTTACAATATCACGTTGTTTCATAGTTTCTTCCGCAATATTAGTAACAGCACCTGCTATATCGTTTGCTGCTTGTGCCGACTGTTCTGAAGTCGCTGTTAACTGCTGACTGGATGCAGTAACTTCCTCAGAGGAAACAGATACTTTTTGAACCAGTAACCGCAAGCTCTTAACCATGGCGCTAAAGTTCTCCGCCAACAATCCCATTTCATCATTTGAATTTTTATCAACCGTTACAATAAGATTACCATTTTTCACTTCATTCGTAGCCACTACTAAACTTAAAATTGGCTTTATCGTTTTTTTTGCGAAGAAATATCCGATGGCAATCACAATACAAATTGTCACGATTAGTATTATAATATCCGTTACTGCCAGCTTATGTACTTGGGCTGTATATCTGTCATAGGATTGTTCAATACAAATCCCCCAGCCTGTATAGGGATCCCGCGCATAACTTACCATACGCTTTTCGCCGTTGCTGCCTGTGATATTCATGCTCCCGTCCTGACCGCCTAATACCTGTTGTACATAGTTAAGCTGGGTTACATCTTTTCGTTCATCTACAACCGCGCTATCAGGATGAGCAAGGATTTTTCCCTCCCTATCCACAATGTATGCTGTATCCCCATCTTTTGAACGCTCCGCAATAAAGCCGCTTAAAGTAGTCAAATCCAGTGATCCTTGGATAGCTCCAATTACCGCACCTGATTCATTTTTTACTGGCGTCGCTAAAATTACCATCGGATGTCCGTTGGTTTGCCCAATTAGAACGTCAGAAACAACATCATCTGAACCTTGCATGACTTGCTTAAAATAGGGGCGCTTTGATACATCCGGCAAACGATTATTATCATTTCTTACGATATGTAGTCCCTGCCCGTTAACGATTGCGATGGGTGAGATATCAGTATATACTGCCGCCGCATTAACCAGCACTTCTTTGCCGGAAACAATATCCAGACTTTTTGCGCTACCAGAATTAGCAATGGTTTTAAGCCCGTACATATTCTTCTGGAGCAAAGAATTCACTTCCACCTGCAGGCTGCCAACCTTAGAAATTCCGGCACGTTGATACTCGTCTTGCATCGTAGTGCTAATTTGCCAATAAGCGAAAACTGATAAAAAACATAGTGGAACGATACCGATTAAAACTAATAACGTCATTAATTTACGTTTCACAATTTCACCTGTCCCTTTTGGAAAATAAAAGAACACCCAATTTACAGTTTTTCTATTATTTTCTCTATTTTAGTAATCACCACAAGAATTGAGAAGAAGGCTATTCCTTCAGTTCAAGGACATCCCTGAAAGCCCTCACTATAGCCTCTGCACAATTACACCCATCCCTGAAATTTTTCCCGGCCGTCTTTTTAACATTAACCGCATCAACAATTAAAATTACCTCCTTAACATGTTGTTATTACATATTTTCATTGGTCGGTATTCCGGAATGCCATTTTTTTTGAAGCTATATAGAAATGTGCTGAACTATATCAAGATACTCTAAAATTTTTAGTGCTTCTCTTATAGGCATACGGCTGACCCCTAAATTTCGGCCAGTTCTCTGTCCGATGGAAGCAAATCTCCTTCTTTTAAATACCCTTCCCTAATCCATTGACGAATCCACCCTACAACCTGTTCATAAAGCATGTCTGATGATTTATCAATAAATTTGTCTAACTTTTGATCATTAACTGAATCGGCACTTATTGCCCTCCTTATAAGTATCCTGGGATCCCAGGATACCACAGTGATAATATTATCATATTTGTAATAATATGTCAAAGCATTTCAAATTTAATGTCGTAAATGGAAGTTTTATACAAGGTACTCTCTACCCATATCTTAACTTTTTGCTCACCAACCGTAATGTCACATCTAATTTCCCCTCAGAAATTACTTAATCTGTATTGTAATTTAAAAAATCGGTTTCTTTGGATATTTTTGTTTTGACAGACTATTCCTAACATGATATATTTTACTTAAATCAACTTATCTATATAAGTATATATGTGTGTCATTTCTTTATTCCACCCATTCTAGCAACTCATCTTCTTAAAAAGTAGGAGTAAAGAAGTAGTTAAATCCCTTACGTGCTGTAGCGGGGAGAAATTATAAAGGAGGAACGACTTTGAAAGCTCGCGTTAAAGCTATTTATAACCAAATATCAGATGACTTAAAAAATAGAATCATGCAAGGTAAATTGTCCCCTGGAGAGATGTTGCCTTCACAATCTCAACTTGCCGAGACATATGGTGTTACCCAAATGACGGTACGGCAAGGTCTAGGTACTTTAGTGGAAGATGGCTATATTTATTCTGTATGGGGAAAAGGTTATTTTGTCGCGGAACCTACTTTAGAAACCGGTATTATTAACTTACCAGGTAGGAACTTCTTTGGGCAAGAATTCACCCCCATGATGAATGAAGTCGATATTCTTCGTGCTGATCAGGAAATCGCAGATAAACTTGCTGTTATAGTAGGTTCTAAAGTTATCCGGACTCAGTTAACTTTGGCCTTAGGCGACAATCCAGTGGCCCTGGATTGTAGGTATATATCCTATCGCAAAGGTGAACCTCAGTTGGAGAATGAACTTCAGTATGCTGATTTCCCGCAAATTGTTGCCCGTCACACAAATTCGGTTGTGGTCAAAAGTACTTTTTCGATTGAAGCTGTTCATTTGAATGAAATCGAAGCCAGTGCTCTTGAAACTTCACCTGGCGCTTTGGGTTTATGTGTAGAGCAGATATTGTATGACGTTAATGGTAAACCCCTGGGCTGGTCAAGGATGGTGTGCCGCAGTGATCGGTACAAGGTATCTGGAGTTGCTCAATCTTATTCTGGGAAGGTGTGAGAAGGATGCTTTTGGCAACAAAACAAATGCTGGTAGCTGTCATGGCGCGTATTGATGATGAAAAAGTAATAGAATTGGCAAAGTGCAGTCTAGATCTGGGAGTAGATAACCACATCATTATGAATGAAATGAGAATTGGCCTTGAAACCTTCACAAGTTATATTGCGAAGGAAGGTATTTTTTAGCTGATCTATTAATCGCTGCCGAAGCGTTTAAACAAGTGCATGAGATGGTACAGGCGCAAACTCAAACCATTAATATAAAAAAACCTGTTGATATTGTATTTGGTACCGTTAAACGTGACATTCATGACATCGGTAAGAGTATGGCCATTAGTGTTATGGAAACCTATGGCTTTAACGTAGTCGATATGGGAGTAAATGTTGCTCCTGAAAAGTTTATCGAAATGATACAGCAAACGGGTGCTCCAATTCTTTGCCTTACCGGGCTTCTGACAGTTTCTTATGATTCTATGAAGGCTACAGTTCGTCTATTGGAGGAAGCTGGTTTGCATGAATTTACAACAATACTTATTGGCGGTTTGGTAAATGATTCGGTGCAAAATTACGTGGGATCTGACTATTGGGTGCAAGATATACAAGAAGCTTGTGAGATTTGCAAGGCGGCCTTATTGAAAAACACGCGCAAAAACGCGAATATTTCCTAGGGAAAATACATGGAAATATTAATTCTTGCTTGTCAAATGGTTGCAGACGAATTAAACCTCGCCATCACGCGAACAGGTGTAAAATACCCGGTTTTATGGATAGATTCCCGACTTCATGAGTACCCCGATAAGCTTCAGATAAGGTTACAGGACGAAATCAACAGAATTAGCAATGTTCAACATATTGCGCTAGCATTTGGCTATTGTGGTAATGCCGTGCTAGGACTTAAAGCCACAAACGCTTCCCTGATCATTCCGCGTGTGGATGATTGCATTTCTTTATTGCTAGGCTCAGTATCTTTGCACAATCGCTTATCCAGTGAGCAGGATACCTATTATTTAACTAAGGGTTGGTTGGAATATGAATACGGGATACTGAACCAACTAGAGCGAAGTATTCACCGTTATGGTCAAGAACGAGCATGTCAAATTCATAGAGATATGTTACAACACTATTCCCGCCTGATTTTGATTGATACAGGTGCTTACAAAGTTGAGAGCTGCCTGGAAAAGGTGAATAGGTTAGCAAAAATATTGGGGGTAGATTATGAAGAAATAATCGGGTCAGGAGGACTTTTAGACAAGTTGCTCCAAGGTCCCTGGGACGAAGACTTCTCTATTATCCCACCCGGCGGCACAGTTACAAAGGAACATTTGTGGGCCTCTAAAGTTCGTCTGCTTAAATGTGCTGAGAATCTGCAGCTGCCAATTTGCAGTTTAAACTCAAAAGAAAAGTAACTGAACCGTCTTCAGCTACACAGTAAAATATGGGCTCATTGGTGGTTATTCATGCCATTATTGAAATATAAGCTGAGCATACTTAGGCTTGGGGCTATTGAGGGGGTGAGTCAGCGGTTATTTCCCGATTATGAGATACGCATTGAATTTCTGAGTAACAGTTACAATCGAAAACAAGTGACAATAAGAAAGAAAGCATTTCCTCATGACAGAACGATAGTACGAAAATAATTCTTAAACCATGCGAATAAACTGAAAAATCATAATAGTAATAATATATTGGAGGTAGTCACACTATGCAAAATCAAGAGCTTTTTAATGAACGATTAAACAGGATTAAATCGGCAGTTGCCTTAGAGAAAACAGACAGGGTTCCGGTACTTATTTTAAATGATATGTTTGCGGCAGAACATATGAATGTAAAAATGAGTGATTATGTTTCAGACGTTAAATTACTAAGTAAAACCATGATTGATTCGGCCATAGACCTCGGGGTTGATGCTGTACATCTTCCCTATTTCGATCCAAATCTTCTTAGCACAGTATGGCTTTCCAAAGTAAAGCTTCCCGGAGTTGAATTACAAGAAGATGACTTATGGCAAATACAGGAAGAAGAACTTATGAGCGTAGAAGATTATGACGTCATCATAAATAAAGGCTGGAATTATTTTTGTAATGATTTTATGATGAATCGGTTGAATAACTTAATGGGTAAAGTGGGTCCTACCCTGGAATTTGCACCTCAGGCTTATCAAAATTGTATCGCCGCGGGTATCGTTCCAGTCAGCGGTGGTTTCCTAACTTCCCCCATTGAAATGTTTTGCGGGGCACGTTCTATGAGCAAATTCATGAGAGATTTATTCAAAATTCCGGATAAGGTACAAGCCGCTTTTGACGTAGCCATGATTGATATTATCGAGAATGCCAAGGGTTTATTTGCTAATAAACCTTTGGGGGTATGGGTTGGTGGCTGGCGTGCAGCTAGTCAGTTTATCAGCCCAAAACTATGGCAGCGATTTGTCTGGCCCTACATGAAAAAATTAGCTGAAGTAACGTTGGAAGCGAGAGTTATTCCTATTCTTCATCTCGACTCTGATTGGGAACGCGATCTTTCCTATTTTAAAGAATTACCTAAAGGGAAATGTATTTTCTATCCTGACAGTTCTACTAATATTTTCAAAATAAAAGAAGTTCTGGGTGACCATATGTGTATCAATGGTGATGTTCCTCCTGCTCTCTTAACATTAGGTACAGAAGATGATGTATATAATTACAGTATGAAATTGATTAGAGAAATTGGGCCAACAGGTTTTATACTGGGTCAAGGCTGTGATATACCTCCTAATGCCAAAGTTGAAAATGTTAAAGCCATGGTTGCCGCAGCGACCGGGAAATAAGAAAATCGGGATGACTAAGCTAGATAAAGCTAATGCTTAGATAATTTGGCCATGTGTCTTATAACATAAGAGTTCCGAGTCATGGTGAATCAACTCCATTCAAATAAATATGTTCCCACGGACGTTCATATGATGTACTTAAGACGGCTTGTTCTTAGGGTTTAAAGTCCATACTCCTTTGCTAACTTTTTAAATAAAGGCAGCGCACGCTGAACAGTTTCGGTTTGTACACAGTATGAAATACGCATATGGCCCGGAGCGCCGAAATCTGCACCAGGCACAAGCAATAGATCATATTTTTGGGCGCGTTCGCAGAATGCATAATCATTCTCTTCTAGTGTTTGGGGAAACAGATAGAATGCACCTTCCGGTTTTACACAGTTGTAACCCATAGAGGTTAAACCTTCCAACAAGATATTTCTATTTTCTTCGTAAATAGAAATATCGGCTATATCCGCTGCACAACGCGCAATAACTTGCTGAAACAGCGCCGGAGCGCAGACATAACCCAATACACGTCCAGCGCCACAGATAGCAGCATATACGTCTTCAAATTCATCTACTGTGTTAGGCACCAAAACATAGCCAATACGTTCCCCGGGAAGAGATAATGACTTAGAATAAGAATAACAAACCAATGTATTCTTGTATTTCGGTGCAATAAATGGAACCTCTATTCCATCAAAAATAATTTCACGATAAGGTTCATCAGAAATCAGGAAAATAGGATGACCATATTCCTCTGACTTCGCGTTAAGAAGTGCGGACAGCC
This sequence comes from Sporomusa silvacetica DSM 10669, assembly GCF_002257705.1. Taxonomy (GTDB): domain Bacteria; phylum Bacillota; class Negativicutes; order Sporomusales; family Sporomusaceae; genus Sporomusa; species Sporomusa silvacetica. The sequence continues at coordinate 29,999 of NZ_LSLK01000068.1, forward strand.
GGTTAATAGTTTCATCCGAATAAACTACACCTGAAGGATTGTTAGGAGAATTAATCACAACCCCCTTCGTATGAGGGTTTAACTTGTTCTCGAATTCTTCGAAATTAATCTGAAAGTCCTGCACCTGAGCGGGAATCACTACGCACTTAGCACCAGCTCCATGCTCAATAAATACCTGATACTCCGGAAAAAAAGGTGCAAAAACAATGAACTCATCCTCTGACGAAGCTGCCAGCGCCTTAAAGCAGAGCGAAATAGATGCAGCTGCACCAAGAGTAAGATAAAGATTTTTCGCCGAATAATCGGTTCCAAAACGGGCGTTTAAAGACTCCGCGATTGCAGCACGACTGTCTTCATTACCCGGCGCCGAAGTATAGCCGTGAATAGCTGATGGATGTTGGGTATTAACTATGTCACAAATTGCGTGTTGTACTGAATCTGGTGCAGGCACATTGGGATTGCCAAGTGAAAAATCAAAGATGTTTTCCCTTCCAACAAGCTTTGCACGCTGGTTACCAAATTCAAAGATTTCACGAATTGTCGAGCGCTTCTTTCCGAGCGCCAAAATATTTTGGTTTAACATAAAAGTATACCTCCTGAAAAATCACTTTAAATCGATGCAGGGCAAACTTACAGCTTTATTGTAATTTATTGCAATTAACGAGACAATAAACGAATAACCCCGTTTTCATAACAAAGTTTATTCAAAGTGAGCATAATCGCCTTTTTCTGCAAAAAACAACGGTATTCCTGCAACATTTGGAAAAAAGTTGGTTTTATGGTTCTATTGCAACTATTTATAAAGCAAATACTATCCTATAGTTTACCAGAATATCAAGCTACGATACCATGATTTTATTTATAAAGTCACTTCAGAAAGGACAGATTGAAAGAACCATAATTCCTTAAAGAAAGGCAAAAAGCAAGAGACCGCCATCAGCCTGGACGATCTCTTGCCTTTTTGCCTTTTTATCTACTGTTTTGGCCGTGCTTTTATGTCTTTCTTTTGTGGGAAAACTTTCCCAGCGTCTTTATTGCTAAGATGATCGGCTTCCTTACCTCCGTAGGGTCCCTTATGCCGTTGCTCTAGACCATTTGGACCGTGAGCTGACTTCGAATTATCGTCGTAAATATCATCCATATTAAAAACACCTCCTAAGATAGTATTTCCCAAATCGAGGTTTTCGGCGATTGGTAACTTTTTCAAATTTATTATCCCCAGGATAGATTTTATAAACTCCTAATAATTATCTGTATTTACCAGTCATTATAGTCCTTCATAAGGGCAAAATATAGTTGGAGGTAGATACTATGAGAAACGAAAACCGTAAGGAAAATAACGAACAGTGCCGTAATGAGAGGAACCGCAAGAACCTCGAATTCGCCCGGGAGTTATCAAACGTAGAAGAACGCCGTAATGAAAAAGATTGCGGTGGTGGCTGCGGTGGCAAACGGTAACGTTCTTAAATAGATCAATCTCCTTCTCCCTATCTTGCATCCTGCTTTAATGCATAAACGGCGACTATTAGTCGCCGTTTATGCATTTTAAGCGTATGTTTCCTTTTTTTAGGTTCTCTATTGTAGGATGGATTGACCATCGCGAAGCACAGTAATCTCGTATTTTTAAAATAATATTACCTTTGTTGTTATTTATATCCAAGGAAATCACGCTTAGGTCAAATATGATTGGCATCCTCACCTTATCAAAATATTTCCACGAATATATTTAGTTACAATGATTACAATATCCCCTGTAAGGAGGTACTTTACTATGCGCCCAAACACTTTTGCACCCCATGAAGTGCTTGATTTGCACGAATTACTCTCTGGGGAAGTTACGACCGCAGAAAAACTTCAGCTAATATAGGTTAGGATAACGAGCTAAATTCATTCATGCATTACTATCCCAAAGCGGAGCAAATTTAACACAAGGAGGTAATACTATGCAGGAAAAAAAGAATGCCACCAAGCTAATGAACGAGGCTACTGATAATGCCGCAAAGGAGTTAGAAGGGGTAAGCTATCAAAACTCGGAGGCGATAACAGAGCAATATAACGCTCAAATAGATAAAGCCTCGGAACAGGCAAGAGCAAAATATAGCCAAAAAACAAAATAAAGCAGCCGTATGTGGGAACCAAAAAAATGTCATGTTCATCCCGTGAGAATGCAGAAACCCACCATAATGAAAGATTTGGTTCTGCAGCAACTCCAATACAAAGAGACGCCCTTGCTATAGTTAGCTAGAGCGTTCTTTGTATTTCTAAACTAAACACTTGCATCAGGGATCATCTATTATTATCAGGAACTCAGTTCATAAATAGATATAACTGTCATTACAAATCGCGAAGTGAAATTTAGCATTCCATTTCTTGCAGGATTTTGCCGTACTATCTAGAATTTACATAATAATAATTATTATTATTATTAAATTTATTTCCAGCATTAGAGGTAAAAATGACGTATACAGGAAGAATAATAGGATCTTCGTTTATATTTGCTCTATCTTTCGGTCTTAGAGTATACGCGTACTACAATTTCAATTTATCATTTAGTTACCCGCCTATTTTGGGTATTGTGTGTTGTATCGTGGCCTGGTGGATGGGCAAACAGTATGATAGAGCTAAGTTTTATTCAGAAAAAGATAGCTTGACGGGATTGTATAATCGACGATATGTCGATAAAGTCATCTCCTCGCTTTTAATTCAAATGAATAGAAAAAACGCAAAATTGAGTATATGTATATTAGATTGCGATAACTTTAAATATATAAATGATAAGTATGGACACGATAAAGGGGACTTTGTCCTACAAGAGTTTTCTCGTGTTCTTGTCGCTACAAATAAAAAAAGTAATATCGTTGCTAGATGGGGTGGAGACGAGTTTTTAATTATTGCCCCCCTATGCTGATGACAAAGAAATTAAGGTAACTATTAATCGTTTTAACCGCGAATTACCAAGATTGACATCAAAAATGCAAATAGATGTCTCTTGCTCAATTGGGTATGCAGTTTATCCTGTCGATGCTAATGACTTTGACAATTTACTCCGAATAGCAGATAGAAAAATGTATGCTGATAAAAATCAATTGAATGGATATACTTCCATTAAGCAAGCTTGATAAGAAAAGACTTGGCTTGTGCCAAGTCCCTCAGGACGCCAGCAGAAGCCTTAGTCGTTCTATCCAGGGAAAGCTATACTTTCCATCTGGATAAATAATAACTAAACCCCATAGGGTTAGCCCTTCTATGGCTCCCTATGGGGTTTTTGGCATATTCACATTATTTTGTTGAGGTAAGGAACTTACTAACCTTTGTGTTAAATAGGAATTGTTAGGTCAGTTAATTTTACCAACGGAGTTTCAATCGCAGAACTATTTGCTATAAGTAGCTGCACAGGTAATATACCGTTGACTGCTAGTGCATCAATGCCATATTCACTACCATCAATCTCGAAATGACTATCTGGCTAATTGCCATAAGTTATTCCGCCTTCCTCGTCAGATCAGGCTTCATTAGCAAGTTCGGTAAGTTGCTCGGTTATACTGGTAATTTCCTCTACACTGGCCGTTATTTCTTGAATAGCTGCTGCTTGTTGTTCAACAGTTAGCGCCGTTTCGCTGCCCATAGCAACTGTACGATCAACAGAATTCCTTATTAAGGTAGTAAACTCTTTAATTTTTCCAACCGTTGCTTTGGAATCAGCCGATAGTTTTCTGATTTCTTGCGCTACAACTCCGAAACCTAATCCCGCTTCTCCTGCTCTGGCTGCCTCAATGGCTGCATTTAACCCTAAGAGACGGGTTTCGTCGGCAATCTCTTTAATTAGATCCATAACACCATTAATTTCACCAGTGACAGAGTTTACCTTGCCTATCTCAGTATTTAAATTGTTCTGATTATCGCTTACAGAACCTGCAGAAGCAGCTAATTCCTCCATGGTTGCTGAAATTTGATGCAAGCTGTCGTCTAACACCATAGCTACCGATTTTAATTTTAGATGCTGAAAAGCATTCTTAGACATATTATTGGCAACCGTAAAAAGAACATTAGCTGCTGCTTCAATACCCTCTCTTGATAAAATTCGAACTTCCTTAGCAGCTTCGACATATCCGTCGCCATCAACGCCTATTTCACCCGCAATTCTTCTATATTTATTTTCATCGGGACTTGACGTAAGAACTTGTCCACCTAATATTGTGCCAAGTAATTTACCTTCAACAATAATCGGCGCTGCAAAGTCAATCAATCCAGCATGGCATTCATATACAACAGGTCTGCCAATTCTTACAGCCTCTTCCCCGCCTTTGCGATGTGATTCAGCACAGCGTTTATCACCGCATTCTGTGGAGTGAGTATAATCCATACAGAATCGGGTATAGCAACTTGGATTGGTAACAGGCTTTCCGTCTGGATCAACTGTTACGCTAGCTACACCGACTCCCTTTGCAAAATCATCCTGAAATTTTTGTAAAAAATCAATATTAATTACATCGGTGAGCTTAAGTGTGGATAAATTCACTTCGTAACTAGTAGATTTGTTCTCTAACCCTGGCTTGCTCATGTAAATTCCTCCTAATAATTTTTCTGTTGAACGAAGTACCTATAGTAATTGTTTATTCTACAGTCTTCCCTTTACCATTCATTTGATATTTCTTTATACTCAACTATTAATGCAAAACACATGCCAATATTCACTTTTACTCTTAAATAATAATTGACAGGCGAAACCTCTGGAAAAGCACCGATAATCTTCATCATTACAAATCTTTTTCTTGATAAATTCCGACTTTAGTTTATTATTTCAATAACAAAAATTGCATTATATGCAATTTTTGTTTGAAAATTTTGACGAACTCAGAAGTTCATATAGCAAAAATCCCCTCCGCAAAATGCAGAGGGGACCTACGACCCAGAAGAAAATTCGCAGTACAATAGAAAACGTACCGCTGAACACAAATAAATAACTTGCGCGGACGCCGACTGATGTACATACAGCCCCAAAAACACGGCACTTAAAATTATAGCCGTGTTTTGGGGCTGTATGTACCATAAAAATCTGCTTCTTCTCAATGAACTATTTCGTTAAAAATTAGCAGCCTTAATTTCAAAATATGCTCTGGGGTGATCACAAACAGGACATTTTCCTGGAGCCTCATATCCATAGTGAACATGACCACAGTTAGCGCATACCCATATTTGCTTTTCTTCCCGCTTGAAGATAGTACTTTTATTTAAATTATCCAGCAGCTTCTTGTATCTTTCTTCATGCTCTTTTTCAATAGCCGCTACTGACTCAAATAGAAACGCAATTTCCTTAAAGCCTTCTGCCTTGGCCGTTTGAGCAAACTCGGCGTACATTTCTGTCCATTCGTAATGTTCTCCCGCTGCGGCATCCATCAAATTGGCATAAGTATCAGGGATACCGTCGTGTAAGAGTTTAAACCAGATTTTTGCATGTTCTTTTTCATTACCTGCTGTTTCCTCAAAAATATCTGCGATCTGATTGAATCCTTCTTTACGGGCTTTAGACGCATAATAAGTATATTTATTTCTCGCTTGTGATTCTCCGGCAAAAGCAGCCAAAAGATTCGCTTCTGTTTTTGTTCCCTTTAAACTCATAAACATACTCCCTTTCTAGTTAGATAGTAGTTTTCCAAAGACCGTGAAGGTTGCAATAAGCATAAATTTCTACGTTCTCTTTATCGCAGAAAATTGCCTCAGGCTTATCTGACGGGGAAAGAGAAATACGCTGAGTACCAGTGTCATCAGTAACGGCAATCCATTCGATATAATGTGCTTCCGTCATCGGATGTTCAACACTGCCCACTTTGACATACAATTTTCCATCCTTGCGTTCAGCAACAGGAACATGTTTTTCGGCAGCGGCATCAGTGGTATTAGCCTCCAATTTTTCCATTGGTTTACCACAGCAGACTAGCTGTCCTCCGCCATTTTTAATCAGCCCAACAATATTTCCGCAAACATTGCAGCGAAAAAATTTAATGCCTTCTTTCATTTTTACTACCTCACTTTCTTTTTTTATTTACTAGTTATCACTACTAGTTTCTTCATATATTTGCCACTTACTATAATAACTCCTGCAAATATTCTATGGTTTTAGCGCTATTTCGGCAAAATTAATATGCAGCATGTTTATCCTGGGCAAGTTTTCAACGTGCCGGTTCAGTTTGAACGAAATATCTTGCGATTTAATTTCCTACTCTTCTAATAAAATAAGTCCTTCTTTTTGGCGATGTCCGTCCTGCTTATTCTTCTCACACCTAACGATATAGCATATCATTAGTACTGCACCATCAAACTAAAAGATCTGCCTCGGATTGATCTCCGAGGCAGATTAGAGTATTTTAGTTAATCTACAGCTTTCCCGTGCGAATGAATCCCGAACTTAGCTTTCATCCAAGCAGCAAAGGTATGAAGGCTTCTCCCTTTACTATCTGATTTGCGCTCAAAGAAAAGGAATATAATCGGTATGATAACCAGGGTAAAAACTGTTGACGTTAATAGTCCACCGATTAATACCCAGGCCATGCTTACTCTTGTTTCTGAGCCTTCTGTGATGGCGAGTGCTGTTGGTAACATACCTACGATCATTGTAAGTGTTGTCATGAAAATAGGCTTTAGTCTTGTTTTACCGGCTTCAATGACAGCTTCATAAGCTGGTATACCGCGATCCATAAGTGTCAAAGTGTAATCGAGTAAAAGAGTACCGTTCTTGGCGACCAAACCATCCATAACCAGTACTCCTATGAGTGAGTAGAGGTTAATTGTATTATGTGTGATTGCCAAAAAGAGTAGTGAACCGATTAATCCTAGAGGAAGTGAAAACATACGGACTAACGGTGTAATCAAAGATTCATAAAGAAGCGCGAGCAACATGTAGACTAATACTAGTGATAAGGCAAGCACTTGAAACATTTCGCTAAAGGTATCATTCATACTAGTTGCTTGACCGGCAAAGTTGTAAGTGATATCTGACCCTAATACATCTGGTGTTAGTTTTGGCGAAATATCAGCAAGAATCTGCTGTAAAGGACGGTCTGTAATGTTTGCTTGTATAGTGATCGAGCGTTGTTTATCGGTACGAAGCAGCATGACAGGACCCGTCCCATCAGTAATAGTAGCTACATCCCCAAGGGATATTTGATGGTTACCGGCCATAATCGGCAAGGAACGGATGTCGCTTGCTGTAAACCCGTCGCTACCGTGTAACCGGACTTTGACAGTTGTATCTTGTCCATCATTTGTTGGGTCATTAGCATATACTCCAGCTGACTGCCCTGAAATAGCAGTAGAAAAGACATTTGTGACTTCGGTAACAGACGAATTATAGAAGTTTAGTTTATCACGGTTCACTGATAACTGGATTTCAGGCATTCCTTCTGTGTAGGAACTGCGAACATCTTTGATCCCGGGAATTTGAAGAAGAACTGCTTGCACTTGGGAGCTCGCCTTTACTAAATGATCCATATTAGCGCCAAGAAGTTGGATTTGAACCGGTGTTGACGGTCCGCCGCCGCTCCTACCTGCGCTTGAGACGCCGGCAACGGAAGACTGTGTTTCATTTACCCTAATCGTAGCATTGGGAATGTTTTTTGCAGTATAAGCACGCACTTGGTCGGTGATTTCCCAGATACTCCGCTTACGGTCTTTTCTATCAACAAGCTGTACTGATAGTGAGCCATTGTTGCTTGTTGGGCTGCCAATGCTGGAAAGGTAGTTTGTTACTTCCGGAATTGTTGATAAATACTGTTCTAGATTTGCAATAACAATATTGGTTTGGTTAATGTTTTGTCCAACAGGCAGTTCAACAGAAATCCTGAAACTGCCTTCATCTGTCCGCGGCATATATTCTGACCCAATTATACCGAGCGGAATAAGTGAAACAGCAAAAACAAAGATAAGCAAAACGCAAGTGATTACTTTTTTACTATTTCCTAATGCCCACCGCAAAATAAATTCGTATTTTGTAATTGCACCCAATTCCAGGCGATCCATAAAGTCCCAAACAGGACCTTTTGCTTCAGGCAAGCCATTTTTGAAAAAACGCGAGGCAATCATAGGTGTAAGCGTAAAGGATACAAACATGGAGAAAAGTGTAGCAAAAACGATTGTTAGGCCAAACTGACGGAAGAACTGCCCTGTCATACCTGTCATAAAAGCAATCGGCAAAAATACAACGACGTCACAAAGCGTAATCGCAATGGCAGCCATGCCAATTTCAGTACGCCCTTCTTCTGCTGCTATATTTGCCGGTTTTCCCATATTCATGTGTCTGTGTATATTTTCTAAGACAACAATGGAGTCGTCAACTAAAATACCAATACAGAGTGCCATCCCCATCAATGACATCATGTTAAAGGAAAAACCTGCGATATACATAGCAAAGAAGGTTGAAATAAGCGATGTTGGAATTGCAATAATGACGGCTGCGGTAGAACGCCAGCCCCGCAGGAACAGATACAAAATGAGCCCTGTTGTGCAAAGACCTTCAACCAGACTCGCAAACGTTGTATGGAGTGAGTTGCTAACATATTCAGAAGTATTGGTTATTACTGTAAATTGATAATCAGGATATTCGGCTCGCAGCGAAGTTAATTGTGCGGAAACGCCGTTTGCAGTATTAACAATATTTGCATCACTATTCATATAGACAGATAAAGAAACAGCATCTGTTCCATTTGTCCGACCATAACGGCTTACCCGGGCATCTTGTTCTTGAATTATGGCAACATCCTTGAGCGGAATTCGAATACCGTCGGCGTTAGTTATTTGTAATTTGCCAATTTCGTCAGGAGATTTGTACTGGGCGAGAAGCCGGACATCAGATTGTGTTTTATCATTATAAACAGTACCAGAAGGCAGTAATTGGTTTTCTTGTTTAATCTTACTCACAATTTGATTGAGTCCAAGATTATAAAACCTCAGCTTGTTTTTATCAACCTCGACAGCGACTTCCTTATCACGTCCACCATAAAGCTGGACTTCAGAAACACCATCTGCCCGTTGTATTCTCTCTTTAAAAACATTATTGGCTTTGGTGTAAACGTCTGCCAGCGGTTGATTGGATGTTACAGCAATTTCTACAATAGGCGTGGCGTTAATATCACGTTTAACAACCACAGGTTCATCAATACCGTCTGGCAGCTTCCTTCGTACTGCGTTTACTTGCTTTGTTGCATCAATTGACGCAATATCTGCATTGGCAGTAAAGTCAAATTCTAAAATGATATTGGCGTTTTCCGGGCGGGCAATAGCAGTCATATGTTTCAAATGGGCAACAGAGGATAAGGAGTCCTCAAGCGGTTTGATGACTTGTGTTTCCATTTCTTCTGTTCCGGCGCCTGGATAGCGTACAGTAACAGTAACATAAGGGGTATTAAGCGCAGGCAGAAGCTCAACACCGATCTTGCTGAAGCTATATAGGCCCAATACCACAAAAAGCATGATGATCATTGTGATGCCTATTGGTTTTTGAATCGAAAATTTTGTGATGTTCAAGCAAGGCACCTCCTAGGTAATTGATCGGCGCTCTATTGGTCGTTAGTAGTAGGAGTAACCGTAATACCTGTTTTTAAGCGAGATAAATTGGTTACTGCAATCTGTTCGCCTTCGTTAATTCCACTAATAATTTCAAGGCTTTTATCATTACGGAGACCAAGCTTGACAACACGATCTGTTACTTGATTATTGGAATCCACAACAAAAATATGGTCTGTCCCGTTTAAAGATAGTACCGCTTCTTTAGGAACAAATAGGGTTTGCCTCCTTAAGGGAACGGTAATATTCGTGCGGGCGAACATGCCGGTTTTGATATTGTCATCTCTGCTATCAAGAGCAATACGAACGGTAAAGGTTTGTGTTTTGGAATCCATAGACGGGCTAATGTAAATAATTCTTCCGGTATAGGTTTTTCCAATTGAGTCAATGGAAATATCAACAGGCATCCCATTTACAATTTGCCCAATGTCTTGTTCAGACACCGAACAGTCAACATAAATGTTACTATTGTCAACAATGGATAGCAACTTTTGCCCTGTTTGGGCCATCATTCCGACTTCGGCCTGACGATAGCCAATAACCCCATCTCTTGGCGCCCGCAAAGTTAAATCACTTCTTTGGTTTTGTAATGAATCTACAGCAGCATGAGCTTTGTCACGCGCCGCTTGCTTGGATTCAACGGCTGCCGCATTGCCGCCGACAATTTGTTTTGAATAGCTGTTCATGGACGACTCTGCGGCGGTCATTACCTGTTCTGCATTTTCTAATGCTTCTTTGGATGTAGCACCTATGTCATATAGCCTTTTATAACGCTGATAATTGATAACGCTATGTTGGTAGTCGGACTGGGATTTTTGATAACTGGCATCAAAGGTAGCATTACTTTCCACCGCGTCAGCGTCTGCCTGTCTCGAAGCAGCTGCGTTTTGCGCCAAAGCTGCGTCGACATCGCTGGTATCCTGAACAATCAGAATTTGTCCTGGCGCAACGTGATCTCCTAAGCCAACATTTACCTGCATAATTTTGCCGGAATATTTAGCCGTAATATCAACTTGGGATTCGGGAACAGTCTGTCCAGTGAGTTCGATTTGTCTTGTCATGTCCTTACGTTGGAGCAACATAACATCGACTGCAGGTTTTAAATCGCTGGTATGCTGCACTTTTGCGGAACCTTTTACTTGGTATCCAAGAAATGAGAAACCTGCTACAGTAATAACTGCAACAATGATTACTGCTTTAGTTTTCATGCTACTTCTTAGTAACATTTGTATTACTTTTTTCACTTGTTTCACCTCGCCAACAGTTTGCTTGCCAAAGGTTGCTGCTAAAAAGACTTTATTAACCCGTAAAAATCTAACCTCACTACCTTTTACATCTTTTAAGGAATGATAACTAGATTCTTGAGAAATAGTAAGGTGTTATATATTCGACATTATCTGGAGCATCGTGGTGAAATTGAGGAAATGCAGCGTTTTGAAATCGACTTGGATAGTAGTTATTATTATATTATAATACTATCGTTTTTTTTGAACTTCTTTAGATTGGGACGAGCAAGCCTTACCGATCTCTATTACGCCGCAGGATCGATCTCCGCTCGAGGGAACAGTAGAAGGAACAGTAGGGGCGTTTCTTTTTCATCAACAAAGTTGACGGAAAAGAAACGCCCCTACTGGTTCAACCCGACAAACCCATGAAGGTCGGCGGATCGCAGGCAAGTATTATTTACCTCCGGCTAGAAAAAAATCGTTTAGACAACGTCTAAGCGAATATAAAACAAACATATTAAATTTTATCCGCACCCAGACACTCTTTGAAATCGGCCTATTTCGGCTCTATCAAGATTACTAGTATTATAAATCAACCCTGCTTTTTAAGCAAATTTTAAATTGCTCCAACTCCAAGTTTCAGTCAACAAAGCCTTCTAAAAAGCCTCATATAATAGAAGCTTAGCAAAATGAATTGACCAATGATATTTTGCCAGTTGCCTTTCCTGACTCAAGATACTCGTGGGCTTTACTGATATCAGTGAAGGCAAATTTTTGTGGATCCTGCAGAATGCGTAAACTTCCTTGTTCAATTAATTTTCTCGCCTGGTCTAAGATTATTCCATGACGCTCCCGCTCAATATCAAATAGCATGGGTGCGGTCATCAACAATGCGTGAAGGGTAATAGCTTTTGAATGCATCGTTCCTATGTTAAGCGTGGCTCTAGCGTTGGTAGTACAAACCGTACCCTTGAGTTTGACAGCATCGAAACTATGAATCAGATTATTTCCTCCCACTGTATCGAAAACTGCATCAAATCCCTTACCGTCGGTAAATTTAGCCACATAACTTTCAACTGATTCATCATTAGCCACAATTACATAATCCGCACCATATTCTTTTGTGATAGCAACTTTTTCTGGGTTCGTGACAGTACCGTAAACAATAGCCCCTTGCTGTTTCGCCAATTGCACTGCGATATGACCTACGCCCCCCGCAGCACCATGTATTAAAAGTTTTTCTCCCGGTTTCGCTAAGGACTTTTCTACAATTCCTTCCCAGGCAGTTATCGTGACTAGCGGAAATAAAGCTGCCATAAAGTGATCGATATTTTCTGGTTTTTTGGCTATTAATCGAGCATCAGCTAACATATATTCTGCCAATGCCCCCTGCAATTGACCAACCCCACCGGTACAGCCAAATACCTGATCCCCCACTTTCCAAGGGTCAGTTCCAGCGCCAACAGCTACAATCTCACCTGAGACGTCGGCATTCAATATGGCAGGCAGCACTGGCCCTATATTTGCAGCCAATCCAGAGCGAATTTTCGACTCAAGTGGGTTAACACTGCTTGCCACAACTTTTATCAATACATAGCCCTCTCGAAGCTCGGGATTGACTACGTCCGCTAACTCAAATACTTCAGGACCCCCGTATTTACGAATTATCATTGCTTTCATATTTTATACCCTTCCTTTCGCAAATTCAAGACGCAGAAAGCCCCTTTAATTTGTTCATTTCATCTATGACAAAAAGTCTTGGCGGATGGGAGTAAAAATGTCGATAATTACCGAGTCTTCTTCGAGTGCTGCTACACCATGCAACATGTTTTTACCAGCGTAAAAACTATCTCCCTGTTTGAGAATTTTTTTCTCGTCTCCAAGTATTATTTCGAAACTGCCTTTGGTGATGTAAGAAACTTGCTCATGATCCGCATGCTTGTGGGGCGCGCCAACGCCGCCTTTTTTAAACAGGTTTTCCACCGACATGATGGTATCACCATAGCTCAGTACTCTTTGCGACTGTTTATCGGTAATTTGCTTATAGCTGACGTTCTGACTTTCTACATTCATTTTGTCCATTTTGCTGCCTCCTAATTATTTTGTCGTTACGCCATATTCCTCTCATTACCAAGGTTCCACTAACTGGAGTAAATTTATCCTGTAACAAGAAAATAAAGAAAAAAGTATTCATTCTAATAATTCAAATTTGATTACTAAACCAAAAACACCTTTGGAAGATTTTGATGCTCACTATAAACTTATTGATGAGCCGATCGAAAAGATGTAAACTATGGTTATTTCTATTGCCCGTTAATTTTATCCTGCATCTTAATTTGCTGGCTAACCATCAAGAAATCAACCCATAAAATAGTATCAATAAATATTTAAATATCTTAAAGGTAACTTATGGTTAAATAACGAAGTAACCTTTATCAACTATTGTTGTAAGACTCTTGGGGAGGTTATTATGAATACTAATCCTAACGCTAGCACAACTTCAGCATCTACGCAAAAGGTAAAACTGAATTTACAAGACAACTTTTTGAATCAAGCAAAAAAGGAGAATATCCCCGTTATTATTCATTTAGTGAATGGACTTCCGGTAAAAGGTATCGTCAAGGGATTCGATACTTTCACTGTTATCATAGAAAATGAGGGAAAACAACAGGTCATATATAAACATACGATTTCCACTGTATCACCGCTCAAACAATTATCTAAAATTAGTAAGGAATAAACAAATGTAGTAAACCAATCATATTAAGCCCCCAAAAGTGTAAAATATAATTTTTAAGTGGCCTCCAATGTTAATTATGCAACGCTCTGTGATGCGGGCAGGTTATTAATTCTAATCTTGGCCTCTTAAGGCTTTTCATTGGTTCCTAATCGCCTTAGTGCATTCAAATATTCAAATTATTCAATATTAATAGAATCCAAAACAGCACGAACTGTTTTTGCACAATTCTTTAGGTTATTAACTTCTTCTTCCGGTAAATTCAAAGGAAGTCTTTTTTCAACACCATTTTTGCCAATAACGCAAGGAATACTGAGCGATACTTTTTCAGTAATGCCATATTCACCTTCAAAGGTAACAGAAACTGGCCCCACAAAACGTTCATCATACATAACTGCTTTGGCAAGACGAACAGCGCCCATGGCAATACCCGTATTAGTCCAGCCTTTACCGTTTAGTACATCGTAAGCAACTTGCACAACTTGTTTACCAATAGCTCCTTTATCAAGTGGTGTTTCAATGCCAAAATATTGATCCAATTGGGTTACCGGAATGCCACCGATATTTACCATACTCCACGCCGGAAAAGCAGAATTTCCATGTTCACCTAACATAAAAGCTTGTACACCGGTAGGTGCTACATTGTAACGATCTGCAATAATTCGTTTTAGGCGAGCTGTTTCAAGCGTTGTACCTGTGCCAAATAATTTCCCCTTGGGATAACCGAAGTGATTTGCAGCATAGTAGGTCGTAATATCAAGAGGATTGGTAATAAAAATAATTACAGCATCTTTAGTGTATTTAATAATTTGGCTCATAACGTCTTTAACAGTTTCCGCGTTGCGACCAGCCAAAACAAGACGATCCAAATTTTCCCCCGGCATGATACTAGGTCCTGCACACATAATTATTACCTTAGCATCGGCACAGTCCTCGTAGGTGCCTTTATGTACGTTAATGTTCGCGTTATAGTCAAAAGGAGTAGCATGATCAGCGTCTAATGCTTCACCAATGGCCCTTCCTTCTTCAATATCAATCAGAGCAATCTCTGATGCGATTTGATGAGCGACGGCAGTTGTCAAAACTTGAGACCCTACATGCCCTACTCCAATAATTACTAGTTTGTTAGTTGTAGCTGTCATATAAATACCCCCATTAATTATTACAGAGATTCCACGCTAAAACTTATTTGTAGCCAAATCATTACATTATACTGTATTTTTGCCTTGCAGTATAATTTTACCACTACGTCCATTTTATTTCCACAAATTATCCATTTGCAATAACCAACCTCTCTCTATGTTGTAGATAAATTTCTATCAGGCTGTCGAACCAAGTGATCGATCTTTCTTCGCATCTTCCGCTACATAATCCTTGTTAAAAATCATAGATATAGAACTCCCCATTACTTACTCAGTAAATAATGGGGAGGTTCTGGAGCGGGTGAAGGGAATCGAACCCTCGTAGCTAGCTTGGGAAGCTAGAGCTTTTCCTAATCTCCCAGGCCACTCCAACCAAGTACCTTCGGCTACTACGACCGTCCATACCCCATCTGCTTCGTTGTCACTGCGGGCGTCCCCTCCGACGTACTTCCAGTACGACTACGGCGACATCCTCGCTCCGCCTTGCACCTGAGGCACTCTGAACGGTCTAAGCGTTACAGCAATAAAAAACACCTACAACATATAGTAGGTGTTTTAATCAACCAGCAACTTCCTAATCTCCCAGGCCGTTTCCAACCAAGTACCTTCGGCGTTTGTGGGCTTAATTACTGTGTTCGGTATGGGAACAGATAGGGCCCCACAGCTATCGTAACTGGATATTTTGTTCTCAGGAATATCTATGTTACCATAGCCACTGGTTTATTTCAACAAGTAACTTCTGGTAATTTGCATTCCCTCAAAACCAAACAATGTAAGAGTTATCATCTGCCAAATGTACCGACCTGGAAGTAGTTCGAGTGTTACCTCGAACGGTTCTCCCTAGAAAGGAGGTGATCCAGCCGCACCTTCCGATACGGCTACCTTGTTACGACTTCACCCCAATCATCGGCCCCACCTTAGACGGCTAGCCCCAGTTCAACATTCGACCTTCGACTTTCGATCTTCGTGTTCTTTTTCGAACGTCGATTGTCGAAAATCCAATGTCGAACTGGTTACCCCACCGGCTTCGGGTGTTGTCAACTTTCGTGGTGTGACGGGCGGTGTGTACAAGGCCCGGGAACGTATTCACCGCAGTATGCTGACCTGCGATTACTAGCGATTCCGACTTCACGGAGGCGAGTTGCAGCCTCCGATCCGAACTGAGAGCTTGTTTATGCGTTTTGCTTACCCTCGCGAGCTTGCTTCGCTTTGTTTAAGCCCATTGTAGTACGTGTGTAGCCCAGGACATAAGGGGCATGATGACTTGACGTCATCCCCGCCTTCCTCCGCATTGTCTGCGGCAGTCTCCCTTGAGTTCCC
>NZ_LSLK01000069.1 GCF_002257705.1 Sporomusa silvacetica DSM 10669
GGGAACTCAAGGGAGACTGCCGCAGACAATGCGGAGGAAGGCGGGGATGACGTCAAGTCATCATGCCCCTTATGTCCTGGGCTACACACGTACTACAATGGGCTTAAACAAAGCGAAGCAAGCCCGCGAGGGTAAGCCAAACGCATAAACAAGCTCTCAGTTCGGATCGGAGGCTGCAACTCGCCTCCGTGAAGTCGGAATCGCTAGTAATCGCAGGTCAGCATACTGCGGTGAATACGTTCCCGGGCCTTGTACACACCGCCCGTCACACCACGAAAGTTGACAACACCCGAAGCCGGTGGGGTAACCAGCAATGGAACTAGCCGTCTAAGGTGGGGCCGATGATTGGGGTGAAGTCGTAACAAGGTAGCCGTATCGGAAGGTGCGGCTGGATCACCTCCTTTCTAGGGAGAACCGTTCAGTGTAACAACTGAACTACTTCCAGGTCGGTACATTTGGCAAGCATTACGATACTAGACGGAGCTTATGTGCTCGCTGTAGTATCACTTACATTGTTTAGTTTTGAGGGAATGCAAGTTGCCAAAACTTACTTATTGAAATACATGAGTAACTATGATAACATAGTAGATCCTTAATGGGCCTATAGCTCAGCTGGTTAGAGCGCACGCCTGATAAGCGTGAGGCCAGTGGTTCAAGTCCACTTAGGCCCACCATATTCGACATTCGATGTTCGATATGCGACATTAGTCAAGTCATCGAAGATCGTAAGTCGAAAGTCTAATATCGATTCTGGGGGCGTAGCTCAGCTGGGAGAGCACCTGCCTTGCAAGCAGGGGGTCAGCGGTTCGATCCCGCTCGTCTCCACCATATAATCCAGTGACGATAGCTGTGGGGCTCCACCTGTTCCCATACCGAACACAGTAGTTAAGCCCACAAACGCCGAAGGTACTTGGTTGGAAACGGCCTGGGAGATTAGGAAGTTGCTGGTTCGTCTCGACAGTCGACGTTCGACATACGACCTTCGATAAATTATCGAAAGTCTAAAATCGTAAATCGAAAGTCGAGAAAGTGTTCCTTGAAAACTGCACAGAAGAAAGCAAAGTAAAATTACCTCTCATATGCAAATATGTGAAGTAACTTAACGAAGCGCAATTAGGATTCTAAAAAAGTCCTTAAATTAGCGTAAGCAAAGTTTAAGGCAGGCGAAACTGGCTAGAAGGTGTCAGCTGCGAGGCGGACCGGAAGACGTTGCCGCGCCGCGTACTAGCGTACGCAAGCAAAACGTCTGAGGACCAACGAAGCAGATGGCGGCTTATAGACAGTTGCAGCTAAGTCAAGTTAATAAGGGCATACGGCGGATGCCTAGGCGCCAAGAGCCGACGAAGGACGGGGTAAGCTCCGATATGCCAGGAAGAGCTGCAAGCAAGCTTTGACTCCTGGATTTCCGAATGGGGGAACCCGGCGGTGGTAATGCACCGTCACCTAACTTATGTTAGGAGGGCACCCGGGGAACTGAAACATCTAAGTACCCGGAGGAAAAGTAATCAATTGAGATTCCCTAAGTAGCGGCGAGCGAACGGGGAAGAGCCCAAACCAGAGAGCTTTGCTCTTTGGGGTTGAGGACTGACAACAATCAAACCAGGCTTAGTCGAACTACCTGGAAAGGTAGGCCACAGAAGGTAACAGCCCTGTAAGCGAAAAGCAGAGTTTGAGGGTCAGAATCCAGAGTACCACGGGACACGAGGAACCCTGTGGGAAGCAGGGGGGACCACCCTCCAAGGCAAAATACTCCTTGGCGACCGATAGCGCATAGTACCGTGAGGGAAAGGTGAAAAGCACCCCGGGAGGGGAGTGAAAGAGAACCTGAAACCGTATGTCTACAAGCAGTCGAAGACCCTTATGTGGTCGACGGCGTGCCTATTGAAGAATGAACCGGCGAGTTACAGTAACTAGCGAGGTTAAGTGGAAAACACGGAGCCGAAGCGAAAGCGAGTCTAAATAGGGCGATAGTTAGTTATTGTAGACCCGAAACCGCAGTGATCTATCCATGGCCAGGTTGAAGCGCAGGTAAAAATGCGTGGAGGACCGAACCCGTGAGCGTTGAAAAGCTTTGGGATGAGTTGTGGATAGGGGTGAAATGCCAATCGAACGCGGAGATAGCTGGTTCTCCCCGAAATAGCTTTAGGGCTAGCCTCAGGTAATGAGTATAGACGGTAGAGCACTGATAGGGCTAGGGGTCTTATAGATTACTGAACCTTGTCAAACTACGAATGGATATACTTTAACCTGGGAGTCAGACTGCGAGTGATAAGATCCGTAGTCAAAAGGGAAACAGCCCAGACCATCAGCTAAGGTCCCCAATGCCGTGCTAAGTGGCAAAGGATGTGGAATTTCCGAAACAACCAGGATGTTGGCTTAGAAGCAGCCACCATTTAAAGAGTGCGTAATAGCTCACTGGTCGAGAGATTGTGCGCCGAAGATGTCCGGGGCTAAAGCACGGAACCGAAGCTTGTCC